>CAVTEC010000036.1:0-152064 GCA_963733475.1 uncultured Alphaproteobacteria bacterium | reverse complement strand
TGCTCCCACCAATATGGTTCTTCTTTCATGCCGCGAGGTTGCGGCCCTGCACGCAGCTTGGCAAGATTGTATCGACATAGGGGAGCACGCCCAGTTGGACGGCACGCCGGCGCAGATCAGGAATAGCGAGCCGCTCGTGAAGTTCATTGGCGTGGAGAAGAGCTATGATGGCCGCACGCTCGCTGTGCGTGGCCTCACCCTCGATGTCGGACAGGGTGAATTCCTGACGCTGCTCGGACCGTCAGGCTCCGGCAAGACAACCACTCTCAACATGCTTGCCGGCTTCGAACGCCCCACCAGCGGCGAAATCCTGCTTGCGGGTCGTCCGGTCGATCGGTTGCCGCCCTACGAGCGCAACATCGGCATGGTGTTCCAGAATTACGCATTGTTCCCCCACATGACGGTTGGCGAAAACGTCGCCTTTCCGCTCAGCGTGCGCCGCATGCCACGCGCCGAAATCGCGAGCCGCGTGAAGCGAGCATTGGCGATGGTGCGGCTCGAAGCATTCGCTGATCGGCGCCCTGCACAACTCTCCGGTGGCCAACAACAACGGATCGCGTTGGCGCGCGCGCTGGTGTTCGAACCAAGTCTTGTGCTGATGGACGAACCGCTTGGTGCGCTCGACAAGAAGCTGCGCGAGCATATGCAGATCGAGATCAAGCTTCTGCACGAACGGCTCGGGCTGACCGTGGTCTATGTCACGCACGATCAGAGCGAGGCATTGACTATGTCCGACCGCATCGCCGTGTTCCACGATGGCCAGATCGTGCAGCAGGGAGTTCCGGACGAGCTTTACACTCAGCCGCGCGATGCCTTCGTTGCTGGATTTATCGGTGAGAACAACATGCTGTCAGGCACGGTGCAGGCATGCGCAAACGGCCATGTTCGTATCGCACTCGACGGTGGCCCTGAAGTTACAGCAACGGCCGTTGTAGAATTGGATCGAGGCGCGCACGTCGTCGTCGCCGTCCGTCCGGAAGTAGTCCGCGTGTCAGCCAGTCCGGAGGGCGGAGACAACACATGCCGCGCGCTTGTGACGAGCCGCATCTATTTCGGCGACCATCAGCGGCTGCTGACGGAAATCGGCAAAGGGCACATGGTGACGGTGAAAGTGCCAATCGGAGTCGATGCCGCAGCGGGCGCATCGATCTTCCTCTGCTGGAACGCATCGGATTGTCGTGCCTTTCCAGCCTCTTCCGCCACCGAAGCCGCGTTGGAGCAAGAAACCTGAACAGGGAGTGGAAACTCATGAAATCGATCGGAACATTGGGAATCGTTTTTGCCGCCGCGGTCATCGCGGGCGCTCCTGCTCGCGCGCAGGAGCAGCAACTGACAATTGCTTCCGCCGGCGGGGCTTGGCAGCAGGCGCAGCACAATGCCTGGTACGCGCCTTTCGCACAGAAGATGGGCATTAAGTTCAACGAGGAAGAAACCTCGGCCGGAATGGCCCGCGTGCAGGCGATGGTCCAGGCCCATAACGTCACCGATGACGTCGTCACGGTCGATACCGCGCAGGTTCTGGCAGCCTGTGATTCCGGCGTCCTGCTGCGTCTCGACTGGAGCAAGATTGCATCACGTGCTGGCTTCCTGCCCGGGGCCGCGCGCGACTGCGGCATGGGGCTGGATGTCTATGGCGACATCCTCGCTTACAACACCGACGTAGTGAAAAGCGATCCGCCCACGTCGGTGCTCGCGCTTTTTGATACCAAGCGCTGGCCGGGCAAGCGCGGCATGCAGAAGATCGCGCCCAACAATCTGGAATGGGCGCTGGAGGCAGACGGCGTACCACCCGACCAGGTCTACAAAGTGCTCGCAACGCCGCAGGGCGTAGACCGCGCTTTTGCCAAACTGGATACCATCAAACAGGACATCGTCTGGTGGCAGGCAGGCGCGCAGCCACCGCAGTTGCTTGCGTCGCATGAAGTGGTCATGACAACAGCCTGGAACGGGCGCATCCAGAATCCGATCGATCACGAGCACGCACCCTTCAGGATTGTCTGGGGGAACGAGATCATTGAATACGACATGATCTCTATTCCGAAGGGGTCTCCAAACCTCGAGCTGGCTTACAAGTACCTCGTCTTACGTAGCGGAGCCGGAGAACAACGCGCGGCTTGGGCAATTCATCCCCTACGGTCCGGTGGTGAAGGACGCTGTCAAGTTCGTCCCACAGGACATTCTTCCGAAGCTGCCGACAGCACCGGATCACATGGCAAATGCGCTGCCGATCGACATGGAATTCTGGGCCGACTACGGCCAGGACCTGAACAAGCGGTTCAACGACTGGCTCGCGAAGTAGCATCTTGCGCGCCAGTGCCACACTGTCCGCGGCGGATCCCGGGCTTGCCGCCGCGGTTCGGCGCTCGACGCGCGGCCAACGCGTTGGTGCAGTGCTGCTGGTGGCACCGCTTCTCGTCTTGCTGCTGCTGAGCTTCTGCCTGCCGATCGGGGTATTGCTGTCGCAAGCGGTGTTTGACCCAACGATGCGTGATGCGCTGCCACACACCGCAGCGGCGCTTGCTACCTCGCCGGGCGAAGGCGTACCAGATGATGCTGTATTTGCTGCTCTCGGCGAGGATCTGCTGGCCGCAAAGCAAAGCGATTCGGTCTACAACGTGGCAAAGGATCTCAACAACCTGTTGCCTGCTGCGCGCAGCCATGTTCTGCGCACTACCCGTGGTCTTTCCGACAAACCGCTGACGCGCGCCGATTTTGTTGCAATCGACCCGTTCTGGGGCGAGAGCGGAACCTGGTTCGCCATCAGGAACGGTGTGCATGCTTTCACGACAAGCTATCTGCTTGCTGCCGTCGACCTGCGTTGGACACCGACGGGAAGCATAGGACCTGTGCCACCAGACCAGGCAATCTATCGCACGATTTTCGCTCGTACTTTCGCCATCGCCGGTGCTGTCACACTGATCACCCTGATGCTCAGCTTTCCGCTCGCCTGGCTGCTGGCAAATCTGCCTGCACCGCTGGCGGCACGACTGATCCTGCTGGTGCTGCTACCATTCTGGACCTCCATTCTCGTCCGCACGGCGGCCTGGACAGTGCTGCTACAGAGGTTCGGCATTCTAAATGATCTGATGCTCGCTCTTCACATTACCGATCACCGCCTGGACCTGATGTATACGCGAACTGGCCTGATCATCGCCATGACGCATATCCAGCTTCCGTTCACGCTGTTGCCGATATACAGCATCATGCGGACGATTTCGTCGTCACAGATGCGGGCAGCATATTCACTAGGCGCGCGCCCGTATGTCGCTTTTCGGCGCGTCTATCTGCCTCAGGTCATGCCAGGGGTGATGGCTGGCTGCCTGCTGACTTTCATTCTCTGTCTTGGCTATTTCATCACCCCGGCGCTGGTCGGTGGGCCGGCTGACCAACTGATCGCGAACTTCATCTCCAACTACATCAATATCGATTTGAACTGGCAGATGGCAGCGGCGCTGAGCTTCATCCTGCTAGTGCTGACCCTTGGATTGTTCGCGGTGTTTGCCCGCATGTTTGGTATCGACCGCATGAAGCTCGTCTGACCATGCTGCTATCTCCCTATGCAACTCTGGCCGATCGGCTGCGCGTTGCCGTGCTGCTCGGATGGTGTGCACTCGTGTTGGCATTCCTGGTTTTGCCGATCTTCGTTCCAGTCCCGCTGTCAGTGAATTCAGAATTCGTTCTTCACGTACCCACTCAAGGGTTTCTCGTGGCGCTGGTATCGCGACGTCCTCGGCAGCGGCGATTGGCGTGACGCGATCTGGCACAGTATCGTCATCGCCACAGGCGTAACCCTGCTGGCGACGAGCTTGGGAACGCTTGCTGCGGTTGGCCTTTCCAGCCCCCATATGCCTGCGCGGCGCAGCATCATGGCCGTATTGATCTCGCCGCTCGTTGTCCCCGTCATCATTACCGCGGTCGGTGCTTACATGTTCTATGCTCCGATCGGCCTCGCGAACTCCTTTATAGGCATCATCATAGCGCAAACGACGATTGCCTCGCCTTTTGTCGTTGTCACTGTTGGCGCGAGCCTGGCGAATTTTGATCGTACTTTCATGCGGGCAGCGGCCATTTCCGGCGCACGACCGCTCGTCGCGTTTCATCGCGTGATGCTGCCGTTGATCTTGCCAGGCGTCCTGTCCGGCGCTGCTTTTGCGTTTGTCGCCTCGTTCGATGAACTGGTAATCGCGTTGTTCCTCGCGGGACCGCAGCAGCGCACGCTGCCGATGCAGATGTTCGTGGGATTGCGCGAACATCTCGATCCGACCATCACTGCGGCGGCAACGCTGATGATGTCACTGTCGATACTGTTGCTGGTGATCGCAAATGGGTTACGTCGGCGGGGCTGAATTTTTGTGCCAAGATGCCACTCGTTGCGAGAGGACCCCAATCATGACGCCGCCTCGTTCCGCCGATCTCCAGTCATTTCTCGCTGTGGCTGAAGCAGCGATCCGGCAGGGATCCTGTTCCGATGCACAGGCGCACCTGGCTGCCGATCGAATCTTTACGGCGCTACAGACGCCATCCAGTCAAGCTGAGCGGCAGGGAGCCACTCGGTTGCCGGTCTGCAGCCATCTGCAAGTGGCACTGGAACACGCCCGCCAGCAGGATGGACCTGTCAGTGCCTTGGCCGATGCGTTTGCTCTGATCGAGCCGAAGCTCGATTGGAAGGTCCGGCCTGGTGCCGAGACGCACGGCGAGCGGTTCACGAATGGCCACGCCAACGCGAACATTATCGGCGCGGAAGGGATCGAGACACGCCGCGATGTCTGGGTCGGTGTCAGTCTCATGGCGCCGCACACGCAGTACCCGGACCACCGTCATCCGCCCGAGGAGATCTATATTGTCCTTTCGGGCGGGGAATGGCGCCAAGCGGACAATCCCTGGCACGCGCCCGGCATCGGCAGCCTTGTCTACAATCCACCGAATATCGTGCACGCAATGCGCTCCTTGGAACAGCCGCTGCTTGCGCTGTGGTTCCTCTGGACCGAGCAGCAAGAAAGCTGATCGTCGCACTTATACCACTACTCAATGACCATGACGCATTCGCTCTAGCCGTCATGGCCGGGTCAGGGTTCAACCGGCATCATTGGTAACACGTTAGACCGGGCACGTAGGTAACAGTTTCCCCGGTTTGTTCACATGCTTTGCCCCTCCAGACACAGCGATCCATAGACGGCATTTGCGGCTCTCTTCTCGCTGTCCCGCCGGGGTCAAGTCCCGCAGCCGCGCAGCGGGGCGCCGCAGGCGCCGGACTTGAGACCGGCGGGACAGCGAGAGACAATGGCGCGAGCTGTCCTGGCGAGGCCACCCGGCCGCCTTCGTCAGGCAGCTCGCCGGACCGCTGTCCGGTCCAGTCCGCAGCAGCGCAGGCGATTGCTCTCATCGAGCAAGACAGCCAGATCGAAACCACGGAAACGCACCGCCCAATCGCCATCGTCGCGCCGCGCCAGGGCAACCGTCTCGCCGCGCAGGGCGCCCGACAAATACACCGTACCATCGCGCCATCTGATGTGGCCGTCGCCGATCACGCGCCGGGTGTGATGGTCCGCAGGATAATCCCATTCGGCGATCGTCCCCGGGTAAGCCCGCACCGAGGGCATGTAGAGCGTCGCAGGGCAGCGCTGGCCCAGCGCCTCGTGCGGGCGATAGCTGTTGTAATCCGCCCGCCAGCTATCCATCCGCGCCTGTTGCGCAGGCACCGTTACCGCCGGCGGGGTCGCCGTATCCTCCTGCAAGACGCGGTGCATGCGCTCATGCCGCCCGTTCTGGTCCGGCCGGCCAGGCTGGATATGATCGGGCCACACGGTCAGCTTCAGCAGCCACACCGACATCCGCGACAGCCCTCCCAGACCGTCGAGCCGCGCAAACGGGTTGCCGTTGTCGGTGCGCAGCGCCCGCGGCAGCCCGTTCGCCTCGAACAGCCGGATCAGCCGCGGCTGCACCTGCACCCACGTCACCTGCGGCACCGCTTCGCACGCCAACAGATAGCGGCTGTAGCCGTCACTCACCGTGAACGGTTCGCACCGCACCCCGTCGCCAGTGCGGAACCAGCCCTTGAAGTCGGCCGACCAGATGTCGTTCGCCGCCAATGGCTCGTTCGGTAACGGCGTGCGCCGCGGATCGCCCAGCCGCCGCCGCGGCCGCGGTTTCGACCGCTCAGACCGGCGCAGCAGATCGCCCACCGTGCTCGATGCCGGCCAGATCATCTCCGGACGGTCCATCCGCAACCGTGCCAGCAGCTTCCTCGGACCCCAGGTCGGGCGTGCGTCGCGCAGCGCCAGAACCGCCGCCGCGATCGTCGGGTCAATCGCTTGCCCCACCGTGTGGCGGGCCGAGCTCAAGGCTACCAGCCCCGCCGCTCCCGCCTGCCGGTACCGCTCCAGCCATTTGTAGCCCGTCTTCCGGCTGATCCCGTGCCGCAGGCAGGTCTCACTCATCGACACTTCCCCGCGAAGACACGCAGCGATGAAAATCAGCCGGTCGTCCATCTTGCTCATCTCGGTCCACGGCATCGGGCAATCCTCCAAACCCGATCTTGCACTGTTACCTACGTGCCCGGTCTGAAGTGTTACCTATGTAGCCGGTCTGTACCCAGGCCCGGCCATGACGACAGGGCGACCGATGAGTCAGGGTCAGTGAGGTTTGGTATTACACCGCAGCACGACCGCCATCCACGAACAGATTAGCCCCATTGATATAGCTGCCCGCATCGGAGCACAGCAACATGGCGGCGCCCACCAGATCGTCTGGACGGCCAAGCCGACCAACCGGGATGCGTTGCACCAACGCCTCGCCTTCGACAGCCATCTGATCCCGGTTGCGCGCGGTCAGGATGGCACCAGGAGCGAGATTGTTCACCGTCACACCACGGCCGCCGAACTGACGCGCCAGACTGAACGCCCAGTTGAGCTGTGCCGCTTTGGTTCCCGCATAGACAAACATCGCAGGATGCGGCCGCTCTTGCTGCACGCTGCCGATGGTCACGACGCGCCCCCAACCACGTTCGGCCATTGGCGGCACCAGTGCTTGCAGCAATTCCATCGTGGTGCGCAGGTTGACTGCGATCTGGCGATCGAAGTGCTCGCGAGTGATGGCCTGAAAATCCTCCGGCAATTCGATCGAGGCGTTCAGCACAAGAATATTTATCGGTGCCCATGCCGTGACGGCGGCGGCAAGCTGACGGCCCGCATCGTCCTGGGCAAAGTCCTGCCCGAAGGCGGCAGCCTCGCCTCCCATGTTCTGGATTTCCCCGACGACGCCGGCGGCATCGTCGCGTTCCTGCTCGGTGTCGGCGTGATGAATAGCCAGACGCGCCCCTGCGCCCGCAAGTCCCAGAGCAATGGCACGGCCAATTTCGCGACGAGCGCCGGTCACCAGGGCACTGCGACCCATAAGGCGGAACGAAGCGAACGGATCAGACATACGGCACTCCAAAGGTCAACAACGGGCAGCCGATTTCTCGCGGTCACCGACAGCGAGCGCAAGTCCGGTTATGGTTTCTGATCGCCATGCATGACATCCTTCAGTCGACTGATCAGGGAAGAACGATCCATGAAAATTGAGCGTGTCCGCAATCCCGATGTCGGCACCCGTCCCGGTGGAAAGACGTCATCGAACCGACCTTGGAACCAAGGTCAAGAGCGACGCAACACTGATTCGTGTGGCAACAGATAATGGGCTTACCGGCATTGGCGCAGCTCTCGGCACACCACCGATTGTTGCCGCAATAGTCGAGCATGAGCTCGCACCGGAATGCGTCGGTGAAGACCCCATGTTCTCCGAGCGCATCTACGAGAAGATGTACAACGGGTCACGCAGCCGTCCGGCGCTGGAGCGCGGCGTCACGCAGGCCGATGAAAGCCGGCGCCGCGGCGTGATCATGGAGGCGGTCTCCGGCATCGACATCGCTGTATGGGATGTGAAGGCGCAGGCGTTGGGCATTCCCCTCTATCACGCGCTCGGTGCGGCTCGGAGTTCGGTGCGCGGCTATGCCAGCGGCGGCTGGGCGCCGGGCGACGAGGCCGAGGCGGAGCTCGGTGGATATGCGTCCAAGGGCTTCACCGCGTGTAAGATGCGCGTGGTTGGCCGCGACGGCTTCTCGATCGCCAACTGCGTGCGCCGGGTCAAGGCCGCGCGGCGGGGCATCGGCCCCAATGTCGAACTGATGATCGACGCACATGGCTCGCTAGAGGTTACCAACGCCATCAAACTCGCCAGGGAGCTTGAGCCGTACGACATTGCCTGGTTTGAGGAGCCGGTCACACCCGACGACCACGCCGGCCAAGCGGAGGTGCGACGTTCGACAATAATCCCCATCGCTTCTGGGGAACGCGAGTTCACGCGGTTCGACTTTCAGGATCTGCTTGAGCGCCGCGCTCTCGACATCGCGCAGCCTGACGTGGCCCGAGCCGGTGGGATGACCGAGATCCGCCGGATTGCAGCGCTCACCTCGGCGCACGGTGTGCGTCTGGCGCCGCACGCGTGGGGCAGTGGAGTACTGTTCGCGGCAAGCATTCACGTGGCAATGGCCGCTCCCAACTGCCACATCCTGGAAGTAACCCAAGGCTACATGCCAATGATGTGGGACCTGTTCAACGAACCATTCGACATCCGTCCGGATGGTATGGTGCATGCGCCCGATCGGCCAGGACTTGGCTTCACATTGCGCGCGGATGCGCTGGAGCGGTTTCGCTACGTCGATGGACCGGAATACGAGTTCTAAGACGTTTTCGGAGTGACTGGAAACGGCGGTCGCTCCCTTGATGGACCTGTACGGTTGTTCGCTGTCGCATTTTGTCACGAAGAAGCAGGAAGGCGGCACGGAGTCCACGAAGCAGAAAGCATGCTTGGCGCTGCGCGCCGGGTATGTTGGAGGGGGCATAGCGCGATTCGTTCTGCTTCGTGAACTCCGTGCCACCTTCCTTCTTCTTCGTGATAAGAATCAGCTCTGGCGACAGTTACTGACGATCGTGCGTCAGTCCAATCAGACTGAGCATGCTATAGGGTCGACCTTGTACCGGTCCGGCTCGTGTCATACCAACGGCCCAACGTGCTGACTCATCGCTCGCTACCTTTTTCCGTCATGGCAGGGCTTGACCCTGCCATCTGCATCCATTGGCACGGCCGTGCCGTTGGCAGCTGATGGCCGGCTCAAGGCCGGCCATGACGATGGGGGGAACGGTCAGCACTTAGCACAATGGGCCGCGGGTATCAGATGAACGCACCTGGGCTACGCCAGCGCGAAGCCCTCATAGTCGCGCGCAGCGACGTTCTGGCAAATCTCGCGGTAGCGGATCATGCCACCGGCATAAGGCATGAACACGCGCGGCTTCCCCGGGATATTGGCCCCGAGGTACCAGGAATGCTTCGCCAGCGGCAATAGCGTTCGATTGGCGACTTCGTTGACCTCGCTCACCCATTGGTCAACGGCCTCGGGCCGAGCCTCGATCCGCTCGAGTCCCCTTGTCCGCATGTAGTCAATGCAATCGGTGATCCAGTCGGCGTGCTGCTCGATCGCCACCGGCATGTTGCACAGAACCGAAGGACTGCCGGGGCCGGTGATGGTGAACAAATTCGGGAACCCGGCGATCTGTAGCCCCAGATAATTGCGCGGCCCCGCCTCCCACACATCCTTCAGCGCAAGCCCATCCCGCCCGCGAATATCCATCCGCAGAAGTGGACCGGTCATCGCATCAAATCCCGTCGCGAAGACGATGATGTCAACCGGATACTCAGCTTCGGTCGTACAAATCCCCGCCTCCGAGATCCGTTCGATCGGCGTGGCCCTCACGTCAACCAATGCCACGTTCGGTCGATTGTAGGTCTCGAAGTAATCGGTATCGATCGGCGGACGCTTCGCTGCGTACGGGTGGTCGATGTCCGACAGGATCGCGGCCGTCCTGGGGTCCTTCACGATCGACCGTATCTTGCGCTTGATGAAATCGGCTGCGGTGTCGTTCGCTTCCTTGCTGACCAGCATATCTTCGAACGACGCACGGAACTGCAACCCGCCGCGCTCCCATGCCGCCTCATAGATCGTCTCCCGCTCTTCAGCCGGCGTTTCGACCGCTTTGCGATTATCGACCTTGAAGCCCATCCCATTATACGTCTCGTGCGTCGTCGCGCGGATTTCCTCGGCATTGTGCTTGACGTACCGCTTGAACTCCGGCGTCAACGGCACGTTGCGCGCCGGCACTGAGTAGTTGGCGGTGCGCTGAAACACCGTCAGATGCTTCACCTGCGCGGCAATCACCGGAGCAGCCTGAATGCCAGTCGATCCCGTGCCGATCATGCCAACACGCTTGCCGGTGAAATCCACGCCTTCATGCGGCCATTGTCCGGTGTGGTACCAGTCGCCCTTGAAATCCTGCAACCCAGGAATCTTCGGCACGTTGGCGGTGGAAAGACACCCGACGGCGGTGACGAGGAACTTCACCACGAATGTCTCGCCCTGTTCGGTGCGCACGTGCCAGCGGTTCGTCGCCTCATGGTAATGCGCGGAGGTCACGCGGCTGTTGAACTGGATGTCACGCTTCAGATCAAACTTATCGGCAACGAAATTCAGATAGCGCATGATTTCGGCCTGACCTGGATAGCGTTCAGACCATTCCCACTCGCGCATCAATTCGGGAGAGAAGGTGTACCAATAGACGTGACTTTCGGAATCGCATCGTGCGCCGGGATAGCGGTTCCAGTACCACGTGCCGCCCACGCCACCACCCGCTTCCAACGCCTTCACCGACAGACCGAGGCGGTCGCGAAGGCACAGCAACTGATAGAGCCCAGCGAAGCCGGCACCGATGACCAGCGCGTCGAGCTCGGTCGTTTGATCAGCTTTGCCGGTTTGCAGCTGCGCCATGTCGTTCATCCTGTGTCATTTTTCTACCACTGGGTGGGATTATCTACTAATGAGTAAACCGCGTCCAGTGCGGTGCCATGGCCTTATACATATACCAAGTCTCGTTGATAACGACCGATGCCATGTTCCATGCCAGGGGCGGGATGCTTGGTGCTGCCCCGGCACCTTGCCTTTTATTGAGGGTCAGGTGCGGCAGGTGGCTTTCTTTCGACACAGAGTTCCACCGAGTGCACACAGAGTTTCACAAAGTCGATCCCTACGGGGCTTTGGCCCTTTGTCGTCCATAAGATTGTACGGTCTGCATAAGGTGCGAAGCGGCCGACATTATTCTCGGTGGAACTCTGTGTCGCAAAGAAACCCTCCGCCCCTGTTTCTTTCGCAATATAAGCTATCGCTCGTGCAATCTCCTCATCGGGGTAGTCATCGCTGGCATTTTCGATCACTCGAAGCTCCTCGTCGAGGACAAGACACTCATTTACGAGGTATGCTCCCCCGATGTGGAAGACCTCAAGATTACGCTCCTCGAAGAAATCTTTTCTCCAGAAGCCCTCCATCCAATTCCTGTGGTTCGGCTCGATCAGTTCCTTGTTGATGACCCGAGGGTAACTTCGGCTAAACGATGGGGATTTCAAAAATCCTGATGCTGGGATACGAATCTTCTCGCCAGCTTGCGGATATTCCCTACCTTTAATAATGATGGCCATTGCATTCTCCAGCGACGCGTTAGCGGACCTCCACCCCGCCGAGCGTGTAGCGTGCCTGCGCATATACTGTGCGATCCGGCGTGCGTGTCGTGCGGTCTCAACGGCAGCATAATTGCCCGCGCGATGTTCGTGCAATTGAAACCATTCTGTAAGAGTTTGACTGGATCGTGGTCGCAACACGTGCTGGCCTGAATTGATTGATGATATTGGCTGACGGGGGAGTATCAGGCGGCCGCCAGACGGCGCGACATCAGCTTGACGCTGGCGATGTAGAGCCAGGTCACCGCGCTCTCGATGGTGGCCTCGAAATCCTTGGCCAGACGACGATTGCGGTTGAGCCAGGCCAGCGTGCGTTCGACCACCCAACGCCGGGGCAGCAGGATAAAGCCCTTGGCGGTGTCGGATCGCTTGACGATCTCGATCGTCCATGTACCGAGCGCTTCAAGCGCACCCTTCAGCTTGTCACCGGCGTAGGCGGCATCAGCGAACACGTGGCGCAGCCAGGGAAACGCGCTGCGCACGCTGTCCAACAACGGTGGCGCACCATCACGATCCTGCACGTCCCCCGGGTGCACGATCGCGCCGACCAGCAGGCCGATCGTGTCGGTGAGGATATGCCGCTTGCGGCCTTTGACCATTTTCTCCGCCGCGTAACCGCGCGGACCGCCGGCCTCGGTTGTCTTGACGGATTGGCTGTCGATGACCCCGGCGGTCGGACTTGCCTCGCGGCCGGCGGCTTCGCGCACATCCATCAGCAGCGCCTGATTGATGATCTGCCATCTTCCGTCATCGCGCCAGGCGTAGAAGTAGCGTTGCACCGTGGTGAACGGCGGGAAGTCCTTGGGCAACATGCGCCATTGGCAGCCAGACTGGGCAATGAAGAAGATGGCATTGACGATGTCCCGCAAGCAGGCCTTGCGGGTTCGACCGCGGCTTGCGGGCGGCGGCAAATGCGGCTCGATCAGAAGCCACTCCTGGTCGGTGGTATCGCTTGCGTAGCGCAGCCCGTCGCGCTGATACTTGCGTCGCGTGATTTCAGTCCAGGCCATCGGTGTGTCCTTCGTGTCTTCGCAACCACGAGAGAATTGTAGCCGCTGGGATCACGCAACTGCTTTTTTGTTCGGCCGATCACGGTCATCGGGGACGACAGGCTCCGTCGGAATAACCCGTTGAAATGACTCCAATCTTCATTCCGATACAGTTCCGGGTCAGCCTCTAAGAGGTTTCAGTTCACTTTCAGCCAACGGGTCAGTGGTTTGGGGGAACGCCGATGCCTTTCCAATCACTTGAATACAAACAACATGACTTGCTTCCTGCCCAATCAGGGAGGCAATGGACCGTGTTGATACGTCTGCCGGATCAAGTGCTGATCCACCCTGAAGTCGCCAGGGCCGATGACTATCGGGAGGCGATCTGGCAGGCAAAGTGGATCGTGGACGGCATTTGTGAACGGTCCGCAGCTAGAGTGCCGGCCGCCTGATAATCAGACCGCTGCCTTCCACGACGCAGCTACCGGCACCAACCCGCCAGTTGCCTCGTCCAGCGAGTCGATGCGGCCTGCACCGATATCAAATATCCAGCCATGCAGCTTGATGCGTCCGCTGGCAAGCGCAGCCGCGACAGCCGGATGAGTGCGCAAATGCTGAAGCTGCAGCGCCACGTTTCGCCGCACCAAATCGGCCACCATCTCGGTTTCTGACTGATCCGCTGCCGTCGCCCGCACCACGCTCAGCGCCGCTTCAGCGTTGCGCAACCAGGACTTCACTGTCGGCATGTTGTCCAATCCCTGCCTCACCGGATCGCACAATGCCTTCATGGCACCGCAATCCGAGTGCCCGCAAATGATGATGTGCGGTACGTGCAACGCGCTGACCGCAAACTCCACGACCGCGGAAACACCGCCGAGCATTTCGCCGTAGGCGGGCACAAGGTTGCCGATGTTGCGGCAGACGAACAGGTCTCCGGGCGCGGCGTCGGTGATCATGTCCGGGCTGACGCGGCTGTCGGCGCACGTAACGAACAATGCCGCCGGATCCTGGCTCGTCGTCAAGCGGGCGAAGTCATTGCCGTGCTCGGGGAACACGCGATCACGGAATAAACCAGCCGCCTGCACCATCCGATCAAACCTGGTATCGCTCATTCAGTCTCCCTGCGGTTGACGTCGGTTCTTGTCTTCCCTGCCACCTGTGAAACGATCTTCGTAACAGCCAATTTGCGCTCGCTTCGGCCCTACGACACCGTGCGCCAGAACGGCGTACGAGTTCGTACGGGATCGAGCAATGACCAATCCCCTTGCTCCACGACATGGCCCTTGGGAAACGGTGCCCGCACCTCCAGGCCAAGCGAAAGCATCACCCGTTCGTCGCGGTAATAGCAGAGCAGTACGATCCGGGTGAGCACAGCGACGGGGGTGCCTCCCTGAGCGCGCAGCTTCGCCGCCACCTCGAAACGACGCGGAGCATCCAAAGTGGCGATGGCCCCTCCCGCGACCGAGCGCAGCGTGGCCAACGCCGCACGCACCGCCTTATGATCGCGGCCAATGCTGCTGACGATATCGGCGAAAATCGTGTCATCATCCGCGCCCGGCACGCCATAGTTCGCGCTAGCCGGAATGATCATGCCGGCGAGGCATCGCAGATCTGCGATATCCTCCTCGGTCAAAGTCCGTTCGCTCATATCGGCCTCAATCGAACAGGGTTGCCAGGCGCTGCTTGATGCTGTCGGCGATATACAGCGCCAGCGCCTGGATCGTGGAGGTCGGATTCACGCCACCCGCGGTGACGAAGATGCTGCCATCGACGATGAACAGGTTCTTCACATCGTGGCTGCGTCCCCGGGAGTTCACCACCGAGCGCTCCGGGTCATTCCCCATGCGCGCCGTACCAAGCAGGTGCCAGCCGCCATACACCACCGGTCGCACCACGTGCATATGCCGGGCGCCGGCAGCGGCGAGAATCTCCTTCCCGCGCTCAATGGCGAAATCGAGCATGCGGTTGGTGTTCTCGCCGATCTTGTAGTCGATCCGTGGCGCTGGGATACCGTGGAGGTCCTTCAGTACCGGATCAAGCGTCACCCGGTTGTGCTCCTCTGGCAGGTCCTCGGTGCATATACCCACCGACATACGGTGGCCGACCATGCTGCGGAATGCATCGTGATGACCCTCGCCCCAGGGCAGCAGTCCGTTCAGCTCCGCATTGACCGCCTCCATACCGACGCCCATCGAGCGGTTGAACTGGAAGTTGAACCCGCGCATGAAACCGCGGGAGTGGTCGGTCTCATAGAACTCCTGGCTCCATATGCAGAGCGGTGGGCCGCGATGCCCGTCCATCGGCTCATCGACATAGCCGGAGACGTGTGCCCAGGGATGAAACATCAGGTTCTTGCCGACCAGGCCACTGGAATTGGCCAGCCCATTGGGAAAGCGGCCAGAAATGGAGTTCAGCAGCAGCCTCGGCGTGCCGACACCGTTGCAGGCCATGATGACGACTTCCGCCGGCTGAAACTGCTCAATGCCATCGGCGTCGTAATAAACCGCGCCCGTCGCCATGCCGTCTTCGCCGGTGGTGATTTCGCGCACCCGGCAGTTGGTGCGTAGCTCGACACCAGCGCGGATGGCATGAGGCCAGTAGGTGATGTCGGTGCTAGCCTTCGCGCCTTGCGCGCAGGCCGGCGTGCAATGGCCAATATTGATGCACGGCGCACGGCCATCATATTCGATCGTCGCGATCGCGCTGTCCGACGGCCACCAGTGCCAGCCAAGCTTGTTCATCGTATCGCCGATCTTCGCGCCGGATCTTCCCAGCGGCAGAGGCGGCATCGGTGGCTCGTGCGGCGGATAGGCGGGGTCACCCGCAAGCCCGGAGACTCCCGTCATGCGATCATTCTCGGCGAAAAACGGCTCCACCGTCGCGTAATCGATCGGCCAGTCGTCGGCCACGTCGTCCAACGTGCGAACGCGGAAGTCAGAGGGATGCAGGCGCGGATAATGCGCCGTGTACATCACCGTGGAGCCGCCGACCGCATTGAAATTCACTACCTTGATGGGCGAGTTATCGTCGTTGATCGGATAGTCGCTCGGCCGCCTCCGGATGTTTGGACTGGTGGCGTAGTCGCTGAACACCCGCGCCTCATAATCCCGTCCGTTGGACGGATAGTCGGACTGCTTCATCCAGTCACCCTGCTCCAGGCACAGGATGCGCATCTTTGTCTCGGCGAGACTCCAGGCCACCGCGGCACCTGAAGCCCCCGAACCGATGATCAGAACGTCAACCCTCTCGTTCATGCGGCCCCCTTTTAGTGCGCTCTGCTCCTCGGTCATTGCGAGGAAGCGTAGCCGGTCCCCGGGCTTGTCCCCATAGGCGCAAAGATAGGGGCGACGGCGTCCAAATCATCGTCATGGCCGGGCGTCTCCCAGGGCGTGTCCCGGCCACCGGTAGCGGAACGTTGCCTGCATATACAGCAACCGCGCATAGGCTCCAGCCTGATGTGCCCGCGATCGGACGTTCGTGCCGCTACGGGTGGCCGGGACACGCCCGGCCATGACGGCGGTTTGGACGGCTCAGGAATGCATTTCGCCCTTATGTTAGCGCCTATGGGGCTTGTCCCGGGGACCGGCTGCGCTCCTCGCAATGACATTGGGCTAACCCCGCGCGACCAGGAATTGCTTGTTGACGCAGTTCTCCAGCCGTCCGTCGCGCAGATAACGCGCCGCGGTGCGCGACGCGAAGCCGCGATTGTCGCGCATGCTTTCCGGCGTGAAGAAGGCCGAGTGCGGCGTCAGAAGCAGGCGATGGCGAATCCAATCCTCGTTCCGCTGCCACGCGGCGATCAGGCGCGCCTGTGGATTGGCCGGCTCCTGCGGCAGCACATCCAGCCCCGCGGCGAGCACGGTGCCATCCTTCATGGCGTCGTACAGCGCATCGATATCGACGATCGGACCACGCGCCGTGTTGATAAGGATCATCCCAGGCTTCGCGGTTGCAAAAGCCTCGGCGCCGATCATATTGCGCGTCTCCGCCGTAAGCGGCGTGTGAATGCTGACGAAATCGCACTGGCCCATCAGCTCGGCCAGCGAGTCAGCGCGCCGCACGCCGATTGCGAACTGATATCCGTTCGGCTGATACGGATCGTAGAACACGACATCCATATCGAACGCCTTCGCCCGTCGCGCCGCGGCTGTACCGATGCGCCCCATGCCGACCACGCCAAACGTGCAGACCGACAGCCGATGGCCGAACGGATTGTGCGCCGGACGCCAGTTGGCGCGTAGATCGGCGCGCAGTTCGGAATCGTGGTACGCGATGCTCTTGCTCAGCGTCATCATCAGGCCGATTGCGTGGTCGGCGACCTCGCGCGTGCCGTAGTCGGGCGTATTGCAGACGGGGATTCCCAGCTTGCCGAAGCGCTCGATATCCACGTCGTCGTAGCCAACACCATACTTCACGAAGATGCGGCAGTTGCGCAGCTTGTCGATGTATTGCGACGGGAAATTGCCGACGATGGCGTCGGCGTTGACCCATTGCTCGTCGGTCACCTCGGTGGGACTGGCACAAAAATCCATCTCGAAGCCAGAGCCGACCGCGTCGCGAGCCACCGGAATATAGTCGGCACCAATGTTCGGCCAGAGGATGCGCATCGCCATTTCGTTTCCCCATCGCTTGATGTTGCGCCGCATAGTGCCACCATACGAGCCGCAGACCAATCGAGGGGAGGCCGATGACCGACCGCATCCATCTGAGCGTCGCCGACGCGCGCACGCTCGGCGAAGCAGCGATGCGTGGTGCCGGCTACGACGCGGACGACGCGCGCATCCTGACAGACCACGTGCTGGACGCGGCGCTGTGCGGCTACGAGTATTCCGGCCTGCCGAAGCTGCTGAACGTTGTCGATTATCCCGACTTCAAGCGCCCGCGGCGCCCCATCGCCGTGCTGCGGGAGACTGGCGCGACTGCCTTGCTCGATGGCGGCAACAACACGGGGATGGTCGCGGCCTATCGCGCCTCGGAGGCGACGATTGCACGCGCCGAGGCTCATGGGCTGGCGATCGTCTGCGTCGGCAATACGTGGATGACCGGACGCAGTGCGTATTACTGCGAGATGATCGCGCGTGCCGGCCTGGTGGCGATCCACACGGTGGCGGCGCCGCCGGCCGTGGCCCCGTTCGGTGGCGCCCGTGCCGCACTCGGCACGAATCCGATCGCGTTCGGGTTTCCGACCGAGGGCGATCCGCTGGTGATCGACATGGGAACGTCGGCGTTCATGGCGACGGATCTGCAGTTTCGCGCGCGTCTTGGCACGCCGATCCCGGAAGGTGTGGCGCTCGGGCCGGATGGGCAGCCAACGACCGATGCAGCGGCTGCGCGGCGAGGAACACTGCTGCCGTTTGGCGGGCCGGAGGGAGGTTACAAGGGTTTCAGCCTTGCGTTGGCGATGGACGCACTGGGTGCGCTGGCCGCCGGAGCGCAGTCCGAGGGCTCGGTCAGCGGCTATGTATTCATCGCGTTCAAGCCAGATCTGTTCATGCCTGTCGATGAATATCGTCGCGATGTCAGCCAGCGCATAGCCGCGATCAAGGCCACCCCGCGACAGGCCGGGATCGCAGAAATCCGTATCCCAGGAGAGCGCAGCTATACCACGCGAGCGCGCCTGACGCGCGAGGGCATCGAGATAGACAAGAAGATATACGACGCGCTTGGCCGCCTGGCAGAGGGACGCCTCGACCACGGTGGTTGAGGCGCGCGCCCCATCTGGTAGCCTGTCGCCACGTCACAAGAAAGCCAACCGCCATGATGATCGTCGACGCGCAAATCCATCTCTGGATCAAGGGCACGCCCTCCGCCCACCATCGTCAGACGCCCTTCCTGAAGGAGGGAGCGCTGGCCCTCATGGATGCAGCCGGCGTCGATCGTGCGGTAATCCACCCAGTGATGTGGGACCCAGACTCTAACGAGCTAGCCGTCGAAGCGGCCCGCGCACATCCCGATCGTTTCGCAATCATGGGCTGGTTCTACCTGGACGACCCGAAGGACCGCGCCAAGATCGAGACCTGGAAGAGCCGCCCAGGCATGAAGGGCCTGCGCTTCTACTTCTCCGACCCAAGGTCGCTGACCTGGCCGGATGACGGTAACCTGGACTGGCTGTTGCCGGAGGCGGAACGGTTAGGCATTCCGGTTTCACTCCAGGCTTCCGCGTTCCTGCCTCGGGTGGGCGAATTCGCTGAACGTTATCCACGCTTGCGCATCAGCATCGACCACATGGGCGTGCCGCGCGCGACCGAGGGAGCCGACTCAGCCTATCGCAACCTGCCGCAACTGCTGGCGCTGGCGAAGCATCCGAATGTTGCGGTTAAGGCAACCGGCCAGGCGGGCTACGCGCTCGACGCCTATCCGTTCCCCAGCATCCACGATGCGCTGCATCAGGTGTTCGATGCGTTCGGGCCGCGTCGCATGTTCTGGGGCACCGACATCACCCGCATGCATTGCACGTGGCATCAGTGCGTCACGCTGTTCACCGAGGAACTCCCCTGGCTGAAAGGTCCCGACCTGGATCTGGTGATGGGCCAGGCATGGTGTGACTGGATCGGCTGGGATACCGCGCGTTCATGATGAAGCTGTTCCACACGCCGGCCTCGCCGTTCGTGCGCAAATGCACGGTCACGCTGAAGGAGCTTGGCCTTTGGGACCAGGTGGAGATCGTCCCGACGAAATGGCCGCATTCGTGGGGGACGGAAACCGTGGCGTATCGTGCGGATTTTCTGGAAGCGACGCCGATCGCGCGCATTCCGGCACTGGTGACGGAGGATGGGGAACGACTGACTGAGTCGTCGCTGATCTGCGAGTACCTGAACGATGAGATGGGTGGGTATCGGTTGTGCCCGCAAAGCGGCCGCGAACGATGGCACATCCTCTCCGTTGTATCGGTGGCGACCAGTGGGATCATGGAATCGCTGGTGGCGCGCCGCGCCGAGCTGCTGCGCAAGCGCGACTCATCTCAGAACAAGCAGGAATTCTCACCCAGCTTCGTGCGCAAGATGATGGAGCGGATAGACCGCTGCTATCAGCGCCTCGACGAGTTGTCGCACGACTTCCGCACCGACATCGACCTCGGACAGATCGCCGTGGGGTGCGCCAGCGGCAATAGCGATTTCCGCTACCCCGAGGATGACTGGCGCGCCATCGCCCCCCACCTCGCACGCTGGTACGATCGCTTCCGGCGGCGGCCGTCCATGCGTGAGACGGAGCCTGGTGAGACACCCTTCGATAGTGACGACAGAGGGGCGGAGGGTTGATACCCTCTCTCAATGAGACACAAGCCGGTCATCATTGCTCGTCGTGCCGATGGTGGTCGGGTCGAGCCCGATAGGCGCTAAGATTAGGGGTGACAGCGGTTTGGACGGCTCAGGAATGCATTTCGATCTTATGTTAGCGCCTATGGGGGCAAGCATTCACACATCAGCAAGTGCTACCCCACCTCACCCTACCCTCTCCGCCCCGAGGGGCGGAGAGGGAATTGATCAGCCGACCTGTTGGAATGTTTGAATCTGATGGGGGACATGACCGGCCATGACGGGAGGGGTTATGGGTCGCTGTCACCGAACATTGGCAGTATTCCGCTGTTACGTAAGGCGCCCCACTGCATTGCTTCGTCAATCGCGGCCCGAGGTCGGCCGAGTGTCCGCTTCGCACAAGTGCAGATATATACACTCGTAGACGCAAGAAGGCGGTGATGCGGGGGTGTCAAGCGGGGGTGGTCAGGGGCGGGCCTGTGCTGGCGGGGGTGGGTGGGGTTCTGGTTTGGGCTTGAAGCGGGCGAGGATGTGGGCGATCGGGAAAGCCTGTTCGAGCCAGCCCAGGTACAGGCGGCCGTAGTTGCCGCCGTATTCATTGATCGCGAGGTGCAATTCATCCCACAGCGGATGGTTGGGCGGGATGCCGAGATCACGGCAGATGTCGGCGAGGACGGCACCAATCTTCTGACGCCGGACCTTGGCGGCGATCTGGTCTGGGGTGGGCAGGTTTGGCTGGGGCCTTGGCGCACGCGGCTGAGGCACGCGTGGCGCGCGGGAGGATGGGGCTGGTTTCGGCTGGGGTTTGGCGTCGATGCGAGCAGCGGTGGTGGTTATTTTCTCCCCGAGCAGGCGAGCGCGGAGCACGCCCTGGGCAATGCGGGCGAGAATCAGGGCGATATCACTGGTGCCGAAGTTGCGGGTAAGTTGGCGTGGGTCGTTGGGGGCGGGGCGCTCGCGGAACGTCGCGGCGAGCTGTGTTCCGTAGTCGATGAGTTTGCGGATGAGCGCGAGGAGACGGCCGGAGCGGCTTGGTGGCGGTAGGTCAGCAGTTTAAGTCGCTCCGGACATGAACGGAAAGAGAACACAAAATGGCGGATCGTGTCAATCAGGATTTCTTGATCCGTTAGAATTACTTTACTGCGCAGCGATCGCTCCGTCGGCCAGGTCTTTGTCGCCGGCGTGAAGACAAGACGTGGATGATCGCCACAAGGGCGTCCATGACGGTGGGAGCAGTGACTGGATCGGGGAGAAGCGGGGATGAAAGCGCACATTGTCGGCGGCGGGTTCGGCGGACTGGCAGCAGCATTCTTCCTGATCCGCAACGCGGAAGTGCCCGGCGAGGACATAACGATCTACGAAGCCGACCGCCAAATGGGTGGCGGCTTGTTTCTTACCGGTGGTCCCGAGACGGGCTACAACATGCCCGGCTCGGTTTTCGATCGGGAATTCCGCTGCACCTTTGATCTGTTTCGTTCGATCCCTTCTGCCGGCGGCTCGTCCGTCTCGGTCACGGACGCATTCTTCGCGTTCAACAAACAGTATCCGTTCAACGATCGTGCGCACATTCTTGATCGCAACGGCAACATCGTCCACGGCCCTCGCTACGGTCTGACACTGCGCGACGCCTTCGCCCTTGCTCGTCTCTCGCTGACCCCAGAAGCCAGGCTCGACGGCCATCGCATCGATGAATTCTTCGGCCCTGCCTTCTTCACCACGGAATTCTGGCTACTCTGGTCAACAATAATGGGCTCGCTGCCGCAGCACAGTGCGACCGAGTTCCGCCGCTACATGAACCGCTTCCTGTACTTGTTCCCCGACCTGTCAACGATGCGGGGCGTTTTGCGCACGCCGGAAAATCAACACCAGTCTTTCATCGAACCCCTTCTCGCCTGGCTACGCGCCCGCTCCGTGACGGTCCGGACCGGGGCCTTTGTCCATGACCTCCGCTTTGCTGCTTCCGACCGTCTGACCGTCGAGGGGCTCGAGATCGAGCGGGACGGGACCACCAATTCGGTGGCGGTCGAACCCGGCGACATCGTGCTCGTCACTCTTGGCTCGCAGGCCGAGGATCTGTCAGCGGGCACCATGACCGAGCCGCCCTTGCCACAGCGGACCGGCCGCGCGTCAGCGCTGTGGCAGCGGCTTGCGCAAACTCATCGCGGCTTCGGCAACCCAGCCGGCTTCTTTGGGACGGACCAGATTTCTGACTCCCGGTGGGTTACTTTCACCGTGACCACCACCGGCACCGAGTTCGTCGAGCAACTCTCGAAACTTACCAACAGCGAGCCGGGCGCCGGTGGGCTTGTGACGCTCAAGGATTCCAGTTGGGTGTTGTCGCTGACGATCTTTCGCCAGCCGGAAGTGATCGGCCAACCGTCCGGCACGTATCTTTGGTGGGGCTATGGACTGTATCCCGAGCGCACCGGGGACTTTGTCAGGAAGCCGATGAGTGCGTGCACCGGCGTCGAGATCCTGGAAGAGACGCTACGTCACCTGCAATTCGAGCAAATTCTCGACCGCGTGAAGGCGGATTCGATCTGCATTCCGTGTGACATGCCGTACGTCAACAACATCTGGCTTGCGCGCCGTAGCAGCGATCGCGCGCCTGTTGTGCCGCAGGGGGCAACCAATCTCGGGTTCATCGGTCAATACGTTGAACTTCCGCGCGACATCGCGTTCACCATCGAATACTCCGCTCGCAGCGCCTGGGAGGCGATCCACCGTTTGCTGAAACGCGGTCCCGCTCCACCACCTGTCTATCAGGGGCAGTACGATCCGAAGGCGCTTATCGGCGCGCTGGGAGTGTTCCTCGGCTTGTGAGATCGATGATCAACGCGCCGGTGCACAGAACCCCATTCACCCAACCCCTCTGCCGCGATGCGCGGCGGAGAGGGGAAGTGCGCATCACTGCAAGGCATCCGCCACCGTGGATTGCGACACCCAGTCTCCACCGGTAAAATCAGTCAGGTGGACACCGAGCAGTACCCACTACCTGATCTACCGGGAGCCGAGTTCGAAATCTCTGGCGCTGGACGCTGTACAATCCGCTTGGGCGAATGGCCGCCCAGAGCGTGGAGAAATACTACAACAAGCAGGACTGCCTCGCGGCGATCGATGCGATCAAGGCATCCGCCTCCGCCCCGGTGAAGGAGCGATAGGCTTCGTTGTGGTAACCGGGGCTGGCTGCAAGCTTATTGGCCGTTGGCGTATCATCGAGTGCGATGTCTGGGATCGCGATTACCTCGATCTCGTCGAGCCGGCCCATCTCCAGATTAGCCGAGACGGACGTGCGGAGTTCACCTTCGGCGCCCTTACCGCCGGCGGACCATTCGAGTATTCCCGAACGACCGTGTTCTTCCGTTGGGATGGATTTGATGAGGGCACCGAAATCTCAGGGGAGGCAACCGCTGAACTCAACGATGACGGATTGGTCGAAATAGAGCTGTGCTTTGATAACGGCGATGATGCCAACCTCATCGCGCGTCGTGCCTGACCGCTGCTCGACACGCCGACGTTGCTCGCGCCATGGCGGGACTTGGTCCCGCCAATACGGCGATCGACCCTCCTCAACGAGCCCCTGGATCAAACTCGTTCGATCACCTCCATCTGCGCGCCATCGGGGCACTCGACGAATGCAACGTGCCGCCCGTTGTTCACCGGTAGCTCCTCCAGGATGCGCACGCCGTTCTTCTGCAGCACCGACAGCGTGCCGGCATAATCGTCGGTCTCCACCGCCATATGCTCGATGCCGTAGTGCTGCTCGTGGTTCTGCACGGTGATCAGCGTGGTGATGTTGAGCTGCAGCCCATGCAGGTTCACCCGCACGCCGCGCCCCGGAATATCGCCGATCATCGTTGCGCCAAAATTGTCGATATAGAATTGCGCGGTCTTCAGCGGATCGGGCGTCTTCAGGTGCACATGTTGAACCGCGAAAGCCATGGTCGTTCTCCCCTTGTCGTCGTATGACGGCACCACGCTGAGAGAATTCGCCCATCCGGTCAATGAACGGGAGAACGTCGCCCATGCCCGCCCCCCATGGTCCGTTGCAAGGCGTCAGGGTCGTTGCCTGTTCCACCGCGCAGGCGGGCACCGTGCCCTATATGCTGATGGCCGATCTCGGCGCCGAGGTGATCAAGATCGAGGTCCCCGAAGGCGGCGACACCTCCCGGACCAGCAGCGTCCTCCCTGGCCTCCCCAGCACCTATTTCGAGACCAACAACCGAGGCGTCAAAAGCGTCACGCTGAACCTGAAGGCGCCCGAGGGCCGCGAGATCCTGCATCGCCTCGTCGCCACGGCGGAAATTTTCGGCCAGAACTTCCGCCCCGGCGCCGCCGAAAAGAACGGCTTCGGATATGAGGAATTGCGCAAGGTCAATCCGCGCCTCGTCTACGTATCGATCTCCGGCTACGGCCCGAACGGCCCACATGCCGACCTGCCCGGCACGGACTCGATGGCGCAGGCACTGGGCGGCATCGCCGAGGCCTACTCCACGCCCGGCCAGCCGTTGCGTACCGGCATCGTGTCCGTTGCGGATGAAACTTGTGCGATCCTCGCCTTCGGTGGCGCGCTCGCTGCGCTGACCCACGCACGTGCCACCGGCATCGGCCAGAAGGTCGATTGCTCGCTGCTCGGCGGCCAGATCAGGTTGATGGGCTGGACGCTGACCACCACAATGTGGCGCGACAAGAATCCCGTCACCGGCCAGGCGCGTGTCACCGGCACGCCGCAACACCCCGGCCTCAGCGCCAGCTTCAACGACTGCGATGGCAAGCCGCTGGTGTTCCAATTGAGCGGCCGGCAATGGAAGGCCGCGATGTCCGCGCTCGGCTTCTACCCCACGCTGGAACGCGCCGGCTTTGCCGATCTCGGCGAGATCGTCGTGTTCGAGGAACAGCGTGCCACCCTGCTCCGCACACTGGACGAGCTGTTCGCCACCGGATCGCGCGATGACTGGGTGGCGAAGCTGCGCGGCGCCGACATCGTGTCCGCCCCAATCAACACGCTGCTGGAGGCGTCGAACGATCCAGACGTCATCGCCAACGGCTACGTCGCCGAAGTTGATTACGCCAAACACAACAAGACCCTGAAGGTGCACGGCACGCCCTGGCAGTTCTCGGAGACGCCGGCACAGTTCGGCATCGCCCCCGAACTCGGCGCCCACAACGAAGAAATGCTGGGCGCGCTCGGCTACACCCCGGACCAGATCCACGACCTGCGCAACCGGAAGATAATTTGAGCGCCTCACTGGCGGCGGAGCGCGCACCACAGGACATCCTGCGCGGCATCGTGTTGATGTGCGCCGGCGTCTCGACCTTCCCCTTCATGAACGCCGCGGTGAAGCTGCTCACGGCGAACTATCCGTCAACCCAGATCACCTGGGCACGCTTCACCGGCCACCTGATCGTCATGCTGGTGGTCTTCCTGCCGCAGCACCGCTGGAGCCTGATCCGCACCCGCCGCCCGGCCGTGCAGATCGGCCGCTCTCTCGCGATGCTGTTCAGCAACCTGCTGTTCGTCATGGCAATTGGCCGCGTGCCGCTCGCCACCGCCTCGGCCATCGGCTTCACCTCGCCACTTATCGTCACCGCGCTTTCGGTGCCGCTGCTGCACGAAAGCGTCGGCTGGCGCCGATGGAGCGCCGTCATCGTTGGCTTCGCCGGCGCATTGATGGTGATAAGGCCAGGTACAGGTCTCCACGATCCCGCCGTCCTGCTGATCCTGCTGTCATCGGTCGCCTACGCGCTCTACCAGATCGGCACACGCTGGGTTGCCCCTTATGACAACGCCGCCACCGGCATCATTTTCGCTGCGCTGTTCGGCTCGTTCGGCATGACACTGCTCATGCCGTTCGTTTGGGTACCGCCGGCATCCGCGTTCGATGCGCTGCTGTTCTCCTGCCTCGGCCTGCTGGGCGGCATCGGTCATTACCTGGTCATCCTCGCCTTCCAGCGAGGCCCCGCCGCGGTGATTGCACCCCTCGGCTATGTCGAACTCGTCGGCACAACGATTCTCGGCTACCTGATTTTCGGCAACTTCCCCGACCTATGGACCTGGATCGGTGCCGGCGTGATCATCGCGTCCGGCATCTACATCGCCTTCCGCGAGCGGAAGCGCCGCGTCAGTTCCCCCGCTCATCGCACCAGCGATAGTACATAATAGACGGCGCCAGGAACCACGGATTGCCGTAGTAGAGCGGCCGTGTCTCGAACGGCAGATTGTCGAACGCCGTCGCCCCTGCTTTCAGCCCAAGCACCTGCTGCCCAATGCGCATGCCGAGGTATCCCGCCATACCCACGCCAGATCCGCAGTAACCCAGGGCATAGTGCACCCCCTCGTGCACTCCAGCGCGCATCATGTGATCGAACGTATAGGCGACGAACCCCATCCAGGAATGGCTGATACGCACCGACGCCAGCTCCGGAAATATCTTCACCATGTCGGCGTGCAGGCGAGGGCCGCTGATGCGCGGGTCCGTTTCGTTGTGCGACACCCTGCCGCCGAATACGATGCGCTGCCCATCCGGTGATGCCCGGTAATAGTACACCACCTTGCGCGTATCACTGACGACGCGATCCTTCGGCATCAGCCGCGCCATGGTCTCGCGGGTCAGCGCCTCGGTCGCGATGATATAGCTGCCGATGGGAATGACCCGCCGGCGCAACCAGGGCGTCAGCGTCCCTGTATAGCCATTCGTCGCCACAACGACATTGCGCGCCGTAATGCTGCCGCGCGCGTGATCGACGCGGAAGCCATTGCCATTGGGATGAATTGCCGTTGCAGCGCAATGCGGCGCGATCATCGCGCCCGCCGCCTGGACCCGGTCCAGCATGCCCTGATGGAGGCGACCGGGATCGACGGAGGCGTGCCGCTCGTAGACGATGCCACCGAAATAGGCATCGGTGCCGAGCTCATTGTGCTGCTCCGCCCGCGGAACCATATGCGCCGCAATTTCCAGACCCTTCGGCTGATCCTTTAACTGCTGCGCCAGCGCCTCGTAGCGCACGGGGTTATGAGCCGCATGAAACCGCCCAGCGATGCGGAAGTCGCAATCAATGCCCTCAGCGGCGACGAAATCCGCCACCCAGGCAAGCGAATTGCGGCCTTCCTTGACGATGCGAAATGCCAACTCAGGCCCATGTTGCGGCACCAGCTCTGCATAGCGTGGCTTCACGCTGGTCGAGATCTGCCCGCCATTGCGCGTGCTGCACCCAAATCCGGCATCCTCAGCGTCGAGCACCACAGTCTCACGCCCACCGCGCGCGGTCTGCAATGCAGCGCTCAATCCCGTATAGCCGGAACCGATCACCACCACGTCCGCCTTCGTCGGCGGCTCTGCCGCCGGCAAAGCGGGGCGCGGGGTACGCTCCCACCAATAGGGCGTCAGCTTCGCGTCATCAGCGAACAGATGATGGGACATCGCTTCGGTCTCGTTCGGCACCACATGACGAACGTTACCCTTCCGTCGCAGCGCCGGCTACGCTGAACCCTCCGCGACGTGCTGCTTCGTCTTACCCTCGAGCCTCCGCATGTGGTCCTGCAGCTTCCGCCGCGCCGCATCAAACGCATCGCGGACCGCGACGTGCATGTCCTCGTGCGCGTGATCCTCGCCCGGCTCGCGGTTCACGGCGATGGTGCCGCCCGGCACCGTCAGATCGATGCGGACATTGTAAATCAGTACCCTGACGATGACGTTTGTGCGCGGCCTCCAGGACGACGCGGCACGCCGCAATACGATCCGAGACCTGCTCCAGGTCCTCGATGCGACGTCGAACCCGCGCCTCGACCGCAGGTGACGCCTCCATGCCTCGGAACGTAACCTGAACCTCTGCTGGCATTACTGCCCTCCTGCCTTGAATAGCAGGAGCTTAACGAAGCGGCCGCAGATGGCTTTGATCTCGATCAAATGCCGGGCGGGCTTGTGCCAAAGCTCACTGACCCTGACTCATCTGTCGCCCTGGCCGGGCCGAAGTCTCCGGGCTTGTCTCCATAGGCGCTAAAATAAGATCGAAATGAATTCCTGAGGCGTCGACACCACGTCATGGCCGGGACGCGCCCGGCCGTGACGATGATTTGGACGCCATCGCCGTTATGTTAGCGCCTATGGGGCTTGTCCCGGGGATCGAGACCGGCCATGACGGTTAGTTAGAGCGAATGGGTCGCGGTCAGCGCATAGCGGTATTACTCGCGCCGCAGCAGGACAAATTCGTTCAATCGGCGGCAGAGTGGATGTGCCACCTTCGCCAGCATCTGAGGTAGGGCAAAGTCGAATTGGATAATTATGCCGGTTTTTTTCAATTGACCATTCCGATAGCCCGCAACAATCGAAACCCAAGCGAAGGCAGCCGCATAATGGATGCGCCGGGTTCCCGCTGGAGGCCACTCTCTAGGACTGTATCCCGATGACTCGACTGCGGAACGCACTGTCGCCAGGCCGACCCGTCATTTCGCGGATTGGCCTCGGCATCCAATCGGAAAGCGGCGCATGATCGTCCAAGTGTTGTACTCGGCGCAGGCAACAGCAATCGGCGGGCGCGACGGGCGGGCAATCACTGCTGACGGCAGCCTCGCCGTCACCATGAGCACACCGAAGGAGTTGGGTGGAAGCGATGCAGCCGGGAACAATCCGGAGCAACTGTTTGCCGCCGGATACGCCGCCTGCTTTCTCAGCGCGATGAAGTACATCGCCACGCAGGGGGGGCCACGGGTCCCTGATACCGCGACAGTGACGGCAACAGTCGGCATCGGGCCACACGCAGAAGGCGGCTTCGGACTCGACATCCAGCTCGACGTTGCGTTGCCAGGCCTCGCCGTAGCCGATGCAGATGCGCTGGTGAACCGGGCGCACCTGGTTTGCCCGTATTCCAGTGCCACCCGCAACAACGTGCCGGTACGCCTCGTTCTGGTCTGACGTCGGGGCGGGATCGCCGGGCGTAAAGCGGCGTTGTTCTTTGCAAATCGCGCCGTCGCGGTGCTTTGCTGCGTTGCAATATGGCATAAAATCCCCCGTGGGAGTTGGCATCGGGGGAGGTTGGTGACTATGAGTGGCGCGTTCGCAACGCAGCTTACCGCACAGGGTTAGGCATTGACCGACGCCCACCAAGCCGGGGTCAATTCGATCGCCACGTCCACGACGGATGGCGCGACGACGCTGGTTTTCGGTCCATTCCGGCTAATACCTGCACAAGGGCTCCTGTTGGAAGGCGACAAGCCATGCCGGCTTGGCAGCCGTGCACTGGACATCCTGACCATCCTGGTCAAACACGCCGGTCAGACCGTCACCAAGCAGGATCTCTTGACGCTTGCCTGGCCTGATGTCTCCGTCGATGACGCCAATCTACGGGTGCATGTCGCGGCTCTTCGCAAGGTCTTGGGCGATGGCCAGGCGGGCGCGCGCTACATCATCAACGTCATGGGCCGCGGCTACTGCTTCGTGGCGCCAGTCACCGAAGAGAACACCGCAGCACCGGCGCCCGCCCAAACAGGCGCGCCGTCGAACCGGCACAACCTTCCAGCACCACTGTCGCGCGTCCTGGGCCGCAACGACGCAATCGAAGCAATCGCTATTCAGGTCCCGGCGCGACGATGCGTCACAATCGCCGGTCCGGGCGGCATCGGCAAGACAACAGTGGCAGCCGCTGTCGGTGAGCGGCTGTTGCCGGTCTATGACAATGGCGTCTGGTTCATCGACCTGGCATCGATCACCGACCGCACACTCATTCCCTTCGCGATGGCTTCGGCGCTCGGCTTCTCCATCTCGTCGGCGAACCCCGTTCCCAGCCTTGTCGCGTTCCTGCGGGACAAGCAGTTGTTGCTGGTGCTCGACAATTGCGAACACCTCGTCGGCTCGGTTGCGCCACTGACAGAAAGCGTCCTCCGCCAGGCGCCGAAGGTGCACATATTGGCGACCAGCCGCGAGGCGCTGCGAGCCGAAGGCGAGTGGGTCTATCGCCTGCGGCCGATGGAAGTGCCCACACACACCGACGGCCTGACTGCCGTGGATGCCTTGTGCCACGCTGCCGTGCAGCTTTTCGTCGAGCGCGCCGCCGCTAGCCTGGATGGCTATCGGCTCTCCGATGCGGATGCACCGATCGTCGCTGAAATCTGCCGCCGCCTCGATGGTCTGCCGCTGGCAATCGAGCTGATCGCCGCGCGCGTCGATCTGTTCGGCATACGCGGCCTCGCCAACATGCTCAACGACCAATTCCTATTGGTCTCCGAGGGGCAGCGCACCGCGCGACCCCGCCAGCAGAACCTGCTCGGCGCCCTCGATTGGAGTTATCGCCTGCTGACAACGGTGGAGCAGACCATTCTGTGCCGCCTCGCCGTGTTCCGCGGCGATTTCACGCTGGATGCCGCGGTCGCTGTCGCCAGTGGCAACGGCGTCAGCGTCGATGAGGTCTATTCAGGCATCCTCACCCTGTCGGCCAAGTCGCTCATCACGACCGATGTGACGAGCGAATCGCGGCAGCACTATCACCGGCTGCTGCACGTCACGCGCGCGTTCATCGGGCAAAAACTGGCGCAATCTGGCGAGCAACGCCATATCGTGCGACTGCACGCCGAATACCTGTGCCGCCTGTTGACCCAGGCCGAAGCCGAATGGGAGACAACCGATCGGACGGTCTGGCTCGCCACTTACGGACGCATCATCGACGATGTGCGATCCGCGCTCGACTGGGCTTTCTCGCCGGATGGCGACGCAGCTTTGGGAGTCGCATTGGCGACCACCGCCTTCCCGCTCGGCTTCCAGCTCTCACTGATCGATGAGCTGAAAACATGGATCGAGAGGGCGCTGCTGCATGCCAGGCTTCTTGTTCCGCCACAGCCATTGCATGAAATGCGGCTGAATATCGCGCTCGGGCGGTTGTCCCATAACCAGTCTCTGCCAATGCCGGAACGAACGGCCGAGTTCGACCGCGCAATTGAATTGTCGCATCAGCTCGACAATCTCGCCAACCAGACTGAGCCGCTCATCGCGCTGACCGCGCTTCATCTCAACTCGGGCAATTATACCGCGGGCGTCGCACTGGCGCGCAAAGCCTCCGACATCGCCCGCGCATCTGCTGATTCGAAGGCAGTGATCGCCGTTGATCGCATTGCAGCGCAGGTACTGCACTTCGCCGGCGACCACACCGCCGCGGAGCAACTCGCTGTCGGCGTGTTGGACCATCCGATTGGGCAAATACCACTTGCTTATAACACGATGCCGATAGATCGCCGCGCCTCGATGCGCGTCATCCTGGCGCGCATCGCGTGGCTTCGTGGCTTCCCCGAACAAGCAACAGCGCTGGCCAAGGAAAGCATCAGCTTCTCCGAAAACGACAGTGCATTCTCGCTGTGTCTGGCCCTGGTGATCGCAGCGATTCCGATCGCTCTATGGAACGGCGACGACGCTGGAGCCGCGGTAATGACCGCCGCGCTTGCGGAGCAGACAAACCGATACTCACTGGCCTATTGGCGTAGCTGGGCTACCGCGTATCAGGCTCTGCTCCGGGCACGCATGGGAGACAATGGCGAGCCACTTCGCTTGGTAAGCGCCCCCCAATTCGATACCTTCGCGACATTCGCGCCAGATACGCTTGTGCCGATGACCATATTGCGGGCTGACAATGACGAGGCTGGCTGGTGTCGCGCCGAAATTCATCGTGCTCAGGGCGAATGGCTGCTCCAACAAGGAGCACCTGGTGCGGCGGACGCCGCCGAGGGCCTGTTCCAGAGATCGCTGGCCGTCGCGCGTCAGCAGGGCGCACGCGCCTGGGAGCTGCGCGCGACTATAAGCCTTATGCGACTGGCACGGCGACGCGAACGTCCCGACAAAGCTCGCAGCCTGTTGGCGAGCGTGCTGCAGCACTACACCGAAGGTGATCGGACAGCCGACGTGCTGGAGGCGAAGGCGTTGCTGGCTGATGTTACTGCTGGCGCGCATTCAAGCTTGTCACTCGGGAAGCGTCGGCGCTCATGTTAGGCACTGATCTATTCCTATCATCGCGCGTTCGTGAACCGCCCGTTAGGCATTGCCGCCCGGCAGCGCGGCCGGTAGAATTCTCTAACGATCGTTGAATAATACCAAAGCTCGCTGACCATGACGACAGAGCGAATGGGTCGCGGTTAGCGAGCAGCGGTATAAACCCTCGGCGAAATCTGCACGCGTTAATTATCCGGCAGCCCCGCCAGAAGAAGGATTTCAGTGCACAACGAGGCATTCGTATTCGGGTCATTCCGGCTTATGCCGTCTGAGAGAACACTACTCGACGGCGGCAAGCCGCTGCGTCTCGGCAGCCGAGCCCTCGATATTCTCGTCACTCTTGTCGAGCACGCCGGAGAAACGGTCCACAAGGATGAACTGATCGCCCGCGCATGGCCCGATACCCACGTCGACGAAGCATCCCTGCGCGTGCATATCGCCGCTTTACGCAAGACACTCGGCGAGGGCCGCGAAGGCAATCGGTTCATTACCAATATCCCTGGCCGCGGATATGTGTTCGTCGCCCCTGCGACGCGCGAGGACGCCGTACAGATCGCGGCCCCCCCTCACCACGCGCCCGTCCACGGCAACGACATACCGGCGTCGCTGACGCGCATCATCGGCCGCGAAAGCGCGGTCTCGACCATTTCGACGCAGCTTGCACAGCGAAGGCTTCTGACCATCATCGGACCGGGTGGGATCGGCAAGACGACCATTGCTGCGGCCGTGGCGGAAGCCGCGCGTACGTCATTTCCGGATGGTGTCTGGTTCGTTGGGCTGGCGTCAGTGCCAAGGTCCGATTTGGTACCCAGCGCGCTCGGCGCAGTACCTGGGAATTTCGCTGCCGGCCGACAATCCGGTTGATGGCCTCACAGCGTGGCTGCGCGACAAGCAGGCGCTGATCATCCTCGACAACTGCGAGCACGTCATCGGTGCGGCCGCCGCCCTCGCAGAGGAGATCATCCGCTCGGTGCCAGAAATCCGGATCCTGGCAACCAGCCGCGAACCACTGCGTGCCGTGGGCGAATGGCGGCATCGGCTCGCACCCTTGTCGTTTCCATCGGAAGCAGCCGACCTGGACGCCAACAGCGCGTTACAGTTTCCTGCAATCCAGCTCTTCCACGAACGTGCTTCGGCAAGCGTAGACGAATTCGTGCTCGACGAGGGCGACATTCCAGCACTTGCGGAAATCTGCCGCCGGCTTGACGGCGTGCCACTCGCATTGGAGCTGGCGGCAGCGCATGTCGGCGTGCTCGGAATCAGGGGATTGGCCGAACGCCTTGATGATCGTTTCGCACTACTTATTCAAGGACGCCGAACGGCATTGCCGCGGCATCAGACCCTGCGGGCGACCTTGGACTGGAGTTATAAGCTGCTGCCAGACGCCGAGCAGGTCGTCCTGCGGCGGCTCGCGGTCTTCCGGGGTGAATTCACGATGGGTGCCGCCGCCGCCGTAGCCGCCGAGGCAAACATCGCCCCCGATGATGTGGTGAACGGCATCGCCAACCTGGTCGACAAGTCACTGGTCGTGGCCGACATTGGGGGCGCGACAACTTACTATCACCTGCTGGAGCTGACCCGCAGCTACGCGCAGGAGCAACTGCACGACAGCGGTGAGAGCGACAACGTTTCGCGTCTTCATGCTGAGTATTTTCATCACGTTTTCGTGGGCTCCGAGGCCGGATCCAGGGCGCGCTCGAAGCAGGAGTGGGTTGCCGGCTACGGACGTCACATCGGGAACCTCCGGGCGGCGCTGGATTGGACCTTCTCACCCGATGGTGACACCGCACTTCGCGTTGCCCTCGCTGCTGCCGCGACGGACTTCTGGATCGCCATGTCGCTGCTGAGTGAATGCTGCGACTGGGGGACGAAGGCGGTCGAGCAGCTTGGTGCCGGAGCCGGCTCGCGGGACGAAATGAAGCTGCAGTGCGGCCTCGGCAAAGCACTCACCTACAGCCGCGGCATGGGAGGCGATGCCAAAAGAGCGATCACGCGGGCGCTGACACTCGCCAAAGAGCTAGGTGATTCAGAATATCAGCTCCGCGGCACGTATACACTTTGGCTATTCGCCCTGCGCGTCGTGGAACTGGGGCAGTGCCTCGCATTGGCGCGTGCCTGCGGAACGCTTGCGGAAACAATGCAGGATGCCTCGGCCAAGGCCATGGCCGATTTCGCGCTTGGCCAGACACAGTATTACCTGGGTCAGCATGTCGCGGCCGCCGCCAATCTGGCGCGCGCGCGGGCGATTTATCCGCTCGACACGCGCGGCGGCGACCCGATCCGGCTCGGCGCCGATCTCTTGACCTGCTCCTCCAGCTACCAGGCCGTGACGTTCTGGTCGCGAGGCTTGGTCGATCAGGCATACCGGGCCGGCCGCGATGCCATCAGGCAAGCGCGCGAGATCAACCACGCTGTGTCATTGTGCACGGCACTGGCGGCGCCCAGCAGCATCCTGCTGGTGAAGATGGGATACCTCGAGGAAGCGGAATCTTGCATCGACGCGTTGATCAAACACGCCGAGGAGCATTCGCTTACACCATTTTACGCCTTTGGACTGTGCTCGAAAGGCGGGCTCATGGCGGCTCTGGGCAACCTCGCCGAGGCAGAGCGCCTGCTGCGGTGGGGTCTACAGCGATCACGCGACATCGGATATCTGCTGTTCGATGCCTTCTTCCAAGGCGAATTGGCCGCAGTTCTGGCGTCGATGGGCCGTATTGAGGAAGGTCTCGTTGAAATCGATGCCGCCCTGGTCTACGCGGACCAGTCAGAGTCGCTGTGGTGTACGCCCGAATTGCTCCGCATAAAGGGTGAGCTACTGGCTAGACGCGCGGGGGAGGAAGCCGACAGCGCGGAAGCATGGTTGATCCGCTCGTGTTCACTTGCTCGTGACCAACAGGCGCTGTCGTGGGAGCTTCGCGCGACCGTCAGCCTTGCACGCTTCTGGCGCGACCGTGGCCGCGTCGTCGAGGCACGCGAAATCCTCTCAGACGTTCATCGAGCTGTTACAGAAGGCATCGACACAGCCGACGTAATGGCAGCGAGAGTGTTGCTGGACAGCATCCCCGCGTAAAGGGGTGTAAATTTAGTGGCTTTACACGTGCCTTACACCCGTAAAGCTGCAAATCCGCGTTGCGAACACCGTGCAAGCCGTTTGCATCGCCGTATACGCCGTGTGCAACATCCAACATGGCTTAACTCACGCCTGCCCTGCCGAAATCTGCAACTCTGCGTCCGGGAGTTAGCTGAGAGGGGAGAGTGCCGTGAGTATCACCATGACACAGAATAGTATCCGGGCGACTTCAACCGAGGCACTGATCAGCTCGCGTATCGCCAGCACCGATCATGTGCGCGTCGAGTTCCTTCGCTGTGGCAGCGATACGACGTTGCAGTGGAGTGTCGCGCGGCCCGAGGTCTCACTGATGTGGGTGCGCGACAAGGGCAGCAACGCCAGGTTCAGCTTCGCCGGACGGCAGAGTGACAGCATCGCGCCAGGCCGGGCCAACTTCTGGTTCTTCCCGGAAGGGTTCGATGGGCACGGCGAGCTGACCGGCAAAGGCGCCTATGATTGCGCCGGTGTTTTCGTGGACCCGTCTTTCCTGCCATCAACCGTGAAGGACTCGCTGGCCGAACCGCTTGCCGGTTTTTCGCACGATGCGCTAGGCCGGGCATTCGACGAGCTGGCAGGCGAACTGACCGAGCCCGGCGAAATGCTGCCGCTGTTTACCGACGGTTGGGCCATGCAAGCGCTTGCTTATGTGGCGCGCGCAAAGACGATACAGCCTGGCCGCACCGTCACAAGCAGTGGTCTGGCACCATGGCAGCTTCGCCGCGCACAAGAGATGTTCCGATCCGACCTGTCGGAAAATCTGTCGCTGAACAACGTGGCGCAGGCCTGCAAATTGTCGGTCAGTCACTTTGCGCGTGCCTTCAAGGCTTCCACCGGCATTCCGCCGCATCAGTGGGTCATGGCATCGCGCATCGAAATGGCGCGTGGTCTCCTCACCAATTCACCGACGCCCCTGGTGGAGGTCGCCGGAATATGCGGTTTTGCCGATCAGAGCCACTTCTCGCGGGTCTTTGCCCGCGTGATGGGCACCAGCCCAGGCGCATGGCGGCGCGAGTATCGGATTTAGCAGTGTGACGGGTCTCGCCGCTGTCAACCCATCCTACAGCGCAACTCGTAGGATGGGTTGAGCGAAGCGAAACCCATCACATGACCGCCTTCGCAAGAACCAACCACTTCCGCAGGATCGTCTAAGACCTGCCCAAGTGACACGTGCTTCTCGGTGCAGTCATTCGCTATCCAAGAGGACGGCCATGCACCTCGATCCGCTCATCCTGTCACGTCTGCAGTGGGCGTGGGTGATTGGCTGGCACATCTTGCTGCCAGCGTTCACCGTCGGACTTGCCTCCTACATCGCAGTCCTCGAGGGCCTGTACTGCTTCACGGATAATGCGATCTGGCTGAGTATTTCCCGCTTCTGGATACGCATCTTCTCGGTTTGCTTCGCCATGGGCGTCGTGACCGGCATCATCATGCCGTTCCAGTTCGGCACCAACTGGTCGCGCTTCTCCGACGCCGCCGGCAACGTGATCTCGCCGATGCTTGCGTACGAAGACCTGATGGCCTTCTTCCTCGAAGCAACTTTCCTTGGCGTCCTATTATTCGGCCGCGACCGAGTGCCCCGCTGGGCGCATTTCCTCGCCGCCTTCATGGTGGCGTTCGGCACGCTTCTCTCGTCGTTCTGGATCCTCGCGGTGAACAGTTGGATGCAGACGCCGGCCGGCTACACCGTCCGCGACGGACGATTCTTCCCCGCCGATTGGTCAGCCATCGTCTTCAGTCCCTCGTTCCCTTATCGCCTGGCCCACAATGTCTGCGGCTTCTACGTGACAACCGCATTCGTCGTACTTGGCGTCGGGGCTTGGCTGTTCCGTCGCCGCGCCAGTGCGGTGGAAGGCCGGCGAATGGTCATGATGGCACTCGGGTTCCTTGCCCTGTTCGTGCCGTTGCAGATCGTCCTCGGCGACCAACAAGGCCTGAATACGCGCGAATATCAGCCTGCTAAGCTGGCCGCGATCGAAGGTCGTTGGACCGATGCCTCGCCCTCTCCACTCACGCTCTTCGCCATCCCCGAGCAGGATGCCGCGCGCAACGCCGATGCTATCGAAATTCCCTACCTCGGCAGCCTGATCCTGACGCATTCGCTGAGCGGCGAAGTCAAAGGTCTGAACGACTGGCCCGCCGACGAACGCCCGCCTGTCCTGCCGGTGTTCTTTGCCTTCCGCATAATGGTGGCCATCGGCTTTCTAATGCTGGGCGTCGTCGCGCTGGGTTGGTATCTGCACTTCCGCCACAAGCTGTTCGAAATCGGCTTGGTTCCTGCGCCTCTGCCAATACGTCGCACCACTCGGCTTCGTCGCAGTGCTGTGCGGCTGGACTGTGACTGAAGTTGGTCGCCAACCCTGGACGGTCTATGGGCTCATGCGAACCGCAAATTCGGTTTCGCCGTCGCTGACGGGCGCCGACGTCCTGGGCTCGCTGATCGCCTACATGATCGTCTATCTCCTGATGTACCCGTTCGGCATTGCCGTGATGGCAAGAATGATCCGGCAGGGCCCGGCCACTTCGGAGCGACCGATCCAGGTAACCAAGCCAGCAGCCACAATCCCTGTTCCAGCGGAGTGACGCCCATGCCCGAGGGTTTGCCCGATCTGCTCCCAATCTGGATCGCAATCATCGCGATTGCCGTGTTCTTCTACGTGCTGCTCGACGGCTTCGACCTGGGCGTCGGCATCCTCCACGGCTTCGCGCCGGAAAGCCACAGAAGCTCCATCATGAATTCGATTGCCCCGATCTGGGATGGTAATGAGACCTGGCTGATTCTGGGCAGCCTCGCTCTGCTGGCCGTGTTTCCCCTGGCATTCGCCATCATCATTCCCGCCGTCTACTTCCCTGTCCTGCTCATGCTGCTTTCGCTGGTTTTTCGCGGCGTCTCCTTTGAGTTCCGCTTCACCCACCCGTTGATCACGCGCATCTGGGCCCGCGGCTTCTGTATCGGCTCTGCCCTTGCGGCCTTCGCGCAGGGCTCGGTCCTCGGCGCGTTCATCCAAGGCTTCACCGTGCAGGGTCGCGTCTTCGCCGGCAGCTCCTGGGATTGGCTGACACCGTTCTCCGTCGTCACCGGCATCGCCTTGATGTTTGGCTACAGTCTGCTGGGCTCAGGCTGGCTGATCATCAAGACGGAAGGCGAACTGCGCGCGTGGGCGCGACGTGTAGGACGTATCTGCCTCATCGGTGTGTTAGCAGCGATCGTCCTGGTCAGCATCTGGACTCCACTCGCCGAACCGGCAGTGGCCGCGCGCTGGTTCTCATGGCCCAACCTGCTGTTGCTTGCTCCAGTGCCCATCATCACCGCGGTAATCGCGGTGGCCGCCTGGCATGCACTCGGCGGTTGGGGTTACGACGAGGCACCTTTCTTCTTGTCCGTCGGCCTCTTCCTGATGTCGTATATTGGCGTGGCGATCAGCCTGTGGCCAATGATCGTACCCCGCCATTACACAATCTGGCAGGCAGCATCATCGGAAGGGACGCAGCTCTTCCTGCTCATAGGCACTTTGATGCTTTTACCCATCATCCTGATGTATACGGGCTGGTCCTATTGGGTATTCCGCGGGAAGCTGCGAGCCGATGTGGGATACCACTGAGAGTGGTCGAAGGCATCCGCTTCCGTTGAAAGCCGGCCTGACAGAGTGGCTAACTCGGCCGCTGAAACTGGGCTTTGGCGGCTATACCGTCTGGTTGAAAGGTGCCAGGCGCATCGATTTGCGCGATTGCTATTACCTCGTAGTCGCTCTGTCCTGGCCTTGGTTCCTACTGACTCTCGTCGCCGCGGTACTGGCGATCAACATAGCTTTTGCACTGCTATATCTTGTCGAACCTGGAGCGATTGGACATGCGCACCCCGGTTCGTTCGCCGATGCATTCTTCTTCAGCATTGAAACCGCCTCCACCGTCGGGTACGGCCAATTGTATCCGGCCAGCCTCTATGGCTACTGCATCAGCTCGGCAGAGATCTGCGTTGGCATGGCCTTCACCGCACTGACCACTGGCTTGCTGTTCGTCCGATTTGCCAGACCGAAAGCGCGCACCGTCTACGCTCGAAACCCCGTTATCGCGCAGCATAACGGTAAGCCGACATTGATGATCAGAATTGCGAATGGCCGACGCAGTCTGCTGTTTGATGCAGCCGCATATCTCAGCCTGCTGCTCACTCACCGCGGACAGAACGGCCAGGCCATTCGCCGCATCTACGAGTTGCAACTGACACGCTCGCGACTGCCAATGTTTTCGCTAACCTGGACGCTGATGCACAAGATTGACGAATTCAGCCCGCTGCACGGCTATGATGCAACAGACCTTAAGGAACACGACGCGCATTTGATCGTCGGTGTGGAGGGACATGACGTGCTGGTGGCGGCGCGAATTCTGGGCAGCAAGGCGTATACACCTGACGACATTCTGTTCGGCATGCGGTATACGGAAGCGGTCTCGATCGGTGCCGATGGACGCGTGACCGCCGACCTCGCCGCGGTGAGCGGGATAGAACGCGACATCGGGCCCGAACGGGAGTTGTCCGGTTGGGAAGATCGGTCCTGGCATAGCGCCGATTAGTGCCAGCCGGATCAAGGCGCGTATTTCCTTCAATACCTCGGGGCGAACACGTTGAATTTGTCAGGAAGCCGATGGACACCGCTCAACTATAACGTGAACTGCCTGGCCTGCCCCGGTATGGTCAGGTTCTGAGCCTTAGCGATAGGACGCACGATGACCATCGACGAACTCGCGATCAATACCATCCGCATGCTGGCGGTCGATGCGGTGCAGAAGGCGAAGTCTGGGCACCCTGGCACGCCGATGGACGCCGCGCCGACGGCTTACACGCTGTGGCAGCGCGTGCTGCGCTACGATCCGGCTGAACCAGATTGGCCCAATCGCGACCGCTTCGTGCTGTCCTGCGGCCACGCTTCGATGCTGCTGTACAGCCTGATCCATCTGACCGGCATCAAGGCTATCAACGCCAACTATGAGCAGGTTGGCCGCGACGCCGTCACGCTGGACGATATCAAGACGTTCCGCCAGGCGGGCAGTCGTTGCCCCGGCCATCCGGAATACGGCTGGACCTCCGGCGTGGAGACCACGACCGGCCCGCTCGGCCAGGGCGTGGCGACCAGCGTCGGCATGGCGATCGCGCAGCAGTGGCTGGCCGCCACCTACAACCGCCCCGGCTTCGACCTGTTCGACTTCAATGTCTACGCGCTGTGCGGCGACGGCGACATGATGGAAGGCATTTCCAGCGAGGCGGCCTCAATCGCCGGCCATCTGAGGCTGTCCAACCTATGCTGGATCTACGACAGCAACCGCATGACCATCGAAGGCCACACCGACATCGCGTTCACCGAAGATGTCGCCGCGCGCTTCCTCGCCTATGGCTGGAATGTCGCGCGTGTCAGCGATGCCAACGACATCGAGCATGCTCGAGCAGGCCTATGAAACTTTCATGCAACCGCGCGATCGGCCGACGCTGATCATCGTGCATAGCCATATCGGCTACGGCGCACCGCACAAGCAGGATTCGCCCGAAGCGCATGGCGAGCCGCTCGGCGAAGAGGAAGTGCGGCTGACCAAGCAGTTCTTCGGCTTTGATCCCGACAAGCAATTCGTCGTTCCCGACGGCGTGCGCGAACATTTCGCCGCGCAGTTTGGTGCGCGCGGCGCACGGCTGCGCAGCGCATGGGAGCAGACTTTCGCGCATTATCGCGCCGAATATCCCGGACCTTGCCGAGCAGATCGAGCTGCATCAACGACGCGCGAGCTGCCGACGGGTTGGGAAACGGCGCTGCCGGTTTTTCCTGCCGAGCGCCACCGGAATTTCCACGCGCGATGCATCGGGCAAGGTGCTGAATGCGATGGCGCGAACGCATTCCCTGGATGATCGGCGGCGCGGCCGATCTGGCGCCCAGCACCAAGACCCGACTGACCTTCGACAGCGCCGGCGACTTCCAGCCCGGACGATCACCGCGGCCGCAACATGCATTTCGGCGTGCGCGAGCACGCGATGTGCGCCGCGGTCAACGGCATGACGCTGACCGGCCTGCGTGCCTTCGGGTCCGGCTTCCTGATCTTCACCGACTATGCGCGCGGCGCCATCCGTCTCTCGTCGCTGATGGATCTTGCCAGTGCTGCATATCTGGACGCACGATTCGATCAGCGTCGGCGAGGACGGCCCGACGCATCGAGCCGGTCGAACAACTCGTCTCGCTGCGCGCGATCCCAGGCATGGTCGTGATCCGTCCCGCCGACGCCAACGAAATGACCGAGGCATATCGCTGCGTCGCTGCAGTCTGCAAGCACCGGCCGGTCGCGCTGATCTGCTCGCGCCAGCCACTGCCGATCGTCGATCGCGCGCATTTGCGCCGGCCAGCGGGATTGGCGAAAGGCGCCTACGTGCTGGCCGACGCTCCAGATGGCAAACCGGACGTGATCCTGATTGCCACCGGCAGCGAAGTGTCGCTCTGCGTCGCCGCGCGCGAGCGCCTTCTCAGCTGAAGGCATCAAGGCTCGCGTCGTCAGCATGCCATGCTGGGAATTCTTCGATGAGCAGGATGACGCTTATCGCGACACTGTGCTGCCGCCAGCAGTCGCGGCGCGTGTTACGGTGGAAGAAGGCTCCCGATTGGGTTGGCATCGCTACGCCGGTCCGTCGGGCGTCGTGCTGGGCATGCACACATTCGGCATGTCGGCGCCAATGAAGGTCGTGGCCGAGCATTTCGGGTTCACGGTCGAGGCGGTCGTCGCTGCTGCCCATCAGGCTATGAAGCGATAACAGTGGAGGTGCATCATGAAAGCCACACAGAAACTGCACGCGCTCGGCCAAAGTCTGTGGCTCGACAACATCACGCGGGACCTGCTGACCAGCGGCACGTTGCAACGTTACATCGACGAACTGTCGATCACGGGTCTCACATCGAACCCGACGATCTTTGATCACGCGGTGGCACGCAGCAAGCTCGTACGATGAAGACATCGCCCGCCTGGTTGCCGGCGGAAAATCCGACGAAGCCCTGTTCTTCGAGTTGGCGATTGCCGACCTGACCAAGGCCGCCGACATGTTCGCGCCGATCTATCAGCGCACCGCTGGCGTGGATGGGTTCGTATCGCTGGAAGTCTCGCCGCTACTCGCACACGACACGGCCCATACGGTTGCCGAGGCCAGGGCGCTGCATGCCAAGGCCAATCGGCCGAACCTGTTCATCAAGATCCCCGGTACGCCGGAAGGTCTTCCCGCGATCGAGGAGGCAATCTTCTCAGGCGTGCCCGTCAATGTGACGCTGCTGTTCTCGCGCGACGATTATCTGCGCGCGGCCGACGCCTACATGCGCGGCCTCGAACGCCGCGTTGCTGCCGGCCGCAGCCCCGACGTGCGGTCGGTTGCATCGTTGTTTGTCAGCCGCTGGGACAGGGCCACGCTGGACAAGGTTCCCGCCGAACTACGTGATCGGCTCGGCATCGCCATCTCGCAGCAATGCTACAAGGCTTACCGCGATCTGCTGGAATCGGACCGCTGGCAGTGGCTGGAGGGCATGGGCGCGCGTCCGCAGCGTCTGTTGTTTGCCAGCACCAGCAACAAGGACCCGCAAGCCCCCGACATCCTATACATGTCGGCCCTTGCCGCGCCGAACACGATCAACACGATGCCAGAGGAAACACTGTTGGCCCTAGCTGATCATGGCCAACTGGATCGCCCGATGCGTCGCGATGGCGATGATTGCGAATGGGTGCTGGCAAATGTCGCCCGAGCCGGCGTCGATGTGGCGCTGCTAGCGCGGCAATTGCAGGACGACGGTGCAAAAGGCTTCGTCAAATCCTGGAAGGACCTGCTGAGCGCCATCGAGACAAAGAGCAAGGCCGTCAGCTAGACCACTTCCACACCTACCTCGCCCGCTTGCGGGAGAGGGAGGCACGAAGTGCCGGGTGAGGGTGCCGCAACCGCTTTTAACCCGGCACCCTTCCCGTACACACAAAGTGCGGGTTCTCCCAATTCGCCTTCCCATAGCGCAGCTCCGCGCCATCGAAGGTGCGCACGGTCCCGCCCGCCGCCTCCAGCACGGCCTGTGGCGCGCACGTGTCCCATTCCATCGTGCGCCCGAACCGCGGATAGAGATCCGCAATCCCCTGCGCCAGTCGGCAGAATTTCACACTTGATCCGAAATTGATCAGCTTCGCCACGCGCTTGTCGCGCAGAAAGTCGTCCAGTCGTTGACTGCTGCCATGATAACGGCTGGCAAGCACGGTGAGTCCTTCCTCCGGCGGCAAACGCGCACCGACCGCCGTTTGCTGCGCCCCGACCCGCTTCCAGGCACCTCGGCCCAGGATCCCACCAAACAGCTCTCCCGCGGCAGGAATCCCAACCACGCCCAGCACCGGCCTGCCGTCGCGCACCAACCCAATATTCACCGCAAATTCGTCATTACCCGCAGCAAATTCCCGAGTCCCATCGAGCGGATCGACCAACCAGAATTCATGACACGGCTCGGTGATGCGTCCCGCCGCAACTTCCTCCTCGGCGATCACCGGTATCTCAGGCACCGCCTTGCGCAAACCAGCGACAATGATCGCCTCCGCCGCGTGATCCGCCTCAGTCACCGGCGATTTGTCTTCCTTGCGCATGACATCAAATCCGCGGTCGCGCACAGCAAGAATCGCAACGCCGGCCTCCAGAGCCAATGAAGCGGCAAGCGAGATCAGCGCATCATCATCCATACGTTGCTCTTACCGGCCGCCCGCGGCGATGGCAACGCGCGATCGCTATTCCGCGGAGACAGTGGTATCGTGCCGGCTTCGCTTACGCCGTGGCCGCGGTTCCTGCTGACCGGCCTCCGCAGACGGTATCGCCTCGGCCGTCCTCGTGGGTTCGGCAACCTCGGCTCCAGCCTTCCGCCGGCGCCTGCTTGTCGTGGGTTCCACCACTTCGACGACAGGTGTCTCCGCGACCGCCTCGACCAACGGCACAATCACTGGCCGTTCGACCGGTCGCGCCAGAAACACCTCGGACACTTCTTGAACTGCGATCGGCTCAAGACCTCGCATGCAGGCGAAGCTGCGCGGGCAATCCTCCTGGCGCGCAAGATAACACGGACTGCACGTCATGTTACGCCGCAGAGCAACGGCGCGCTCGCCGATCGGACCCCATTCGATCGCATCGACGACGCCGGAGTGGATGCCGATCGTCGGCACGCCAAGCGCCGCGGCGATGTGCTTCGGGCCGGAGTTGTTGCCGACGTACAGCGCACATGCGCGCAGCAATGCCGGCAACTGACGCAACGGCGTCTTGCCAACCAGCGAAACCACGGCGTCGCGATGCACGACCTGATCAAGCACCTCGATCGGCAAGTTCCGCCTCTTCCGGGCCGCCGATCAGCACCGACATTGACCGCGTTCTTCTCCACCAACAAGTCGATCAACGAGGCAAAATGCTCGGGCGGCCATTGCCGCATGACGTTGCCGACGCCGGGATGCACGGCGACCACCGGGCCGATCGAACAGCGCGCGTGCTCTCCGCGCTGAGAAAATCGGGTGGTCCTGACGGCGACACCGACCAGATCAAGTCGCGTCCGGTCCGCCGCAGCACGCCGTGCCGATCGCCTCCACCAGATTGATCAAGATCATCGGTGACATGGCTGCGCTTGCGCTGCAGGTGCTTGTCGCCCTCCCATTCCAGCGCGATGTCCAGGAACGGGAACTGCCCCATGTAGTCGTAGCCGGCGAGGAAGCGTGCCGGCGTGTAGCGCAGCACATCGCGGGTATCCAGATGCTTGCGCAGATCGACCGCGAGGTCGAAGCGGTACGGCGCGAGTCGCTCGCGCAGCGCCTGATATTCCTCCTTGCTGATCTCCTTTTGCCCAAGCCCTGAGACCGGCATGGAAGAATTCGAACTCGATGAACTCGTCGATCGCAGTCCCGTGTCTCGGCGAAGGCGCGCGCGGCGCGGCTCGGCCAGCACGATGAATCGAGGCCGCCGGAAATATCTGCTTCAGCCGGCGGATCGCCGGGATCGCGGTGATGAAATCGCCGATATGATCGACCTTCACCACCAGGATCCGCTTGATCTCCTCATGGCGGAACAGCGGATGCCCGGCGAACACCGTCTCCACCGGCTCGTCGTCCGGCCGATAGTCATCCGAGTATCGGCGTCAGCCGCGGACTGAAATACGGATCGCCGGCGGCGAACATGGTCTTCCAGCGCGCCTCGAAATGCGCCGAGATCGAACACGTCCTGCAAGCGGTCGCGGCTCGCCGGCTTCGTGATGCATCAGTGCTGGCATGCGGCGTGATATACGATCAGCTTCCCCGCCTGGTGCGCGCGCAGGCAGAAATCCAGATCGTTGTTGATGATCTCGTGCGCCTCGTCGAACCCGCCGAGCGCCTGGTAGATGCTGCGCCGCATCAGCATGCAGGCGCCGGTCACCGCGATGACATTGCGCTGGGTCAGCGCCAGTCCGAAATAGCCCGGCTCGTCCGCCGCGGCGAAGCGGAATGCATGGCGGGCGATGCCCGGCGTGGCCAGGAACATGCCGGCGTGCTGCACCTTGTTGTCACGGATACAGAAGCTGCGGACCGACCACGGCCACCTCCGGCCGCTGCGACATGCTCCAGCATCGCGTCCAGCCAGTCGGGCTGCATCACCTCGATATCGTCATTCAGGAACAGCAGGTACTCGCCTGTCGGCCAGCTGCAGCGCCGAGATTGTTGAAGCTGCGACCAGTTGAAGTGCGTCTGGCATCGGCACGAACTTGTCGGCGTTCTGCTGCAGCCAGACCTTCCAGGCGATCTGGTTGTCGGGAATATTGTCGACGCAGATGATCTCGAAGTTCCGATAGGCGGTGCGCTCGCGCAGCGACTTGACGCAGGTCTCGATGTAGCCCTGCGCGGCGCAGGTCGGGATGATGATCGAGACCTTGCCGCTGACCGGCTGCCGTGCGCCGGAAGCCGCCAGGTGCCCGGCACCGCAGCCAGGCAGCACCTCGGCAGCGATGCCGCGCCGCTGCGCCGGCACGCGTCAGCGCCGCCGCGTCCATGCCCGGCATCGTCGATCTGCTGCTGTCCACGCAGACACAGCAGCTTCGGGACATGATGCACATACGCGGCCTGCTCGGCGCATCGCAGCACCATATCGTATTCGCCGAGTTCGGCAGCAGATCCGCGCATCGTCACGCCGGCAGCGTCCAAGCAGTGCAGTGGAGGCGAACCATGGCCGGCCGATATAGTTGGTCGAGAGCAGCAGGTCGGGCGAGAAATCCGGCTTGAAGAATGGCTCGCGCTCACCGCTGGCCGGGCTGACGCGTGCCTCGTCCGCGTAAAGCAGGTCGGCGTCGCGATGCAGGCCGCTGGCGATCGCGATCTGCAGCAGCGCATCGCAGCCCAGCCGGTCGCCCGGCCGAAGGAACCCGACCAGATCGTTGCGGTGTTTCGACTGGCGCACCGAGCGGCTGCCCGAACGATGCATTATCCGAGGGATCCACCACGTCGATTCGCTCGGCTGAGATCCTCGGCTGCGTCATCGATCAGGAGTCGGACGCGCCGTATAGGTGTCCGGATCCGGAACAGAATTTCCAGCCGCCAGTCGCGATAGACCTGCGACGCAGTGCGTCGATCGTCGCAAGCAGGCCACTGATGTCGAGCGCGGTCCCCTGGCGCAGAATCAGACGGAAGCCCGGACGGTGCGCCAAACCGTCCAGCACCTGCTCCGACACGTCCTTCTCGACCTGCGTCATCCGCCGGCGGATGGTCGAGCCTTCCTCGAATTCCTCGGACTTCCTGACGAGGATGTTGAAGCGATGCTCAAGCACTTCGCCGCTGCGCGCGCGTACGTTGAGCTGCACGACATGATCGCCATTGCGCAAACTGCGAGGCGGGCAATGGAACGCAAAGCCGCTGCGAAGCAAATCTGGCCAATCGGGGAACGCAGCGCCCACGTCCTGGCGCGCCAGTCCGTAATGCGCATCGCCGAGCCACTGATCGTCCAGCAACACCTCCATGCCGGTAATGCCGGAACGCGCCAGTGCCCAGCCCTCGATGGTCAGCCGTCCGGTTATCGGTTCGACCGCAACGCCCGCATGGATCGTCGGGCTGTCGATCTCCAGACGAAACCGCTGTGACGTCTGTACCGACGTCTTCGGCTGCTCGCGCTCGATCAGGATCGTGCGGACCTGCTCGCGCACGTCATCCAGCCCATTGCGCACGGCAACGCGGATCTGATGTTCACCCGGCTGCACATTGCTGAGCGCCTGGTCGAAGCGGAATCCGGAATAGCGCGCCATCGGGATATGCCGGTACTCGTCACCCACATCTTCGCGTAGCAATCCCAATTCGGCATCCGCCAGATGCTCGCCATTGAGATAGATCGAAATCGCCGAGACACCCGTCGCGCAAACCGCCCAACCAACAACCCTCAGATGGCCGTTCGGATTCAAATCAATGTCGTCGCAGAAGAAACGGATCTCTCGGCGCGGATCCGGCGCTGCCGACATGGGAGCTGGCGCCGGTTGGGCCGCCGCCGCTGACGTTGCGGGCAGCGATGGCGCCGTCGCCGCAGCCGAGCCAGGGCCAACCTGAAATCCCGCGACCAGACCATACGCCGGCTCGCTTGCCAGTTGCGGCGACGGCGGGATACCAGGAGCTGCAGGCGCCGTTTCTCCCAACTCCGGCAAATTCAAAGCACGCACGCGCTCCAGCAGAACAACGACTTCGTGAATATCACCACCACCGCTGATTGCCTGGATGCGTACCGAGGGGAGCGCCTCGCCAGGAGCTGCGATGCGCGCCACCAATGAGAAACCTGACATCGGCGCATTGCTGTAACCAGGAAACGCACTGCCGACGTCGTCCCGCCGTCCGCCAACGCGCACGTTATCAATACGCTGGTCGTTGACGAGAACCTGGACCGTCGCGAGTGAGCGCTGCGAGATCGCCCAGCCGAACACCTGCAAACGTCCGTCGTCGTCAAGCGCGGCACGTTCCACATAGAGCAGAACAGGCGCCCCCATCCCGCCATATTCCGTAGCCGAGTGGATGCGGCCCGATATGATTGAAACCGCGACCGGGCCAGTGGGATCGACTGCAAGTTCGTAGCGTGCCTCGTACGTCTCGCCGGTCGTCAATCTAACGGTAAACAGGCAAATGCACTGACGGCGCATTGCCGAACGCCGCATCGGCAAATTGATGTTGAACACATACTGATTGCCGCTCGCTTCGTCCGGCGTCCCATATGCAACGCGGCCGACAACATCCCCGTCCAGTGATACCCCAACGTACTCGACCGGCTGCCTGGCAAAGATGCGGCCGTGTACTTGAATGTCGTACCGATCGTGGATGAAGCCCGCGGTAATGCCTGGGTCGATATCGAGTTGGACCTCCGAGGCTGTACTGGTGGCTTCCGGCGCAACGGCAGAAGCGGTTTCGCGGCTGGAACGCCGCCCGCCAGGGCTACGGCTCATGCCGGGACGCCTGCATATTCAGCACAGTGCCCTGCATGCCGTATCAAAAACGCCTCCCCGATAACCATGGCACAATCCCACCCTGGCGGTAAGGCATATCGGGCGCCCTTTGCAAGCAGTTAGATTTCGTGGGGCAGACGGCCCTCGCGATAGCCATCCTCGACAAAATGCTGCTCAGCGGTGGTGACGACGCCCTTCCGAACACTCTCGGCAACATCCGGGTACTGCTCAAGATACCACCGCTCATCGACCGGCATGGGAAACGGGCGACGCCCCTCAAAATACCCATCGTCAAGAAAATGTTGCTTGGCCGAGTGCACTTTGCCTTCGCGAATGGCCTGAGCAATGTCCTCATATTCTTTCAAATACCATTCTTCATCCACCTTGATACCGGAAATCATCAAGCGGATGATCTTGATGAAGTCGTCGTAGGAGAGGCTGACGCGCAGCTCGCCTCTGACCGTGGAAATCTCGACCGCGCGCCTGAGCAGATCGAAGGGTGGCAGGTAATTCAAGGAGCCTCCAGGCGACGCAGGACCGATTGCGCTGAAAGAATATCGCAGAACCGGAAAAATAGCGGCAAGCGAAAGGCGATGGAACCCAGGTTCGTTCGGCAAGCCAGGAATATTTGCTGCCTGTTGCACAGGGCAGCAGCCCATGTGCTATCACAACGCGATCTGATGCAGCCAAAGGTAGGTTGGGACTGAAACCATGGACAGCGTGCCACCGCAACCGGGCGACAGCGAGCTCGCTCACATCGTTCGCCGATTTGGCGAGGCACGTATACTGGTGATCGGCGACGTGATGCTCGACCGCTACGTGAGCGGCAGCGCCAGCCGCCTTTCGCCGGAAGCGCCGATCCCGGTGCTGCGGCCCACGGCGAGCCGCGCAACGCTTGGGAGGTGCGGGCAACGTCGCGCTGAACATCGCCACGCTCGGCGGGCACGTTTCGCTGGTGGGTGTGATCGGCGAGGATGAACCGGGACGGGAAGTCGCGCGTCTGCTGACCGCGTCCCCTGCAATTCAACCGCATCTTGTTGTCGCCCCCCAACGTCCGACGACAGCGAAGACCCGATTCATGGTCGGTGTTCATCAATTGCTACGGCTTGATGAAGAGACCACCGGCGCCATCGATGATGCGATCGGGGACGCCGTTTTGCAGAACTTCGCGCAGGCACTAGAGACGACGGACGTCGTAATCCTGTCCGACTACGCGAAGGGTGTGCTGGCCGATCGAGTGTTGCACGGCGCGCTCGCACGGGCCCAGGCGGCCGGACGCATGGTGATCGCGGATCCGAAGCGTTCCGACTTCGCCGCCTATCAGGGCGCCACGGTGCTGACGCCGAACGAACATGAGGCGCGGATTGCCACCCACATCGATGCCGACGACGACACCGAAGCCGATCGCGCCGGACGTTGCGCGCTGCAAGCGACAGGCGGCGAGGCGGTTCTGGTGACGCGCTCGGCCAAGGGCCTGACTTTGGTCCGCCGCGATGAACCCGCGATGCATCTGCCCACGCGCGCCCGCGAGGTCGCCGACGTGTCCGGGGCCGGCGACACGTTGGTCGCGGCCTTGGCCGTTGCGCTCGGCGCTGGCGCATCGCTGCCGGAAGCGGCAATGCTCGCCAACATCACGGCGGGCATTTCCGTTGGCAAGCAGGGCACCGCGACGGTCAGCCGCGATGAGCTCCTCGGCATGCTGCATCTTGAAGATCTGGTCGCAACTGATCGCAAGATCGCGACGCGCGAGGAGGCCGTGCAGCGCGTCGCCGCTTGGCGCGCCCGCGGCCTGCACGTCGGCTTCGCCAATGGCTGTTTCGACCTGATCCATCCCGGCCACATCCGCCTGCTGACCGAAGCCCGAGCCGGCTGCGATCGGCTGGTGGTTGGGCTCAATACGGATGATTCGGTAAAGCGGCTGAAAGGCCCGGCGCGCCCGCTCCAGACGGAGTCAGCACGCGCGACAGTGATGGCCTCGCTGGCGCCGGTAGATCTGGTGGTGCTGTTCGACGAGGACACGCCGTTCGAGCTGATCCGCGCGCTGCGTCCCGATGTGCTGGTGAAAGGCTCGGATTATACGATCGACAAGGTCGTCGGCGCCGACATGGTGCAAAGCTGGGGCGGTAAGGTGCTGCTGGTGGAGTTGCAAGCCGGCCACTCCACCACCGGAACGATCAAGCGGATGACCAACCCAGCGGTGGCGTAGTCTCTCAACCCGCTCCCAGGCGCCGCAGCGTGGATGGCTGGGTCAAGCCCAGCCATGACGGAGGGAAACAGTCACCCCTCGCCGATATGCGTGACCAGATCGTCCACCGGCGTGGTGATGTCACGCGCGAAAAAGCCGGTTTCCGTGGGCGCGAACCCCAGCTTCGGGTAAACCTCGGCCACCACGTCGTTCTTCGCCGTCGCCAGGTATTCGCCGACCAGCCGCCTTGCGCCCATCCCGAGCGCCTGCTCGATCAGCCCCCGCAGCATGTATTGCTCCGCCGACCGCGAGAACACCCGGCAGCTCATCAGCCACGAATCGATCCGCACCGCGTCGTCCTCCTGGAACGCGATCAGCGTGGACACCAGCCCATGGTCGCCGAACCGATCGGCCAGCCGGAACGCCAGCACGATCGCGTCGTTGCGCTCCATGAACCCGCGGATCGCCGCCTCCGAATACCGGCGCGTGGTGACGTTGAACTGGTTGGTCTTTTGCTCAAGCTGCGCCACGCGGGCGATGTCCGCTTCCTCCGGCCGATACAGCCGCCCCTTCATCGCCAAGCGCGGCCAGATACGCGTCGATATCGGTCGCCTCGCGACGCCTCGGCCAACGCGGCCGCCCGCGCGGTGTAAGCCGCCGCCCGCCCCAGGTCCTCGCCGGTATACGCGGGCAGATCGAACCAGCACCCCGCGTCGAACAGCTCCACGAACTGCGCCGGATCGGTGCCCGAGGTGCACCACCGCCACCTCGGGCAGTTCCTGGCGCACCAGTTCGCACTCGGCGGGGTTGTCGTCGGCGAACACGAACGAATCCAGCCCCAGGTTCAGCGCCGACGCCATCCGCCGCAGCGCGCCCGCCTTGTCGGCCCAGGAGCACTCGAACGCGGCGAAGTCCTCGCGCGTCAGCACGGAGTTGGCGTGCGTGAAGCCGGACGCCGCGATCTCCGGTGCGTTCTTCGAGCAGACGCCCAGCACCACGCCGCGTTCCGCCAGGCCCTTGATGTAGCGCTGCCAATCCTCGAACGCCTCGCCGACGGCGGAGCCGGGACCGAGCGCGATCCCCTCCACCCCGTCGTCGCCGATGACGCCGCCCCACAGCGTGTTGTCCAGATCCAGCGCCAGCACTTTCTTCGCCCGCGCATTCGCCGCGCGCCAGGCGGCGCGGAACGGCGCCAGGTAGTCGGGCAGCCAGCGCGGATCGAAGTCCAGCTTGGCCGAGTAGTGGAAGCGCGACGCCGACCAGCGGCGCGAGCCGATCTCGCCGGCGATCTGCTCGAGGTCGAGGAAGTGGACCAGTCCGCGCCCGGCCTCCAGCAGCAGCGTCGTTCAGCCGGCGGACCTGGGCGGCGGGCGCGGCGGGGGCGAGGCGCTCGGCCACGCCGCGGTAGCGGTTCGCCGGCGGCACCAGTGTGTGCTGGATGATGCGGACATTGGCCGCGGCGAGCGTGGTCCAGAGCTTCTTATATAAGGAGACGGTCGGTTGCAGCGCAGCATCGACCTCGGCCGCGCTGGCGCCGATCGGCAGGGGCGCGATCAGGTCGCGCCAGGTCGGGGCGAGGACGACGAGTTCCGGCGCCGAAGGCGTGCAGCGCGGAGGCGGGGGAGAGGATTTCCTGCACCAGCGAGCCGAACGGCGCCTGGTAGGTGATCGGGAACACGCCCTCGGTGGCGACCGCGCAGGCGACGGCGCGGGTGAGGTAGTCGATGGTGACGGTGCCGCCCGCGATGGCGATGCGCTGGGTGGGGGTGGAGGGGGTGGTTCGGCACCTCGGAGGCGAGGCGGTCGCCGAGCTGGAAGATTTTGGGAAGAGTGGGCATCGGACCGAGCAGCGAGCGCAGATCCGCGGTCGAGGTCAGTGGCTGATCCAGCATGGGTCGGCTCCGTTCCAAGCAAAGGCGAGTAGATATATCTCTACACTAATCGAAAGACGTCGTGCGCGGTCACTTCAGAGAAAGCTATCGATCCCGCTGATTTCGCTCCCGCGGATCGACGTGCGGCCCGATTGGGTGATCGCCTCGGAAACCATCGCATAGACCTTGCGATCCTCGGCGACCAGCAACTCGATGTAGTCCATGTCGCCGGCGTCAATCATGTCGCGCGTGATGAAGCGAACTGATTCGTTCGCCCGTGCCTCCCGCTGAATACCCCAGCGTTCGCGCAGCCAGGCCGAATAGTGCGGCGTATCGGTGATCTCCACGTCGTTGATCACAACGCGATTCACGAACGAGCGCAGATCGCCGTTGCCCAGCCAGTGGCAGATCGTATTGCGGGTGACGATGTCCGGATTGTGCAGCAGCGACTTCCAGGTTTGCACGACGGTCTCCGGTGACATCTCCGATGGCAATCGCGCCTCGCCGAGATGGCGGAGCCAGCCTGTTGTGTCCGGTGCGAAAGTCCCGCTCTCCTGGTCCTGGAGGATGCGCGTGATGATGTAGTTGACCTGCGAGATGACGATCTCCAGGGGGTCGCGGATCACGCTCATCACGCGATCATGCGGACGGATCAGCCCACCGTCGGCCGCGCGCAGCAGACGGACGTGGCCGTGGATAAGGATCGTATCCGTGAACCGCACGTTGAGTGCGACGCGATGGATGGTTGCGAATAGCTTGGCCTGTGTCGTCCATCCCGGGTCGCCGAGGCCGCTGTCGATCGAGGGGTAGCGATCGGACAGGGCAATGCGCAGGTCGGTGCCAGCGCATTTCGGCACGTGGACGAACAGCAGTCGGCGCTTCTCGGGATAGGCATCGAGCAGCAGGCGGATGGCTTTGGCCTGGAATTCGCTGGAGCGGAGGGTGCCGCGGAGATGATCGCGCGGGCGGTAGTCGGGCGGAATGCTGGCCGCGCGCAGGTTCTCGGGTCGGCGGCCAAGCACGGCAGCGTAGAGCTGGCGTGGCGTGAGGTCCGTGACGTCAATGCGGGCGAGCAAGTCGTCCAGGCCCTTCTCTTCGTTGTACGCGACGAAGAGTTCGAACAGCGAGCGGGAATCGTGCGGCACGGGAAAAGGCATTTGGGCAGACAAACGTTATTAGGGAGCGGCAACTTTCCAGGAGCATGAAGCCGTTTGCAAGTCGTTTAATAGCAAGCCTCATTATTGATGGACATCAATGTTGGCAGTTAACGATTAATTTGCGTCGGAATTATTATTTCTTTCCGGCATCCAATTGCAGATCTAGTCCAGATGTCGGCGCTACAATCTTTGCTGACAAATGCTGGCGTTGCTCCCTGAGTTGCGCGGCTTCATCGGCACGTCCGAGGGTGGTGAGTGCCTCAGCTCCACGCGTGTAGCCCCTTTCGTGCTGAGGCCAACGCTCTCGCACAGCGGACCAGCGCACCTCCGCAGCCACCCAGTCCTGCCGCTGACTGGCGATCTCCGCATATTCTTCGGCCGGCCAGGGTTCGTTGGGGAACCTCTCGATCGCGGCGACCAATACCTCCTCCGCTTCCGCGATGCGCCCCATATCCAATAGGCGACGAAAGCCTTCCCGGTAGCCGAATGGCAGAAGGGGAAACCTGCGCCGAGCATCAGCCCAACGAAGTGCCTCCTCTTGCTCGTCACCCCTGAGCCTGGCCAGGCGCACTCGTTCCGATGTGATCTCTGGCGACGTTGGGTTGCGACTGCGTGCCTGGAATAGGCACGCATCCGCCTCGTCAAAGCGTCCAGACACCATCAGGACCCGCGCAATGCCGAGGTCAATAATCGAGTGCCTAAACTTCGTACCCGCGAGCTCCCACCGGCGAAGAGCCTCTGGCCAATCCTTTCGTAATTCGGCGACGCGCGCACTTTCCATCCAGGCTGACTCTACCTCGGGGAAACGCCGAGTGGCCACTTTGGCCAATTCTTCCGCCGCATCGGCCTTATTGGCGCGAATGAGGCAGCCGAGGCCCTGCACATAGGCCTTCCAGGAGTGTGGATACTTCTTGCGCACCTCGGCCCAACGCCGGATTGCCTCCTCTGTATCGCCGCGTGCTTGAGCAACCGCCGCGTAGCTTTCGGCAAACTGCGCCCTGCGCGTCGCTTTTTCTGCTTCGACGGCAAGCTTCTCCGCCTCGTCAAAGCGCTTCAAACCTATGAGTATCGTGACAGCATCGTCGTGCCGCTTGGCGAAGGCTGGATACTTGTGTAGGGCGCCATCCCAGTAACCGTTGGCCGCCGCGGTGTCGCCCGCATGCAGGGTTTGTTTAGCGCGATTGACTAGATTGCTCTCGTCCAACGCCAAGCGTGCATGTTCTTCCTCTTGGAGACGTCCGAGTTCGCGTAGTACCCGACGGCGTTCTCTCCAATCTTGCAGTAGGTGCAGCATGGATCGCAGCAGCTCTCCTGATGCCTCTTAGGGTCCGTCGGCCGCGAAGCACTCCACCATAGAGTCGACCGCAGCCGTGATTATAGTCTCTAGCTTCGAATTCGCGAACTGATTTTGGTCACCGGTCGACAGATCATGGCAGATCGAACTCTCTGTCGCTTTGCCCAAACCAGACCTCTCAATACCGAAGTAGATGATGCCCGGCACCTCAATTATTCTCTGACTGCCCTACGGCGCGTGGCTCGTCCAACCGAAAGCGTTCCCACGGCCCGAGCGACCGGCGCGACAGAGTGATGCGACCATCACCTTCGGCACACAGAAACAGGCCATCCGCTTGCAAGCCAAATTCAGACTGGGAACCTTTCGTCACCTCGACGATCTTAAACTCATCAGAGTAGCGCGCGGGTTGAAGACCGCCATGCTCCGAGTTCAATTGACCCAAGAATTGGATGACAAGATGCTCGCCATCCAATGCGACATGCAGGATGCTGCCGCCTCTCCCACTAAGCGCAACAAAGACATTTCGTGGTGCAACACTGGGCGCCGTATGTCGAAGCTCACCGCTAGCCGCATGCAAGAACACAATTGTCCCATGTTGCGTTTGCAGCGACTTAAGTGCACTGGCTTCTACGGTTCGGTCGAGTCTGTGTAGTCTGTACTTATCGCTCTCACGATACACTAACTTTCTTATAGCGTCGGTAATCGCAACTCGTGCTGGAAACCGCTGCACAGCAAATATGCTCGCAGGCGTAAGTGTAAGGCTATACAATACGATACTTAGCAGTCGATCGTCGAGTGGCTGTGCCGGAGAGGCATAGTTACGCGCGTCAGGGAAAAAGATCCTGATTGAGGTTTCGTCTGCCGCTTCGATGGTTTGCCTCGGCAAGAGGCAATGCCGGATTTCGCGACAGGTGATGTCAGCTGCTAGCAGAGTCTCGCCGTTAGTTGCTACGGTAATCCGGTGATCTAACCCAGTGGACGGCGCCATTATCGGTCCGAGCTCCAGGGATAGCACGAAGTCGTCATGGGCTACCGGCCTTGGCAGTTTGATCAGGCCATCGAAACCTTCCGAGATGACACCTCCCGCGGCTGACTCAGCCCAACCCTCCTGCAAATATCGGTTGCCGAACTCTCCCTCACCAAATCGAACGCTCACTTCGGGGGCTCGTAAAAAGTATCGAATTGCGGAACTTATGGTCCGCGCCGAACGTTGCAATTCCGCCTCGAATCCAAGTTCGTCCGCAAGCATCCTGCCGCGCCTACCAATCATCCTGGCGACGTCGTCATGTTCCTTCAGCCAACCGGTTTTTTCAACGAGGTCAGATAGGTCTGTATCGACCGGAACGTAATTGACCCAGGGCTTCAAGCGATCATAGTCACCATTGGCGAAACCCGAAAGGAGACGCGATCTTGATCACCGGACTGCCGGTGAGGAGCTTCGTAAACAGCCCCGGCCACGAATTCGTGTTGCCGTCTATGTCAATTTGATATTTGTACTTATTGAATTCAGTTGCAGGAACATACTCGCGTATCAGGCCAGAATTACGAATCTCGTCTACCACGGATTGCTCGGCAAATTGAACAATCGACGTTATACCTGCGTCAAGAAGATCTGGATGTTCCAGGCCGATCTCACAAAGTCTGACCCGCTGCAGAGACCTCCATCCATTTCGTCGGTCTTTCGCGAACCCCGTCGTGGAGCCCCGCCACAAAGCTACCGGTTTCCGATGCTCCCACGCGATGTCATTTTGGGCGTAATGTTCGCGTTCGGCCTGATAACTTCGCCACAACACAAATGAATTGTCGGGTATGAGAAAGTATTCAGGTCTCAACTCGCAGAACGCGAGACCAGGGGGACCGGCGCGATCATCGAGGCTCAAATAAACTGAACCAGCCTCGATATCATCGTACTGCGAGTACACTTTATACAAGGGGATAAGGTGAATCCACCGGGCTAGATAAAATTCAGTTTGGTCGCTGTGGAAAATCTCTTCGTTTATATGGAATTCCATAGAATCCCGGCTAGCAACTGACCAACGCAATATCCCACCCCAACCTCTCCTTGGAGGTTCAAGGTTTAGCTTAACGTGTGGACCACCTCCCATGCGACGGATGATCATTTGTTCGGCTATGTCGTTGCGCCTCGCAATGAGGCTGGTCATGGTAATGTGTTCGAGGTACCTCCGCTCGCCGACCTCAGCGCCGTAACGAGAAAATATTTCCTCCGCAATGCCGCCAGCAGATTGGAGGTCGCCCTCGATCACCGCAAGTTTGCATTTGCCTAACGCACTCGCAAATGGGTCCGGATGTTGCGCTAAATTCCGAACGTCACGGATTCTTGCTTCCGACCAGCCCAACAGAGGCGCGGCGCCGGGCATGGAACGCGGCTCGCTAGCGTCGGCCACGCGATTTCGCCCAATCGTAATATTGGTTTATGGCCGCAGTAATCGTGGTCGAGTCACTTTCCGGCAGGTTGCGCGACGGATGGGGGGTCCAGAATTGTATCATCGCCACATCCGGCACCGGCCAACTCGCTGATTCGAATCGCTTGAAATTGTTCACCATGTTCGCAATGGCTGCAGCGTCCGAAGTCTCATTGCCGTCACCATCGTAGATAACCTGCAACGGTATGCCTTTGCGATGCAAAAGAGTTGAGAGAGGGCCCATGCGCCCCATCCAATTGTCCTTCCAGGCGACGTCGATCCGGAAGAACGCAAGTGGCTCTCCAGTCTCTCGCTGATAGGCGTCAAACCAAGTCTCGAGGTCGGTTAGCCATGTGCTGTCATTGAAGCCGGTAATGGGTTCGACATCGCCAAATTTGACGTTCGGCAGTACAGTTCTGACTGCTCGCACCTTCTGTGCGACGTCATGGGCGATCTCGGCAATGGGCGCATGACAACCTGAATGTTCGCCCGGTCGCCCGAAGACATGCCCATAGTAAAGCGGTTCATCGAAAGAAAAGTACGCCGGCTCGGCCCCGAGAGACTTCAAACGCTGTGCCACGGCCAAGGGCTCACCCGGAGCACTGTACCCCTCCACGCGGACGCCACAACGATTGGGACCGGGACCGGAAAGGGGACCAAGCCCGAACACAAGGTCAAGGTTGCGCCGCTTTACGCCATCCAGAATTTCCCTAAGTTTCGGTTCGTCGAACCGGAGGGCTACTTCGGTTGCAAATTCAATGGCCCGTATCCGTGAAGCCGCCAAACTCCATGGTGCATTGGGACTGAAGAGTTCCATAAAATCGCGGTACTTGAAATTGGTTCCGAACCATATGTCTTCTGCTGCTGCCTTCTGCATGCTGGCACCCATTAGCGAGGCGAGTACCATCGCAATGGCAAGTGCGCCTCGTCCGATCGATTTTCCTTGCGTCCGAATGCGTTTAGCAAGCGGCTCAGAACGCATTACGCATCGGCTCCGGTATTTCGACGACCTTTCCGGTGAAATGCGGCGTGTAGTAAATTCCATCGCGATGCACTACCTCCGCTTTGAGACGCTCGATTTCCCCCGCGAATTCGAATGGCTCCACGCCATGCTGCTTGCTGGTAGCAAGGTTGTTGGGATCGAGGAATGCCTCTCGGACAAACCGCTCGTCGTCATAACGCGCATGAGCACCGTGGTTGGCGGCGATCGAACTCGCGGCCCACTTCATCTCCCGCGTTAGCTTCTGTTTCTTGAGGGCAATCTCATAATCCATATACTTCAGATGGAGCAGGAACAGGTCCGGATCGATATTGATCGGCTGGTCTGAGGCGTGGAACCCCGTGCCCCAGATGATGGGTACACGCGTGATGAGCGGCTTGCACATGCTGCCGGTGAACCGACCGAACCGCCTCTGCTGTAGGATTGGCCACGCGAGGTTGAGCGGTGGTTCAAGGCTGATGATATGCTGAACGTTCAGCCCTACCGGCGCCACGTGCTTGAAGTCGTTCTTCTCCAGATAGTCCTTCAGGCCGGAATACTTGACCCGGTCCGGCACAAGCATTTCATCGCAGTCGGTGTAAATGACAGTATCGAAATACTCGAGCAGGCCTTTGACGAATGACGCCATGAACACGCAACGCTTGTGCTCATCAAGCTCGTCTCGCGCCAACCAGAGCTTGTTCACCAATCCGAGGTTTTTCGCGCTTCCATCGCTCGAGTTGTGATCGATTACAAACAGATTGCGCTCGCCAAATATGCCGCCATAGTAGCGCACCCAAATGGGCAGATTCACAATCTCATTGTAGACGAAGGTTATGACGGCAGTAGCCATAATCTCAAGACGCTCCGTTGGCCGACAGGCGGCACTCAGTAGATTTCAACCTCGTCGAGATGCAGCATCGTGCGCCCGGGCAGTGACAACCGGACATATCTTGCGCTTACCGGTTGCTTGGACGACACCCGCAAGGGATGCCCATCAGCCCCGCCAAACGGCCGGCGGTCATCCCTCGCGTAAACAGTATGCCAAGCGATGCTGTCGTTGGAAACAGCGATCATAAGGCCTGCCGCCTTCGCCGACGGGGCACCTCCATCGATACGATTGTAGACGACGACTTCGGAAACCGCTTCCGTCGTCCCCAGATCAACCATCCACCACGGATTGTCCTCTTCACCCGTGTGGAAAGAGTAGTAACCGGTGATGTTGCCATTGCAGGCACCGCTTGCATCCTCCTCAGGCGTGTTTCCCCACGACCAGAGTGAGATGGAGCTCTGCGTGGCGGGCTTACCCAGTGCGAGGTTCGGCCTGCCTTCGGCACTCCGATCGACGATTTTCTCCGCAAGGCCGATCGCCTGGCTAACGTACATCCCCTGAATGGGCACCTGGAACGGCTGTGCATTGGTGCGCTTTATCACGGCACATACTTGCGAGTTCGCCAATGAAGGTTTGGCCATCAGCGCTTCGCGGAATGCGCCGCCCGATGAGAGCGGGTAATCGTCGTCGGTGTTGGCCAATTCCACATGCAGGATCTCGTAGCTGTTCGCCCTTGCCAGGTCGAACAGGAAGCTAGGTTGAATCGCGTAAAGCCCGTGATCAGTCCATCCAATGCAGGGTGTCCAGTGGATCATAGTCCCGCCCGGCTTGGTATGGTCGTGCACGTTTTTGAACGTCTGGGCCTGATCGAAGACGTGTTCGGACGTTCCGTTGTTTATTACACAATCAAACTGGCGCCCGAGGCGCAGCGGTCGGTTCAAGTCAGCACATATTCGCCGAGGGCCAACATCCATATCGACGGCGATGTACTCATTGGGTGAGAAGATCAGTTTGTACAGTGCACGTGCTGGCCCAAAGCTTTTGCGATAGCTAGCCTTGCTACTCCTTGCCGCCTCGATTTGATCCTGGGCGTGCAAATACCGCGCTGCCGGAACCTGGTAATGGAAAATGCCCAGAAGGTCTGCTGGGTCGCATCCGGCGACGACCGCTGATTTGCCGAATTCAAGAATACTGCATCCTTGCGGGAGAACTCGCTTCTCGAAAGCTCGCGAGAGGAAACCTACTTCAAGTCTGCTGAGAGCCATGCGACGAAGCCCTGCCCAATGTTAGCCCTGTGACACCTGATCCAGGTTTGGTGGGCCTATACCCCTCGCCGGCGCTGCGGTCACGCGCAACGCGATACCGAGCGTCCGACTATCGCCCGGAGCGCTTTTCAACGGTGGCGTATGTAACGCTACTGATCCCTGTCCGGGACCAATCGGTCCTGTTTCTGCGACCATCGAGGACTCCCGAATGCTCAGCTCGGCGGATCGTCCACAGACCTCGATCTTGCACTCTGCCGCGAAGTTGGCCCGCGACTGATGTGCGTAGGGGATCATGACCTGCACGCGCCGCGGCGACCCGGAGCCAAGCGAAATCGGCCAACTGATAGTGCTCGCAGCCGTCCACTGAAATTGATCCCCTGGCAAGCCCTCAACGCCGTTGAAACCCTCGGCAGGCCAAACACCCGGAGCACCAAGCCGGAAGCATTCGAGAGCCGGTCCCATGCTTTCCGTCAGCGCCGCAAACCGCCCGGCGGCACGTGGGCGTATCACGTGCAGGAGCCCGTCACTTCGATGAAAAACGAGTCCCCGTTGGCTCGCAAGTGCGGCCAGCGTTCGATCAGCGAAGAACGAAACATGGCCGTTCCGTGGAGCAACATACCACCAGTTGCCGCGCACACGGTCTATATCGGGGGGTTGCAAGCTCTCGCCGATCAGGATGCAACCTTCGTCTGTCAGAAACGACAGCATGTCATCGAGGATTAGTCGTGGACTCGGACTATGCTCGATAACCTCAATGCAAAGCACGATATCGAATTGGCCCTTTGGCCGATCGGGCATTGAAAATGGATCGTAGCTGGCAATGTTGGGAAAGCCGAGTTGCTTCATGAAGTCCGCGAAAGCACCAGCCCCAGCGCCATAATCGAGAATCCGCGCATCCCGGTAATCGCGCAGGGCTTGGCTCATACGATTGGCGGTGCCCTGCGGCCGCTGCAACGCGTAATCAGGATCCACTTTTGGGTAATCCGAGTTATAGATGTACCGCTCAAAATCACCGTGCTGCCAATCATCGAAAAATGGTGTGAAAAAGAAGCCACAAGCGTCGCAGCGATAGTAGCGCACTTGCACGCCAGACGGACCGAACGAGTAGAAGCCAACGCATTTATTGAAGTCGACGACGTCGAAGAACAAGGCGGGCGCGTTGCATACCTTGCACGGTATCGCGCTGCTTAGTGCATTCCGTCGGTCAAGCGACGGTAACCGATCCAAGTAGTCCGCCAGGTACGGTTCATGTGACGCCCAACTCTGCCGCGCTCCGCTGCTTTTCCGCCCGCTCCCGTATCATTAACCTGAAATGCTCCACTGTCCGCGCCTGGCACCATCGCCGTACGCGAGCCGCCCAATTCCCTTGCCTCGCTACCCCCAGTTGCCGTAGAACAATCAAAGAACAAAGGAGGTCGCATCGACCATGGTAAAGAGCCGCCGCCCTGCTGTTTCTTCTTCTCACTCTGGCAATCCACCACCGTCCCCGTTGGAACAAGGCAATCCCCAAGGCGCGGTACGCCACCACATGGCCCGGCTTCCCCCACTCCCTGTAAGTGGACAGGCGTTCGATGCACCGATCACCACCCCCGTGCAGCAACTCGCCGCGAATATCGCGAGCTTGCCCGCCCTCTGGCAACCTCGGCGCCCCGGAACCAAGACCCCGCGCACCGCGAAAAAACGCTAGGCGACGCCAACTGCTTCGGCCGCGCCCGTCGCTGCGACAGACCTCTCCGCCAGCATCAACCTGAAATACTCCACCGTCCGCACCAGCCCATCCTCCAGCGCCACACTCGGCTCCCAGCCCAGCACCCGCCGCGCCATCCCGATATCCGGACAACGCTGCACCGGATCGTCCGCCGGCAGCTCCTGCCGCACCAGCACCGAGCGCGCACCCGTCAGCCGCATCACCCGCTCCGCCAGCTCGCGCACCGTGATTTCAATGCGGATTGCCCAGGTTCATCGGACCCGGTCACCGCATCCTCGGTCGCCATCAAGCGCACCAGCCCATCCACCAGGTCTTCGACATAACAGAACGCCCGCGTCTGGCTGCCGTCGCCGTACAGCGTGATGTCCTCGCCCCGCAGCGCCTGGACGATGAAATTCGACACCACGCGCCCGTCGTTCGGATGCATGCGCGGACCATAGGTGTTGAAGATGCGCGCCACCTTGATGCGCGTGCGATGCTGGCGGAGGTAGTCGAAGAACAGCGTCTCGGCGCAGCGCTTGCCCTCGTCGTAGCAGGCGCGCGGCCCCAGCGGATTGACGTTGCCCCGATAGTCCTCGGTCTGCGGATGCACCGTCGGGTCGCCGTACACCTCGCTGGTCGAGGCCTGCAGAATCTTCGCGCCGATCCGCTTCGCCAGCCCCAGCATGTTGATCGCGCCGATCACGCTGGTCTTGGTCGTCTGCACCGGATCGTATTGGTAATGCACCGGCGAGGCCGGGCAGGCCATGTTGTAGATCTCGTCCACCTCGACATAGAGCGGGAAGGTGATGTCGTGGCGCATCGCCTCGAAATGCGGATCGCCGATCAGATGGGCGATGTTGTCCTTGCGGCCGGTGAAGTAGTTGTCGACGCACAGCACGTCGGCGCCGTCGCGCAGCAGGCGTTCGCACAGATGCGAGCCGAGGAAGCCGGCGCCACCGGTGACCAGGACACGTTTGCGGGTCAGGCTCATCGCTGTTGATACACCACAAAACCGAGGATCGCGTCCACCATTGCCTCCGGTTCGTCGCTGCGGATCGAGTGGCTGCTGCGTTCGAAAATCCGCAAATCGGCGGCGGGGATCAGCCGCGCGATCTCTTCGCCGAACTCTGGCGGGCAGATCCAGTCGTGGCGCCCGGCGAGCACCAGCGTCGGCGCGGTAATGCGCGGCAGCTCCGGCCGCAGGTCGAAGTTGCGCAGGAAGCCGGTGGGGCCGAAGGCGCGGTTCAGCGGCTCCGGCGAGTAGATCGAACGCGCCCGCCCCGCCTTGCCCGCCGCCGGATCGTGGCTGCGCGCATACATCGGCCCCATCACCGCATAGTAGTGCCGCATCTGCTCCACCGAGTGGAACCCACCCGCCCACAGCGTTTCGCACACCTCCCGCTGCTCCGGCGTGCCGCGTTCGCGGACGATCTGCTGGGCGCGCGGGATGAACCCGCCGTGCGCGGCGGTGACGATCAGCACCAGGTGCGAGAGCGCGTCGGGATAGCGCGCGGCATGCGCCATCGCGACCATGCCGCCGTATGAGGTGCCGATCGACACGATGGGGCCCAGCCCGAGATGCCGGCGCAGCGCCTCCATGTCCTCGACGTTGTGGTCCAGTGTGTAGCTGTCGGGATCCGCCGCATCCGAGCGCCCCTGGCCGCGATGGTCGAAATACACAAGCTGCATGCGCGCCGCGAGCGGACTGAACGACGGCTTGAACCCCGAGTGGTCGCCGCCCGGCCCGCCATGGATCACCATCGCCACCGGCCGCTCGCGCATGGCCGGCCCGTCCGGCACAAGGCCCGCGCCTTCGACGTCGAAATAGATCCGCGTGCCCCGCACCGCCGCGTGCATGCCCCACTCCCCGTCCCCTGTCGCGCAGTCTAGACTGCCGGAATGACCCAGGACACTGTTTTGCGCCCGATCAGCACGCTCGGTTTCATCGGCCTCGGCGTGATGGGCGAGCCGATGTGCGGCCATCTCGCCCGTCGAACCGGCCTGCCGGTGCTGGCGCATGATCTCCGTCCCGAGCCGCTGTCGCGGTTGCCCGTCAGCGCTGCGTCGCTCGAGGAGATCGCGCGAAGCTGCGACCTGATCCTGCTGTCGCTGCCGGACGGCAAGGCGGTCGCCGCGGTGATCGCAACGCTGGAACCGCATCTGTCCGTCGGCCAGTGCGTCGTGGACACCTCCACGTCGTCAGTCGCGCTGACCCGCGAAATCGGCGCCCGCCTGACCCTGCGCGGCATCGGTTTCGCCGACGCGCCCGTCGCGCGCACCCGCGAGGCCGCCGCCCGCGGCGAGCTTTCCATCATGGTCGGCGCATCCGACGCGGTGTTCGCGCACATCAAGCCGATCATGGATACGATGGGCACCGACGTGACCCATTGCGGTCCCATCGGCTGTGGCCAGGTCGTGAAGATCCTCAACAACATGCTGGTGTTCCAGCACACCGCCGCGTTAGCCGAGGCGATCGCCATCGGCCGCCGTAACGGCGTCGCGCCCGACGTGCTGCTGCCGACGATCGCCAAAGGTTCCGGCGACAGCTTCGTGCTGCGCAGCCACGGCGTGAAGTCGATGCTGCCGCGCGACTTCCCCGAGCGCGCCTTTTCCACCCGCTATGCGATCAAAGACCTGTCCTACGCCCTGGAGATGGCGGCCGCCTCGGGTCTGGCTGTCCCAGGCGCGGAACTGACCATGCAGCGCCTGAAAGCCTCCGAGGCCGCCGGCAACGGAGAAAAATACCACCCCGCCATGCTGACGATCATCGATCCCGACCTCCCCCCTCCCCTTGCGGGAGGGGGCTAGGGGGAGGGGGACGGAGAGGTCCTGCTTTGACAGCAACGTGGCCACCCGCCGCCACCTGGTGGGAAGCGTGCGCCGACGACGCAGTCCTGGCTGCCTGGCGCGGCCCCTGGTGCGTCGCCTTCAAGGTCGCGGACTTTACCTTCGCCTTCACCGACGGACGCCTGCAAAGCGGCAGCACACCGCAATTCGTCCTGTCCGCGCCTGATCCGGTCTGGGAGAAGTTCCTGGCCCCCATCCCGCCGCGTCACCACCATTCGATCTTTGCCATGCTCGCGCGCGTCCCCGAGTTCACCGTGCGAGGCGATCAGCTCGCCTTCATGCAATTCTGCCACGTTGTCCGCCGCGTGCTGGAAATCGGCAAATGGCGGGCGCTCGGCCACACGACACCTGTCCCCCCATCCCTGAACCCGCCTCTCAGCGTACCCACGCCACCGCCAAGCGTCAGCGGCAGCTACGTTCCTGTCGGCGACCACCACATTTACTATGAGTGCGCCGGCACCGGCCGCGATCTTCTCTGCCTCCACACTGCGGGCGCCGACGGCCGCCAGTTCCACCGCCTGATGGCAGACGACCGCATCACCACCAAACACCGGATGGTCGCCTTCGATCTGCCCTGGCACGGCAAATCGCCGCCGCCCGCCGGTGCCATCCCCGGCTCATGGCGTCTCAACACCGATCTCTACGTCGACCTCATCATGGGCTTCATCGCCGCCGCCGGCCTACGCAAGCCGATCGTGCTTGGCGCCTCGATGTCCGGCGAGATCTGCCTGGAGCTGGCCTACCGCCATCCCGACGCCTTCGCCGGCATCATCGCCTGCGAAGCCTCCGAACGGATCGAGCGCCGCCAGACGCCGTTCTCGGCCCATCCGCAAATCAACGCCGGCTATTTCGTGCCGGAGTGGATCCGCGGCCTGATCGCGCCGCAAAGTCCGGCGGAATGCGCCGCCGAGATCGCCTGGCACTACGCGCAAGGCGGCCCAGCCGTGTTCTTCGGCGACATCGAGTTCTACGCCGGCGACTGGGATGCACGCGAGCGCGTGGCCCGCATCGACACCAATCGCTGCAAGCTGTTCATGCTGACCGGCGAATACGACTACTCCTGCACCGTCGAGCACTCGGCCGCCACCGCGGCCAAGATACAAGGCGTTCGGTTCCAGGCGATGCCAGGCATCGGCCACTTCCCCTTCGCCGAAAACCCGGCGCGGTTCGCGGACTACCTGCTGCCCATCCTGGAAGAGCTGACCGACTAGCAGAATCTTTTTGCCCTTTGTTAAGGTTGCGTTACCGTCGCAACCCACCAGAGCAGATGCATGACAACAATTACAGCAGCCTCGACCCTCGGGATCATCCTCTCGTCCGGGACTGACACTAACCCAGTCGTCATCGCCCCAAGCGTCTCCATTTCCGTCGCGGGACCCGCGGTCTCCGGCAACAACGTCCCTTGGACCCTACAGAACGAGGGCACCGTCATCGGCAGCCTGTCCGGTATCTTCCTCGGCGCCGGCGGCGCGGTCACCAACACTGCATCCGCCGCGATCGCCGGCGGCTACGATGGCATCAAGATCTACGGCGGCACCGGACTGGTTACCAACTACGGCGCCATCAGCGGAACCGGCGGCACCGGTTTCGGCGTGTTCCTCGATTCAGGTGGATCGGTCACCAACGCGGCTTCCGCTGATCTGTCGGGCGTCAGCTACGGTGTGCTCGTCTTCGCTGGCCCGGGCACTGTCACCAATTACGGCAACTTGACCGGTTCGGGCCCTACCGGCACCGGTATCGACCTGAGCGATGGCGGCTTGATCACCAACGCCTCATCCGCGACGATCGTCGGGGCACACGACGGCATAACCATCACGGGAGCATCGGGTACCGTCATCAACGACGGCATCATCTCCGGCGGTGTCGGGATCGTGCTGAACAAGGGCGGCCGGATCATCAATCAGCCGGGCGGCACGATCGCCGGTGTTTCGATCGCAAGCACCAACGCCGGCACAGTGGTGGACGAGCCCGGCTCGACCTTCACCAGCGTGGTCAATGGCGGCGGCAATGCAGCGTCCACGCTAGAGCTCGCCTCGGGCTCCACGGTTGGCACGATCACTGGGATCGGCTCCGAGGTACATCAATTTCCCTCGGATTGTCGTAGACGCCGGCAGCACCTGGACCCTGAGCGCAAACAATACGATCGCCAGCACCCAGACCGTCGCGTTCGCCGGTAGCGGCGCCTACCTGCACCTGGAAGCGCCGAACCGCGTCAGTGGCAGCATTACCAACTTCGCACCCGGCGACACGATCGACCTCAAGGGTGTCGTCTCCAGTTCCGTCACATTGTCCAGCGGACATTTGCAGTTCACCGGCGGCAGTTTTTCACTCGCGCTGTCCGGCGCAACCAATATTCAGGCATTGCCCAGCAGCGACGGCACCGATGTCACCGTGCTGTGCTTCTGTGCCAACACGCTGATCCAGACGCCAAGCGGTCAGGTGCCGGTCCAGCACCTCTCGGTCGGCGACCAGGTCCTGACAGCCACCGGCGTAATACGACCCATCATGTGGATCGGCAAAGGCAAAGTGCTGGCGACGCGCGGCCGGCGTTCGGCGGCAACGCCGGTGATCGTGCGCAAGCACGCGCTCGCCCATAACGTGCCAAATCAGGATCTGCACCTGACTAAGGGCCACGCGCTGTTTATCAATGACGTGCTGATCCCGGTGGAAGAACTGGTGAACCACCGCACGATCGAATGGGACGATCACGCGCAAGAGGTGGAAGTTTTCCATATCGAACTACCGACGCATGATGTGCTGATCGCCAACGGTGCACCCGCCGAAAGCTATCGCGACGATGGCAATCGTTGGCTGTTCCAGAACGCGGCCTGTCGCGACGACCTGCCGCCGCAACCACCCTGTGCGCCACTGGTTTCGGACGGGCCGATTGTCGATGCGATTTGGCGCCAATTGCTCGACCGTGCCGGTCTACGCAGGGACCTCGTGCTGATCGATGATCCAGACGTGCATCTTCTGGTCGACGGCAAGCGGATCAACCCAATCGAGCGCCATCGCGACAAGTTCGCGTTCCGACTTCCCGCACAGCGGCGCCATGTGCGGATTTGTTCTCGCTCAGCGGTCCCGCAGGAACTCGGCCTCGCGCGCGACCCACGCCGCCTCGGCATCGCCGTGCGCCGGATCGTTCTGGCGCTTGCTCGTGGCCAGCGCGCGATCGAGGCGAGTTCAATGTCACTGGACAACGGCTTCCACGTCTTCGAGCCAAACAATGGCTTCCGCTGGACGAATGGCGATGCGGCCGTGCCAGCCGCGCTGTTTACCCACGCGAACGGCTCCGCCACGCTGGTGCTGCATATTGGCGCCCCAATGCGCTATCCCGACCACGGCCACTCAATCAGCGCTTCGGCGGCTAGTACCTCTGCACAGGGGGTTTGACCGGTTGCGAATGAGATTCCCAGACCGCATGGCTCCGCAATGTCACTGTCCCGCCGCAGGGTATGTTCCCTTGGGTTATACCAAAGCTCACTGACCATGACTTATTTGTCGCTCTGTCGTTATGGCCGGACCGAAGTCCCCGAACTTGTCCCCATGCTAACATAACATCGGACCGCATTCATGAGCCGTCCAGACCACCGTCATGGGGGCGTGTCCCGGCCACACGTGGCGGCAACTTGCTGGTAAGTGCGGCCGACCGCCCATAGGCTTCAGCTTGATGCGCCCGCGATCGAATGGTTGCGGCGCTACGGGTGGCCGGGACACGCCCGGCCATGACGATGATTTTGAAGCCGTCGCCCTTATGTTAGCGCCTATGGGGCTTGTCCTTGGGATCGGACCGGCCATGACGGTTGAAGCGAATGGGTCACGGTCAGTGAGTAGTGGTATTAGCCGCTTGGGGTCAATTCCAGCGGTAGCCGCCGCGGTCACCGTACCGTCGCAATGGGTGGTAAGCCGACATGGAAGACATGTTGGAAGAGAGTTGGGTCGGCGCCCATGGCAGTCGTACCAGACCGCCTCGCCGTCACTCGAATGCAGACATTCGCCCAAATGTGGCGATATCTGCTTAGATGCGTGCGGGCCGTCGAGGCTGATGGAAGCGCCGTAGCGTAACCGCAATAAGCGACACGCTGGCTCGAATCTCTCAGGCAATCATAACCAATCGTACTGTCGCACAGCTATGTCGGTTCTGTGCCCAATGGCGACACTCTCCAGGGTATCGATTCGACCGCGCCAGCATCAGGGCCCTACCGACAATGGCTGCTTGTCCCCTTGTGCCGCCTCCCCGTTGTCTCTAAGGTTTTCTGTTACAAAACTTCACGGATGCGGCCAGCGTCGCCGCCAATAAGGAATTTGGTCGGGAGGAAGGGCAGATGACAACCTATGGGCCCGCCGCAGCGGTTACGATAAGACAACAATATATCCCCACGGCTAAACGCGGACCGATCACCCGCCTGCTCGAGGACGAGCGTCGGCTCGCCTTCTGCCTGATGCTGCCGACCGTGATTCTGCTCGCGCTTTTTATCGCATATCCCTTCGTCAACGGCATCTTACTTGCGGTTACCGATACCAGGGTTGGCGTACCCGGCCATTTCGTCGGCCTCGACAATTTCACCAAGATCTGGAGCGACGACATTTTCCACATCGCGGTTTGGAATACCTGCCTTTATACGTTTGTCACCACGGTCTTCAAATTGGCGCTCGGGCTGTGGCTGGCATTGCTGCTCAACCGACATTTCCGCGGCAAGGCGTTCATGCGCGCCTTCATCCTATTACCGTTCATCATCCCTACAGTACTTTCGACGTTTGCCTGGAAATGGATGTTCGACCCGACCTTCAGCGTCCTCAACTGGATGCTGTTCCACGCCGGCATCATCCGTACCCGGATCAACTGGCTCGGCGATCCCGTCATGGCAATGGTGTCGGTGATAATCGTCAACGTGTGGCGCGGCGTGCCATTCTACGCGATCAGCCTGCTGGCCGGGCTGCAGACGATCAGCCCCGAACTGCATGAGGCGGCGGCGATCGATGGCGCGCGTGCCTGGTCGCGCTTCGTTCATGTGACGTGGCCGTTACTGCTGCCGGTCACACTGGTGATTGTGTTGTTCTCAGTGATCCAGACTTTCGCGGATTTCCAACTGGTCTATGTACTGACCGGCGGAGGTCCGGCCAACGCCACCCAACTCTTCGCTACCTATGCCTACCAGCTCGGCATTGGCACCGGGTTGCTGAGCCAGGGAGCCGCGATCTCGCTGGCGATTTTCCCGATCCTGCTGCTCGTGGTGATCGTACAGCTTGTCTACATCCGCCGGACGGAGACGCTCTGACAATGATCGAGGGAGCTCCCTGGCGGCGCTGGGTTTTTTTCTACGTGCCGGTGACAGCGTTCGTCATCTGCCTGCTGTTCCCGTTCTACTGGATGGTCATTACGACCTTGCGACCGGATCGTGAGCTTTACCGGCCCTGGAGCGCGCCCAATTACGCGCCGTTCTGGACAACCAACCCGACATTGGAGCACGTCCGTAACCTGCTGACGGAGACGCTGTTCAGCACCTGGATGCTGAACACGATGTTTATCTCGTTGGCGGCAACCGCGATTTCACTGTTCTGTGGGTTGCTCGCCGGCTACGCGCTGTCACGGCTCAAGTTCCCGTATGCCGGTCTAATCGGCACTGCGATCTTCATCACCTATCTGGTACCGCAGACGCTGCTGTTCATTCCGCTCGCCGACATCATTCGCAATTTCAAGCTCGGTGACTCGCCCTGGGCGTTGATCCTGACCTATCCGACCTTTCTGATCCCATTCTGCACCTGGCTGCTTATGGGCTATTTCAAGTCGATCCCGAAGGAACTCGAGGAGTGCGCCCGCATCGATGGTGCTCCGCGCTGGAAGGCGATGGTCTACATCATCTTTCCGGTGGCGATCCCGGGTATCCTGTCTGCAGGGATCTTCGCCTTTACGCTATCATGGAACGAATTCATTTACGCCCTCGTCTTTCTCTCATCGCCGGAACAGAAGACGGTGCCGGTGGGGGTCACCTCCGAACTGGTGCGCGGCGACGTCTTCTACTGGGGCGAGCTCATGGCCGGAGCGCTGCTGGGCTCGATTCCGGTCGCCTTCGTCTACTCGTTCTTCGTCGAGTACGTATGTGTCGGGCATCACCGGATCGGTGAAGGGGTAAGTACATGGCCCGTGTAGCGATGCACAGCTTGAACAAGAAATATGACGAGGTTCACGCCGTCATCGATGTGAACCTAGATATCCGCGACCAGGAATTTGTCGTGCTCGTAGGTCCGTCAGGCTGCGGCAAGACGACGACCTTGCGCATGGTGGCGGGACTGGAAAGCATCACCGGGGGGCAGATCTCGATCGACGGAAAGGTCGTCAACGAATTGCCGCCGATGGATCGTGACATCGCGATGGTATTCCAGAACTACGCGCTCTACCCGCATATGAGCGTCTACGACAACATGGCCTTCGGTCTGAAGATGCGGAAATTCGACAAGCCCGAAATCGCCAGGCGCGTGAAAGACGCGGCCGACATCCTCGGCATTCAGGAATTGTTGAAGCGCAAGCCGCGCCAGTTATCCGGTGGTCAGCGTCAGCGCGTCGCGCTTGGCCGGGCGATCGTGCGGCATCCTCAGGTCTTCCTGTTCGACGAGCCGCTGTCGAACCTTGACGCCAAACTCCGGGTGCAGATGCGGGTCGAACTGAAAAAGCTCCACGAGCGGCTCGGCACCACCGCGATCTACGTCACGCACGACCAGGTGGAAGCAATGACTCTTGGCGATCGGGTTGTCGTGATGCGCGATGGCCGCGTGCAGCAGGTCGGCGATCCGATGGAGCTTTATAACGAGCCGGCCAACCGCTTTGTTGCTGGGTTCATCGGCTCGCCGGCGATGAACTTCGCGCCGGTGCGCATCGCGGCCGAGAACGGTTCACTGTGGGCCCAGAGCGAGGACCTCCATATCAAGGTACCGGCGCGGATTGCTCAGCGGCTCGGACGCTACGCCGGGACGGAAGTGACGCTGGGAGTGCGGCCCGAGGATCTGCGCATCGCCGGCGATGGCGAAGCCAGCGACCTGAGCTTCAATGTCGCGATCGAGGTGGTCGAGCGGCTCGGATCGGAGATCCTGCTCGACGTCGCCGCCGGGTCGACGACGATGGTCGCTTCGGTCGAGCCGACCATCACCGCGAAGGTGCACGATAAACTGCGCCTCGCGATGAACCCCGACCGGGTGCATTTCTTCGACAATCAAACCGAAGCCGCGATTTGACGCGCTTGCGTGAGCGGCTCGCGACCGCTCGACAAAACCAGGGAGGGAACCATGACAAAAATCCATCGCCGCAAGACTTTGCAGCTTTCGGCCGCCGGCGCGCTTGCCGCAGGCACCGGTGGCCTGGCCGGCATCCTGGCGAGCGGACGGGCTCCGGCCTACGCCCAGACACCGACGATACACTGGCTCCGCTGGGCCGATTTCGTCCCCGCTTCGGACGTGCTGCTCAAGGGCGAGTTCGTCAAGCTGTGCGAAAAAGACCTGGGCATGAAGCTCACCATCGAGACCATCAACGCCAATGACATTCAGGCGCGCATCACCGCAGCGATCCAGTCGGGCGCCGGTCCCGACATCTTCATGGCGCTCAACAACTGGCCGCAGCTCTACGCCAGCAGTTGCGTCGATGTCAGCGATGTAGCCGAGGACCTCGGCAAGGCGCAGGGGGGCATCTACGACATATGCAGGGTCGTCGGAACTGTCGACGGCAGGTGGATCGGCGTGCCTTGGTGCACCGGCGGTGGCCTCGTTGCCTACCGCAAATCCTGGCTCGCCGAAGCCGGTGCGAGTGAATTTCCCAAGAACTGGGACGACTTCCGCACCGTCGGCAAAAAGCTGAAAGCCGCCGGGCATCCCTATGGCCAGACCGCCGGACACACCTTCGGCGATGCACCGGGCTGGTGGTATCCGTACCTGTGGTCGTGGGGCGGCAAGGAGGTCGAGGCCGACGGCAAGACTGTGGCGCTCAACACCAAGGAGACCGTCGAATTGGTTAAGTTCGCCGTCGCACTGTGGAAGGAGACGATGGACGAGGGCGGCCTTGCCTGGGATGACACCAGCAACAACCGCGCCTTCTTGTCTGGCAGCATCAGCGCCACGAACAACGGTGCCTCGATCTATCTCGAGGCGAAGAAGAAGCCCGATTCCTATGTGACCGAGAAGGGCACGCCGATGAAGGACGACATCCTTCACGCTGGCATTCCCGCCGGGGCCGGTGGCCAGTTCAACCTGCCGGGCTCGCAAATTCACCTGGTGATGAAGTACTCGAAGAACCAGGACGCGGCCAAGAAGATCCTCCGCTGGGCGATGTCGAAGGAAATCTTCGAGAAGTGGTTCGTCTCGCAGCAAGGTTATACCAGCGGCGCGACCAAGATGTGGGAGGACCACCCAGTGTGGAACATCGACCCGATCATGGCTCCGTTCAAACAGATCCCGCTGACCGGGCGCCTGACCGGGTATGCCGGGAAACCGAACCAGAAAGCAGCCGAGGTGCAGACCAAGTACATCATCGTCGATATGTACGCGAAGGCGATCCAGGGTATGGACGCCGCGGAATCGGTGAAGGCTGCGCACGCCGAACTGGTGACGATCTACGGAGCCTGATCAACAGCCGAACTGCGAGAGGCCGGGCAACACCGGCCTCGCCCCAAAGACGCACCCAACAGGGAAAACGGCCATGCGACGCATCCATCGACGCAGTTTGTTGAAGGTTTCCAGCGTGGGCGCCATGGCCGGGATCCTCGCCTCCGGACGTGCGCCCGCATTCGCCCAGGGAACCGCACTGCACTGGCTGAAGTTTGTCGATTTCGTGCCAGTCTCCGATCAGCTCCTCAAGGGCAAGATCAAAGATGACTGCAAGAAGGCGCTGGGCATAGATCTCACCATCGAGACCATCAACGGCGATGGCGTCCAGGCGCGCATCACGTCGGCAATCCAGTCCGGGAGTGGGCCTGACATCATGATGGCGGTCAGCAACTGGGCGCAGCTCTACGCAGACAGTCTGGTCGATGTCAGCGACATCGCCGATGCGGTCGGCAAGGCGCAGGGCGGGTTCTTCCAGACCTCGCGCGACATCGCCTATGACGGTAAGCGGTGGATCGCCATGCCGTTCACCATCCTCGGCGTGCTGTTCGCCAATCGCACCTCCTGGTTCGCCGACGTTGGCATCACCCCCGACAAGTTTCCGGCGACCTGGGACCAATACCGTACGATTGGCAAGCAGTTGAAGCCGAAGAGCCATCCCTACGGTCAGACGCTCGCCCATGCCTTCGGCGACGGACCCGCGTTCTGGTATCCCTATCTGTGGTCCTGGGGCGGCAAGGAAGTCGAGGCCGACGGCAAGACCGTCGTGCTGAACAGCAAGGCAACCGTCGAATCGGTCAAGTTCGCAGTCGCATTCTGGAAGGAATGCTTCGACGAGGGCGCCATGTCGTGGGACGACGCCGGCAACAACCGCGCGTTCCTAGCCAACACGATCAGCTCGACCAGCAACGGCGCCTCGATCTATCTGCTGGCCAAGGCCAAGGCCGACACCTACATGACCGAGAAGGACAAGCCCCTGAAGGACGACATCTTCCACTCGCCGCTGCCGAAAGGCCCTGCCGGCCAGTTCAGCTATCACGTGCCGTTCTCCAACCTAGTGCCGACCTACGGCAAGAAGCAGAAGGCGGCGAAGGACTTCCTGCGCTGGTTCCACACCAAGGATATATACGGAGAGTGGTTTACGTCGCAGCAGGGGTTTTCGACCGGCACCACAAGGATGTGGGAAGATGACCCGGTGTGGAAGGTGGACCCGGTCATGGCCCCGTTCCGCACCGCTGCGGAAAGCGGACATTTCGCCGGCTATGCTGGACCGGCCGGCCGTGCCGCCGCCGAGGCGATTAGCAAATTCATCATCGTCGACATGTACGCCAAGGCGGTGCAGGGGACGGCTGCGGAAGATGCGGTGAAATGGGCTCATTCCGAGCTCGTGAAGATCTACAGCTAAGGCGGACGGGATCGCGCTTTGGCCGACTCCGTGGTCTATCAGTCAATCTTATTCCGATAGCGGATAGAGACCGCCACGAGGGTATTCGGCTTTCTTCTCGCAGAACGCGGAAGCGCGGCCCGCACTCAGCGAAACGTGGGTAGTCGCGAGTTTGGGCTGTACGGCGCCGGCGCAAGCGATACCGGTGCCAGTTGCCGGGTCAGTCTGGCCCTCGCCGCCCCAACGGCTTTCTGGCACAGATTCGGAATACAAGTTTCACTGAGAAGATTCTGATGGCGCTATGCACCCGAGTTCTCGTAACGAACGTCGCGATCATGCGCGCGAAGCGCCGAATTGCTTCTCGGTGAAACTCGGTGTGCACTCGGTGGAACTCTGTGTCCGATTACCTGCTTGCCACGCTGCCGCATGGCAAGTGCCAGCCGGATGTGGGCGTTTGGCCGAGCCAGCCAAATACGATCGCCCTGCAGGGCAAGCGGCTATCTGTATGCACCGCTGGGTTCCCGCTTGCGCGGGAACGTTCCGCTCATGCCCACCCTGTCATCATCGCCAAACGTAACGTCACCACCGCCCGCGCGTCCTGCTGCGGCAATGCCACCAGCGCCGCGGGAAACAATGCGCGCTGCGGCACACGACGATCCCGCTCGCGCAACGCATTGCTTTCCCCTGCCGCACGCAACTCGCGCAGCAACGCCAATGGCTCCGCATAGAGCAGCCGCAATTCCTCCAGATCAGCAACCGGCAGCTTGAACCCGGCACGCTGTAGCAGCCCGGCGCAATCCCGCAGTTCGGGGAACGGCGAGATCCGCGGCGAGATCCCGCCGGTCAGCGCCGCCTCGGTCTCCGCCAATGCCTGCCGCAGTTCTCCTAGCGTGCCAAGCACCGGCACGCTCGCCAGCAGCAGTCCCTCCGGATGCAATGCCTGCCGCAACTGGATCAGCGCGCCCGGCAGATCGTTCACCCAGTGCAGCGACAGGCTCGCCACCACCAAATCGAAGCTCCCTGGCCCGAACGGCAGGAACTCCTCATCCGCCGCCACCGCCGGTCCGCCATTCCGCCCCGCCATCGCCGCCGACACATCGCAACTCACCACCTCAATCCCACGCGCCCGCAGCAACGGCGCCACCACCCCGCGCCCGCCTACATCCAGTGCCTGACGAAATCGGCGCGTCGTGTCGTCCAACCGGTCGACCAGCCGCTCGGCAACGTCGCGCAACACGTCGCCAACCCGCTCCACCGTGCGCGCCGCGCGGTCACGGTGACGCCGCACCGCGTCTCGATCGAAGATGATCGGGTCCATCATCTCCCTGTGCGCCCACGACTCCTCGTTGCCAAGCGTTTGCCGCCGCGCCTACCTTGCATGAGGAGGACCGTCATGAAACGCATCGACGCGAAGACCCTGCACACCTGGCTCCTCGACGGTCACGAACTTGCGTTGCTCGATGCCCGCGAGGACGGTGAATTCGGCGCCTCCCACCTGTTCTGGGCGGTCCCCTGCCCGTTATCCAAACGAGAGATTCGCGCACGAGCACTGCTGCCACGCCTCACCGTGCGCATCTGTTGTGTCGACGATGGCCGCGGACTGGCTGAACAGCTCGGTTCCTGGCTCGAGGGCGTCGGCTTCACCGATGTTGCCGTGCTGGATGGCGGGACGAAAGCCTGGGGCGCGGCCGGTTATGAACTGTTCTCCGGCGTCAATGTACCATCCAAAGCCTTCGGCGAGTGGGTGGAGCATCACTACGGCACCGAAAGCGTCGATTTGCCGCAACTGAAATCCTGGATCGATGGGGGCAAGGACATCGTCGTCCTCGACAGCCGCACGCACGAGGAGTTCGTGCGCATGTCAATCCCCACCGGCGTCAGCGTTCCCGGCGGCGAGCTGGTCTATCGCATTGGTGACATCGTGCCAGACCCCAAGACGCTGGTGGTGGTGAACTGTGCCGGCCGCACGCGCAGCATCATGGGTGCGGAAAGCCTGCGCCGCGCCGGCATCCCCAACAAGGTCGTTGCACTGCGCAACGGCACGATGGGCTGGGAGCTTGCGGGTTTCCGCTGCGACCGCGGCCGCACCGAAAAATTTGTGCCCGGCACGCCAAGAACCGCCGCCACCGCGCTGCAACGCGCACAGACCTTTGCCGAGCAGTCAGGCGTCGGTGTCATTGGCGCGATCGACCTCGCGCGCTTCGAGGACGCCCCGGACCGCACACTCTATGTGCTCGATGTGCGCGATCCCTCGGAGTATCGCGCCGGCCATCGTCCCGGCAGCATGAGCGCACCCGGCGGACAGCTCGTGCAGGCGACCGACCAATGGGTTGGCGTTCGCAACGCGCGCATCGTTCTGATTGACGACACCGGCGTGCGCGCCCGAATGTCCGGCGCCTGGCTGCGCCAGATGGGTCACCGCGATGTATTTGTCGTGGAGGGTGGACTGGATGCCATCCGCACCACTGGTCACGAACGCCTCCCCGTTCCGGAATTTGGCGACCGTGTGCCCACGATCGATGTGACCGGTCTGGTCGCCTTGCTCGATAGCGGCGATGGCACCGTGGTCATCGATCTCGCGCGCAGCGTCGACTTTCGCGAGGGCCATATTCCCGGCGCGATCTGGGGTGTGCGAACCCGCCTCACCGGACTGAAGCCGCACCTCGACGGCGCGAAGCACGTGGTGATCACGTCGCCCGATGGCATCACCGCGCGTCTTGCCGTGGATGAGGTGAAGGGTCTGGCCTCGGCGGAGGTTCGTGTGCTGGAAGGTGGCACGGACGCTTGGCACGCCTTTGGCCGCCCATTGGTGAAGGACCGTACCACCCCGCCAGACGACGCCTGCATCGACTCCTATCTTCGCGCCTACGACCGCAACTCGGGCGTCGAAGAGGCCATGAACGCCTATCTCACCTGGGAGATCGAACTGGCCAATCAGATCAAGCGGGACCATACGGTGTCATTCGGTGTTGACGAGGCAACCGCCACGCATTGACTTCGCGTGGCGAGCTGGGCGGGCACTGCTCGACCTGCTGTTGCCACCGCAATGCGTCACCTGTGACGCACCCGTCGATGCGCCTGGATTGATGTGTGCCGATTGCTTCCGGCAGACGGGCTTCATCACCGAACCGTTTTGTACACGCTGCGGTGTGCCATTTGCCAGCGCTGCCATAGGTGGAACGGACGGGCTATGTCCGGCCTGCCGCGAAACGCCACCGTTGTACCGCTATGCCCGCGCAGCGTTACGCTACGACGCGCAGGGCCGGCGCCTGATCCTACCGTTCAAGCACGCCGATCGTCAGGAACTTGCATCGACCTTGGCACCACACATGGCGCGCACCGGCGCGGCATTACTGCGCGAGGCTGATGTGCTTGTGCCGGTGCCACTGCATCGCACCAGGCTGTTCCATCGCCGCTATAACCAAGCGGCACTGCTCGCGCAGGCAGTCGCGCGAATAGCCGCGCGCCCCTGCATAGCCGATGCATTACTGCGCCAACGCGCAACCGAATCGCTCGGTGAAAAGTCTGCCGCGGAACGTGCAACAGAAGTCGCCGGCGCATTTACCGTGCGCGGATCGCGATCGTCACAACTAACCGGCAGAAATGTGCTGCTGATCGATGACGTGATGACATCAGGCGCGACAGTAAATGCCTGTGCCGCAGCACTTCTTGCCGCCGACGTCACTTCGGTCGATGTTCTGGTCGCAGCGCGGGTGCCGGATCCGCGGCTGAACTAATACCGAATCCCGCTGCCCATAAGCCAATCGTCATGGCCGGCCCCCGAGCCGGCCATCAGTCTCAGCGGCACAACGGTGCCAATGTGCATTGATGGCCGGGTCAAGCCCCATAGGCGCTAACATAAGATCGAAATGCATTCCTGAGCGGTCCAAACCGCCGTCATGGCCGGGCGTGTCCCGGCCATGACGATGATTTGGACGCCGTCGCCCCTATCCTAGCGCCTATGGGATCAAGCCCGGCCATGACGACAGGGATCGTGACCTTCGTGCGACCTTCCTTCTTCTTCGTGTTGAAATTCTTTGCGCGGGGCCAGCACATTTCCGCCAACCAGGTGGCGTAGTATACTGAACGCACCAGAGCCGTGGAGAGGTTTCCAATGGACGCTCCCGTCGACCGTATCTGGCCTCCGGGCCTCACCCGCATTCCCTACTGGGTTTACACGGATACCGACATCCTCGCGCTCGAACAGAAGCGACTATTCGAAGGCCCCGTCTGGAACTTCCTCTGCCTGGAAGTTGAACTTCCCAACATCGGCGACTACCGCACCACCTTCGTCGGCTCCATGCCCATCGTCGTTGCGCGTGCCGAAGACGGCGAGCTCGCCGCCTTCGAGAACCGTTGCGCGCACCGCGGCGCCCTGATCTGCCTCGACGACTGCGGCAGCGTGAAAGACTTCCAGTGCGTCTATCACTCCTGGCGCTACGACCTAAGCGGCAATCTCCGCTCCATCGCATTCGCGCGCGGCGTCAATGGCAAAGGCGGCATGCCCGCTGACTTCGACATGACGAAGCACGGCCCACGCAAGCTGCGTGTCACCACATTCTGCGGCATGGTGTTCGGCACGCTCTCGCCCGACGCGCCAGACTTCGAAGCCTGGCTCGGTCCCGAGATCATCGAGCGTGTCCGCCGCGTAGTCGGCAATCGCCGCCTCGAGATCATCGGCCGCTTCACTCAGGCCTTGCCGAACAACTGGAAGCTCTACTTCGAGAACGTCCGCGACACCTATCACGCCAGCTTGCTACACCTGTTCTTCGCCACCTTCCGTATCACGCGCCTGAGTTCCGGCGGTGGCGTGTTGGTCAGCAAAACCGGCGAACATCACGCCTCCGCCACGCGTCAGGCGATGGAAGGCAAAGACACCACATATCAAGGACTGCGCTCCGAGAAGGATGAATTCCGCCTCGCCGATCCAAGCCTGCTCGCCATGCATGACGAATTCCACGACGACATCCAGTTGCAGATCCTGTCGATGTTCCCTGGATTCATCCTCCAGCAAGTGCACAACGCACTGGCGATCCGCCAGATCGTCCCGCGCACTGTCGATGCGACCGATCTCAACTGGCTCTATATCGGCTTTGCCGACGACTCCCCGGAGCTGCGCGCGCATCGCCTGCGTCAGAACAACCTGGTCGGCCCAGCGGGCTACGTGTCAATGGAGGACGGCGCCGTCGGCGGTTTCGTGCAGCGAGGCATCGCCGCCGCTGCCGGCGAACTTTCCGTCGTCGAAATGGGCGGTTCAGGCGCCGAAACGCAGGAAACGCGCGCGACCGAAGCCTCGGTCCGCGGGTTCTGGAAAGCCTATCGCATGCACATGGGCCTGTGATGAGCGACGCCGACACACTATTCCGTCTCGCCGCACTGAATTCTGAATACGCCGCGTGCATCGACGCCGATCGGCTTGAGGACTGGCCCAAGCTCTTCCTCGAACGGTGTATCTACAAGATCACCAGCGCCGAAAATCAGCGCCGCGGCTACGCTGCCGGCATCGTCTATGCCGACTCGCGTGCCATGCTGCTCGACCGTGTGGCCGCGCTGCGTGAGGCGAACATCTACGAACGTCAAACCTATCGCCACATCATCGGCATGCCCGCACTTCGGTCGGGTGAAGTGATCTCCGCCGAAACGCCCTTCCTCGTCGTCCGCACCATGCGCGATGGCCGCATGGATTTGTTCGCGACCGGAGTCTATCTCGACCAGGTGCGCGACGACGGCGGAAGCCTGCGCTTCGCCGAACGTATCGTCGTCTGCGACAGCTCGCGATTCGATACGCTGCTGGCCATACCGCTGTAGCGCGGCTTCCGCGAACGCAGGAAAGTTCGAAATCATAGAGATCAAGTGGCTGCGGTGGCCCGAACGCAATTATTGGATTACGTCGCAGCACGGACGGTTTCGCGCCGGGCATTGAAGGACGCATAAACACAGATTTCACGGATAAAAGGATAAGCCACGGATTACACGGAAAGAAAACCACGGCGCTGCGCGCAAAATATAATCCTACGTCCGCCGATACCGGCTCATACTTTCTGTGTAATCCGTGGCTCATCCTTTTATCCGTGTAATCCGTGTTATTATTTTCTTTGCTTGACCGCGCTCTGTCATAGCTCAATCGAGCGATCGCCCTGGGTTGCGGAGCGGCGGGCCTTGCGCGAAGCCCGCTGACGCCCGACGTTTGCGGACTCACAAGGAGTCCTGCATGCCTGAGGTCGAAATCTATACCCAGCCCTGGTGCCCGTTCTGCTCCCACGCCATGCATCTGCTGAGCAGCAAGGGCGTCGAATTCCACGAAATCGACGCGCCCCACGGTTCGGCGGAACGCCAGGAATCGATCCGCCGCTCCGGCGGCCGGACGACGGTGCCGCAGATTTTCATTGGCGGGAACCACATCGGCGGCTGTGACGACCTCGTGGCATTGGACGGGGCCGGCAAGCTGGACCCGCTGCTGCGGGCGGAATAGCAACATTGTTGCCACAAATTGTTGGCACTGCCTTGTTCAGAGTGCCAAGATCAGCCATCTGATCAGTCGCGAGGAATCCGGTTAAGAGCATGATCCACTACGATTTGCGATGCAGCGAGGACCACGCGTTCGACGGCTGGTTCAAGGACAGCACCGCCTTCGAGCGGCTGGCCAAGCGCGGCTTGGTGGAATGCCCGCATTGCGGAGATACCAAGGTCGAGCGGGCACTGATGCGCCCGGCGGTGCCGAAAAAGGGCAACGCGGTGGTCCCAGTTCAAACACCGGAGCCTCAGCCGCCTGTCCCCCAGCAGGCAGCCATGGCGGGCGGCCCGATGCCGGCGCAACTACGCGCGATGCTGCAAAAGATGCGCGCCGAGGTCGAGAAGCACTGCGACTACGTCGGTCCAAACTTCGCCGACGAAGCACGCAAAATACATCGCGGCGAGAGCGACAAGCGCAGCATCTACGGCGAGACCAGCCCAGATCAGGCCGAATCGCTGTCGGAAGAAGGCATCGAGTTCTCGCGAATTCCCTGGGTCCCCCGCGCGGACGGCTAGGTCTTTCCTCGCCCCATCATGGCCGGCCAACCGGCCCGGCCATAACGTGCACGAAACAGCGAACCTACGCCCGCTTCGCCAAATCGATGATCGCGGCGAACCCCGTCTCACTGCCGACCGCAAGCTGACTGCCATCCGGGCTCCAGACCAGCGCGGATATTGGCCCCTTGCCGGGTGGACAGACCGGCAGCACCCGTGACGAATTGATATCGGCCAGCACCACGAGCCCATCGGCAAACCCGCCAGCCACCATCTCGTCGCGCGGATGCGCGGCCACGCGAGTGCAGACGATGCCGTCACCGCCGGCCAACTCAATCGGCGCCTTACCCATCGGCCCGCCGCCAAAGAACGGCCACAGCACCATTGCATCGGCACCACTCGTCGCCAGCCACTTGCCGTTGCGCGTGAACGACAGCGACGTCGTCTTCGACGGATAGCCGCTCATGCGCATGTGCTGGTTGTCGGACAGGCGCCAACCGTGCAACGCGTTCTCCTGCATCGCCGTGACCACCGCATCACCGTCCGGATGGATTGCGATTGCTGTGTGGCTACCCTTCCATTCCAGCTTGCGTGGACTGTCCTCCTTGGCGTTGACGAACCACAGCGAGGCGCCGTTGTAGTGCGAGGCCCCAATGCGTTTCCCACGCGCATCGAACATCAGGCCAGTCACTGTGGAAGGATGTGGCAGTTCCTTCAGCTTCTGACCCGACTGGTCGAACAGGCAGACGTTCCTGCCCACCGCGCAGGCGAGCAGTCCCTTGCCCTTGTCGCCCGGATAACTCGCGACATGCTCCACCCATTTGGAGCGGAAGTCGGCGATGTCAGACGCCTCATCGCCAATGCGGCGGAACTTGCCGTCGTCGCCACCCGAAATAAACCCAGCGGGTGTCGCATCAGGCGCCAACGACAGCGCCGGGCCATCATGCACTTCGACGCTGCGCCAACTCTCACGTTCAGCCAGCGCCACCAGGTGCACCGCCCCATCCCCGAGCGCAAACGCCAGCGTCCCGCCCGCGCGATCGAAGCACGCAGCGACAACGAATGCATCGAGTTCGCGCTGAAACCCGCGCGTCTCAAGCAGAAATTGGGCCGTGGTCTGGCTCAACGCGACACCCGAGCGGCAGCGGCAGTTGCAGTGCAGTGCCCCCTCTCCCGCGAAGCGGGGGAGGGATGGGAAGGGGGTGCCACCATGGCTAATTCACTCAACCACACAGCCCTCAAATCCCCGCCGCAGCCGCGGGCGGTTGAGATTCCGCCCAATAAACACAATCCGGCTGACCCGCGGATCGCCCTCCTTCCAAGGCCCAATGAAATCGCCATCGGCGATCATATGCACCGCCTGGAAGGCAAACCGCCGATCCTCATTGGCGTAGGCCAGAATCCCCTTGGTCCGCAGCAAATTCTGCCCCTCAGTCTGCAACAGCGCACCGATCCACGCGTTGAACTTCTCCGGGTCGATCGGCTTTTCCACCTCAAAGCTGACCGACGTCACATCGTCACTGTGTTCGTGTTCATCGTCCTCCAGAAAATGCGGCGCGATCTGCAGCGCGCGATTCAGATCGAACGCCCCACGATCCAGCACCTGATCGATTGGCAGTGCCGCTCGCTCGGTGCGATGGATCACCGCGAAGCGATTGATCGAGCGGATCGTATCCTCCACCGCCGCCAGCTCCTCTGGCGTCACCAGATCCGTCTTGTTCAGCACGATCACATCGGCAAACGCGATCTGATCCGCCGCCTCGTGGCTATCCTCCAACCGCTGCGGCAGATGCTTCGCGTCCACCACCGTCACGATCGCATCCAGCCTCGCCTTCGCCCGCACGTTCTCATCGACGAAGAACGTCTGCGCCACCGGCGCAGGGTTCGCCAGACCGGTCGTCTCGATGATGATCCCATCGAACTTGTCACGCCGCTTCATCAGCCCGCCGACGATACGGATCAGGTCGCCGCGCACCGTGCAGCAGATGCAGCCGTTGTTCATCTCGAACACTTCCTCGTCGGTATCCACGACGAGGTCATTGTCCACGCCAAGCTCACCGAACTCATTGATCACCACCGCGTACTTGCGGCCGTGCTGCTCGGTGAGAATCCGGTTCAGCAGCGTGGTTTTGCCGGCGCCAAGATAGCCGGTGAGCACCGTCACCGGTACCAGGGCCTCGGTTTCCGTATTCGCCATCAGGCCAGCTCCGATTTCACGTTTCGCCGCAATATAGGGTGCAGCTTCCGGAACAGCCACCGCACCCCAGCGCGCCTCCGCCATGCCCCATCCCAGCAGCAGGAACGACCAGCCGGCGACGGGCAGCGTATAGAACCCCGTGGTCGAGGCGATCGGCCAGAACTGGATGACCGCCGCGGCGAACAGCCCAACCAACACCGGCCTCGGCTTCTCGCGCAGCGCACGCACCATGGCAGCCAGCCACGCTCCGCCAGAGCACAGAACAGCGCCAGCCCGACGAACCCGCCGTCATCCAGCGCCTCGAAATAGTAGTTGTGTGGATGATGCCAGCAGATCACCGCGCCCCCGCCGTCCGCTGCCTGCCCATCGAAGCTCGGGCGGAAATAGCGCGGTTCCGGGCACCCATAGCGGAACCCGTCCATGCCCAAGCCGGTGATCGGGTTCCGCACGCCGATCTCCAACGCTCGCGCATAAAGTTCGCCGTACTGGGTGACGGCGAAGGTTTCCATTTGGTGCGAGAACCTCTCCACCAGCCGGTAATGTATCTTTGGTGCGATGACAGGCGAGGCCGCGAGCACGATGGCCGCGACCACGCCCGCCGCGATCATCGCCGGCCGAAGCGGACGCAGCAGCAGCGCCACAACTACAATGCCGAGCACTGTCAGCAGCAGCGGCATGCGCTGGCCGACCAGCACCATGACCGCAACGCCGACAAGCAGCAGCGCGTAGCCGCCAAGCACGGACCAAACGCCAGGGCGGCGCAGCAGCGCGGCAACCGGTGGAACCAGCGCCGGCAATAAAACGCGTGCCAGCGGCGGACCGGCCCGAGGCTTGCCGAACGGCCCCGACAGCACACCGTCAGATCCTATCGGCTCCCCATAAAGGTTGCGGCCAAACACGAACTGAATGATCGCCTGGCCGGCGATATAGGCTGCCGATGCCGTGATCACCCAGCCAAACCAGCGGCGCGGCGCAGGATCGCGCAGGATCGCGTGCTCCATTGCCGCGATCAGCACAAGGAACCGGACCATCACCAGGCCCTGGATCAGCGATGGCTTGCCGCCCTCGCCCAGCCCCAGCGCCGGTATCGGCAACGAGCACACGACGATCCAGGCCCAGAACACCAACCCGATCCGCAGCCAGGGTGTGCGCAGCCAGCCCCATTGCCGCGTCACCGTGGAACGGATCAGGAAGCAGATATCGGCAACCCCGATGGTGCCCTCGGCAATGCCATGGGCGTGCAGCAGCATGACCGGCGTGAGCAGCACCGCCCCCAGTGCCGTGCGGTCGAGCACCACCAGTGTGCGGTCGCCAGTCCCCATCACCCCGACCGACACGGTCAATCCGCGGCAAGCTCAGGGTGCGCGCGGGCGAGAACACCCTGCCGCAGCTCTGCCAGACGCGCTGCGATCACCGGCGCATCGAACTGGCGTGCCCGTTGGCGGCCAGCTTCTGCGAGGGCGGCACGCCGCGCCCGGTCACGCGCCAGTTCGACGATGGCCGACACGATCGAACCGGCATCGTCCGGATCAATATAGACCGCGACCTCGCCGCCAATCTCCGGCAACCCACCTCGGGGTGAGGAAATCAGCACGGCCCCACTCGCCAGCGCTTCAACCGCGGTCAGCCCGAATGGCTCCGGCCATCGGCTCGGTACCACAACAATCGCCGCCCGGGCCATTGCATCCAGCACGGCAGGGTAGTCGCGATATCCCGGCATGGCGACGCCAGCCGCCTCTGCCGTTGTTCGGACCAACCGAATGAAATCGGTCTCCGGTCCATCCTCCCGCGATCTGTCGGCACCGATGATCTCCGCCCGCCAACCGGGCAATTGCGGTAGGGCCGCTGCACAAGCGGTGGCAAACACATCTGTCCCCTTCTCGGCGACGACGCGCCCAACGAACAGCACCAGCTTTTCCTTCGCCCGGGAGGGCACAGACGCCAGGTCGATGCAGTTAGGCAGCACGGCAACCGAGCCTTCCCGAGCATTCGTCCCTTCCAGGTACCTGCCGCGCAGATAGGCAGACGAGGTCATCACCAGCCCAAGCCGGCGTAGCAGTTCCGACCGCTCCTCCGGGGTGCGAGAGGCCCGCATATCCTGCGGATCATTGTTAAGAAGCAACGTAACCGCCGTCGCAGGCAGACGATGCGCCAGGCGCAGTGCGATTTCCGGTCGGTTGTGGACCTCGATCAGCGCCGGCGCCGCGCGGCGCAGCCACGGCACCATTGCCGATACGTACCGGATGTTGACATTGCCGATGTGCCAGAACGACGGCTCGACCGCATGGAAGGCAACGTCAGGATAGGTCGCCCCTGACTGCGGCCCTCCGATCACGACGCAGCGGAACCCCGGAGTAGCCGCCCGGCGGTGCGCGATCAGGCCAATCGCCCCGGATTGCCCAGGCCCAAAGCCTTCCCGAGGCGGCAACACCACGGCAACCAACGGATCGGAGGGCTTGGAAGCATTTTGCGTCACGCTGCGACCCTTAGCGATGCCACCGAGGCTGGTCCAGACGCCGCCTTGCTGATGACAAATCTGCGAGCGACGCTATCTACGCCCAGAACTCTGATCGGTTGAAACGGACCCCCATGGCGGCCCGCCGCGCTCTTGTTGTGTTTATCGCTCTGCTCGTCGGACGCCGCCTTGGGATGGCTGCTGGTCAAGCGTACTGGCGCCCGGCGGATGGACGCATGCCCAAGCTCGTGATGCTGGCGGCGTTCATTGGCACCGTTCCGTGGACCGGACTGTGTGCCGCCAATGGCCTGATCGGTTTTACCATCCTACTGCTGTGCAGGGACCCGGTACGCGCCGTGTGTCCAGTGCCAGCCTTCCCGCCACGCTCCGTGGCGCGCACGGCGATCGCAATGACGGTACGCAACGAAGATATGCACCGCGTGCTGCCGCCACTGCGGCACCTGTTGAACGATCTGGACCGATCCGGCGTAGGCGATGCTTTCACGCTGTTCGTCCTGTCCGATACCAATATCGCGAGCGCCGCCGACGAAGAACAGGCGGTCACAGCTTTCGCGGCCCAGGACCGTGATCCAACCCGCATCCGCTATCGGCGACGACCGGCACAATACCGGCTTCAAGGCCGGCAATATCATGGATTTCCTCGACCACCACGCCGAGGGGTTCGAGTTCATGCTGACGCTCGACGCCGACTCCGAAATGTCGGCCGCCGCAGTCCTGCGCCTGCTTGCGACGATCCAGGCCGATCCCAGTCTGGCGATCGTGCAGCACCTGACCGTCGGCCTTCCCGCATCGTCGGCTTTCCCGCGCCTGTTCCAATTCGGCATGCGCGCTGGCATGCGAACCTGGGCCACAGGCCAGGCCTGGTGGCAAGGCGACGAAGGTCCCTACTGGGGCCACAACGCCATCGTCCGCATCGCGCCTTTCCGCCGCATTGCCGCCTTCCAACACTGCCGGACGGCCGGCACATCCTGTCGCACGACCAGATCGAGGCCGCAGTTCTCGCGCGGCGCAGGCTGGGGTGTCCGTGTCCTGCCCGAGGAAGATGGCTCCTGCGAATCCAACCCGCCCGCGCTGCCGGAATTCTTTCGCCGCGAACTGCGATGGCTCGCCGGCAACATGCAGTACCGGCACCTGCTACGCCTGCCAGGTCTACTCAGCATGGGCCGGTGGCAGCTCATGCAGGCGATCCTGCTGTTCGCCGGCACGCCACTCTACCTGCTGTTTCTGTTGGCTACAGCCACCGCCGCGGCCACCGACACCACGTCGCCGTTCCCAGCGAGATGGGCACTGGCTCTCATCCTCGGCTGGCTTGGCGCACTCTACGCTCCGAAGCTGCTCGGCTATGCCGAGATCGCGCTGTCGCCAGAAAAACGCGATCTGTACGGCGGACTGCCACGCTTGGCCTGTGGCGCTTGTGCCGAATTCACTTTCACCCTGCTGCTCGATGCAATCTCATCTGTCGCCAAGAGCATCGCCCTCCTGCATCTGGCATTGGGTATCCCGACACATTGGAATCCGCAAAACCGCAGCGATCGAGGCGTGGATTGGCGCGAGGCGACGCGCTTCCTGTGGCCGCAGACGGTGATCGGTCTGGCCGTCTTTGTGGCGTTCGCACACGCCGGTGCGACGGCGACGCTCTGGGCGTTACCGCTCGCTGGCGGCCTGCTTCTTGCCATACCGCTATGCGTCTGGACCGCTGATCCGCGCGTCGGGCAATGGATGCGCTCCAAGGCAATCACGGCAATTCCGGAAGAACTGGCGGACTACCCTGGCCACGCGCCAGCGCCTGCGCTCGCCTTCCAGCCACAAGCGGATGGGAACTGAACGTATGGCAGTGCTGCAAGAAAGGTTCCACACGGAGGCCACTGGAGAACCACGGGGAGCCCTGCGCGCTGCGCAGTTTTCACTCTCGGTGTATCTCCGTGGTTCTCCAGTGGCCTCCATGTGGAACCTTCAAAATAGCTCCATAGCTCCAGCTCGCCCGTGACCATTGGTTCTAGAATGTAATCTCGTATTCCAGCCGCCAACGGATCGCACTCCGCCCAGAGGCAGGCGTCAGACCCCACAAATATCCCACCTGATATTCCAGCTTCCCGTAGGGCGCGAAATTCAGCCCACCAACAAGCACCGGCCCTACCCAATGCTGCTGTGTCGCCGTCGGTCCGGCATGCGCCAGATCCGGAATGATCCCGTATAACTCGACCCCCGGCGAAATCAGCGGATGCGTCAGAACCAACGATTGCCACGCATATTGGAACCCAGTCTGCTTCGTCGCATCGTGACCCACGTCGCGCGACAGGAACAGATTGATCGTATGCAGCGTGTCCAAGCCAAGCACATCATTCAGTTCCTTCTGAATGATCGGCCCAACGGTGAAGTTGCTCGGCTGGCCTTGCAGCGTTGACTGCGAGGTACTCAGCGAAAAAGCCAAGGTTGAAGAAATATTCGCCCGGTTCGGTGATCTGAAAGGTGTTCTCCATCGTAGTGGCCGTCCAATCGAGATGCTGCCCACCACCGGCGGCCATCTCGCCCTCCAGCTCCACCTCCCACCAGGGCGTTACACCGTAGCCGATGGAATTCGTGTAGCTCTGCGCGTGGTTGAGCGGTGAGCCTTTGGTATCGAATGTAACCAGCCCGTTGTGTTCGAACTCAAGCTCCAGGTAATCGACCTCCGGCACCCGCACTTGCAGTTCTGCATACGCCGGACCACTGGCAAACGCAGCAACAGTCGCCAGCACACCAGTCCAACGAACCAGCACGATCACTGCGCCACGATGTGCCCCCGGGAAGTCGGATGAAAGTCGTCGAAGAACTCATACGTGCCGGCGCGCAGAGGACCAATATAGACCACAACCTGTTGGCCGGCTGGTACGACCTTCTCGCGGTGGAGCGTCGCGCTTTCAAACTCGGAAGCCACCGGATCGGCATTCCTGACGTGCAATTCAATCCTCTGACCGGCTGGAACCTGCAGCTCCGCCGGATCGAATGCGCGGTTGCGGATGGTTATCGAGAACGTCGGCGTGTCAGCAGCCGACGCGACACCTGTCAGCGTGAGCGTAACAGCCAGGAAAACCCCAAGTCGCATGGCATAACCCCCGATTGCGAATGATTTGCAATCGCACAGCCGCGGCCATTTTGCAAGAACCTGCCGGCTCACCGCTCCAGCACCTCAATCGCCATCGACTTGACCAGCGCCAGCACCGGCACGCCCGGCCCCAAACCAAGCCGCGTCACTGCATCGGGCGTGATGCGGGCAAGCAATGCCGCACCATCGAGCGCTACCTCCACCATCGTGGCGCGTCGGCTTGGATCGGGGACAACTCTGCCCACCGTGCCAGGAACGATATTGTGCACGCTGATCCCTTCCGGTGCGGCGGCTGCCAGGATCACCTCGCGCGCGGGGATCCGCACGCGCACAGTATCGCCTACCGCGCTGTCAAGCAGAGGCACCAGCAGCCGCCGGCCGGCCGCCTCCAGTTCGGTGAGCTGCCGCGCCGGATCATGTGCGATCACCCGGGTCACCAACACCGCCGCCGCCTCATCGCGCGCCGCAAGCGGCAGATCGCCGCGTCCGAGCATCTGCTCCAGCGGTCCCGCGGCCAGCACCGAACCGGCTCGGATCAGCACCAATGTGTCAGCCAGCCGCGAGACCTCGTCCAGCGAGTGCGTCACGTACAGTATCGGCAACCGCAGCGCCTGCTTCAGCCGCGACAGGTAGGGCAGGATCTCCCCCTTGTGCTGCACGTCGAGCGCTGCCAGCGGCTCATCCATGGCCAGCAGATGCGGCTGCGACAGCAGCGCACGCCCGATTGCGACGCGGCTCTTCTCACCCCCCGACAGCGTGTGCGGACGGCGCTCCAGCAGTGGCGCGATGTCCAGCAAATCCACCACGTCGTCGAACCGGATCGGTCCTGCCGGCGCGCGGCGCAGCCCGTAGCGCAGATTGCCGGCCACGCTCATATGGGGAAACAGCCGCGCATCCTGGAACACCAGTCCGATGCGCCGGCGCTCCGGTGGAATGAACAAGTCAACGTCCGTATCCACCAGCACGAGATCATCAACGGCGATACGGCATTGCTCGGCCCGGATCAGCCCCGCGACGGTCGAGACGATCATCGACTTGCCAGCCCCAGAGCGCCCAAACAGCACGGTGGTGCCAGGCGTCGGAGCCTCAAAGGCCACGTCGAGAATGAAGTCAGGTACCCTGTGGCGGATGGCGACGGACAGCGTCATGCAGCCGCTATCCTACGCCAACCCACCGCGGGGAAGATGGCGCCGTATCGTCATGCCCGTGCAAGCGGGGACCCAGGGCAAGCGGTAGTCGGTAAAGACCCCCCGGGTTCCCGCTTGCGCGGGCATGACGACTCAAAGCGACCCGGATCCACTCAATGAATGACACGAACTGAAATCGGGAATCATTTATCCAGCCATATCGTCGCCAGGTCCTGGTTCACGTAATGGCTCGGGCTGATCTTCCAACCATGCATATAGGACCGCTCAGGCAGCAACCGGTTCCACCACAGCATCGGCCACTCATATGCCATCGTGTCCACCACCCGCGTCTCGTACTGTCGCATGAACACGCGCTGTTCCGCCGGATCGGTGGTGTGCAGCATCTTCTCATAGATATCGATCAGCGTCTGATCGTCGTATCCGCCATAGTTCTCCACGAACGCCTTCTTCGGCAGATACTTCTGCGTGTCCATCACCGGATTGACCACGCCGTTGCAGTTGGCTTCCACCACCACATCGAAGTTGCCGGTCCGCATCGCCTCAAACCATGGCCCCGTCGGCACCACCTTCTGCGTGACGTGAACACCGATCTTGCTCCACTCATCCACCAGCCACGTGCCGACATACTTGTATGGCTGATCGACATTCCGGTTCAGCATCTCGAAGCTAAGGTTCTCGCTGTCCCGCCTCCTGCAACAGCCGCTTCGCCTCGGCACGCGACTTGTCGATATCGGGCCAGAAACCCGCCATCTTCTGCAGTTCCTCCTTGGTCGCCGCCAAAGGTGACCCAGGGAACACGATGCCGCCGACGGTCTTCACGTCGGCGATCTTCGCCAGCGCCGGCGCGCCATGCCATTGGTCGATCGCCAGCAGCAGTGCCTTGCGCACCCGCACATCATCGAATGGCTTCTTCTGCGAGTTCGGCGTGATCAGGTTGCCGCAGTTCCAGTCGCTCTGCTGCACGGTGATCTTGTCGCCCAGCGCGGCCTTGAGCTGATCGATCGCCGCAGGCGGCAACCCCCGGAATTCGGTCGCCGCACGATCAGCACGGATCGCATCCGTCCGCACCACCTGCTTGTCGGCAAATATCCCAACGAACCCATCCAGGTAAGGCAGCGGCGGATGATAGTAGTCCGGGTTCCGCTCCCCCTTGATCGACTGCCCCAGGTCATAGCTGACGAACCTGAACGGTCCGCTCCCCATGATGTTCTTTTCATACCAGTGCGGATCCTTCGCCAGGATGTCCTTCTTGTATATGTATGTGTATGGATCAGCCAGCGCCGGCAGGAATGTCAGCGTGGCGAACTTCAGGTGAAACACCACCGTGTGCTGATCAGGCTCCGAGATGCTGTCCACCATCTGATACCAGTTGGCGCGCGCGCTGTTGTAGCCAGCCGGTGGATGGATGATGTGCTCCCAGCTCGCGACCACATCATCGGCCGTGAGCGGCGAACCATCATGCCACTTCACGCCCTCCCGGATATGAAACGTATAAGTCGTGCCGTTGTCCGTCGGCGTCGGCATCTCGGTGCACAGGTCGCACACGAACTTGGTGACGTTTCCCGGATCGTTCGGATCGAGGCGGATCAACACGCTGTAAAACGGCGCCGTCGCATGAACCGTGGCGTAGGTGGTCTCGCGATGGCCATCGAAACTGGGCGGCGCGTCAGCCGGAATCATGTAGGTGAGGATGCCGCCACGCTTCGGCGTTTCATCCGCGGTCGCGTTGGCAATCCCAATGACGCACGTGATGGCAGCGGCGCAGGCCGCCATCCATGGTGTTGATCGCATTATGTTGCCTCCCTCGGCATTATTGACTTGTGGCAAGCCCGCTGCGGCGAGCCGTCATTGCAGAGAGTATTCGCTGAAATCAGCCGAGGCGTCGAGATGTTTCAACGACGCATTGGAGCGGGTGACGGGAATCGAACCCGCATAGCCAGCTTGGAAGGCTGGAGCTCTACCATTGAGCTACACCCGCGACGCCTCCGATTTACCGGCGCTTCGCCATAGGCGCAATCGCCCCCCATATTAACCTCAGGGCGATCGCATTTGGCTGGCTCCGGCAAAAGGCCCAAATCCGGCTTGCACTGGCCATGCCGCAGCGTGGCAACAAAGTAATCGGACACAGAGTTCCACCGAGTGCACTTCGCGCACGTGGTCGCAACGCTCGTGCGAGACTCCGGCGCGTAGCGCCAATCAGAATCGTCTCAGTGAAACACTGTGTGCACTCGGCGAAACTCTGTGTCCGACTTGCTTTCTTTTCCTGCCAAAGCCGTCGCCCAGACAGACGCGCAGCAATCGGAAATCCAAGTGCAATCGCCCGCCATATTGACCTGGATCAAACCGCCCAGAGCCCCGGGGCGCTAATTTCCCACCCATCCGCAAGGCAGTCCCGTTTTTGTGACATTTCGGCGGCTTCAGCACCTAGACAACTGTACGCCTTATCGGCATCATCCCGGCGGTTGGGGCAACAGGGGCACTGGTCGCAACGCCAATGGCCTACGAATACCCGAGCGCGGCCGGCGTCGTGCAACTGGTGCATGCCAGGGGTCGCTGGCTGCTGCACTTCGATGGACAGCGTTCCGGCCAATGGCCGTCGCCCGACCAGGCAGCGCGCGCGGTGGCACGGCACCAGTCGGGGCTGTCGGCATGGGATCGCCAAAAACTCGACGCGCCCGAAGATCTGCTGGACTGGCGGCCACTGGGGGAATCGCTCTAACCCCAACGTCTGGACGCCCCCCACACAAGACACCGGAGGCGACCAATGCCGCGTGACAGCATTCAATTGCTTCAGGCACTGCGCGATCTGCGCCAATCGGTTCACGACGAAGCGGCCAGCCGCATCGATCGCTGGCAGCCCTACATCGAACGCCCCTCCTACGCCGTGAGCGCCAGCAATCTCGCGCACTATCTTGCATTCCGTCACCACGACCTCCGCGACCTGCAACGCGAACTGATGCGGCACGGCCTGTCTTCGCTTGGCCGGCTGGAAAGCCGCGTGCTGATCACGCTGGACACTGTGGCAGCCGCGCTGCAGGCCCAGGTGGCTGGCGCACCGCCCCCACCAGCCTGGCCGCCGCCCGCCGATGATTTCTTCCGCGGCGAAGCTGCTCTCCAGGCCAACACCGAAGTGCTGCTCGGACCGTCCAACAGCCAAGGCGTCGGCCGCATCCTGGTCACGCTATCCACCGAGGCCGCGCAAGATCCTGGCTTCCTGCTCGACATCGCGCGCCGTGGCGCAGACGTGGTGCGCATCAATTGCGCGCACGACGGCGTCGAAACCTGGGGCGCGATGATCGAGAATACCCGCAAGGCCGCCAACGCTGTCGGCCGCCGAATGCCCGTGCTGATGGACATCGCCGGTCCAAAATTCCGTATCGGCAAGGTCAAGCGCCAGGCCGGCGAGCGACTGGCCGCAGGCGATCGCTTCAAGCTGGTGCGCGACGAGGCGGCATTCGGCGTCGATCCCCTTGTCGCCGCCGTCTGCGATCCCGCCGATGTGCTGGATCACCTGACCGTCGGCACCGAGGTTTCGTTCGACGATGGCAAGCTCACCGGCGTCATTGACGCAGTCGAGCCGGAAGCCGTCTTCGTTCATGTGCAGCGCACGCAACTCAGGGGCTTCAAGATGAAGCCCGAGCGCGGCCTGCTGTTTCCGCGCGCCGATCTGCATTTGGATCCGCTGACCGCGAACGACCTCTCCGACCTCGACTTCGTCGCGCGCCACGCCGACATGATCGGCTTTTCCTTCGTCCAGTCCGCCGACGACATCGCGCTGATGCAGAACGAATTGGCCAGGCGCCGGCCGGATTGGCAGCGCCTCGGCATCATTGCGAAAGTGGAAACGGCACAAGCAGTGAAGAACCTGCCCGAGATCATCGTGCGCGCTGCCGGCCGTCAGCCATTTGGTGTGATGATCGCGCGCGGTGACCTTGCAGTGGCGATCGGCTTCGAGCGTCTCGCCGAGATGCAGGAAGAGATCCTGTGGCTGTGCGAAGCCGCACATGTCCCAGTGATCTGGGCAACGCAGGTGCTCGAGGAGATGGTGAAATCTGGCCTCCCAACCCGTGGCGAAATGACCGATGCAGCCATGGCTGCCCGCGCCGAGTGCGTGATGCTGAACAAAGGCCCCAACGTCGGCGACGCCATCACCGCGTTGCGCGGCCTGCTCCACCGCATGATGGAGCACCAGTCGAAAAAGACCGCCCGCTTGCGCGCCTTGCGCTCGTGGTAGCCAACTGTGACTCTCCGCCCTCCCCAAAATCCCCTCTCCGCCCCCTTGGGGGCGGAGAGGTTGGGTGAGGTGGGGGGACGCGTAGGCCCGCCTCACCCTGCCAGCAGCGCCTTCGCCGCGCGCAGGTCCGCCGTATCGAACCCCTTGAAGCAACCGCCACCGCCGCGCTCATCGTGAAGTCGCTCTGAAACACCGCAAAACGCCACAATATAAGCTCAGCCTCGGGCAGCAACTCATAGCCCCAGTCCAGCGTCGCGCTCATCGTCTGTTGCCGGGGCGATGCCGTGCGACGTCCCTGCATCAGCAACGGCACGCGATCTTGCAGCCGCGCCGCCAGCCCCTTGAGACCGAACGCATTCACATGCGCCGCCGCCAGTTCATCGCCAGCGGCACCCGATCCAGCCGCCGGCAAATCTCCAACACAGCCGGAACGAGCCAAAGGTGAAGCTGTCGCCGTTCACCGGAACCTGCGGTACCGTTCCCAGCCACACTACCGGTCGCCCGCCGGGCGGCAACGCACACGCTCGATAGCGCTTCCTTAACGGCTCCCTGCGATCATGCCCCCATAGGCACAGGAGCAGCTTATGGCCAAGGCCGCGCCAGCGGTGGAGAACGAGAAGCCGAACGAAGCAGCCACACCGTCAGAGCCTCCGCCGACATCGAACAGCCGCCGCAAGCTGATCCTGCTGGTCGCGCCCGTGGTCGCTCTTGCCGGCACCGCGGGCGGACTTTGGTTCACCGGCATTCTGCCCCGCCTCTTAGGCACGCAACACGTCGAGAAGCAGGAGGACGCCGGCAAGCCGCCGACGCCGATCTACGTTGACCTGCCGGAGTTCGTCGCCAACCTGAACAGCAATCCGCAGCGCCCCAGCTACGTAAAGCTGACCGCCCGCCTCGAAGTGCAAAAGCCGGAAGATGCCGATCGGGTGAAAGCCGCCCTCCCTCGGCTTCAGGACCTGTTCCTGACCTACATTCGTGAAATGCGCCCGCAGGAACTGCGCGGCTCCGCCGGCACCTACAGGTTGCGTGAAGAACTGATCGCGCGGGCCAACCTTGCCGCCGCCCCGGCGCGCATCACGGACGTCCTGTTCACCCAAATGCTGATCCAATGAGCGACCAGCCGGAACAGCAACAGTCCGACGAAGACCTCGCTGCCGCGTGGGGCTCGGAAACCGATGAGGCGACCGAAGGTTCCCCACCGCCCGCGCAATCCGCGCGCGTCCTCAATCAGGCGGAAATCGACAGCCTTCTCGGCTTCGACGATGGACCAGCCGGCGGTGAGAACCGCTCCGGCATGCAGAAGATCATCAGCTCGGGCCTCGTTTCATACGAGCGTCTGCCGATGCTGGAGATCGTGTTCGATCGGCTGGTGCGCATCATGTCCACTTCCTTGCGCAACTTCACCTCCGACAACGTCGAGGTCGGCATCGACAACATCCTGTCGCTGCGTTTCGGCGATTACCTGAATTCGATCCCCCTACCAGCCATGCTCGCCGTGTTCAAAGCCGAGGAATGGGACAATTACGGCCTGATGGTCGTCGATTCCGCCATGATCTATTCGATTGTGGATGTACTGCTCGGCGGCCGCCGCGGCACTGCGGCGATGCGCATCGAAGGCCGCCCCTACACCACCATCGAACGAACCCTCGTCGAGCGGCTGATCCACGTCGTCCTGGCCGATCTCTCCGCCAGCTTCGACCCGCTATGCCCCGTCACCTTCCGCTTCGAGCGCCTGGAAGTGAACCCGCGATTCGCCACAATCAGCCGCCTCTCGAACGCTGCCGTGCTGGCGCGCCTACGCATCGACATGGAGGATCGCGGGGGCCGCATGGAGCTGCTGTTGCCCTACGCTACTCTGGAACCCGTCCGCGAACTGCTGCTCCAGCAATTCATGGGCGAGAAATTCGGCCGCGATTCTATCTGGGAAACCCATCTCGCCGAGGAACTGTGGAATACCGAAGTCGAACTCGATGTGGTGCTCGATGAACAGACCATGCGCCTGTCCGACGTAATGCGACTGGTACCCGGTTCTCGCATCGCTCTTAACACCAATGTAGGCTCGCCCGTACTCGTGCGCTGCGGCACTGTGCCCCTCTTCGAGGCCCGCGTCGGCCGCCGCAAAAGCCGCGTCGCCGTCCGCATCGAACGCGAAGTTGCCCGCGTCCAGACCGAACGCTGATCACCAGTACTCCTTCCCCCCGCAAGCGGAGTAGGTCGGTGCAGAGCGCCGGGTGAGGGTGCCGCCGCGGCAATTGGCTCCCCATTCGCTTTTTCCTAACCCTCCCGCGCCACAATGCTTCGCATGGAGTGGCTCCTCGACATCGTGCTGATCCTGTTGCTCGCCGCAACGCTCTTCCATGCCGTTCGCCTCGAACGCGCGCTCGGCGTCCTCAGACGCGATCGCGCCGAACTCCAGGACCTCATCGTCAACTTCAACGCCAGCACGCGACAGGCGGAAATCGGCATCGAGCGTCTCCACACAGCCGCCGAAGGCGTCGGCCAGCAGATCGCACAGCAGGTCGATGCTGCCTCCGCCCTGAAAGACGACCTGGTTCTCCTGATCGAACGCGGCAACCGCCTGGCCGACAGACTTGGAACACTCGTGCATGCCAGTCGTCCGCTCGCCGGCGAAGCTCCCCATCTCACAGTTGTAGCCGATGCCGATACAGCACAGCCGCGCGTCCGCAGCCAGGCTGAGCGCGATCTCCTGAAAGCGCTGAGGATGGCCAAATGATCAGCCTCGGTCCCGTCAGGTTGCTCCCCATCACCATCGTCGCATTGGCGTGTCTGCTGGGCGTGAAATCGGCGCTGCTCGTCCGCGCCGCGACGGCAAGCGCCGCGCCTGAAACGGCGGCCGTCGTTCCAGTCAAGGCGGTACCAGCTCCCCCGCCGCCAGCGCCCAAGCCGGCCGAGGAAACTCAACCGCCCGTCTCCGACACCGAGCGCACCGTGCTCCTGGAACTCCGCAAGCGCCGCCAGGAACTCGACGCGCGCGAAGTCAGCCATGGGTATGCGCGAATCAGTCCTCACAGCCGCCGAGCAGAAACTCGACGCGCGCGTCGCCGAACTCCAAGCCCTGCAGAAAAAACTCGAATCCCTGGAAGCGGCACGCCAACAGCGCGAGGACGCAGGTTGGCAAGGCCTGGTCAAACTCTACGAAACCATGAAGCCGCGCGATGCAGCCACGATCTTCAATGATCTGGACATGCCGGTGCTGCTTCAGGTGGTCGATCGTATGAAGGACGCCAAGGCCGCCCCTGTGCTTGCCGCCGTGCAGCCCGACAAGGCCCGCGAACTCACCGCAAAACTCGCCGACATGCGGACCCGACGTGACAACCCTGGTGGCGGTTGAAAGGACCGAACTACAATGCCGGTAGACAAATCCATGAACGTGCTCATCGTCGATGACTACAAGACGATGCTGCGCATCATTCGTAACCTGTTGAAGCAGATCGACTTCAACAATGTCGAGGAAGCCAGCGACGGCGCCGAGGCGCTTGCCAAGCTGCGCTCCGGCAGTTTCGGTCTGATCATCAGCGACTGGAACATGGCGCCAATGACAGGTCTCCAGCTTCTCCAGGAAGTCCGCGCCGACGCCAAGCTCAAAGCGACGCCATTCATCATGATCACCGCCGAAAGCAAGACGGAAAATGTCATCGCCGCCAAGCAGGCCGGCGTGTCCAACTACATCGTCAAGCCGTTCAATGCCGAGACTTTGCGGGAAAAGATCGAAAAGGTGCTCGGCCATGGTTGATCATGGCAGCGATCCATTGGCCCAAAGACTGGCCGATATTCGCACGCGTTATCCCGAATCCGCGCCCGACGTCGTGGCCGACGTGGTGCGGGCCGTGCTCGCAACCATGAGCGGCGATCTGTCAGCGCAGGAGACATCGCTACTGGCTGAGGTGGAGGAGCTCGGCAAGACCATCGCGAGCGCCAAGGCCGAGATCGCCGCCCTGCGTGTCGACGACATCACCCAGGCGCACATCCCGTTCGCCACTGACGAGCTGGATGCCATTGTCGAACACACGGCGACAGCCACCAACGCGATCCTCAGCAGTTGCGAAACCCTGGACGCAGTCTCTGGCAGCCTGAGTGGCGAAGCAGCCGCCAAGCTGCAGGACGCCACCACGCGTATCTACGAAGCGTGCAGCTTCCAGGACATCACAGGCCAGCGCATCACCAAAGTCGTCGGCACGCTGAAAGCCATCGAGGCGAAAGTCGCCCAGATTATTGTGGCATTCGGTGGCACTGGCGGGGGCATGGAAAGCGTATCAGCCGAGCCAGCCGATGACGCCTCACTGCTGAATGGTCCGCAGCACCCAACCGTGGCCATGGATCAATCCGATATCGATCGGCTGCTGGCCAGCTTCGAATGAGACGAAGCGGGCTGAGTTTGTTTCTTGCGTTCCTCGTTCTGATTTGCCTGCCGTTCGCAATCGCCCTTGCCGGCGACGCACCGACTGTGCCGGTGCGCCTGGGGACCCACCCAGACTATGGCCGCATCGTGTTCGATCTACCTGCCCACGTTGCCTACCACGTGACGCAGGACGGCGATCACGTCACCATCCAGTTCGACAACACCGGGAAAGTTGCCTCGGCGCGCGGTGGTACGCGCAACGTGTTGAGCGTCACTGGCGGCGACGGCAAGGCGGAGCTTGTCATCGGGCCGGGCGCCACGCTGCGTGATCAGCAATACGGTAATCGCGTCGTTATCGACGTGCTCGACGCCGCAGCCAAAACCGCCTCATCGGCTCAGAAGTCAATGCCAAAAGAGGCACCGCCAACTCCGCCGCAACCTCAGGCCACCGCACCGCCGCCCACAGTAGCGCAACCGTCTCCACCGACGCCGCCGCCCAAACCCGCCGAGCTCCCCGCGACATCTGCCCCTCCGGCGACGACCGTTGAAGCCCAGCCAGCATCGCCACCACCCACCCCCGACGCACCACCGCAACCCGCGACATTGGTTGTGCCGTTCAGCACCCCGTTGGGTATCGCGACCTTTCGGCGCGGGCCAACGGCTATCGTAGTGTTCGATCAGCCGATCGGACTCGATCTTTCAGCGCTGCACGACGATCCGGTCTTCGGCACCGCCACCGCCCAGACCCTATCCACCGCCACACTGCTGCTGATCCGGCTGCCGCCGCCTGCCACGCTCGCCATTTCGCTCGCCGCAAACGCTTGGCGCATCGCCGAAGCACCAGGCGAACCGCCGCTACGCCCGATCGCCACCAAGATCGCCGATGGAAAGTTGATCCTGTCAGCGGCGGCACCTGGCACTGTCGTTTCCATACCGGACCCCGAAACCGGAGGTATGCTGCTCGTTGGCACTCAGCGGCGCGACGGTCAGGGCGTACCGATACGGCGACGCTCGGTGGAATTCTCGCTGCTGCCGACATGGCAGGGAGTCGCTGTGGCGCCGATCAGCGACTCGGTGGCTCTGCGGCCAACGCAGGACGGCTTCATTGTGACCGCGGATCCCGGTGGCCTGGCCTTGTCGCCACCATCGGACATGGCCGACGACATAACGCACGCGATTGGCCTCACACACCGGTTCGACTTTCCTGCCCAACCACCGCCAATCGCCCTCCGGCGCCTCGCAATGCTGACAGTCGACACCGCGATGACCCCGCCGCTTGCACGCGGACCTCGCCGCGAGGCGGTTGCGCGGGCGTTGATCGCGCTCGGGATGGGGGCCGAAGCGGAGGCAATTCTGCAAATGGCCGCCGCCGATGACCCGGCCCAGTCCAGCTCGCCCGACAACGCAGCGCTGACGGGGATTGCCGCGCTGCTGGCACATCGACCCGACGAAGCCGTAGGCCTGGATGCCCACCTGCCCGACGCCGATGACATCCTGTTTTGGCGGGCTTATCGCGACGCTGACCTGCATCCGGGCTCCGCAGCCGCAGCCAGCGAATTCGCCGCGACCTTGCCGCTGGTACTCGCCTATCCGGCCGAGATGCGCGACCGGGTGTTACCCAGAATAGCCGAGACCTTGGTCGCGGGCGGACAGCTCGAAGCGGCCGCCGGCCTGCTGAACGCCCGCAAGGACGACGGTTCGCTCGATATGGCGCGCGCAATGCTGCAACAGGCCAAAGGCGACTCTGCCGCGGCGCTCGTGATTTACGATGGACTGGCAAAGTCGCGTGACCAGCGGGTGCACGCGCAAGCCGCGGTGCGTGCGGTTGAATTGCGTCTCGCATCCGGTGCGATCGATCCGCACGCAGCGGCGGATCAGCTCGACAAGTTGCTCTATGCCTGGCGCGGCGATCGCCTCGAGGAAGCTTTGCGTCAGCGCGTCGCCGAACTGCGAGCCCGCACGGGCGCCTGGCGCACGGCCCTCGGGCTGCTGCGCGAGACCGAGTTGCTATTTCCCGACGACAAGGCCGATCTGCACGCAAAGCTCGCCGACATGTTCACCGCTTTCCTACGCGGCAATGGCGCCGACGATCTGGCGCCTCTCGAACTCGTGTCGCTGGTGGACGAAAATGCCGACCTGTTGCCCGAGGGCGCGGAAGCTGAACCGCTGGAATCGCGCCTCGCGGACAGGCTCTTAGCGCTCGATCTGCCGCAGCGTGCCGGCCCAGTTCTGGAAAAATTGATGCAGGCAGCCCCAACTGGCGCGGGCCGCGCCACCTTCGGTGCCCGCCTCGCCGCGATGCGTCTCCACGAAGGCGACGCAAAGGGTGCTCTGACCGCCCTGTCCGCTTCCGAGATGACAGACGGGCCGGCAGATCTGATGCAGCGCCGTACTCTGCTACTTGCCGAGGCACAGGCAAGCAATGGAGATACCCAACACGCATTATCGGAGCTGGAAGCACTGAACACTCCCGCCTCCGACGAGGCTCGCGCGACACTATTGGAACACGCCAATAATTGGTCAGCGGCACAAAAGGCGCTCAGCGATTACGCCACCAAGACCGTGCCACCGGACGGCGCACTCGATGACGCACAGCGCCGCACGCTGCTGCGCCTGGCCACCGCCACCGCGCGCGCCGGTGACGCGGCGGCGCTGGACGCACTGCGTCAGCGCGACGCGGCGCGGATGGGCACAGGCCCTCTCGCCGACATGTTCCGCCTGCTCACCGCCGACCAGGTGCGCGGCGTGGCGGACCTGAAGCGATCCGGCCAGGAAGCCGCCTTGGCGCGCGCGCTCCCGGCAGAATTGAAAGCCTTGCAACCGGGGCTTGCGCCAGCCCGGTAGGAAATCCGCAAAAAAGGGGTTGCATCCTGCCCCCCCTTTTACCATGTTCCGCGGCCTTGGCCCGAGGGAACGGACGTGGCAACGCGCCCGTTCAACAGGCTGTCTACTGGTAGGAACAGGGTAGCGATGGACGCACTCAGCCCACTGGGGATGGTCTCGGACTTTCCGAGCGGCATCGATCAGAAGGACTATTTCGTCGAGAAGGACGGCGTGAAGTTCGCCGGCACTCATCTGCTGTTGGATTTGTGGGGTGCCAGCAACCTCACCGATCCCGAGCTGATCGACCGTGCGCTGCGCGATGCCGCGGAAGCGGCGAACGCAACGATACTGCACAGCCACTTCCATCACTTCGGGCCCGATGGCGGCGTCAGCGGCGTGCTGGTGCTGGCGGAAAGCCACATCTCGATCCACACTTGGCCCGAGCGCGATTTCGCCGCCGTGGACATCTTCATGTGCGGCGCCTGCAACCCGTATCACTCGTTGCCGGCGTTGAAGGACGTGTTCGCGCCCAGGTCCATCCTGCTCTCCGAGCAGCGCCGCGGGCTTATTCCGTAGTGAAAAGGGTCCACACGGAGCGCACCGAGAACCACCACGGAGTTCCACGGAGAGAATGAATAAGGCGCTTCGCGCGCGCAGCGCGCCAAATTACTTCCTCGGTGGCTTCTCAGTGGTCCTCCCGTCTCCTCCGTGTGAACCCTTCCTGACACCATGACCACCGATAGTTGGCTCAACGAGACGCTGTATTCCGACTGGGGTCAGCGCTTCCTGGTCAAGCGCGAACTCGCGCGTGTGCAGAGCGACTTCCAGGACATCGTGATCTTCGAGAGCTTCTCGCACGGCCGCGTCATGGTACTGGATGGCGTCATCCAGATCACAGAGCGCGACGAATTCGTCTATCAGGAAATGCTGACGCACGTGCCCCTGCTGGCACACGGCGCGGCAAGCAGCGTGCTGATCATAGGCGCTGGCGACGGTGGAGTGCTGCGTCGTGTCCTGCAACATCGCAGCGTCCAACGCGCGGTGATGGCGGAAATCGATGGCGAGGTGATCCGCCTCGCCAAGCAATTCCTGTCGGATATCGGCGGCAGCGCCTGGGCCGATCCGCGTGCCGAGGTGATCGTCGGCGACGGCATCAATTACGTGAAACGCGCCCCTGACGCCTCCTTCGACGTAATCATCGTCGATTCCACCGATCCGATCGGCGTTGGCGAGGTGCTGTTCACCGACGAATTCTACGCCAACTGCGCCCGGATCCTTACCCCGCGCGGTCTGGTCGTGAACCAGTGCGGCGTTCCGTTCATGCAAGCCGACGAACTGCGCGAAACCAGCGCCCGCCGGGCAAAATTCTTCCCGCATGTCACCGCCTATGTCGCGGCAGTGCCGACCTATGTCGGCGGCTTTATGACACTCGGCTGGGCGGCCAAGGACGCTTCACTGACGCGCACCACAGTCACCGAAATCCGCGCACGTGCTACAGCCGCCGCGATTCTCGGCAGCACGCGCTACTGGACGCCAGAAATCCACGCCGGCGCCTTCAACCTGCCGCCCTATATCGCCGAGAACCTGCCAATCTACTGATACCAACACCTCTCCCGCTGCGCGGGAGAGGTCGGCGCGCACCGCGCGCCGGGTGAGGGTGCCGCCAGGTCCCAATCAATCAATGCGCCTGTATCCACGCGATAATCGCCGGCACCACCTGATCCTCGATGCCGTAATACCCATGCGGCGACAGCGCCTGGCACGGATCACTCCGCAACGATCCGCCCGACACAGTCAGCAGTTCCTTCGCCTGCGCCTGCGTCATCAGCGCCATCGATCGAGGCGGTGTCGCCGAACGGACTGAACCGGCAGCCATCATCGCGATTGTGCACCACCAGCACCGGCACCCTGATCTGGTCCAGCGGCGTGCTCATCATGCCGCCCTGCCACACCGACGAGGTCAGCACCACGCCAGCGACCCGCGGCGGCCCAACAAGCGCGGCACCCTCCGCCGCCGATATCGATCCATTGCTGGTGCCGACCAGCCAAACCGGTGCAGCCGCTCGACTCCTCAGCAGATCCACAGCAGCCGAAATATCCGTTGCATGTTGGGCGGACGCCCGAAATGGTGGCCCCATGCCGGCAGGATGATCGGATGGCGTATCGAACACCGCCACCGTCATGCCCGCGGCGGCTAAATCGCGGCGCAACACGCAGCAGAAAATTGCTGCGCGATTGCGCATATACGCCAGCGGCACCAGGAAACAGCAGAACGCTTGCCCTCGGGTTCGCCACCGCAGTGAGATAGACTGGCTCCGTCACCCCCGGGCGCGGCTGCAAATCCACCCGTTCCTGCGCAACCGCGCTGCCGATCAACAGCAGCCAGACCGCAAGGAACCTCACCATCGCGCCGCCGCCGCGTCGTCCGCTTCGCGCGCCTCGACCCAGGTCGCGCCGCCGTCGGCGAATTCCTCGCGCTTCCAGAACGGCGCCTTGGTCTTCAGCCAGTCGATCAGGAATGCCGTCGCGTCCAGCGCAGGCTGCCGATGCGCCGCCGCCGCCATCACCAGCACGATATTTTCGCCAGCGGTCAGCCGCCCGACCCGGTGGATCACCGTGCAGCCGAGCAGTGCCCAACGCCGCTCCGCTTCCTCGACGATGCGGCGCAATGGCGCGCTCGGTCATCGCCGGATAGTGCTCCAGCGTCATCGCCGCGACTGGCTCGCCGGCATTGCACCGCACCGTGCCAATGAAACACCCGATCCCGCCGATATCCGTGCGCCCAGAAGTCAAAGCCGCGAACTCGGCCCCAATATCGAAGTCGGCTTCCCGCACACTGATCCGTGCCATCTCTCAGCCCCCCGTCACCGGCGGGAAGAACGCCACCTCATCACCGGGCCCCACGTGCGCTGAAGCGTCAGCAAACTCCTGGTTCACCGCACAGCGAACAGTGCGGCGATTGGCAAAGGCGCGCGCATGGCCCTCGCTGCGTTCCGCCAGCCAAGCCACCAGATCGGCCACCGTCGAGACACCAGCCGGCAAGGCCACCTGCTCCTCGGACACGCCGACGCGCTCGCGAAGCCAAGCGAAATACAGAATGGTCAGCGGCGCTTCGACATCAGCCATGGCAGCTCAGCGTGGGGTTGGCACCGTCTCGATGGTGCCATCTGAATGTATGATCGTGCTCGTGCCATTGCCATTGGGCACGATGATGGCCGAACCGCCGCCAGGTGTCGTGCGTCGTCTGATAGCCGCTGCCCCCTCCGTTCGTCACGACCGGGCCCCGCGGCGTCTGGTACACCTGGCCGGCGGGATTCTGCGCCGGTGGATTGGTGCTGATCGGCCGGAGGCGGCGTTGGAGCCGGCAACGGCCGCAGCGGCGGCTGGTTCGACACAGGCGGCGTCGAACTGCCGCGCGCAGGTGGCGGTGGCGGCTGATAAGGCGGCGTGGACGACGGCGGCGTGGTGCCCGAACGGAAATCCGGCGATCCAGGCACCGGCTGCTCAGTTCCACCCTGTTCACCCTGCTGCTCGAGCTCCTGCAGCGTCGGTTCCGGCGGCAATGGACCAGGCCAGATATCGCCAGGCTCTGGAGTCAGCGGCTTGGCATTGACCTGCTCACCCACGACGCGCCGCATGTTCTCGCTCTCGCCGGCGGGCATGTTTGGGTTGTTCCCCGACGAGAACGGCGGATTCCACCACGTATTATAGCCGCAGCCGGACAGCGTCAGACACAGGCAGGCGAAGGCGATGCGCCGCATTAGAACGGGCTCCCACCGAGAACGGTTCGTCGGATCGACGGGCCGGATGGCGCCAGCCGCGCCGGACTGTGCCCTGCCGATGCGCTATCCTCAAGCCGAGTCACAAAATTCCACTGGGTAGTTGCTCTGTTGCCCGGCCTTGACGCTGCCAGATGGTTCAGCGATAAGCCGCGCCTTCTCGATCGGAGCAAGGTGTATCACGATGTCCCGCCGCTGCCAGATTACCGGCAAGGCTGTGCTGAGCGGCAACAACGTCAGCCACGCCAATAACAGGACGCGACGCAGGTTCCTGCCCAACCTGCAAGACTCGTCGATGTTGTCCGACATTCTGGGGTTGCCGATCCGCATGCGGCTCTCGACGCGCGCCATCCGCACGATCGAGCACAACGGCGGCATCGACGCCTACATCCTGGGCACGCCGCAGGGGCGGCTGTCGCCGGATGCCAAGGCCCTGAAGCGCCGTCTGCTGCGCGCGCAGGCGAAGCGGGCGGCCAGCGCGGCAGCCTAGCCGCGCCCTCGATCAACCAGACGCTCGATGACGCCGCGGCGAAACTGCGCGCGGCTGGGATAGAGAACCCACGCCTCGAAGCACGACTGCTCCTGGCCCATGCGCTTCGCACCACGGTGACGGACCTGTTGCGCGATCGCGGCGCCTCGATCGATACAGCGGTCCTGCTTCCTCTTCTCTCACGCCGGCTTATGCACGAACCGCTGGCCCTGATCCTCGGCAAGCGCGAATTCTGGAGCCTGAATTTCGCGGTCTCGCCCGACACACTGATCCCGCGCCGCGAATCCGAGACCCTGATCGAAGCCGCCCTGGAGGCTTTCCGTGGCGGTTCGCCCCGTGCGCTGCTGGATCTCGGCACCGGCACCGGCTGCCTGCTCCTCGCCGCGCTTTCCGAGTTCCGATCGGCTTCCGGCGTCGGCGTTGATCGTTCCCCGCCAGCTGCGGCCCTCGCCCACCACAACGCCGTCGTACTTGGCCTGGCGGACCGTGCCTGGTTCGTGTGCGGCAACTGGGCAGACCCCCTGGCCTCACGCTTCGATCTTGTCTTGTGCAATCCGCCCTACATTCCCACCTCGGAAATCGATGGTTTGATGCCAGAGATTGCACGATATGAGCCCCGTGCGGCTCTGGATGGCGGTCCGGACGGCCTGGCCGCTTACAAAAACCTGCTCCCCGCCCTGCCTCGCATTCTTGAACCGGATGGTGTAGCAGTGCTGGAGCTTGGAGCCGATCAGGCTGACGCCCTGGGCGCAATGGCGCTGAGGGCAGGTCTGGTGGTGAGTTTCCGCAACGACCTGGCAGGAATTGCGCGTGCCATGATAGCGCGGCAGCCTCGGCCATGAAAAAACCGTTTGGCAGCGCGGGTGGCTCGGTCTAGCTTCTCGCCCGGCAGGGTCAGCCGCACAGCGGCCTACCTAAGGCAATCTGTTCACTGGACGGAGCGCCTGCCGGAACCAATGCCGATGGATTGAAGCCTGGCCGAGGGGCAAGCCCCGAGAAGCCCGCGGGCGCTACCGTGTGCATCTCCTTAGCTTCCCGGCCACCACAAAGAGAAGGCGTGACGGCACTAGAATGAACATCAAACGTATGCGTGGACGTGGCCATCGACCCGGTGGTGGTGGTGGCGGCGGTGGTGGTGCACTGCGGCATCATGGCGGCGGCGGGGGCAGTGGAGGTATCCCGCTCAATCGCAACCATGTGTTCGACAGCAATGGACCCGATCTCCGGATCCGCGGCACCTCCCAGCAGTTGTTCGAGAAGTATCTCCAGCTCGGCCGCGATGCGACCAGCGGCGGCGACAGGGTGATGGCGGAGGGCTACTTCCAGCACGCTGAGCACTATTTCCGCATCCTGAACGCGATGAACCAGGCGGCGCAGCAGAACCAGCAGCAAAATGGCGGCGGCCAGCGCCGGCAGTTTGGTGACGGCGAAGGCGCACCGTCCAACGGCGAGGCGGAGGAAGTCGAGGTCCGTGCGCCGGGCATGGGCGACCAGCCCGAGGCCCGCGAGATCCCGATCGCCGCAGCCCCGCCCGAAGCCTAGCTAATCTAATCCCCTCTCCCGCGAAGCGGTGGAGGGTTAGGGAGGGGGTGTGGGGATGTCCACCCGCGTCCCCGCCTGACTGCCTCATCGCCAAATCGCTGGCGCAGCGCGTCGATCGCCGCCTGTGTCGCGGCACGGCGAGGCGTTTCCGTGTCCGCCAGATCGCCATGATCGGCGTCTGTCAGCGGCAGCAGTGGGCTTGCCCCAATCCCAATCAGCCGAAACGCCGTCCCAATTGCCTCCCGAGCCAGCAGCGTGCTCGCCGCATCGAATAGCCGATCTGGCAACACCGTCGGGCTCGGTAGCCGAGCTGCCCGCGTCCGAATGGCAAAGTCCTTCGTCTTCAGCTTCAGCACGACCCCGCCAGCCGACAGCACATTCTCCTTTAATCGGCGCGCCAGCTTCTCCGACAGGCGCCAAAGATGCGCCTCCAAATCAGCCCGCCGCGTCAGATCCATATCGAACGTGGTTTCCGCGCTGATCGACTTTGTCTCGCGCGACGGATCGACCAACCGGCTATCTTCTCCCCGAGCGCGCGCCGCGAGTGACGGCCCCTCATCGCCCAACCGCCGCCGCGCCTCCTTGTCACTCAACACCTGAAGCTGGCCAAGCAACGTGATGCCCTGAGCCGCAAGCCGCCGCGCCAACGCCGGCCCAACTCCAGGCAGCAACCGGACCGGCTCAGGTGCCAGCAGTAACGCAGCCTCTTTCACGCCGATCACCGCAAACCCGCGAGGCTTGTCGCGGCCGGCAGCAATCTTCGCCAACAGCCGATTCGACGCGAGGCCAACGGACACCGTAACCCCGACGCTCTGCTCCACCTCACGCGCAAACCGCGCCAGCACGATCGCAGGCGGCGCACCATGCAGCGCCTCGGTGCCCGCAAGATCGAGCACCGCCTCGTCGATCGACAAAGGCTGCAGCAGCGGCGTCAGCTTCCCCATCATCGAGCGCACCTGCCGTCCGACCGCGACGTACTTCGCAAAATTGGGGCGGATCACCACCGCGTCCGGACACGCCTTCAGCGCCTTGAACATCGGCATCGCGCTGCGCACGCCGTATATCCGCGCGACATAACAGGCCGCGGTCACAACCCCCCGCACACCGCCACCGACAATGACCGGCTTCGCCGCCAGTTCCGGCCGATCGCGCTTTTCCACGCTGGCATAGAACGCATCACAATCGACATGCGCGATGGTGAGATCGAACAGCTCCGGATGCCGGACGATGCGGGTGCTGTCGCAGCCTGGGCATCGGCTGCCATCGACTTCGGTCAGACAGTCGCGGCAGAAGGCGGGCATTTCAGTCCGCCGGCCAAAGCCACGCCGCGCCGCGCACGCCCGACGAATCGCCATGCCTATTCCGCACGATCGGCGTCTGCACGAAGTCGCTGAACACGTAGCGGCGCACCAGCGGCGGCAGCACCTGTACAGGTGGGCCATGTTGGAAAGCCCCCCGCCAAGCACGATAACATCAGGATCGAGCAAGTTGATCACCTGCGCCAGCCCGCGAGCCAACCGGCTGGCGTGGCGATCCAGCGCCGCTTGTGCACGCACCTCGCCCGCCGCAGCACGCGCAGGAATGCCCGAGGCGTCCTGCGCCCCCGGACCATCGCAATCGCGTGCCAGCGACGGACCAGCGATCCAGGTCTCCAAACAGCCCCAATGCCCGCACCAGCAATGCGGACCGGGCACCTCATCGAGTTGCGGCCAAGGCAGCGGGTTATGTCCCCACTCGCCGGTGACATGATTACGCCCTTGCAGCACCTTGCCGTCCACCACGATGCCGCCACCGCATCCGGTGCCGAGAATGACACCAAACACGCTGGCCTGCCCTGCGCCTGCCCCGTCAGCAGCCTCGGACAGCGCGAAGCAGTTGGCATCGTTTTCGACGCGCACCTCGCGGCCGAGCAGCGCGCTGATGTCCCGATCGAATGGATGGCCGTTCAGCTCCGTCGAGTTGGCGTTCTTCACCAGCCCCGTGACAGGGCTGATGATGCCAGGAATGCCGATACCCACGGTCGCGGTGACACCCAGTTGGCGTTCCACGTCGCGAACCAGACCGGCGATCGCCTCGACCCGCTCCTGGTAATCGCGCGGGGTATCGATCCGGTGCCGCAGACGTTCGCTGCCGTCCGGCGCGAGCACGATGATCTCGATTTTGGTGCCGCCCAAGTCCACGCCAACGCGATGCCGCTGCATGGCGAAAAGAGTAACACGGATTACACTGATTGATGCACGGATTGCACTGAATGCAAAACAAACGTCTCCGTGCAATCCGGCTATTCTTTCTTCTGTGTTGCCCTCCTTGCCGCGCCCAGCTCTCGGCAGCAGGATGTCCCCATGAGCGAATCCCTTCTCGACATGAAAGGCACCACCTGTCCGATCCCCGTATTGCGTGCCAATCGCGCTCTCCGCTCCATGGCGCCAGGCGATCGGCTGCGCGTGCTGGCCACTGACCGAGCCTCGATCGCTGACTTCCAGGCCTTCTGCCGCGAGACCGGTCACGCCCTGCTCGCCTGGTCGGAGGAAAATGGCGTGTTGAGCTTCGTCATCCGCCGCCGCGCCGCAGACCCGGAGCAAAAGGATTGAGATGCCAACAGCTCTGATCACCCATCCGGCCTGCCTGAACCACGAGAACGGCGAATACCACCCGGAATGCCCGGATCGCCTGCGTTACGTGCTCGCCGCGCTGGAAGCGGAAGAATTCGCCGACCTCCTCCGCGAGTCCGCACCCCACGCAACCAAGGAGCAGCTCGCCCGCGTCCATCCCGCCAACTACGTCGATGCAATCCTCTCGATCCGCCCCGGCGCCGGCGAAATAGTGCAGCTCGACGCCGACACCGCGATGAGCCACGGCAGCGCCGAAGCCGCATTGCGCGCCGCCGGTGCCGCAGTCGCCTCGGTCGATGCAGTGATGGAAGGCTGGGCACGTGCCGCGTTCGCAGCCGTACGCCCACCCGGCCACCACGCCGAACCCGGACGCCCCATGGGCTTCTGCCTGTTCAACAACGCCGCCGTCGCCGCGCTGCACGCACGCACCCGCTGGGGCATACAGCGCGTCGCGGTCGTGGACTTCGACGTGCACCACGGCAACGGCACCCAGGCGATGTTCGCCGCCGACAAGGACCTGTTCTACGCGTCGTCGCACCAACATCCCTGCTACCCAGGCACTGGCCTGCCATCGGAACGCGGCGTGGCCGAAAACATCGTCAACGCGCCGCTCCGTCCCGGCTCCGACAGCACCGCGTTCCGCGCCGCCTGGTCGGACACCATCCTCCCCGAGCTCGATCGTTTTGCTCCCGGCCTGCTGATCGTCTCCGCCGGCTTCGACGCCCACAAAGCCGACCCGCTGGCGCAGCTTCGCCTCGAGACGGAAGACTTCGCCTGGATCACAGCGGAACTGCTGCACATCGCCGCGGCGCATTGTGAGGGCCGGATCGTCTCGGTCCTGGAAGGCGGCTACGATCTCGACGCCCTGGCCGCCTCAGCCGCGGCCCACGTGCGCACATTGATGCAGGCATAAGTGGAAGACATGTCCGCCAAGAACACCGACGTCAGCGCCATGTCGTTCGAGGACGCGCTCGCCGAGCTGGAGCAAATCGTCCGCAGCCTGGAAAGCGGCCAGCAGAAGCTGGAGGACGCCATCAGCGCCTACGAGCGAGGCGCCGCCCTGCGCCGGCATTGCGAGGCCAAGCTGGCCGAAGCCGAAGCCCGCGTCGCCGCGATCGTCGAGCGAGCCGACGGCACCTTGACCACCCGCCCCGTCGAATAAGCGCGGCGAAGAACTACAGCCTCAATTCCACGCACACCGGCACATGGTCCGACGTCTGCGTCCAGTCCCGCGCATCCTTCAGCACGATCTGCCGCTTGAGCTTTCCCACGAGATCCGGCGTCACCCACACATGATCCAGCCGTCGCCCACGATCCGACGCGCGCCAGTCGCGATTGCGATATGACCACCACGTATAAAGTTTCTGATCCGCCGGTACGAAATGCCGCACCGCATCGACAAAGCCCGTCTTCTGCCACGCAGTCAGCCCCTCGACTTCCGGCGGCGTATGGCTGACCACCGTCAGCAACTGCTTATGGCTCCAGACATCGTGCTCCAGCGGCGCGATATTCAAATCACCCACGATAACGCTGCGCGCCAACCCAGTCCGCGCCGCAAACCAATTCCTCGTCTCCGCAATGAAATCCAGCTTGTGCCCATACTTCACGTTCTGCTCGCGATCCGGAATATCCCCGCCCGCGGGAACATAGAAGTCGTGCAGCTCGATCGGCTCGCCCTTCACCTCAAGCAGCACGCCGATATGCCGGCAATCCCCCTTGCTGCACCAATCCGGCGCGATGTCGTGCGCGATGATCGGCCGCCGCGATAGGATCGCGACGCCATTATAGCCCTTCATCCCGCGGTATAGCGTGTACGGATACCCAAGCTGCGCCGGTCCCTCGATGGGAAACAGCTCATCTGGCACCTTGGTCTCTTGCAGGCAGATCACGTCCGGATCGAGCGCCGCGATCAGCTCCTTCAACAAAGGCAGCCGAAGGCGCAACGAATTGATGTTCCAGGTAGCGATGCGAAGGTTCACAATAGCGAATCCGAGCAGAAGGGTGGACGTTGATTTACGACATCGCCGGAGGAAGCGGAATGCGTGGGGTTACGGATCGGTCGGGTCCCCTCGGGGAGTAGGCCAGCCCCGTTTCGAGGGCGGGCCCGCCTCCTACCGCTTCTTCACGATGATCTTGACGCTTACGCGCACGGTCACCATGATCCATGGCAGGAGACAGCGATGGGTGTTCATCGTTTTTCTCCCTCTGGGATGCCGGTCGAGTTCCACCTCGGCCGGCGTTCTCATTTGGAGCCTGGCAGACGTTAAGAACCGGTGAGCGTCTCCCGTCCAACCTTCGCGGGAGCGTCGTCCTGTGGCATCAGTGAACCCAGGAGGACAGCCATGGGCATGACCATAACCGAGAAGATCCTTGCGCGGGCCGGCGGCCTGACCAAAGTGTCGCCCGGCGATGTCGCAGTGGTCGATGCCGAAACCGCCTGCCTGATCGATCTTTCCTTCCTGCCGGAAGGCTGGCGCGAGGTGCTGAAGGTCGCCGACCCCGCCAAGGTAGTGATCGTGTTCGACCACCTCGTGCCCGCGCCAACGATGCAAGCCGCGGAATGCATGCAAACCGGCCGCGCCTTCGCCAAGAAGTTCGGCATCGAGCGCCTGCACGACGTCGGCCCCGACCAAGGCATCAGCCACGCGGTCATCGCCGACAAGGCCTACGCATTGCCTGGCACTGTCCTGGTCAACGCCAACTCACACACCTGCAGCGCCGGTGCATTCAATTGCGCCGCGCGTGGCGTCGGCGGACCGGACATGTTGTACGCCGTCACGACAGGCAAAGCATGGTTCCGCGTAGGCGAGACAATCCGATATGACCTCACGGGCAAGCTTCGCCCAGGCGTATCAGCCAAGGACATTTTCCTGACGATCGCCGGCAAATGGGGCGCGCACGTCAACCAGAACATCGAGTACGGCGGCCCCGGCATCGCCAGCATGAGCCTGAACGCGCGCCGCACGCTGACCACGATGGGCACCGAGCTGTCCGCTGAATTCGTCATCTTCGAGCCCGACGATACGCTGATCGACTACGTGAAGGCGCGCAATCCGAAGCCCTTCACGCCCGTGCTGCCAGACTCCGACGCCACCTACAAGGAACGCCGCACGATCGACCTCGATACGATCGAGCCGCTGGTCGCACTCCCCGACGCGGTGGTGAACAACTCAGTCGCCATCAGCGAAGTTGCCGGCCAGCATATCGACCAGGCGTTCATCGGCGCATGCTGCAACGGCACGCTTGACGATCTGGCCGTGGCCGCGCGCTTAGTGAACGGCCGCAAAGTCGCGCCAGGCACACGCTTCATCGTCACCCCCAGCACCGAGGCGATCCATCGCGCCGCGATCGCCGCGGGCTACGTGTCCACGCTGATGGAAGCCGGAGCCATCGTCACCACCGCGACCTGCGGTGCCTGTGTCGGCGGCCACATGGGCGTGCTCGGACCCAACGAAGTTTGCATCACCGCCAGCACGCGCAACTTCAAGGGCCGCATGGGCGATCCATCGGCGCGTATCTACATGGCCTCACCCGCCACCGTGGCCGCTTCAGCGCTCGCGGGCCAGATCGTCAGTGCCGCCGAATTCTTCCAGGGAGACGTGTCATGAGGCGCGGGCAAGTCTGGAAGTTCGGTGACAACATCAACACCGACCTGATGCTGCCTGGCCCCTATTTGTATCGCGACGCCGAGGAGCAGGCGCGTGCGGTGTTCATGAACAACCGGCCCGGCTGGGTGGATATGGTGCAACCAGGCGATGCGATCTTCGGTGGCTTCAACTACGGCATGGGGTCGTCACGGCCCGCGGCGCGGTCCTTGCGTACTTGCGGGGTCGGCTTCCTGCTGGCCGAGACGATCAACGGCCTGTTCTTCCGCAACGCCGTCAACTATGGCCTGCTGGCCTGCGAATGCACCGGCGTATCTACGGCGTTCGAGGAAGGCGATACAGCCGAACTCGACCACGACACGTGGAACGTGCGCAATCCACGCACCGGTCAGACGCTGAAAGTCTCGCCGGTGCCGGAGCAGCTTCTTGCGATGATGCTCGGTGGTGGGATCTATCCGGTACTCGAACGCGAGGGGCTGATCGCGCCAAGGAGGAACGCATGAAGATCGTGGTGTTCGGCCCCGGCAAGCGTGTCGGAGCATTGCGTGGCGACGAGGTCATCGACCTTTCGTTGGCCTACGCGAAGTTCCTCACGGAGCGGCAGAACGAACGGCACCCCGTGCCGCTCGCAGCCGCACTCGTGCCAAGCGACCTTGCCATGTTCATCGACGGCGGAACCCGCACATTGGACTATGCTGCGGCAGCACTCGATCACCTGTTCGGCGACACACATGATCTGCTCGGCGCGCATGGCGAGACAGTCCTGCACAAGGCGTCGGAAATCAGGCTCCATGCACCACGTCCAAGCGGATCGCGCATCGCCTGCGCCGGCGGAAATTTCGCCGATCACCTGGCGGGCATGGCCGCCATGGGACTGCTGCGCGGTGCAGGCGCGATGACGAACGCCGAGGCAGCTACGCGTATAAGGGAGACCGGCATCTGGGGATTCTGGAAGGTTGGCCGCGACGTGGCCGATCCTGATGCGGAGCTGCCATATCCAAGCCGCGCCACACGGCTCGATTATGAAGGTGAGGTAGCGATCGTGCTCGGCAAGCGAGGCAAGGACGTTGCCGCAGCCCAGGCAAAAGATCTGGTCTGGGGTGTGACCTTGCTCGGCGACTGGAGCATTCGGGCGCCAGCAGAGCCGCAGGGGCCGCTGAAGTTCGGCATGGCAAAGAACTTCGATCAGTCTTGCTCGCTCGGACCGTGCATCGTGGTCGGTGAACTGGATCCCGAGAACATTGACGTCGAGACCTGGGTCAACGGCGAGCGCCGGCAGCAATTCAATACACGCGACATGGTGTTCTCCTACTGGGAGTACATTGAATACCTGTCGCGCGACCTGACGCTGTATCCAGGCGATATCATCAGCGGCGGTACAGCAGCCGGCACAGCAGCCGAATTCAAGCCCGCGCATGCCAGATGGCCAGTTCGCGCCAGAACGGTTTCTGAAGCCGGGTGACGTTGTAGAGGTGAAGGCGCCGGTGATTGGCTCGCTCTCCGTGCGCATCGTTGCGAAGTGACTTAGAGCAGTATCGGAGTGGCTCACGCGCGAGTTCATGTCATTGCGAGCGAAGCGAAGCAATCCCGTCGAGACTGCGTCGCTTCGCTCGCAATGACATGAGGACAGTTAGCCCGTCACTCCTCCGCCAGCGTCTCCTCTTCCAACTCCAGCAGACGTTCGGAGCCTTCCTCTTCCATCGCCTCAACCACGCGCAGCTTGCGTCCCACCGCGCGCGTGCGCCGCCGCGCCGCCTCGATCGTGTTACTGAATGACCCGGCCTGCTTCGCCAATCGATCCAGCACCTCGTCCATCTTCAGCATCTCCGTCCGCGTCGCACCAAGCAGATCGCGGATCTGATCCGCCTTCTGCTCCAGCGCCAGCGTGATGAACCCGAGATGGATGGTGCGCAGCAACGCGGGAAACAGGCTCGGTCCCATCACCAGCACGCGGCACTCGCGCCCGATGTCATCGATCAACCCCGGAATACGCGCTACCTCGGCGTACAGCGCATCGGTCGGCAGGTACAGCACTGCGAACTCCACCGTAACCGGCGGATTGATGTACTTGCTGGCGATCTTCTTCGCCTCGTCGCGCATGCGGCGTTCCAGCATCCGTGACGCCGCGCGCTCCGCCTCCGCGTCCCCGGCATCCGACGCCGCCAGCAATCGCTCATAGTCCTCCACTGGGAACTTCGCATCGATCGGCAGCAGCGGCCGCTCCGCGCCTTTCATCGGCATGCGCACAGCGAACTCAACGACGTCGTTGCTGTCAGGCCGCACCTTGCAGTTCGTCTCGTATTCGCCGGCCGGCAGTATGTCGTCCAGCATCGCGCGCACCTGGGTCTCGCCCCAGCCGCCACGCGTCTTCACGTTGGAGAACAGCCGCTTGATGTCGCCGATCTGCGCGGTGACCGCCTGCACGTCGCCCATCGCTTTCTGCACCGCGGTGAACTGGTCGATCACGCGGTTGAAGCTCTCGTTCATCTGCTTCTCGACCGCGGCGTGGAGCTGCTCGTTCACCGCCTTCTGGATTTCCGCCAGCTTGGTTTCGTTGCCGTCGCGTAGTTCGCGCAGCTTGCTTTCCAGCATGGCGCGGACGCGTTCGAAATGGTCGGTGATCTCCTGCCGCTGCTGACCCTGTTCGCGCGACAGCGCGGCACGGGTGGTTTCCGCTTCCGCGCGGGTGCCCGCGAGGGTCTGCTCGGACAGCAGGCGCAGGCGATGCAGGAGGGCCGCCTGTCGGAGGACGACCAGCAGGGCCGCGCCTGCGGCGAGGGCCGTAACGGATGCCAGGAGGGTGGCGAGCATTGCGGTATCTTGGATGGCCGGGGGCCTTCTAGCACTAGTGGCGAGTCGGCTTCGCGGGTCGCGATATCGCGACATGGCTGAAGGGGCCATATTCGCGTCAACCGGCGATTTCGACCACGACTCCTCAGAGGCTGGCCGAGAAGGAGGCTTCGGGTTGGCGATAGCCGGGCCGGAAAGTGTCCAGCGCTCCTTGCGAGTAGCTGCTGTCCTGCCCGACTTTCGGCAGGGTGCCTCGCCGCGCTATGCTCCGCCACGGGAGCTCCGGACATTTTCAGCCACGAGGTTGTAATGCCGAATGATCTGTTCGCTAATCGTGCCGCGTTGGCCGCGCTCTGCCAGCAGCATCACATTCAACGCCTGTCGCTCTTCGGTTCTGTCCTGAAAGGGACAGAAGGGCCGGATAGTGATGTGGATTTTCTGGTGGAGTTCGAACCAGGCAAGGCGCCTGGTTTGCTGGGTATTGTCAGAATGGAGGCCGAATTTTCGGAGCTTCTGGGTGGTCGGCGCGTTGACCTGCGAACGGCGCATGATCTCAGCCGGCATTTCCGCTCGGAGGTCGTGCGTACTGCTGAAGTCAAATATGCAGCCTGAGGATCGGGTTCGCCTACTTCACATGATAAAGGCTGCAGAGGCAGTCGATACGTTCATCCACGGCCGCCAACGCGGTGCTCTGGATACCAACGTCATGGCTTATGTTTGCGTTGACGCGCGCCATCGAAATACTTGGGGAAGCCGCATCGAAGATTTCGACAGAATATCGGACGGCCGAACCGGCGATACCCTGGAGCGACATTATCGCAATGCGCAACCGATCGGCGCATGCATATTTCGACATCGACAGTGATATTCTATGGCAAGCGGCAACTGTCGATGTCCCGTCGCTCCTGCTGCTACTTCGGGCCTTGATACCGGACGGCTCCCGCTAAACGGATGGCCAACCTGGGAGTCTCCAGCGAGAGGCCCTATCCCCCCTCGATCTTCGGAATGAAGAACACCTCCGCACCCGGCTTGATCGGGCGCAGGAAGTCGATCTCGTATAACTCCCCATCGATGGCGACCGTTGTCTCCTCCTCCAGCGTCTCCGCCAGCCCAGGAAACTTGCGATCCATCTCGCGGATGACGCCGCGCAGGGTCTTCGCCGCCACCGCGAACTCGGTCACGCCTCCGGTGTAGCGGCGTGAGAAGCCGGTGGTGAAGACAACGCGGGCGGGGGCGTCGCTCATCGGCGCCCCCGCCCGGCCATTAAGCAGCCTGCGTGGATGGCCGGCTCAAGGCCGGCCATGACGGGTGGGTTGGAGCGGGCCTTACGCACTCTTCGCGTCGATCGCCTCCAGCAGCCGAGGCGGCGACATCGGCAGACAATCCATCCGTACCCCGATCGCATTGTCGATCGCGTTGGCGATCGCCGCCATCGGCGGGCAGATGTTCACCTCGCCCACACCCTTTGCTCCATACGGATGCGCCGGGTTCGGCACCTCCACCAGCACCGCGTCGATCATCGGCAGGTCCGACGCAACCGGGCACCGGTAATCCAGGAACCCCGGATTATCGAGCTGGCCCTTGGAGTTGTAGATGTATTCCTCGTTCAACGCCCAGCCGATGCCCTGCACGACACCGCCCTGGATCTGCCCCTCGACGTAGCTCGGATGGATCGCCTTGCCGACATCCTGCGCCGCGACGAACCGCAGTATCGTCACTTTGCCGGTTTCCGGATCCACCTCCAGGTCGCAGAACTGCGTCGAGAACCCAGGCGCCTGTCCCCCCGCATTCACACTCGCCGCCGCGGTGATCGGCCCACCCGTGGCCGCCGCCTTCGCTGCCAGCGCCTTCAGCGACAGCGGCTCGAACTCGCCCACGTTGGACCCCGCAGGCTTGGCGAAGCCGTCCTCCCAGACCACGCCGTCCGGATCCACGTCCCAGATCAGCGCGGCCCGCTTGCACAGGTCCTTGATCACGTTCTTGGTTGCGTTCACCACCGCCATGCCGGAGGCAAACGTCACGCGCGACCCGCCCGTGACATGCGTATAGCCAATCGACCCCGTGTCAGCGACGATCGCGCGCACCTGGCCGTAATCCACGCCCAGCGTCTCCGCCGCCATCAGTGCCATCGACGCGCGCGAGCCGCCGATATCCGGGCTGCCCGTCGCCACCAGCACGGTGCCGTCGACATTGACCTGGATGGTCGCGCTCGAACTCACCACCGCCGTTGAACCAGTAGCCCGACGCAACGCCACGCCCCTGGTTCGGCCCAAGCTTCACCTTGTAGGCCGGGTGGTTCATCAGCGCTTCAATCGTCTGGATATATCCATCGTGCGCATGCTTCGGCCCGAAGATCGTCGCCGTGCCAGGCCGCGCCGCGTTCTTGTGCCGCAGTTCCAGCGGATCCATACCGATCTTCTGCGCGCACATATCCAGCACGCTCTCCACCGCGAAGGCGGAGATCGGCGAGCCCGGCGCGCGGTACGCCGCGGCCTTCGGACGGTTACTGACCACGTCGTAGCCGACGGCGCGCTGGTTCGGAACGTCGTACGGCGCGAACGCACACAGGCAGCCATTCATCACAGGCGAGCCAGGGAATGCGCCCGACTGGAACTTGAAGATACCATCGGCCGCGATGATCTTGCCGTCCTTGCTGACGCCGATCTTCACCCACATCGACGAACCCGAGGTCGGCCCGGTTGAACGGAACACGTCCTCGCGCGTCATCATCAGCCGCACCGGGCTGCCCGACTTCATCGACAGCAACGTGGCGACCGGTTCAAGATAAGTCACGGTCTTGCCGCCGAAACCGCCGCCAATCTCCGCAGGATAAACGCGAATATCGCCCACCGGCTTCTTTAGAATTGCCGCGGTCAGCGCGCGCATCTGGAAGTGGCCTTGGCTGGACGACCAGATCTCGGTCTGCCCATCAGCATCGCAGCGTGCGACGCAGGCGTGCGGCTCGATATACGCCTGATGCACCGCCGCGGTCTTGAACTCCTTCTCGATCACCACGTCGGCCTGTTTGAAGCCAGCCTCAACGTCGCCGATCTTGAACTCCAGACGCTTCGAGATGTTGGAGGGCTTGGTCGGCGCCGGCTCGATGCCGCGCGTGATCATGTCCTCGAACAGCAGCGGCGCGTTGTCCGCCATCGCCTCGTCAACATCGATGACGTGCGGGAGCACCTCGTAGTCCACCTTGATCAACGATGCCGCCTCTTCCGCGATCGATGCGCTGATGGCGGCGACGGCAGCCACGGCGTGCCCCTCATACAGGACCTTCTCGCGCGCCATGATGTTGCGGGTGATATGCCAGAAATTCTGCGCCACGCGCTCGGGTCCGATGTAGTCGAATTTCTGGTCCGGCAGGTCCTTCGAGGTGATGACCGCCTTCACGCCGATCAGCTTCTCAGCCGCCGAGGTATCGATCGACTTGATCCGCGCATGCGCATGAGGCGAGCGCAGAATCTTGCCATACAGCATGCCCGGCAGCTTGTAGTCGCCGCCATACAGTGCCTTGCCGGTCACCTTGGGAATGCCGTCCGGACGAATGGGGCGGGTCCCTACCCACTTGAAGCGCCTTACCGAGTTGGTCACGACTGTGTCGTTCACTGTGCCCTCGCCTTGTTTGCTGGACTGCCTCCGAAGGCCTGAACGTCGCGCAGCAAACGCGGGATGGCAAGTCCGGCCGGACGGAAGGGGCGAGACGCTCCCTCACAGCGTTCGATAGCAGTGTGTTCTGACTCACGTGGTGTCTCAGCTAAATTCGGCTTTGGGGCGGACAACGGCGAAAAGCAGATCTTCATGGATCGCCATCGTGGGCGACTGCTGACGGCGATACGGAACGGCGGCTGGGTTGCAGAATTCGGATGAACAGCCGGAAATGCATAGCCTGGTGGCCCCGGTCGGTGGATACAGTCTCGGTTTGATCTTGCCGAACCACACCAGCGATCTCAGATGCCGAGCTGCAGCACGTCCACATTCAGCGAACCGGAGGAGTTCGAGGCTGCGCTGCGCAGGCAGACGAATGTTGATCTGCTTGTGACCGAGCAAAGTCACTTTCGTGGCCGGATCACTCAGGTAGATCTGCACCTGCTGCATCTGGCGGTTGCCCACGAGACAGCCCCGCGCATCGCATTCGTATCCATGCGGCCTGACATTGTCCTGGTGTTGTGGCCAATAGGACGGCCGGCATCGCAAATTTGGTCTGGGGCACCATCATTGGCGGGCGAGCTTGTGATACTTGGTCCGGGTGATCGAGCACATGCGCGCACCCAGGGTGCCAGTCGATGGGCCGCGCTGTGGATGTCCGCCACCGATCTCGACCGCTATTCGCAAACGCTCACCGGAGCGCCGGTCAGGGCGCTGAACGGGGCGCGCTCCTGGCGACCAGAAGGTGCGGCATTGCAGACTTTGCGGGAGCTGCATGCGGCGGCCATAACAATCTTCGAACGCCGTCCGGACGAAGTCCTCTATGCGAGTGCCGTCCACGGCCTGGAACAGCAGTTGATCCACGCGCTGGTGGAATGCCTGTCGGACGCCGTGCCGGGGGCACACAACAGAGGAATAGCGAAACGACACGGCAACCTGATGGCCCGCTTCGAGGATGCATGTGCGACCGGCGAGCACCGGGTGCCGAACCTTATTGAGATTTGTGCGACACTTGGCGTTGCAGAGCGTAGCCTGAGAACATCTTGCACGCAGCATCTCGGTATGGGACCGATGAGCTATCTCCGCCTGCGCAGACTGCAATCGGTCCGCCGTGCCCTGTGCTCGGCCAGTCCTGGTGGTTCGAGCGTTGCAGAGCTTGCCAGATGCCACGGATTCACCGAACTGGGCCGGTTCGCCGCAAGATATCGCCAGTTGTTCGGGGAGCTTCCTTCCGCGACATTGCAGCGAAGTGTGGGTGTACACCGAATGACACGACACGGTCATCAATTGCATGACCCACATGCAGCACGATCGATTGATGCAGTATCGGGTTGCCGCTAGTCTAGTAATTCAGTCGGATTGAGGGAGCAGCGTCATGCTATCGAGCGTCATCCGTATCGCCAATGACGCCGACCAGTTTGCGACGTTGATCCGTCCGGCAACCGAGCATACGGTCATCGGGCGCGGTGCCTTTGCGGCCAAGTCAATACACATTGATCTTCATCGGCTTGGAATGCAACGAGTTGAGGCCAACCGCTCTAGTATCGGGAGTGGTCAAGCGTCCGCGCTGTACAGGATTTCTATTCAGTACCAGTGGGATGATTTGGAAAGGCGTTGAGCTTGGGGGCACGGATATCGCGCTCAATGGCCATGATCAGCCTTATTGGTACCGCATGACGGGACTGACGCAGTTTGGTAGCCTGGGGTTTCCCGCGGAAGATCTGGCGAGAATCAGTGCCGCGATGATAGGGCGCGATCTTTCGCCACCGCGTGACGGCCTGACGATGACAGCCCCTGGCACCTCCCACGCGAAGCTTCTGCGGTTGCACGCCGCGGCAATGCATTTGGCGGAACATGCGCCTGACATCATTGGCCATCCCGAAGCCGCGCGAGGGCTCGAGCAGGCAATGATAGAGGCCATGTTCGACTGCATAGCGGGGCCGTCTGTCCGCACCGCCTCGCAAGCATGGGGCATGCAATCGGTGATCCTGAAGCGGTTCCGCGCGGCACTGGAGGCGAACGTGGACCAGCCACTGTACATTCCGGAAATCTGCCAGAGCATCGGCGTCGCGGAACGTACGCTGCGCACGCACTGTCACGAGCACCTGGGAATGAGTCCCCAAGCAGTACTTGCTGCTGCGTCGCATGAATTTGGCGCACCAGGCTCTACGCACCGCTGATCCGTCCACGACAACGGTCACGGAAATCGCGACACGCTTCGGTTTCTGGGAGCTCGGCAGGTTCGCGGTCGCGTACCATGCCTGGTGCGGCGAGTCTCCCTCCGCCAGCCTGCGAAGAGCGGCGAACTAAACCGGCAGAAGCGCAAAGCGCCGCCGAGCTATGCTTTCGTCGCTTGGCATCGAGAACGGCAGACCGTTCAAACCTGACGCGGCGACCACATCGGTATATGAGAGAACCTGGAAAATGCCAGACATCGAGCGGGTCTGAGCAAGCACTACTCCCAATAGGAGTACTCTTTTGTGTATACGAATGCTCGTGAACGAGGCGCGAATGTTCAGGTCCCCGCCTGGGATCAACTCAATTGCGAACATTCCACGAAATCGTCCGCTCGACGCGGCCCTCGGCCGGATCTGCATAGCGCCGTCGTCAGGTTTGTCGTCCTATCGTGTCCGGTCTGCGACTTGAAAAATCCCGATGGTCAGGAGTGGTGCAATGATGACAAAACGCGATCTGCTACGCTCTGCCGCTGCGGCTGCAATCCCGGTGGGGATGGTGATGTCCGATGTAGCGTGGGCGCAGACAACCGCCCCTCGCCCCGGCTTCATCGCAGCCAAGGACATCGCTGAGGCCGGTCTGATCTTTGGGTTGCCGATCGTCATGAACTACGGCGTCATGTATGAATATTGCGTGGATCGCAGCTCGGGCCAATACAAGGCACCGTTCAACACCCTATGGAACGATGCCAACGTCTTCACCTACAAAGACACAGCGATTGTCACACCAAATAGCGACACGCCGTATTCACTGCTGTGGCTCGACCTACGCGCCGAACCGATGGTGATCTCGGTGCCTGCGGTCGACCGGAAACGCTACTACTCGGTGATGCTCTGCGACGGCAACACCTACAATTACGGCTATATCGGCACACGCGCCACCGGAACCGATGCCGGCGACTACATGGTTGTTGGACCTGACTGGAACGGCGCGACGCCACCGGGCATAAAGAAGGTCTTCCGCTCCAGCACGCAATTCTCGCTGGCAGCCTTCCGCACGCAACTCTTCGGCCCCGCCGACATCGACAACGTCAAGCAGGTGCAGGCCGGCTACCACGCTCAACCATTGTCGGCCTTTCTGCACCAGCCCGCGCCGCCACCCGCACCAGCGATCGCTTTCCCGGCGATCAACAAGGAACTCGCGAAGAAGAACTTCTTCGAATATCTCGATTTCGCGTTGCAGTTCGCGCCTACCGCACCAAACGAAGCCATAATCCGTGCGCAGCTTGCCAGCATCGGTGTCGGTCCGGGCAAGACGTTCAATTTCAGCGACCTGCCGCTAAAGCAGAAGGCGGAAATTCTGATCGGCATGAAACAAGGCCAGAACAAGATCGATGCGGCCGTCGCCAAGCTCGGCACCCTCGTCAATGGCTGGAACATCAGCGGGCCGCAAGGCGACAGCGCCCACTACAATGGCGACTGGCTCAGCCGCTCCGCCGCCGCCCAAGCAGGCATCTATGGCAACAGTCCGGAAGAAGCGACGTATCCATTCACGCGCAAGGACAGCACCGGGGGGGCACTGGATGGGAGCAAGCACAAATACACAATTACCTTCCCCGCCGGCCAGCTTCCGCCGGTCGACGCGTTCTGGTCGGTGACCATGTATGACGGCAAGACGCAGTTGCTGATCAAGAACCCGATCGACCGCTATCTCATCAACGCCCCGATGCTGCCGAGCATGAAGCAAAACGCCGACGGCTCATTGACGCTGTACATCCAGAACAAGTCGCCCGGTCCCGATCGCGAGTTGAATTGGCTGCCCGCCCCTGCCGGCCCAATCTATCTGGTGATGCGCCTCTACTGGCCGAAGGAAACCCCGCCCTCCATTCTGCCGCCCGGCAAAGGCACCTGGCAGCCACCTGGTGTGAAGCGTACCGCATAAGGTTGCTTACGTTAAACCGCGCTCGCGCGTCCAGGAGGGCGTCTCCGTCGGCCAGCGTGCGTAGAGCAGCCAACCCAGCCAGAAGAGGCGCAAAGCGCCCCTGAGCTGGGGCGATTTTAGCCCACGGCCGTTTCTGCATAGGCAAGACACTTCGCGGTTGGGAGTGTCGCAGCCGTAGGTGCGTGACCGATGACCTCCGGCCGCAGCATAATGGAGTTGTTCAGATGAACACGCGTAGATCAATCAATAGCCTTCTCGCCGGTGGACTGCTCGTTGGTTTGAGCGCCGGCGGTACGGCGCAGGCCCAGCCGAGCACAGCCGACGTGCAGAGCGCGGCCGTCGACGCCTATATCTACGGTTACCCGCTGGTGACGATGGAGCTGACCCGGCGCAACTTCACCAACGTGGCCAAGCCCGACGGGAAGAGCGCGCCGATGGGCTATTTCGTCAATGTGCCGAAATATCCTGCCGCCTCGGACAAGCGTGTAACCGCGCCGAACGCCGACACGCTCTATTCGACGGCATGGATTGACGTCGGCAAGGAGCCATACATTCTGCACGTGCCCGACGAGCACGGCCGCTATTATCTGATGCCCATGCTTTCGGGATGGACCGACGTGTTCGCCGACCCCGGCAAACGGACCACCGGCACGGCGGCGGCTGATTTCGCCATCACAGGGCCGGGTTGGAAGGGCACGCTGCCTGCCGGCATTAAAGCCGAATACAAATCGCCGACCAGCATTGTCTGGGTGCTCGGTCGCACCTACTCGACCGGCACACGGGCCGATTATGCGGCCGTCAACGCCATTCAGGCGCAATACAAACTCACGCCGCTCAGTGCTTGGGGGAAGCCATTCACCCCGCCACCGGGCGTCGTGAACCCCGCCTGGGACACGAAGGACCCGGTGCGCGACCAGGTCAACTCGATGGATGGCGCAACCTACTTCCGGCTGCTCGCTGAACTGATGAAGACCAATCCGCCGGCAGCAGCAGATGCCCCGATGGTCGCCACAATGGCGAAGATCGGCCTCGTTCCCGGACAGGATTTCGATCCCGCAAAACTCAGCGCAGATCAATCCGCGGCAGTTCAGGCGGCCCCCCGACCCGCACAGGGTTCCATCATGGGGCTGCTGAAAGAAACGCAGCTTACCAACGGCTGGAACGTCTTCACCAAGATAGGTGTCTATGGCAACGCGTATCGGTTGCGCGCTCTTGTGACTGCCATCGGCCTCGGCGCCAATCGGCCGCAGGATGCGATCTACCCGGTCGCCGAGGTGGACGCAGATGGCAAACCATTCGATGCCGCCAACCGCTACGTTATGCATTTCGCGCCGGGGCAGCTTCCTCCAGTGGACGGTTTCTGGTCGTTGACGATGTATGACGACCAGTATTTCTTCGCGCCGAACAAGTTGAACCGCTATACGCTGAGTGCTCGCAATGCGCTCAAGCACAACGCCGATGGGTCGGTCGATCTTTACCTGCAGGCAAGTGATCCTGGTGCAACCAAGGAAGCCAACTGGCTACCCACGACACAGAGCGGCAAGTTTATTCCGATGCTGCGGCTTTATTGGCCAAAGGAGACGCCGCCCTCGATCCTCGATGGCAGTTGGAAGCCGCCGGCAATCCAGAAAGTGAGCGCACCGTAGGCACAAATCGGGGCTCTCTTTTTTGCACTTATGCCACTACTCGCTGACCGCGACCCATTCGCTCTAGCCGTGATGGCCGGGCCTGACCCGGCCATCAGCGTACATTGGCACCGATGTGCCGCTGAGATTGATGGCCGGGTCAGGCCCGGCCATGACGGCAGGGCGACAGGTAAGTCAGGGTCAGTGAGCATTGGTATTATAATTCGCACAGAAACAAGGGTTCCTGCTCAAAGGCCTGGTCTCCGTGCGAATTTTCTGCAGACCGTGTGAAAACGCGATCGTCACTCGTCTCGACGAAACGGTGATTAGGGTGTCCGCTTTGAACGCGAAACAGCTCCCGCGCGGATGTCCGCAATGGTGCAGGTTTTCGGATGCCGTGAGGCGTAGGAAAACCGCCCATGCACGAACCCGCGGGATTGCGGCGCTGGTCTATGGGGATTTGGAATTGCTTGCGCTGGCGCTGACGCGCGACCTGGCGGCGGCAGACACCGCGATGGCCGAGCGTCACCGAGCCCGCGACGCTCCGGCACCAATCGTCGTGGAAGTCCGTCCGTCGTCATTCCCGCGCATGCGGGAATCCAGGCGCAGCAACGCTCCTAAATCACCCGAATGCGCTTAGGCGCTAGTGGTGCCAGCCACCGTGGTCATGCCAACCCCAACCACCGCCGTACACCACCACGGCGCCGCCGTAATATGGCGCGCCGTAATACCCTCCGCCGTAATACCCATAGCCCGGATATGCCGGATAGGCGTAGCAACCCCCCAGCAGAGTGGCCAGCGTGAGCGCTCCGAGCGGCATCAACCAGCGCAGCCTTAATGAACGGAACATCGATCGGTCTCCTCAATGCGGATGTTCGATCATCCAGAAACGCACCCATCGCGGCGTTTTGGTGGCTTGCCGGCGGCAATCTGGTGTCCCGTCGAGCCATCGTGACCAGCCAGAAACCGGTCGCGATTCCGCCATCTTGCCATTCCATATGATCCCGCAACGCATCGAGGGATCGCGCAAATGCGCAGGCAGACGGGACCGTTCCGATTGATCGCCGCGATTGCCGTCGCGGTACTGCCATTTATGCAGACCGCCGCACTCGCTCAACCCGTTCCCCCGCCGGCCGTCCAGCAGTCCGGTGATCCGCCAACGCGCGTCGGCCGCCTCGCCCAGATCAACGGGACAGTTTCGTATCACACTCAGGACGAGACCCAATGGTCTCCCGCAATGCTCAATTATCCGGTCACATCGGGTAACTCGTTCTGGACTCAGCCGAGCGCGCAGGCGACAATCGAGGTCTCGGCCAGCCGGATCGTCATGGCGCCAGAATCCGAACTGGACGTCGCATCGCTGACCGACACTGCCTTCCAGGCGGCCGTGCCGCAGGGCGAGGTCTATCTGAATATCCAGGCCGCAACGCCCGGCGAGACCTACGCGGTGCAGACGCCGCGCGGGCTGGTCACGCTCGCCTCACCGGGCCGCTATGGCGTCATCGCCGGCGACACGCAGAACCCCACCTTGGTCACCGTGGTCCAAGGCTCGGCGCATATCGACGGCCCAGGTGTGTCGCTCGACGTCGCCGCCAACCAGACGGCGACGATCACAGGCACCGACACGTTCCAGGCCAGCGTTGGCCCAATGCAACCGGACCCGTTCCTCACTGCCATGCTGAACGCCGGACAGGCGCCTGCCGCCCCGCCGCCGCCTGCGGTTGCGTCGATACCTGGCGGCGATGACCTGTCCGCCTACGGCACCTGGACCGACAGCTCTGACTACGGCCAGGTCTGGTATCCGCAGGTAGCCCCGGACTGGGTGCCCTATCGCGAGGGCCAATGGGCCTACGTCGCGCCCTGGGGCTGGACTTGGGTCGACAGCGACCCGTGGGGCTTCGCGCCATTCCACTATGGCCGCTGGATGGAGATCGGCGGCCGCTGGGGCTGGCTGCCTGGCGCCCCCGTCGCCGGCCCTCCTGTCTACGCTCCGGCGCTGGTGGCATTCTTCGGCATCGGCGCCGTCGTCGGTGTCGGCATTGGCGCCGCCCTCGCCGAGGGCCGCATCGGCTGGTGTCCACTAGGCCCCCGCGAGGCCTACCATCCATGGTATCATGCCAGCCCGACCTACCTGCGTGAGGTGAACATCCGCCACGTCACCAACATCACGACGCCCGGCAACGTGACGATCAACAACTTCGTCAATCGCGGGGCCGCGACCGTCGTCCCGTCCAGCACTCTCACCGCGTCGCGCCCGGTGTCCCGCTTCGCGCAACGCGTGGATCCCGCGCAGCTTGCTCAGGCGCGTCCGGTGATCGGTACCCAGCCACTACGGCCAGCATCCAGCACCGTGGGCGTCACACCAGCCGTCGCGCGACAGTTCAACTTCCGGGCACCCGCAGCCGGCACACACCCAACAGCTCCCGGCCCGGCAATCCACGCCACGCCGGCGGTCGTCGGACCGCATCCGGGCCTGCCGACACTGCACAATCAAACCCAGCCCGCCGTCCCGGCCGCGACAGCGATCCACCCGATTGCGCCAGGAACGCCGGCCCTACGCCAACCTCTACCTCCCGGTCACGTCGGCCCGCCACCCATCGAGCACACCGCTCCAGTCGCGGTGCCCGGTGCTATCCCGCATCCCGTGCAGCCAGCGCCCGCCAACATCCATCCCGCGGCGCCCGTCCGTCCTGCCGTGCCGGAGGTCCATCCCGTACCCAACGCAGTTCAGCCGCTGCACGTCGCGCCGGTGACGCAGCCGCCACCAGTGCATGTGGCCCCGCCCGAAGTGCATCCCGCACCCGCAGTGGTCCATCCCGCTCCAGTGCCCCAGCCGGAGCACATCCCTGCTCCAGTGCCCCGGGTCGAGCAGCACGTCGCACCGCCGCCGCCCGTGGTCCACGCGCCACCGCCAGCGCCTGTCGTACACGCGGCCCCGCCACCACCTGTGGTCCGCGCGCCGCCGCCCCCTCCGGCACCTCACCCGGCTCCGGCGCCGGCATCGCGCCCAGCGCCGACACAAGAACAACATAAACGACCAGGGGAACCGTGATGCGCCCACTTGCCATATTTGCCGTCCTCGCCCTCGTCGGCTGCGACGCGACGCCGGCCTCACTTGGCATCACCGGCCCAAGCCCGCCAAAGCTTCCGACCACCATCGACGACAGTGACAATCCTGGCCCCAGGCGTCCCGGATCCAGGCAACAGCTACGGGCCAAGCGTCACCCCGAGCACCTCGGGCGGACGCTATTACAACTACAACTGAGCGTCAGGCCGAAAGCGCCTGCGGCTCCGTCCGCACCCGCTTCACCAACAGCTTGTTGAGTGCATGCACATACGCCCGTGCAGACGCCACGATCGTGTCGGTGTCCGCACCCTGCCCATCGACCATCTTGCCATTCTCTTCCAGCCGCACGGTGGTCTTGGCCTGCGCGTCCGTCCCCTCGGTCACCGCACCCACCGAGAACAGCACCAAATTCGCAGTATGCGGAAAGATCTCCTGGATCGCCTTGAACGTCGCATCCACCGGTCCGTCGCCCGTCGCAACGGCCGACTTCACCACCCCATCGACTTCCAGCTCCATCTCCGCCCGCGGCGGCGCCTTCGAACCGGCATGCAGATCCAGTGACACAAATCGGATGCGTTCGTGGTCGCGCACCACTTCATCATCCACCAGCGCGACGATATCCTCGTCGAAAACCACCTTCTTCCGATCGGCGAGATCCTTGAACCGCCGGAACGCGTCGTTCAACTGATTGTCGCCGATGCGGTAGCCCAGCGTATTCAGCTTGTCGCGGAACGCCGCACGACCCGAGTGCTTGCCCAGCACCAGCGAGTTCTTCGCCCAGCCGACGCTCTCCGGCGTCATGATCTCATACGTCTGAGCATTCTTCAGCACGCCATCCTGATGGATGCCAGCCTCATGTGCGAACGCATTGCGTCCGACGATCGCCTTGTTCGGCTGAACGTCGAACCCGGTAATCGTGGAGAGCAGCTTCGATACACGCAGGATGTTCGTCGTCTGGATGTTGTTCTTGAACGGAACGGCGTCATTGCGGGTGCGGATCGCCATCACCGCCTCTTCCAGCGACGCATTCCCCGCCCGTTCGCCAATGCCATTGATGGTGGATTCCACCTGCCTCACGCCGGCACGGAGCGCCGCCAGCGTGTTCGCCACCGCCAGCCCCAGATCGTTGTGATTATGCGTCGAGAAGATGACCTTCTCCGCCCCCGGCACGCGCTCGCGCAGCATGGTGAAGATGCGTGTCATATCCTCCGGCAGCGCATAACCAACTGTGTCCGGAATATTGATCGTCGTGGCACCCGCCTTGATTGCGGTCTCCACGCAACGGCACAGGAAATCCGGATCGGTGCGCGTGCCGTCCTCGGCCGACCACTCCACGTCATCGGTATACCCGCGCGCCTGTTCCACCGCCGCGGCGCCGGCCGCCAACACCTCCTCCGGCTCCATGCGCAGCTTGTATTTCATGTGCAGCGCACTGGTCGCGATGAACACATGGATGCGCTTGCGCTTCGCCGGACGCACTGCATCGCCAGCCCGCGCCACATCTTCGCGCCCGGTGCGCGCCAGCCCGCAGATCACCGGGCTGCCATCACGCTGCCCCACGCTTTCCGCGATCGCCTTGACGCTCTCGTAGTCGCCGATGGACGCGATCGGGAACCCGGCCTCCATCACGTCGATGCCAAGATCGGTCAGCGCCTCCGCCATGCGGATCTTCTCGTGCAGGTTCATCGAGAAGCCCGGCGATTGCTCGCCATCGCGCAGCGTGGTGTCGAAGATGATGATGCGGTCGTCGTCCAGCTTGCCGAAGCTGGAATGTTCGATGCTCATGGTGTCGGATCCTTGAACTGATTGCACGACGTTAGCCTCAGGGGTCCCCCTGAGCGAAGCCGGCGTTCAGCGACCCGGCGCAGCGCTCAGGGGCGGCTAAGTCGAAGGAGGAGGCCGATGGCGAGCAGGCATGCGCTGCCGCGCGCAACAGCGCGGGCGGTACGGCAGGCGAGGCGCAGGCCACAGATCATGCCCGTCTACATAGCTGGTTGTGCGGGGAATGGCAACCCGTGGCGTCGCCGTTTGAATTTCGGTTTTGGGTGGTAGGCCGACATGGAAGACATGCTGCAAAAGAGTCGGGTCGGCGCCCATGCCTGCCGATGGACCGACCGTTGCTCTTACCCCAAAGCGGACACCCTTCGGCTGAGCTCTGAGACTGCGATGGTGAAGGTTTTCAGGCGCCGGCCATCGCAGGTCGAGCGACGTGTATCAGGCCGGCGCACGGAAACTGCCCAAGCACGTATCCGCGGAGCACCGGTGCAACGTTATGGGGGTTTTTGATTTCTCGTGTGGCTGTTGAGGTGGTGCGGTCTGCCTGGCCGACTGAGTTTGGCAGGATATCTGGAGGCTTTACTTACTTCTGTTGCCGTACCAAGCTGCGCGCGGCGCAGCGCATTTGAGGATTTCCGCCGCTGTCGGGCACCATTGTCGTCCCCAACAATGACCCCGCCGCCATCGAGAGCGGCAACTCATGGAACGGGCTGGATACCGCGGGTGCGCCCGTCATCGTCACCTTCTCCTTCCCGACCTCGCTGCCCGCCTATGACGAATTGATCGGCGGGTTCACGTCGGCGACGGATGCCAGCTTCAGCGCGTTCACGGCGGCCGAGCAGGCGCAGGCGCTCGCGGACCTAGGCCAATGGGCCGCCGCATCCAGCATCGTCTTCATCGAGGTGCCGCCGGGTGAGGGCGACATCAATTTCGCCAACGTCGATTTCAGCACCACAACCACGATGTCATCGAACGGCGACTATCAGACCGCCGGCGGCATCGGTTTCTATCCGTTCGGCGATTGGAGTTCTCTCACCGGCAACGCCAGCTCCGGTTACGGCTTCACCAGCGACCTGAGCACCGCCGGCGACGTGTTCATGAACTCGGAATACATCAACAACGGCACGGTCGATCTCGGCACCCTGCTGCACGAAATCGGCCACGCCATTGGCATGAAGCACCCCGATCAGCAGGTCTCTACCGCTGACGGCGTCGACCACAATCAGGTGCTGGATCCGCTCGAGAACAGCGCCACCCTTACTATCATGTCGGAGACGGGAGACACCAACGACGAGACCAATCCCGCTCTCTTCACGCTCGACAAGCTCGCGGCCGCTGACCTCTATGGCCCCGAGGGCACCGGCGGCGTTGAAACCGTGTCCGCCTCCGGCGCCAGTTCGGTGTCGATCTGGGGCTGGGACGCCACCACCGAGACCCTCACTCAGACAGCCCTATCCGCCGACGAAACCATCCACGGCACCTCGGTCGACGACATCATCTACGGCTACGATTATGGCGGCCCCGTAGCCACCGGCGGCACCATCAGCATGTTCGGTCTGGACGGCAACAACACGCTGTATGCCGGCTCCGGCACCACCGATCTGTACGGCGGCCCCGACAGCAACACTCTCATAGGGGGCGCAGGCAACGACAGCTTCTATGTCTACAGCGATCAGACGAGCGTTCTGGACACCTACACCACAGGCAGCAACGCGCTGTATGCCAGCGGCGTAAACGCCACGCTGCCGGAAAACGTCGATACGCTGCAACTTTTCGGCAGCGACCTCACCGGTACCGGCAACGACCAGAATGACAGCATATTCGGCGACGGCGTTTTCTCGAACACTCTGATCGCCGGCACCGGCAACGACTATATTCTTGGTGGCAGCGGCGGCAACACACTGGTTGCCGGCACCGGCATCGACACGATGTATGGTGGCGCCGGCGCCAACACTTTCATGTTCGCGCCCGGCGACGCGCCGGTCAGCAACCCGGGCGGCACCGACTATATTGGCGATTTCAAGCCCGGCACCGACAAGCTTGATTTTTCCGCGTTTACGAAAGCCGGTCACGACCTCACCTTCATTGGCACCGCGCCGCTCACCGCCCCCGGCCAGGTTGATTATTCCACCTTGGGCACCTTGACCTTCGTCGAAGGCGACGTCACCAGCGCGGCCTCTGCCGACTTCGAAATCCAGATTCAGGGCAGCCTCAACCTGCAAGCCAGCGATTTCAGCTTCGGTCTGCTGTGCTTTGTCGCCGGCACGCACATCGCTACGCCGCATGGCGAGGTACGTGTGGAGCAGCTTGCCGTCGGCGACCTGGTGCTAACGGCAAGCGGCACGACGCAGCCGATCGTCTGGATCGGCGAGGGACGCGTGCGGGCAACGCGCGGGCGGCGCAGCGCGGCAACCCCGGTGATCGTGCGCAAAGGCGCGCTGGCGCCGAACGTGCCGTACCACGATCTGCACATCACCAAAGGCCATGCGCTGTTCATTGACGGCGCGCTGATCCCGGTCGAGGAACTGGTGAACCACCGCTCGATCCTGTGGGATGACCGGGCTCAGGAAGTGCGGCTCTATCATGTTGAGCTGCACGATCACGACGTGTTGCTGGCCAACGGTGCGCCGACGGAAAGCTACCGCGACGACGGCAACCGCTGGCTGTTCCAGAACGCGAACAGCGGCTGGGACATGCCGCCGAAGCCAACTTGCGCGCCGTTGCTGACTGCCGGCCGCATCGTCGATGCAGCATGGCGCCGTTTGCTCGATTGCGCTGGATCGCGTCCCGGATTGCCACTGACCGACGAACCCGATCTGCATGTGTTGTGTAATGGCAACCGTATAGACGGATCGCGCGATGGCAACCGCATCACCTTCGCTCTGCCTCGGGCATCGCGCTCGCTGCGACTGGTATCGCGTGCGGCCTCACCGATGGAACTTGGGGTGGCGCGCGACCCACGCCAGCTCGGCGTCGCGGTGAGGCAGCTACAACTTTGGCAAGGACGTCACCTCATGATCGCGGACGCAGGGGCTGCGTCACTCGTTGATGGTTACCACGCCTACGAACCGGGAAATTGCACCCGCTGGACGAAAGGGGATGCCGAAGTGCCCGCGGAGATCCTCGCATGCGTGACTGGTCCGGCAGCGCTGACGGTAGAACTCGGCGCCAGAACGCAATACCTGGATGATGGTCACGTCGGTCGCTTCCTTTCCTCGTTTCCAGCCACCGAAGGGAACGGCCGCACGGGCGTGCTTCTTCGCCGAAAAGGATAGTCCACTTTCGGCCAGCGAAGGCCATTCGATCGCCAAACCTGAATGCCCGAGATGGGTCGCTGACGGTCAGAACGCCGGGCCGACGCGGTCTCCCGTTTTTATTGCGGCGCACTCAGCCTGCAGATCCGCTCGCAGCCAGTCGGCGCCGAGAGCTTCGGACCCAAAGCGATCGTTCCGCCGAATCTCGCCAATCTTCCCAATCAGACATTTCGCATTATGGTGTCAGCCGATTTCGATGACCTTGGCGGCCATCCTCACCATCCTTGTCACCACGCTCGACCCGTCCGCCGCGCCGCCATAAAATGCGCCGCCCCCCTGACCTGAGGACACGCCATGACCAAATATCTCCACACGATGATCCGCGTCAGTTCGCTCGAGGACAGCATCGCCTTCTTCGAGGTTCTCGGCCTGCGCGAAATCCGCCGCCGCCCGGACGAGAAGGGGCGCTACACCAACGTGTTCCTCGCCGCACCCGGCGACGAAGCGGCCGCCGTGGAACTCACCTACAACTGGGATCCCGAGCCTTACACCGGCGGCCGCAATTTCGGGCATCTGGCCTACGCCGTGGACAACATCTACGACACCTGCAACACCTTCATCGCCCGCGGCGTGACGATCAATCGCCCGCCGCGTGACGGCCGCATGGCCTTCGTCCGCACGCCGGACGGCATCTCCATCGAACTGCTGCAGGCCGACGGCGCCTTGCCGCCAGCCGAACCCTGGACGAGCATGCCCAACACCGGTTCCTGGTAGACCCGGAAGCGCCCTGGCGCGGCGATCGCTTTGGACGGCGCGGGATTTTATCGTCCCGCGCCGTGACCGCAACGGATCCGTAAGCACGAGCCAAGGCAATCGCCGGAAGGCGAACCAGCCGCTGAGGCCGTATCTGGTCGGTTGTCCAACAGGAGACACGACCATGAGCTTCCGCATTTGCGGCCTGCCCGCCGAACACTTCACCGAGCTCTTCGCACTGTTAGATGAGCAACTGCAATCACGTGGCGCGGTGCGGCAGATTGCTCAAGGCAATGCCCCATGCCGCGTCAGCCTCACCGACGCAAAGGCCGGCGACGAGCTGATCCTCGTCAACTACGAGCATCATCCGGTAGATTTACCATATCGCATGCGCTTCGCTGTATTTGTGCGCCAGGGCGAGGAGCAATTCGATGCTGTCGACCAAATCCCCGAGCAACTGCGCAGGCGCATGCTTGCGGTTCGCGCGTTCGACGCCGAGGCCATGATGATCGGCCACGAACTGATCGATGGCCGTGACGTGGAACAGGCGATCGAGCGGCAGCTCGCGAAACCCGACGCGGCATATCTGCACATCCACTTCGCCTCTCCCGGCTGCTACGCCGCGCGCGTGGATCGTGTCTGATCTGTTGAGCGGATTGTCGGCTGTCGGAACCGCCGAACCGATCGGAGACGGCGCGGTCGTGCTGCGCGGATTTGCTTTGTCGCGAACCAGGGACTTGCTGCGCGCGATCGAGCAACTCAGCACGGCCGCGCCGTTTCGCCATCTGACAACACCGGGCGGGCACGTGATGTCGGTCGCAATGACGAATTGCGGCGAACTGGGATGGGTCTCCGACCGGCGAGGCTATCGCTATCAGCCGACCGATCCGCTCAGCGACAGGCAGTGGCCGGAGATGCCCGGCCTGTTGCGGCGGATCGCAGCCGAGGCAGCGCTGGCCGCAGGCTATCCCGCTTTCCGCCCGGACGCCTGCCTGATCAACCGCTACGAACCCGGCGCCCGCCTGTCGCTGCACCAGGACCGCGACGAACAGGACCTCGGCGCCCCGATCGTATCGGTATCCTTGGGACTGCCCGCCGTATTCCTGTTCGGCGGCCAGCGCCGGAGCGACAGGCCGCAGCGTACCCGATTGGAACATGGCGATGTCGTTGTCTGGGGCGGCCCAACACGTCTGGCCTTCCATGGCGTCGACCCGCTAAGTCCCGGGGAGCACCCGCTCACTGGTGCATCCCGCATCAACCTCACCTTCCGCAAGGCCGGCTGAAACCCACCCCGTCCACCGCCCTCCCAACAACCCAGACCACCTTTCCGCGCCCGTTGCCCGTCTGTCCCGCCTCCGATAGGTTGCGCGCCCTGCTTCCAGCCGGGACTCCGCCATGCATCTGACCGCCGAGCGCCTCGACCGCATCCAACCGAGCCTGACCATCGCCATCGCGACCAAGGCCCGGCACATGATCGCGGAAGGCAAGAACGTCATCTCGCTCTCGCAAGGCGAGCCTGACTTCGACACGCCCCGCAACGTCAAGGACGCCGCGATCCGCGCAATCGAGGCCAACGAGACGCACTACACGGACGTCGCCGGCACCCCCGAACTGCGCAAGGCGGTCGCCCAGAAATTCAAGCGTGACAGCGGCATCGACTACAAGCCCGAGGAGATCATCATCTCCACCGGCGGCAAGCAGGTTATTTTCAATGCCATGCTCGCCACGCTGAACAAGGAAGACGAGGTCATCATCCCCAGCCCGTGCTGGGTCAGCTATCCCGACATCGTCAGCTTGGCCGATGGCAAGCCGGTGCTGATCCCCTGCGAGCAGAACCACGGCTTCAAGCTGCGCGCCGAGGCGCTGGAGCAGGCGATCACCCCGCGCACCAAGTGGTTCATGCTGAACAATCCATGCAATCCGACCGGCGCCGCCTACTCCGCGGAGGAGCTGCGGCCGATCTGCGACGTCCTGTTGCGTCATCCCGACATTTGGATCTTCACCGACGACATCTACGAGAAGCTCGCCTATGACGGTTTCAAGCCCGCCACGATCGTCGAAGTCGAACCACGCCTGAAGGACCGCACCGTCACGATGAACGGCTGCTCCAAGGCTTATGCGATGACCGGCTGGCGCATCGGCTTCGCCGGCGCACCGTTGGCGCTGATCAAGGCGATGGACAAGCTGCAAAGCCAGTCCACATCGAACACCAACTCGATCGCCCAGGCCGCGGCTGTAGAGGCCCTCACCGGCCCGCAGGAATCGATCGAGCACATGCGCAAGATCTTCGAGGAACGCCGCGACCTCGTGGTCGAGATGCTGAACAAGTGCCCCGGCCTCTACTGCCACAAGCCCGAGGGCGCCTTCTACGTCTATCCCTCGATCCACGGCTGCATCGGCAAGACGACGCGCGGCGGCAAGCAGATCGCCGACGACGAAAGCTTCGTCCTCGCGCTGCTGGAGGAAACCGGCGTCGCGGCGGTGCACGGATCCGCGTTCTGCTATCCCGGCCACTTCCGCATCGCCTACGCCAACGCGACGGAAGAGCTGCGCGACGCCTGCACGCGCATCAAGCAGTTCTGCGAAGGGCTCCACTGATGCCCGGCTTCGCCAACCGCCTCAGCCGCGTTCAGGTCGCCGCGTCGGTACAAATGACCATACGCGCGCGCGAGCTGCGGGCGCAGGGCGTGGACATCATTCAGCTCACCATCGGCGAGCCCAACTTCGCCACCCCAACGCACGCGATCGAGGCAGCGCCACCAGGCGGCGCTGAAGGGCGAAACCAAGTATCCGCCGCAGGACGGCATCCCCGCGCTGAAGCAGGCGATCCAGCGCAAGTTCAAGCGCGACAACGGCCTGGACTTCGCGCTCGACGAAATCTGCGTCACCAACGGCGGCAAGCAGGCGATCTTCAACGCGCTCGGCGCCACGCTTAACCAGGGCGACGAAGCGTTGATCCCTGTCCCGTCCTGGAGCGCCTATGCACTGATGACGAAGCTGTTCGACGGCGAGCCGGTATTCGTCACCTGCCCGCAGAACAACGGCTTCAAGCCCCGCGCCGAGGACATCGACGCCGCGATCACGCCCAAGACCAAGTGGCTGATCCTGAACAACCCCAACAACCCCACCGGTGCCTGCTGTTCCGCGCAGGAACTCCGTGCGATCGCCGACGTGATGCTGAAGCATCCGCATGTCTGGATCATGTCGGACGACATGTACGAGCACCTCGTGTTCGACGGCTTCACGCCACGAGACGATCGCCCATATCGCGCCGGAGCTACGCGACCGCACCATAACGATCACGGGCGCGTCGAAGGCGTATGCGATGACCGGCTGGCGCATCGGCTTTGCCGGCGGCCCGAAGGACCTGATCAAGGCCATGGTCAACATGCAGGGCCAGGCCACCGCGGGCGTCTCCACCGTCGGCCAGGCCGCCGCTGTCGCCGCGCTGAACGGCCCGCAGGATGGCGTGCAGGAGCAGGTGGTCGCCTATGCCCGCCGCCGCGACATGGCAGTGGAGATGCTGAACACCTGCAAGGGCATCAACTGCCACAAGCCGGAAGGCGCGTTCTATGTGTTCCCCAACGTCGCCGGCTGCATCGGCAAGACCACTGCGAGGCGGCCGCAAGCTGGAAACCGATCGCGACGTCTGCATGGCGCTGCTCGAAGAAGCGCACGTCGCCACCGTGCACGGCGCCGCGTACGGCATGAGCCCCTATCTGCGCGTCAGCACCGCGACCGACGATAACTCGCTGGCCGAAGGCTGCCGCCGGATCAAGGCATTCTGCCAGGGCCTGCACTGATCCTCGCGCCTCACCACGTTTCGCCGCTAGACTGAGCGGCCATGAAAATAGTGCTGCTCGGCACCGAATTCGCCATGAACGGTGCGTCCCTGTTGTTATACCGCTGGGCGATGCATCTGGTGCAGCGCGGCCACACGGTCAGCGCTGTCCCCGCATCGCAAAAAATCACCGCGGTAGGGCCGCTACGCGACGCCTATGTCGCGGCCGGCGTCACCATCGAGGACAAGCTCTACGTCGATCCGCAGTCCCTGGTGGTCTGCAACACGCTCGCCGCCGCGCCGTACGTCATCCAGACCGCACCCTCTGCCCGCACGATCTGGTGGCTGCACGAAGGCGAAGTCGGGCTGCAGATGATGTTCGCCAATCCCGCCGCGGCACGTGCCTTCCACATGGCGCACGCGATCATTTTCCCCTCGGCGGTCATCCGCGATCAGGTCTATGCATCCTATCTGCTCGGCGTGCCCAAACAGCGGCTGCACGTCGTGCCACCGGGCCTCGATCCACTGGAGCAGCCGAGTGCGCCAGCCGAACCGGAGCCGGAAAAGCGGCCGATCCGAATTGCCTGCGTGGGCTCGATCTATCCGCGCAAACGCCAGGCCGATCTGATCAAGGCGGTCGCGCTGTTGCGCAACATGTCGATCGAATGCCAGTTCGTCGGCCAATTGGTGGACCTGGAAGCCGAAGCCACCGAGATCGCGCGCAAGTCACCCAAGCGCTTCACCTTCGCGGGTCAGTTGCCGCATGTGGAAGCGATGCGCCTGCTCGACCACGCCGACATTTTTTCGCTGCCATCCAGCAGCGAGTGCATGCCGATCGCGCCATTGGAGGCCGGCCAGCGCGGCAAGGCGATCCTGCTGTCGGACCTGCCGGCGCATGAAGGCGTCTGGCGCCACGGCGTCAACTGCCTGATGCATCCGATTGGCGATGTGCCGCTGATGGCGCATTCACTGCGCATCCTGGCCAGCGACGCGGCGCTACGTGCCAGGCTCGGCGCGCAGGCCAAACGTGTCGCGCAGCCGTATCGCAACGACATGTTCCTCGCGCGCCTTAGCCTGGTGATCGCGAGCCTGGTGTGATCCGCCCCGGACGCGACGACGACGCGGTGGCCTTCATCACACTGATCGAGCGCTGCTGGGCAGAATATCCAGGCATCGTGTTCGATGTCGACGCGGAAATGCCCGAACTGCACGCGCTCGCGTCCTACTACGCCGGGAAGCGTGGCGCATTGTGGGCTGCCGAAGCCGACGACGGCATCATCGGCATGGTTGCCACCGTCCCGCATGACGGCGACGCCTGGGAAATCTGCCGCGTCTATACACTTCCATCCACGCATGGCGGCGGACTGGGCCATCGTCTGCTCGACCAGGCGGAAGCCCACGCGCGAGCGCAAGGCGCCAAGCGCCTCGTGCTGTGGAGCGACACACGGTTCGATCGTGCTCACCGCTTCTACGAGAAGCGCGGCTACATCCGTCACGGGCCAATCCGGGTGCTGCAAGACCTGTCGAACTCGCTGGAGTTCGCCTACGCCAAACCCGTCAATGGCATCGAGAAGCTCGACGCTGCCGCCTCCGCCGAACGCCGCCTGGCAGAAATCCTGTGTGCCTGCGTCGACGCCAGTTCACCCGAAGTGGCGCGCAGCTTTTGGAAACGCGTCACCACCGACGTAGCCGCCAATCAGTGCATCCTCCTCGCCGCCTGGGCCGATGCCGAACTGGTCGGCACGGCGATGCTGACGTTCTCTTCGCGGCAGAACCAACCACACTGCGCGGATGTGCGGAAACTGCTGGTGCATCCGGATGCGCGCCGCCGCGGCATCGCGCGCGCGTTGATGCTGCGGCTTGAGCAGGAGGCCCACAGCGTCGGTCGAACTCTGCTGACGGCCTCCTGCCCGGCGAACGATCCGACCGAAAGTTTGTATCGCTCGCTCGGCTGGCAAGAGGCCGGCCGCATCCCTCGCCATATACTCAATTCCGACGGAACGTTCAGTGATACCTTGGTATTCTGGCGCGGGTAGGGAATTGATGGGTTTCGCTTGCCACTCAACCCATCCTACGAATGGCGTAGCACAGAAGGACGTGGTTCAGCGCAGCGAAACCCATCTTTGCCGGTTCGACTGAACATGCGTTAGTGCGCGATCGCCTCCACCTCCAACCGCCGGGTACGCGGGCCCAGCGTGGCAACGGACAGAATGACCACCGCCATGCACACCGCGACGAACAGGAAGACGCCCGTCGCGCCAAAGTCACGCAGGAAGAATGCGATGAAGAACGGCGTCAGTATGCCACTCAACCGGCTCCACGAGTACACGAATCCAACCCCCCGAGCACGGATTCGTGTCGGATACAGTTCCGCCTGGTAGTTGTGCAGTGAGTACGACAACCACTGCGCTGCCATCGCCAGACACGCCCCCAGCGCGATCAGCGCCCATGAGCCGTCGGCGCTCGCGAACCAGATGCCGAATACAGCGATACAGAGACAGGACAGACAACAGTGCCACTTGCGCTCGATCCTGTCGGCGAACAGCATGATCAGCAGCGGAAAAGCGACCGCCGCGACATTGATGATCGTGCTGTATTCCAGGCTCTGGGTGACATGGATGCCCTTGGCGACCAGCAAGGTCGGAGTCCACGCCACGAAGCCGTAGAACCCGACGGTCTGGAAGAAGTTGAACAGCATCAGCATGATCGTGCGCCGCAGGTAGCGCGGGCTGAAGATCTCCCAGATGCTGCCCTGGCGCGGGTCCTGATAGTGCGGTGGCTCGGGCGCCGGGAGTGGTCGTCCATAGTCGGCACTGACCCGAGCCTCAATGTGGGCCATCACACGCTCGGCTTCCTCCATGCGGCCCTGCTGCGCCAGCCAGCGCGGGCTTTCGGGCAAACCCAGCCGGATCCACCAGATGACGACAGCGGCAATGGAACCGGCCCATGCCACCCAGCGCCAGCCGTCATAGCCGAACGGCGCTTGCGGGATCAGTTGCCAGGACAGGAAATAGGACACCAGGAACGCGATGGCGCTCATGGCCTGCAGGAATGCGAAAGCCGCACCGCGGGTCTTCTTTGGGCACCAGCTCGGAGAGATAGGCATCAACCGTCACCAGCTCAAGGCCAACTCCGAGCGCGCTGATGAAGCGCCACAGATTGACGCCGTTCGCTGTGTCCTGCATCCCCATGATGAAGTTGGCGATGCCGAACCACAGCAGGGAGTAAGCGAAAATCGCGCGCCGCCCGAAATGGTCGGCAATATAGGAAACGAACAGCGAGGCAATGAAGAAGCCGGCGAACAGCGCGGCGACGAAACTGGCGAAGCCGGTGAACCCGAAGAAGCTCACCGTTGTCGGGGTGAAGATGCCGGCCTTGAACAGGCCCGGACCGAGCGCGCCGATCAGTCCGATTGCGTAACCGTCAAAGAATCCTCCGAACGTCAGCAGGATCGCCATGATCCACAAAGTGCGGGTCATCGGCAGTCGGTCGAGCCGTGCCGTAAGTTGTTCAGCGGCTGTAGCGGTCCGGACGGAGAGGCCGTCCTCGCCGTAGGCGACAGGCGCCGCATCCGCGGCTGGCGCAACGTTTGGTGCGCGATTCATTGGGTCGTTTCCTTGCTTCTGTCCCTGGTCGTTTTCCGATGCCGCGGATTTCGGGCCGCGACTCAGCTCTATTCAGTGAGCTACCTGCGAGATTGAGCAATATCCCTAACGATGTAAAGCTGGGTCACGGTCAGAACTCGTTGCCGGGCGCTCAAGCAATTAGTCGCGGCGAGGCCGCCGCAAAGTGAACGTCTCGAACGCCGCGAGTTGCCCCCCCACCCCCACAACATCGTAATAAACCACCTTCATGGTGGTGGGCCCGCCGCGCTCCGATCCCGGATCAACGGTGAAGGCCGCAAAACCGTACGCGTGTGCCGCGTTCCGCACCGCCGACCAAGGCGCATCCTCATGAACATAGACCGGCGGTCGCTTCCCCGTCGCCGGATCGGCCGCCGACCCAACCGCGACGACCACGCGGCACGCCGGCGGATTGAAGAACAGCTCGTTCGATGGGATGGACGTTCCACCCCCGCCGATCACCATATGCACCGTTCCCTTCGTGGTATCGATCACGTCGGTGGCGACCGCCGCGGGCTTCGGCGTCAATGTCCTGTTCGCCTCCGCGCCGCGGATCGGATGCGAGCGTTCGTAATGATGCTCATGCCCGCACACCACAAGATCGACACCGTATTTGTCGAACAGCGGCACCCATTCCTCGCGAATCCCCAGATCCGCGCCGTTGAATTTATCGACAGTCGAGATCGCAACCTGATGCATGCACACGACGATCCAGTCGATATCGCGGTTCTCCCGCGTGGCTGCCAATTCCTTTTCCAACCAGGCTTTCTGCGCTCCCCCCGAGTAGCCCCGCACATACGAATTGCCGCCATCCTGGTAACAGATGTCGTCATTGGCGATGCTGATCACCCGCACCGAGCCGGCCGTGAAGGCGTACCACAGGCCACGCGTCACATCGGTCTGGCCCGACGCCTCCGGCACCGAGAAGTACGGTCTGATAGGCCTGATAGCCGATCGGCCCGTTGCCCAGCTCGTTCTCGTGGTTGCCAGGCGAGGGCATCCAAGGACGATTGCGCGCGCTGCGCGTGTTGTTGTCCCAAAAATCCCACCACGTCCGCACCCGGTCGGCGGCGAGATTGGCGTAACAGAGATCTCCGTTGAACAGATGGAACAGCGGCCGCAGCCGCTCGACCCCAAGCGTCGTATCTCCTCCAGCAGGCGAACCAAGATTGTCATTGACAAACACCGGGGCCGGCAGCGTGACGCCCGCCGGCGGAACAAGCTTCTTGCCCACCGTCGGTGTGCCCTGATCGCCGAAGCTGGTGAAGGTGAACGCAGCACGGCCCCGGGGCGAGGTGCGGAACGTACCGAACTCCGGCGACGCCCCATCATGCATGGCGCCGTACATGTAGGCGGAGTTGGCCTGAAGCTGCCCGATCCTCGCGTGATACGCGTAGACAACCTGCTTCGATTTTCCATCGGTATAGCTGGTGGGTTTGGCCGTCACCGTTTTCTCGAACTTGCCATCGGGACGGCCGAGCACCAGCCGCGGATTGCTGACCGGTTGCAGCGTGTGCCAGGACACGGTGACCTCCGACGACGCGTCCGCCCCGAACTGCAGATGCAGCCCAGACACCGCGGGCGTCCCCTCTGGATTGGGCGATTCATCCGAAGCAGCAGCAGCTTGCGCGTCGCCAACGCCAGGGAACGCAGCCGCCACCAGCGCCCCTGATGCCACGCCTGCCGCTGCGAGCAGCTTGCGCCGGTTCAGTTCCAGGTTGTGTCCTGCATCTTCTGCGGTCACTTGGTCCATCCTTCCAGGTCAGACCCGGCTGCTGCCACACGGGAGGCAGGGACTGCTATCGCAACACAATGACAGCCGCCGGAAAAGGATGCCGTGACGGCCATCGCCTCTGCTCCTCCACCTTGCGAAGCAGGGTTACCAGGCAGCATGAAACCTGCCGCGCAGATCGCTCGAGGCGAAATGACCGGCGTAATCCCGATATCGAATTTACCCTGCCTTGACCCGACTATCTTTCCAGCTCGGCCATGCACCGGCCAGTTCGAGTACGGTGTAACCGCCCAGCGAATGACCTGCGAACCCCATCGCACTCCAGTCGGATTGTGCGCTCGCCGAATCGCTGATCGTGGTTCAATCGGTTGATGATATCCTCAATGTCTTGTGCTCGATCGCGGTAGGTTTTCCTCCGTCCATGATGCCAGCTTCTGAAACGGAACTTCTGACGGTCTCATACCACTACTCGCGATCGCGACCCATTCGCCCTAACCATCATGGCCGGGTCAAGCCGCGTAGGCGCTAACATGAGGGCGACGGCGGCTAAACCCTCGTCATGGCCGGGCGTGTCCCGGCCACCTGTAGCGGCAGCTTGCTGGCAGACATGGCCAACCGCCAGATGCTGCGGCCTGACGTGCCAGCGAACGTTGGTGCCGCTACGGGTGGCCGGGATACGCCCGGCCATGACGAGGGTTTTGGCGGCTCACGCATGCGTTTCGACCTTATGTTAGCGCCTGTGGGGTCGAGCCCGGCCATGACGACCGGGCGACAGATCAGTCGTACGTGGCATGCCGAACGTCAGCTTGATTCAGTCGATCAAGATTGACGCATCGGCTCGACCAAGGTCGAATAACTCCATGATCACGCCAGCCTATGTCCGCCTGATGGCCGAGTACAACGCCGAGATGAACCGCCGCCTGTACAGCGCAGCCGCACGCTTGTCCGATGCCGAACGCAAAGCCGATCGCGGCGCGTTCTGGCAATCAATCCATGGCACGCTGACCCACATTCTGTGGGGAGACACGCAATGGATGTCGCGCTTCGACAACTGGCCAAAGCCGGACGTCGCCATCAAGCAGAGCGCCGCCATGATCGACGATTTCGCCACATTGCAGGCACGGCGCGAGACAGCCGATGCCGCCATCATCGACTGGGCGCAGCGCGTGGACGATGCGTGGCTGGCCGAGGACCTCGTCTGGTTCAGCGGTGCCGCGCAGCGCGAAATGCGCCGAAGCAAAGGACCCCTCGTCGTCCATTTCTTCAATCACCAGACGCACCACCGCGGCCAGGCACACGCTCTGCTGACTGCGTCCGGTCAGGATACCGGCGACACCGACATATTCCTGGTGGTTCCCGAGGCTTGATGTCGTCATTCCCGCGCAAGCGGGGACCCAGGGGAAAGCGGCGGTCCATTGGCGCTCCTGGCCCACTTATCGCATTCCAGATTTCTTCCAATCGTTTCCTACAAGACCCCGAACCGCCAAACGACAGATTGCCCTCCTTATACCACTACTCGCTGACCGCGACCCATTCGCTCTAGGCGTCATGGCCGGCCCCCGAGCCGGCCATCAGCCTCAACGGCACACAACGCTGCCAATGTACGCTGATGGCCGGGTCAAGCCCAGCCATGACGACAGGGCGACAGATAAGTTAGGGTCAGTGAGCTTTGGTGTTAATCGGCTGATCCCCGTCAAGGAGGCACCATGTACAAGCTGCTCACCCTGACTTGCACCGCGCTCGTCGCAATCCCTTCTCTCTCCGCGCCCGCCTGGTCGCGCTCAATGGAATCCGGCGATGCAGCGATCGTCCGCCAAGATGAACCGGCGGTGGTCAACATCTCCACCTGGAAGGTAAAGCCGCCTGAAAAGCCGGGCGACACTCCAAGCCGGGTAAAGATCGATGCCTCAGGCTTCGTCATAGACCCATCCGGCATCATCGTGACCAACAAGCACGTCGTGGATGGTGCGCTCGGCTTCACCGTGGTTTTCAGCAACGGTGATCGCCTCCACGCCCGACTGCTTGTCGCCGCCGAAATGCTCGACCTGGCGCTGCTGAAGGTCGACGTAGATCACCCGATCCCCTCCCTCAAATGGGGCAACAGCGACGCGCTTCAGGTCGGCGATTCCGTGCTCACCATCGGCAACCCGCTCGGCCTCGGCATGTCCGCGTCCGCCGGCATTGTCAGCGCGCTGAACCGCGATCTCCAGGACTCTCCGTTCGACAGCTACATTCAGACCGATGCCAGCATCAATCACGGCAATTCCGGAGGTCCGCTGATTGACAGCAACGGCGATGTCGTCGGCATCAACACCGCTCTGTACAATCCGCAGGATAATGGCGGCTTCATCGGCATCGGCTTCGCCATTCCCTCCAACACCGCGAGCTTCGTTGAGCGTTTCCTGCTTGATCCGCACCATCCCAAGCCGGGCTGGCTCGGATTTACCGCGCAGGACATGACCGAGGAGCTGTCCCAGGCACTCGGAGCCCCAGGCACCACCGGCGCGATCATATCGGGACTGGACCCATCCGGTCCCGCCAGCGCGGCGTCCCTGCGTATCGGCGACGTGCTGGAAAAGATCGACGGCACGCAGCTCGCCGACTCGCGCGCCTTCAACCGTGCCATCGTCATGTTGCATGTGGGTCAGCCCGCACAACTGACAATCTGGCGTGACGGCAAGCAGCAAGAGGTGACCGCGACCGTCGCGGCATGGCCAAACTACATGCCGTATGGCGGCATGATGCACGGCGCCATGGCCGAGGCGATGATGGCAAAGCCGCCCGACTCCGGCATGAAGCTCGCCGCCCTGACCGAGGAAACGCGCAAGCAATACGGTCTCGCTCCCACTCAAAGCGGTGCCGTCATCACGTCCGTCGATCCGGAATGCGAGGCAAAGGATCTCGGCATCGTGCCTGGCGACGTCATTGTCGCGGCGCAGAGTGACCCGGTTACCTCGCCTGCGGATTTCGATCGCGCCATGCAAGATGCCCACACGCAGCAACGGCGCTATCTGGCAGTGCTCATCAAGGCGAAGCAGGTCACGCGATGGGTATCACTGTCGATCACCACCGCAGGTTCGTAGCCACATAGTAAAACCCGGTTGGCGGCCCTCGCCACCAACCGGGTTTTATTTGGATCAGAAGCAGACCCGATGGACTTCGCTGCGCTCAACCCCATCCCACGGCGTGATACCAACCGTAGAATGGGTTGAGCGACCAGCGAAACCCATCGGGCATCCCGGTCAGTTCCCTTACTTGCAGGGTGCAGCCGCAGTCTGCTGCACGCCCGAACCCGGCGTCTGCTGCCAGTTGCCGCCAGCACCGCCCTCGGAGTCGGTCTTGCTCGCCGAGGCCGTCCGCTGCACGCCCTGGCCAGGCGTCTGCTGCCAGTTGCCGCCAGCGCCGCCCTCGGAGTCAGTCTTGCTCGCCGAAGCCGTCCGCTGAACGCCCTGGCCAGGCGTCTGCTGCCAGTTGCCGCCAGCGCCGCCCTCGGAGGCGGTCTTGCTCGCCGAGGCCGTCCGCTGCACGCCCTGGCCAGGCGTCTGCTGCCAGTTGCCGCCAGCGCCGCCCTCGGAGTCAAGTCTTGCTCGCCGAAGCCGTCCGCTGAACGCCCTGGCCAGGCGTCTGCTGCCAGTTGCCGCCAGCGCCGCCCTCGGAGTTGGTCTTGCTCGCCGAGGCCGTCCGCTGCACGCCCTGGCCAGGCGTCTGCTGCCAGTTGCCGCCAGCGCCGCCCTCGGAGTCGGTCTTGCTCGCCGAGGCCGTCCGCTGCACGCCCTGGCCAGGAGTTTGCTGCCAGTTGCCGCCAGCGCCGCCCTCGGAGTCAGTCTTGCTCGCCGAGGCCGTCCGCTGCACGCCCTGGCCAGGAGTTTGCTGCCAGTTGCCGCCAGCGCCGCCCTCGGAGTTGGTCTTGCTCGCCGAGGCCGTCCGCTGCACGCCCTGGCCAGGAGTTTGCTGCCAGTTGCCGCCGGCGCCGCCCTCGGAGTCGGTCTTGCTCGCCGAGGCCGTCCGCTGCACGCCCTGGCCAGGAGTTCTGCTGCCAGTTGCCGCCAGCGCCGCCCTCGGAGTTGGTCTTGCTCGCCGAGGCCGTCCGCTGCACGCCCTGGCCAGGCGCCTGCTGCCAGTTGCCGCCAGCGCCGCCCTCGGAGTCGGTCTTGCTCGCCGAGGCCGTCCGCTGCACGCCCTGGCCAGGCGCCTGCTGCCAGTTGCCGCCAGCGCCACCCTCGGAGTTGGTCTTGCTCGCCGAGGCCGTCCGCTGCACGCCCTGGCCAGGCGCCTGCTGCCAATTGCCGCCAGCGCCACCCTCAGCATCCAGGCGCTGCGTCCCCGCCGGGCAGCCCGTCGTCGTAGGATTGTCCGCGTAGGCCGCGCCCGCGATCGTCGTCCCCAGCAACAGGGCTGCGAATGTCATCTTCCCCACGAATCTCATGATAGTTCTCCTTCGGATTTGCCTGACGCGGCTTCAGGTCGAGCTGTCGCGCGGCCCGCCGCCAAACGCCGTCGGGGAGTTTTCTCCCGCGATTACGGGAAGCGTTTGCGCCGACGCGGCTTAAGTTGGATTGAAGGTTTCAGGCGCTTAGGCGCAATTCAATCACGTTCCCGCGATGCCGGAACCCCGGCCAAGCGCCACGCCCGGAACTTGTGCGCGTTTCGTCCCATTGCCTATGCAATGTTCATGCGTCGCCGCGGCCGCGCCAGAAACGATCACGCCCGCATCGCTGTTCAACTTTTGGCGAGTTCCCCGACCGAACGGAGGACCCATCACGCCAATAGCCAACGCCGCGCCAGGCCGCACACTGCTCAACCCAACCGATCAAACCCAGATCATGATCGACCACCAGTCGCAGAACTCATACGCGACCAAGTCGATCGATGCGATCACGTTGCACAACGACACAGCCCTCGTAGCCAAGGCGGCAACGGAATTCGACGTATCCACAATCCTCACTACGGTCGCCGAGAAGGCCTACGCAGGCCCGATGTTCGATGAGATCAGGTCAACCTTCCCCAAGCAGGATGTGACCGGTCGCACCAACATGAACACGACGCCGGGTCGCCTCAGTGCAATTTTCTCCAATCGTGGTGCCCGCACGCGGGCTGAGGACTGCGTAAGACCTTCCTTATCACGCCGCCGCACCCCCACGCCGTTTTCCAACAAAAACGCCGCAGTCCAACAAGAAGCCGCACAGCCTCCACTGTCATGCCTCCGCTAGGGAGCCGTGCACCTCATGAGCGAACAATCGACCGTCCCCGAGATGCGTGTCGCCCGTGCGCCGGATGTTTCCGTCACGCAGTTGCCGCCAGTCCACTCGCAACGTCCCCCCTTCCCCTGGCTCGCAATCGGCCTGCGCCTGTTCATCATGGCGCTGATCGCCGCACTCATCGCGTTCGTCGCCTACGAATGGGACTGGTGGATTGGCTCCGCCATCGAGCAATCCACCGATGACGCGTACCTCCAGGCTGACCTGACCCCGCTGGCCGCCAAGGTTCCGGGCTACGTCACGCGCGTTCTTGTGCACGACTACCAGAAAGTAAAAGCCGGCGACCTGCTGGTGCAGATCGACGACAGGGATTATCGCGCGCAGCTTGCCCAGGCCCAAGGCGCAGTCATAGGGGCCGAAGCAGCCATCGCGATCCTCGATCAGCAGAAGATCCTGCAAGGCGCGCTCATTAACCAGGCCGAAGCGATGATCGATGCCAGTGAAGCTGACGTGACGCGCTATCATCTGGAAACCGTCCGCCAGAAAGCCCTTCTCGCCACCGGCATCGCCGGCACACGCCAGGTCGTCGAACAGGCGGTGGACAACGAGCGCCGTGCCGAGGCCACGCTCGCGCTCAACCACGCCCAGCTCGACCAGCAGCGCCAACAGCTCAACGTCCTGAACAGCCAGGAGACCCAAGCACGCGCCACGCTCGAAACGCAGCACGCAGCACGTGATCTGGCGGAGATCAATTTCGGCTATACCCGCATCACCTCGCCGGTCGATGGCATGGTGGGCCTGCGCCTGGTGCAGGTAGGCCAATATCTGAATGTCGGCACACAGGTGATCTCGGTCGTGCCGCTGCCGCATGTCTGGGTCATCGCCAACTACAAGGAGACCCAGATGACGCGCGTGCGTCTCGGCCAGCCCGCGCGTGTCACTGTGGATACATTCCCCGGCGTCGTGCTGCACGGCCACGTTGACAGTTGGTCGCCGGCATCCGGCGCGGACTTCGCACTGCTGCCACCCGACAACGCGACCGGCAACTTCACCAAGGTCGTGCAGCGCATTCCGGTCAAAATCCTGCTCGATCCGGACCCGGCGGTCGATGACTTGCTGCGGCCGGGCATGTCGGTGATCGCCACCATCGACACGAAATGAGCTTCGCGCGCAACGCATCGCACCGGTTCGCCTGGCCCCACGGCTGGCGATGGAATTCGCTGTGCCATCCAGCCGACGATGCCGCGCAAACCAAGCCGACCCAGAGTGCGCGCCCTTATATCGGCGTGTTCGCGGTCCTGTTGGGATCGATCATCGCGACGCTCGACAGCCGCATCACGACGTTCGGCCTCGCGGATGTGCGCGGCGCGGTACATGCCGGCTTCGACGACGGCGCCTGGATCACCACCGCTCTCACTGTGGGCCAGATGATGGTCGGGCCGGTCTCCGCGTGGCTGGGTGGCGTGTTCGGCGTACGTCGTGTTTTGCTGATCTCCGCCACTGCCCTCATGATTTCCAATGCATTGCTACCATTCTCACCCGATCTTCGTACAGTGCTGATATTCCAGTTCATCAGCGGCCTATCATCCGGCACGTTCATCCCTCTCACCATCGGCTTCGTCATATTGAACTTGCCGCCGCGCCTGGTGGTCTATGGTGTCGCCGCCTATGCGATGAACATCGAACTGTCGCTGAATATCGCGGCCTCGATCGAGGGCTGGTTCGACGACCACTGGAACTGGCACTGGATCTTCTGGGACACAGCGTTGCTGGCGCCGATCATGCTCGCGTGCATCCATTTCGGCATGCCACGCCAGCCGACCAATCGCGAGTTGCTGAAGAACGCCGACTGGTGCGGCATCCTATATGCGTCGCTCGGCTTCAGCCTGCTTTACGCCGCGCTCGATCAGGGCAATCGTCTTGATTGGCTGAATTCCGGATTGATCAACGCCCTGCTGATCGGCGGCGTTCTTTTCGTGGTCGCATTCGTCGTTCAGGAACTCGCCTCGCCGCGGCCATGGATCAATCTTCGCTACGCTGCCCGAGGCAACATCCCACTGTTGTTTTTGCTGATCACCTTCTTCCGTTTTGCGCTGCTCGCCACCTCCTACATCATCCCTCAGTTCCTCACGACGGTGCAGGGATATCGCGCGATCGAAGTCGGCGGCGCACTGGAGTGGATATTGCTCCCGCAGTTCGTCATGTCGTTCCTCGCTGCCAGGATTTTGCTCTACGTTGATCCGCGTTTTCCGCTGGCAGTCGGTTTTGCCCTGGTCGGTTGCGGCTGCTTCATGGCCGGCCAGCTCACCCAGCAGTGGATCGGCACGGATTTCCTGCTCCCACTATTTGTGCAGTCGCTCGGCCAGACATTGGGCCTCACGTCACTGGTCTGGTTCTTCCTGAAGCACCTTGAGCCCACCCAGGTATTTACCTTCGGCGCCGTGCTGCAGA
>CAVTEC010000035.1:0-58085 GCA_963733475.1 uncultured Alphaproteobacteria bacterium | reverse complement strand
ACCCGGCCACCGCTCCCTTCAGCCCGTCGAGGCGATCCGGCATTCGATCATGCGCTACGATGGCGCTGTTTCGCTGCGGCCGATAGGTAGGAATTTCGATGCGCCTTCGGCGGCCCTTTTGTTGAAGCGGATGCCGCTGGGCCTAGTAGCGGTTGGCGACGTAAACCAAGACCAGGACCACGCTTATCAGGATCGTCGCCCACAGCCCTACAGCGATCATGCGGTGCTCCCGACCGGGAGGCAAATCAAACGCCGCTGATCTGCGCCGCCGCAGTCGCATTAGCCACCATTCCCGACGCGTGGTGCTCGGAGATGAAATGGCCGGCAGTAAGTAGCGTGCTAAGTGTCAACACGACGATGAGCAGCCGGTTCTGCCGCGGTGCGCAAGTGGTGGTGGTTTCCATGGTCCCCTCCGGGGCTCTTGGTGTGGCGGCGTTCTACGGCGAGCGTGCATGGCCCGCTACGTGAATTGCCCCCCAGGATCTTCCGGCGGAAACGCCCTGACATCTTGCCGGAAACTCGGGTTCTGTCGCAAAGCTGTGCCTCCGTGGCCTGCCGGGGCATGATCGTGGTCGGTCTGGAACGGGGCGCTCCACGGTGGTCGATTTCAAAGGCAGTCATTTTGAGCGGGAGATCATCCTCTGGGGCGTGCGCTGGTATGTGGCGTACCCGATCAGCTACCGCCAGCTCGAGGAGATGATGGAAGAACGAGGCGTCGAGGTCGACCATTCCAGTCTCAATCGCTGGGTGCTCAAGTACGTGCCGTTGCTGGACCAGGCCTTTCGGGCGCGCAAGCGTCGGGTGGGCGGCAGCTGGCGAATGGACGAGACCTACGTGCGGATCAGGGGCCAGTGGAAGTATCTGTATCGGGCCGTCGACAAGGCAGGGAACACAGTCGATTTCCTGCTGACTGCGAAGCGGGATCGCAAGGCAGCCCTGCGCTTCTTATGCAAGGCGATCGGCCAGCATGGCGTGCCGGCGAAGATTACCATCGACAAGAGTGGCGCCAACACCGCGGCGATCGAGAGCTACAACCTCGAGCAGGACGCAGAGATTGAGCTCCGGCAGGTCAAGTACCTCAACAACGTCGTTGAACAGGACCATCGAGCGATCAAGCGCCAAGTGCGACCGATGATGGGGTTCAAGTCCTTCTGGTCGGCCGCCGTGACCCTTGCTGGCATTGAGCTCATGCACATGATCCGCAAAGGTCAGTTGAAGGCCGCGGGACGCCTGTGCCCGGCGCAGCAGTTCTATTCGCTGGCGAGCTGACTTTCATGAGGGCACAGGGCCGCTCCGTTATCGCTCAGAATTCGCGACAGAACCGGGTTTTCCGGTTGGCCGCGGCCACTGCCGGATTTCTGTCGGGCGGGCACCTGTTCGGCACGATCAAGCAGTGGATGTATCAGGGCGCATTCCTAATGCGGGGATTGGAGAAGGTTCGGGCCAAGTTCAGTCTAACCGCACTCGCCTACAACATCAGGCGGATACTCAACCTCGTCGCGTTCGACACGCTGATGGCCGCTGTGAAAGCCACGCCCGGATAAGAAGCTCCGCCACCACGTGGCTGGCCACTTCGGGCGAATGGATCCGCTCGCCCCCGAGAGGGTTTCCAGATCCGAGGCGTCATAAGGCGCTCATGACCCTCGGTCGGCCGCATCGCGCCAGTCACCGCCACACTGCGCGTTTTCACCCAATCTGCTTGATATTTGCACCGACGGTCCACTCTGGGTGGGTGGGGAGCAGCCGCCTCAGCCGAGCGGCACCCACCGAGCGGCAGCCTTGGCGCTGTCCTCCGGTGTCGTATTGAAGGCGACGGCGGCATCCGGAGCGGCCGTGCCGATCGCGTTGACAACCGCCTCGAACAGAACAAGGTGCCGAGGGGAAGGCGCATGCCAGCGCCAATCATAACACAGCCGTAACTTGCGGAGGCCAACTGCCGCTCCACTGTCGAGACTGCCGTTTCGTCAGGCCGAATCAGACATAGGTCAGCCGTCTATCCGCGGGCGACCATCTGCCCTAGCGCAAGCTCGATGCCGGATCGCCCGCCTACATGACACATGTGGTCTCGTGGTCAATGACGTGCTCCGTCAAGCGGAAGCCTGGCTAGTCGATGAGGGCCTGGAGCTGAGCGGCACGAGCGGCATGTGCTTCGCCGGTCGGCTGTGCGACGCTGATTTATTTGCCATCACCAGCGGCGTTGTCGTACCCGTCGAACTCCCGATGCTCGAGGATGTTCTGACCGACGTCCTCGCCTGCCGACATGCCGATCCAGAGCGTGTTGGCGACGATCCACAACCGCCATCTATCGTACCGCCCTCGACGCCGGTGTCATGGACGACGTCGTATTCACCTGACCAGATCTCCGCCTTCCCAGAAATGGCCAAAGTCAAGCTCAGCACATCGGCGCTGCGTTCGTTGAACCGCTTACCACACTCGCTGCAGCGGAACCGACCGGTAGCCTTACGCCGTGCGCTCAGGACGCTTCCGAACTGATGTCGATCCAAAGGCCGAACAGCGCTTCAAGTTCTGCTCCCGACTTCAACGGGGCGACGATCACAGAGCCTGCCGTTTGGTATAACCTCTGACAGAACCGATGGCCTGCATCGGCCGTGGTATTTTCCTTCCGCGCTTCATACAGGCGAGCGTTTTCTTGCGGAACCTCACCCATTGCTCCTCAATGTCGATCACGTCAGTCGCGTAGCCGCTATCGATCCAGGCTCGGGATTGCACGCTGGAGCGATAGGGCGTGAGATCGTTCCGCCACCATGCAGGCTGTTCGCGTGCGCTGCGCGGTAATGCCGCATTGATAATTCGTTCAATCTCCGTGAGATTGAGCGTCAATTCCGGCGCCGATTGGGATCGTAGGTACCGAGCAAGCAGATCGTATTTGGCCATCGTCTGGCCTTTCGTTCTTAGCCGCCATCTTCCAGCGGTCATACAACTGTAGTGCTTCTGTCGCACTCGCGGGCGAGCATTCCTTGCTACCGAGTGATCACAAAATCACGATAGGTCGCGTCAGAGGCTGTATGGGCCGCCCGCGCAGTGCTGATCGATGTAAAATGCGCACAAATCAACATGGCTTCGGGAAACGGCACCAATGCTCCGTCGGATTTTGATTTAGCTTGCCAGCACATCCGCGCTCGTGGCCTGCACGTCTGGCCCTTATTCTGCATCGCAAGGCTTCAATGCTGCACCCAGTATCCGTCCGACGTCGCTTTGGTGCATGGATCAGCGGCCGAGCGGTGAAGCTCGCTGGGCTTTGCGTGTTGCCTGATCGCGGCATGCGGGGACGGTGCGCCAAGACGGTGCCGTGGTGGCGGAACAATCGTAGGGTGTGCGGTTTCCTGTCTATTGCACTGGAGATTTATGCCGTACAAGTTCATGCCAGCCGCCGCCACAAGATCGTAAAAGCCAGATACCGAGTGGCAAACTGGCCGGAATACGATGCCGCTCTGGTGCGGCGGGGCAGCGTCACGTTATGGTTCACCGAGGAAGCAGTGGCGGCTTGGCACGCCCCTGCGACCGGAGAACGCGGCGGTCAGCCGGTCTGTTCGTCGCTCGCAATCGAAACGGGCCTCGCGCTTCGGTTGGTGTTCCACCAGCCGCTGCGTCAAACCGAAGGTATGCTGCGATCGATCGCCGAGGTGCTCAGGATCGATATCGCCGTTCCGGACCATACCACCTTGAGCCGTCGTGGCCGCGGCGTGACGATCCTGCCAAAATGGGCCGCTCGCGGTGAGCCGCTGCACCTTCTCGTCGATAGCACCGGACTGAAGATGTATGGCGAGGGTGAATGGCTTGATCAACAGCACGGCTCGAAGTCGCGCCGCCGCTGGCGAAAATTGCATCTTGGCCTCGATGCCGACACGCAGGAGATTGTTGCTGCGGAATTGACTCCGGATGATGTGGGCGATGTTTCCGTGCTGCCGGAGCTACTCGATCAAGTCGGTGCGGATATTTCGTCAATGACCGCAGACGGCGCCTATGATGGCGAGGCTGTTTATAATGCCGTGGCCGCACGCCATCCGGCGGCGGCAGTCGTCATTCCGCCCCGAGCGACGGCCGTTCCGAGTCAGACCACGACAACGCAGCGCGACCGACATCTCGCGGCAATCGCGGAGCATGGACGCATCGCCTGGCAACGCAGTTCAGGCTACAGCCGTCGGAGCTTGGTCGAAACCGCGATGTATCGCTACAAGACCATCATTGGTCGACGGCTCCACGCTCGGATTCTGCCCAATCAGCAGACCGAGGCGAAGACTGCATGCGACGTTCTCAACCGGATGACATGGCTCGGAATGCCGGTCACCGTCCGGGTCGCATAGTACACGACGTGCCGCCAATCGCAGCGGCATGGGGCTTATTCGTGCACCAAGGCGGTAACCGATGGCCAAGCTGCCCGAGATGTTGATCAGGAACGTGCCGAGCGGGAAGGCGCCTGTTTAGCGCTCGCCTACAACACGTCCGACCCACCAGCGCAACACTGATCCGAGGCCACCGCCCAGCCCGACCGACATGACGTCCAACGGGTTAATTTCGATCACTCCGAACCGGCACTCGCGCCATCTTCGCGTGGACGCCCCGTGCCGGGCCAACTCTCAATCAGCGCGTCAGGCCGCGCCGCGTGCTGGGGGCCTGAGGCGAGGGGGTGAACACCTGCATTGGCACTCGGTTGCTGCAGGCCACTTTGTTCCCCGTTTATGCGGCATACCGTCACAGAGAATTAATCCCACCGTATGCCAACTAATACCAAAGCTCACTGATCCTGACTCATCTGTCGCCCTGTCGTCATGTGTGGATGGCCCCCGGCGTGCAAGGGTTTTTTCGCGATCTGGTCGTGTCGGGCACTTGCGGTCATGTGTCCGGCCTGTTTGCGCGGCACGAGACCGCTGGCCCTGATGGGACCCGTTGATCGAGATCTGATCATGGCCGCGGGGTCGCATTGTCCCATGACGACTGGCAGGTCTGCCTCGATCTGTCGGTTGACCGACATTGCCATCACGCGTGTTCACCCTCGCAAGCCTTCCGCCTCTGCCGGGGCTGGCCGCTCAGGCCGCCGCCGGCATGGCGCGGAAGTCCTCCTGACGCATCATCAACGCCCACGCGATGCGCGCCATCTTGTTGGCCAGTGCGACCGCCGCCAGCTTGCGCGCCTTGTTGGCGAGCAGCTTGACCAGCCACGGGTCCTGTCGAGCCTGCTTGCTGTTGAGCACCGACATCGCGCCGTTGACCAGCAATCGGCGCAGATAGCCGTTGCCGCGCTTGCTGATCGGCCCGAGCTTCACCTTCCCACCCGTGCTGTCCTGGCGCGGCACCAGGCCGATCGAGGCGGCGAAATCCCCGCCGCTGCGGAACACAGCCGGGTTCGTTACGAATGCCGCCAGGGCACTCGACACGATCGGCCCGAAGCCGGGTGCCGTGATCAGATGCCGGCAGGTCGCATTGTTGCGGCCCATCACCACGATCTGCTTGTCGATGGCTTCGAGCTTTTGCTCAATGCTGCGCAACAGCTCGGCGACCGCCGCCAGCCCGTCGAGCAACGGCGTCGGGATGCGGTGGTCGTCCGGATCGGCGAGGATTGCCACCAGCTCGGCGATGTGCGCCGGCCCCTCGGCAACCACGATGCCGAACTCCGCCATCAGCCCGCGCATGTGGTTCATCAGCATGGTGCGTTGCTTCATCAGCATCTCGCGCACTTTGTGGATACCCGTGTCAGCCTGCTGCTGCTCGGTCTTGACCTCGACGAAGCGCATCGACGGCCGGCTCACCGCTTCACAAATCGCTGCAGCATCGGCTGCATCGTTCTTGTTCCGCCGCACATAGGCCTTCGCATACGCAGGCGGGATCAGACGCGCGTCATGGCCCAGCTTCCGCAGCTCGCGCGCCCAGTGATGCGCGGTGGCACACGCTTCCATGCCGATCAGGCACGGCGCCAGCTTGGCAAAGAACCCCAACACCCGATCGCGGCGCAGAGGGCGCCGGATGGTCACCGTTCCCGATGCGTCAATCCCATGCACCTGGAACACCTTCTTCGCCAGGTCTAGGCCAATCGTGCTAACTTCCGTCATGGATGGCTCCCGTCTGTTGGTTGCGACAACCCAACTTTGGCACATAGATGCCGTGAGGGGGCCATCCACCCCATCATGGCCGGGCTGCGACCGTCCACCCCCATAGCATCTTGACCCGGCCATCAGCGTATATCGGCACCGTTGTGCCGCTGAGACTGATGGCCGGCTCGGCGGCCGGCCATGACGGTTAAAGCGAATGGGTCGCAGTTATTGAGTAGTGGTATTAGACAGGATGCTCGGTCAACACGTCCGCCACTTCAGCATGTACAGAAATGTGTACCCCTACCTTCTGGCCAATTGCCCGCAAGATAGTAGCCAGATTACCTGCACGGGGGTTGCCTCGATCACTTAACATGCGCATCAGGCTCGTTTTGGGAATTCCCGTATCGATGGCCAGGGTATCAAAACCCATTGTCGCATTGACTATGTCACGAAGCTGACCAAGCGCGGTTTCGATATCTCCCTCCAGGACGTTTCGTGCAGCCTTCTCGACAAGCGCCGCACGAAATGCCGGGTCGTTCTGCACTTGTCTTAGCATGGTCTCTCGGAAGTTTCGTGTCAGGACCATCATGTCTCCCAATCAGTCGGCCGCTGCGGTGGCGTGGCTTTGCGGCGACGATAATCAACCCAACATCCTTTAGACTCCGCGATATCGCTGGCTTGCGTCCGTTTGTCGCCGCAAAGCAGGAGGATCACCAACTCGCTACCGTCATTAGCAAAATACAGGCGATAGCCAGGACCGTAGTCGATACGCGCTTCATGCACGCCCTCACCACCGACTTTACATCTGGTCGCAAACCACGTTCCAATTTTCGGATCGCAGTGTCGATCCGCGCTTTCGCCCTGGCGTCCACCTGACTCTCAAAACGCTCCCCGAAGGGACTGCTTCCATCCGTCCGGAGGCATTCACGCACCTCTGGTATCCAGCTTGATACCATATGTGTTATCTTTAGTCAATCGCCAACCGGCACTCAATTCGCTAATCTGGGTACATCAGATCAGGAGCTCCATCATGACAGAAGCCTGCATTGTCGGCTGGGCACATTCGCCGTTCGGCAAACTGGAAGACCCGGATATCGAGTCACTCATCGGGCGCGTCGCACGAGCCGCAATTGATGATGCTGGCGTCGCGCCGACCGATGTTGAGGCGACCTTCGTCAGCCTGTTCAACAACGGCTTCTCCAAGCAGGACTTTCCGGCGTCGCTGGTGTTGCAGCACGTGCCGGAGCTGCGCTTCCGGCCGATCACACGTTATGAGAATGCCTGCGCTTCGGGTTCAGCCGCCGTGCATGGCGCGCGCGACTTCCTCGCCGCGGGACGTGGGCGTTTCGCGCTCGTGATTGGCGTGGAGAAGATGACCGCAACGCCTGGAGCGGAAGTCGGCGATATTCTGCTGAAGGCCAGCTACCAAAAGGAAGAGGCGGATATTCCGGCCGGATTTGCCGGCGTGTTCGGCCGCATCGCCGAACGCTATTTTCAGCGCTACGGGGACCAATCGGATGCGCTGGCCGCTATCGCGGCGAAGAACCACAAGAATGGGGTAGACAATCCCTATGCGCAGATGCGCAAGGACCTTGGCTTCGACTTCTGCCGCCGTGTCAGCGAGAAGAACCCGTATGTCGCGCCGCCACTGAAGCGCACCGACTGTTCGCTGGTGTCGGACGGTGCGGCGGCTCTGGTGATGACCGATGAGGAGACCGCGCGCACGATGGGCAAGGCCGTGCGCTTCCGCGCCGCTGTGCAGGTGAACGACTACTTGCCGATCAGCAAGCGTGACATCACGCAGTTCGAGGGCGCGGCAGAGGCGTGGCGGCGCGCGCTCGATGCGGCCGATGTGAAGCTGGACGAACTGTCGTTCGTTGAATCGCATGACTGCTTCACCATCGCCGAATTGCTGGAATACGAGGCGATGGGATTGACCGCGGCAGGTCAAGGTGCCCGGGCTGTGCTGGAGGGCTGGACCGCGAAAGATGGCAAGCTGCCAGTGAACCCGTCAGGCGGGCTGAAAGCGAAAGGCCATCCGATCGGTGCGACCGGCGTCTCGATGCATGCGATCACCGCGATGCAGCTCACCGGCCAGGCGGGCACGATGCAGTTGCCGAAGGCCGACATCGCCGGCGTGTTCAACATGGGCGGTGCCGCAGTGGCGAACTACGTGTCGATCCTGGAGGCGGTTCGCTGATCCCAACCAGCAACCTCGCACACCTGCTGTTGCAGACTGCACGCCGGTTTCCGCAGCGGCCTGCGATCATCTGGCGTGAGCGCGTATGGACCTGGGCGGATTTCTGCACTCGGGTACAATGTGCGGCGGCAGCTCTCGCTGAACGTGGCGTGCAGCATGGCGATCGCGTCCTGCTGCACGCGCGGAACTCGAATGCCGTACTGGAAACCATGTTCGCGTCGTGGATGCTCGGCGCGGTCTGGGTGCCGACCAACTTTCGACTGACGCCGCCGGAGGTTGCCTATCTTGCGCAATCGTCCGGCGCCGCCGTGCACATATTCGATGACGCGTTTCCGGATCATGCTGCCGCCGCCCGCACGGAAAACCCAGGCGCCAGACTGCATGTCTGGATCAGCGAATGGGATGCTTTGGCGGCCTCCGAACAAAGGATGGAACGTCCTGCCGATGTCGATCGCGACCATCCTGCCTGGTTCTTCTATACCTCCGGCACGACGGGAAGGCCGAAGGCTGGCATGTTGACGCATGGGCAGATGGAATATGTCATCTGCAATCATCTTTGTGACCTGATGCCCGGCACCACGGAAACCGATGCATCGCTTGTGGTGGCGCCGCTGTCGCATGGAGCTGGCATCCATGCGCTGACGCAGGTGGCGCGTGGCGCGGCGAGTGTGCTGCTGTCCGGTGAGCGGCTCGATTGCGAAGAGGCATGGCAGCTCGTCGAGCAGCATCAGGTATCCAACATGTTCACTGTGCCGACCATCCTGACCATGTTGACCCGGCATGATGCGGTAGATCGCTATGATCATGCGTCGCTGCGTTACGTGATCTATGCAGGCTCGCCGATGTATCGAGCCGACCAGGTTCTCGCGCTCCGCAAACTTGGCAAGGTTCTGGTGCAGTATTTTGGACTTGGCGAGGTAACGGGCAACATCACCGTCTTACCCCCTGCCCTGCACAGCATCGATGACGACATGAAAGTCGGGAGCTGCGGCTTTCCGCGCACCGGCATGGAGATCGCCATCCTGGATATCGATGGCTCGCATCTGCCGCCAGGGGTCACCGGCGAGATCTGTGTCCGCGGCCCTGGTGTGTTCGCTGGCTACTACAACAATCCAGAAGCGACCGAGCAGGCGACGCGCTTCGGCTGGTTTCACACCGGCGATCTGGGGCATGTGGACGAACAGGGCTTCGTCTATATCACGGGCCGGGCATCGGACATGTACATCTCCGGCGGCTCCAACGTGTACCCGCGCGAGATCGAGGAATTGCTGCTGACCCATCCTGCCGTGACCGAAGCATGCGTCGTCGGCATGCCCCACGAGCGATGGGGCGAGTGCGGCGTCGCAGTGCTGGTGTTGGCCGACAATGCGCATGTGATCGAGGCTGAGTTACTTGCGCATCTCGAAGGCAAATTGGCGAAATACAAATGGCCCGCGCGCTTCGTGTTCTGGGCTGAACTGCCGAAATCCGGCTATGGCAAGGTGTCAAAGCGCGAGGTGAAGCAACGGCTGACCGAGACCGCATGATGCCGTCCGCATCAGGGACACGACGACATTCGCTGCATGACGTGATGCGATTGCTGTCCCACACGATTATTCTGCTGCTGCCGCTCGCAGCCAACGCGCAGACGGCGGATTGCGGCGTGCCACAGACGCGCTCGGATGGCTGGCATGTCGCGACGCCGCAATCTGTTGGTCTGGATCGGAAGTCGCTTTGTGCCATTGGCCCGCGTTTCGCCGCGTGGAAAGATGCAGATGTCCACGTCGTGCTGGTGGCGCGTCATGGCCGCCTGGTGTACGAGCACTACTTCAAGGGTGAGGACGAGAATTGGGGCAGCTCGCTGGGCGATATCGAGCACGGCCCGGACACGCTGCACGACCTGCGTTCGATCAGCAAAAGTGTCACATCGCTGATCCTGGGCATTGCCATCCACCGCGGCTGGGTGTCCGGCTTGGACACGCCGGTCCTGAACCTGTTGCCGCGTTATGCCGATTTGCGGTCGCCGGAAAAGAACAAGATCACGCTGCGCGATCTGCTGACGATGTCACACGGGCTGAAATGGGACGAAAACATTCCTTACAGCGACCCGCACAACAGCGAAGTCGAGATGGATAATGCAGCGGATCCGTATCGTTTCGTGCTGGCGCAGCCGATCGATACACCGCCTGGTGCGGTGTGGAACTACAGCGGCGGCGGCGCAGCGCTTATCTCGGCCGTGCTGCATCAGGCCACGGGCAAGACCGAGGACGTGCTGGCGCAGGAACTGTTGTTCTCGCCGCTCGGCATCACCGATGTCGCGTGGCAACAGTATCCGAGGAATGATGAGCCGATAGCCGCATCGGGTCTGCGCATGCTGCCACGCGATCTGCTTAAGCTTGGGCAGCTCGTGTTGAACCATGGGGCGTGGAACGGCCGGCAGATCGTTCCAGCGGCGTGGATCGTGGCGTCGACCACTCCACAAATCGAAGCAGCGCAACTGTATTTCTATGGCTACCAGTGGTGGCTTGGCCGCTCGCTGGTGCATGGACAGTCGGTTGACTGGTCGGCTGGCATTGGGTGGGGCGGCCAGCGGCTGTACGTGATTCCGCGGCTCGATATGGTCGCGCTGGTAATGGCCGGACTATATAGCAGCGACATGCAGAGTTGGGTGCCTCTACAGGTGCTTGATCGCTATGTTCTGGCTGCCGTGCATTGACGGAACAGCCGAACAATCCGAGGCGATTGACGAACGCGCGCTCGGAGGCGCATCTCGGCAGGTAGCAACGCTCGAACAACGGCTGGAGGAGAAGGTGTGATGGAGCACGCACCGAAGGATATCGGCACTATCAAGGATTATCATGCACATATCTACTACGATCCTGCCAGCAAGGAGCGCGCGGCAATGCTGCGCGCATTGGTGGAGGAGCGCTTCCCCGGGCAGATGCGCATGGGAAGCTGGCATGACGACGAAGTTGGGCCGCACGTGCAGGCAATGTACCAGATCGCCTTTCCACCAGACCTGTTCCCAACACTGGTGCCTTTCCTGATGATCAACCGCATGGGCCTGACCATCCTGGTGCATCCACAGTCTGGTCGTCCACGCGACGATCACACGATCAACGCGATGTGGATGGGCCAAGTGCTGCCCGTGAAAACCGAGGTCCTCCGCGAAGTCGGCTGACGCTCGCTTGACAATGGACCTATGGGCTTCATCATCCAGTCATCTGGGGAGAAGTCCATGTCCACGCTCGATCGTTGCCTCAACGTATATGACTTGCGCGCTGCCGCCAAACGTCGATTGCCAAGAGCCGTATTCGAATTCGTCGACCGCGGCAGTGAAGATGGCGTAGCAGTCGCCAACAACCGTTCCGCATTCGAGCGTATCAAGTTACGTCATCGCGCTCTGGTCGACGTATCCGGGCGCACAATGAACACCACGCTGTTCGGCAAGCCTGTGACGATGCCGATGGCGATCGCTCCCACGGGCGCGGCTGGCCTGTGCTGGCATGAAGGCGAACTGGAACTGGCAAAGGCTGCCGCCCAGGCGAGAATTCCGTTCACGCTGGCCACTGGCGCGATGACCTCGATGGAGAAGATTGCGAAGGAAGCAGGACCCGGCGTGGGCGGTCGCCTCTGGTTCCAGCTTTATGTGTGGAACCGTCGCGAGCTGTCGTATCAGCTTATCGAGCGCGCGCATCGCGCCGGCTTCGAGGCGCTGATCGTCACGGTTGATACCATCGTACCGCCGAACCGCGAATACAACGCGCACAACGGCTTCGTTCTGCCATTCACGCCGAACGTGACGTTCACGCTGGACATCATGCGGCACCCGGTGTGGTTCACCAATGTGCTGATGAAGTACTTCACCACTATCGGCATGCCGCGCAATGAAAACTACCCCGACGAATATAAGCGGATGTCCCGCAACGATCCGGCCACGGCGCAAATGGTCCGCCAGGACTCGCTCAACTGGGAAGACATCAAGATATTCCGCGACAAGTGGCCCGGCATCCTGATGATCAAGGGCATCAACCGGCCCGACGATGCGCTGAAGGCGATCGACTACGGCGTAGATGGCATCATCGTATCGAACCATGGCGGACGGAACATGGACAGCGTTGTCGCCACGATCGACGTGCTGCCGGAAATCGCGGAGGCCGTCGGTGATCGGCTGACCGTCATACTGGATTCAGGCGTGCGCCGTGGCTCCGACATTTGCAAGGCTCTGGCATTGGGTGCCAAGGCAGTGCTGACCGGCCGAGCTACTCTGTATGGCACGGCCGTCGGCGGTCAGGCTGGCGCGTTCAAGGCGATGAACCTGATCCGCAACGAGCTAGACAAGACAATGGCCTATACCGGTTGCCGATCGGTTGACGAGATCACAACGGACATCTTCTTCGGTGGCCGCCAGGGCAATCGTATGTACGAACGAGTAATGGATGAGGCGGCGATCTAATGGCCAATCTCGATCGCTGTCTTAACGTCTGGGACCTGCGCGATGCAGCGAAGCGCCGGCTCCCCAAGGGGGTGTTCGATTTTGTCGATCGCGCCACCGAGGATCACATCGCCGTCGCCAACAACCGCTCCGCCTTCGAGCGGATCAAGCTGCGTCACCGCGCGCTCGTGGATGTATCCAAGCGCAGCGTTGCCACCACGCTGTTCGGCAAACCAGCCAGCCTGCCGATGGCGATCGCTCCGACCGGTGCCGCCGGGCTTTGCTGGCACCAGGGGGAACTGGAACTCGCCAAGGCAGCGGCGAAAGCGCAAATCCCGCTGACGCTATCCACCGCCTCGATGACACCGATGGAGAAGATCGCCGCTGTCGGCGGGCGGCTGTGGTTCCAGCTCTATGTCTGGAAGCAGCGCGAGCTGTCGCATCAGTTGATCCAGCGTGCCAATCGCAACGGCTTCGAGGCGCTGATCGTCACCGTCAATTCCCCCGTATCGCCCAACCGCGAATACAACACACATAACGGCTTCGGCCTGCCGTGGACGCCGTCGGTGCGGTTCACGCTGGATGTGATGCGGCATCCGTCGTGGACCGCTGGCGTACTGATGAAATACTTCAGCTCGCAGGGTTTCCCGAAACACGAGAACTATCCGGACGAATACAAGGCCTCGATCCTCAGCGGCGCCGGTTCGCGCGACGCGCTGCGGGCGGACTCGCTGACCTGGGAGGACATCGCCAAGTTCCGCGACATATGGCCTGGCGTGCTGATGTTGAAAGGCGTCAATCGGCCGGACGATGCGATCAAGGCGCTCAGTTACGGGATCGATGGCATCGTGGTGTCGAACCATGGCGGGCGCAACATGGACAGTGCGGCCGCGTCGCTCGATGTCCTGCCGGAGATCGCCGAAGCGGTCGGCGACAAGATGACCCTGATCCTGGATTCTGGCGTCCGGCGCGGATCCGATATCGTCAAGGCACTCGCCCTAGGGGCGAAAGCCGTGCTGACCGGGCGCGCCACCCTTTACGGCACCGCCGTTGGTGGCGAGGCCGGCGCGCTGAAGGCGATCAGCATCCTGAAGAACGAGGCCGACAAGACGATGGCCTATACCGGCTGCCGGACCGTGGACGAGATCTCGCCCGATATCTTCTGGGGCTACCGTGAGGGCAATCGGTTGATGGGCGCTGCCTGAAGCGCCATCCCGGCTCCCAGCATCATCGCTCCGGCCGCCAGCGTGGTGATGGTCATCCCGATCATCGCCCCGGCGAACCATGGCATCTCCGGCTTGCGTAAATCGCCCTGTTCCTTGCTTCTGCGCATCATCGTCGATCGACTCCCACTCCACTAAAGATGCATTCTGCGGCCGCCGTATCAAGAGAGGATGAAGATGGCCCGTGTGCCGTATCTGGAAGTTTCCGACCTTGCGCCAGAGCATCAGGACCTCTTGAAGCGCCGGATCACCCTGAATCAGGCGCTGGTCAACTCCCCAAACGCGGCGCGGGCGTTCGACACCCTGGGCATGTTCATCCGCTTCCACAGCAAGCTGGACCCCAGGCTGCGCGAGCTGGCAATCCTTCAGGTCGGCTGGCTGGCACGCTCGCCATATGAATGGTCGCACCACGTCAAGCTAGGTCTCGACTTCGGCGTCAGCGAGAGCGACATCCGGGCCCTGATCGACGACACTGCGGGCAAGCCGACGCAGCTCGATGATATGGCAAAAGCCGTCCTGCGTGCCGCACGCGAGATGACGCTCGATGGCGCCATGTCGGAAGGCACCTTCGCAGCGCTTCAGCAAGCATTGGGGAATGAGCAGGTCGTTGATCTGACGATTACCATCGGCTTCTACAACGCGGTGGTGCGAGTGCTCGCCACCCTCCAGATAGATGTCGAGGATGACTATATGCCATACCTGAAAATGTTCCCGCTCCCCGGCTGACAGGAGGCATTTCGTGCACATTGGCGTCCCAAAGGAGATCAAGACCCACGAGTATCGCGTGGGACTGACGCCCGCCGGCGTTCGGGAGTTGGTGACGCACGGCCATAGGGTCACCGTGGAGCACAATGCCGCCGCCGGTATTGGCATTGCGAATGATGTCTATCGCTCGGCTGGTGCGGCGGTAGTGGACACCGCGGCAGAGGTGTTCGCGACCGCGGACCTGATCGTGAAAGTAAAGGAGCCGCAGCCTGCCGAGATCGCAATGCTGCGCCAGGGCCAGGTGTTGTTCACCTACCTGCATCTCGCCGCCGACAAGGCACAGACCGAAGGTCTGCTGCAAACCGGCGCTACCTGCATCGCCTATGAGACGGTGACTGATTGGGCCGGAGCACTGCCGTTGCTGGCGCCCATGAGTGAAGTCGCTGGGCGCATGTCAATTCAGGTCGGTGCGCATTGCCTGGAAAAGGAACAAGGTGGCGCGGGCATTCTTCTTGGCGGCGTACCGGGTGTGGCCCCAGCCAAAGTGGTCGTTCTGGGCGGTGGCGTGTCAGGGACGAATGCGGCGCGCATGGCAGTTGGGCTGGAGGCTTCCGTCACTATCATCGACAAGTCGCTACCGCGGTTGAAGGAGCTCGACCTGCAGTTCGGTCCACGGGCGACAACGCTATTCGCGACGGCGGAGTCGATCGAGCATCAGGTGCTTGCAGCCGATCTGGTAATTGGCGCGGTGCTGGTACCGGGTGCCGCCGCGCCGAAGCTGGTATCACGCGAGATGGTGCGGCAAATGCGGCCCGGTTCGGTGCTGGTGGATATCGCGATCGATCAAGGAGGCTGCTTCGCCACCAGCCGCCCGACCACGCATTCAGCACCGACCTATGTCGAGGGCGGTGTGGTGCACTACTGCGTCACCAACATGCCCGGCGCGGTGGCCCGGAGTTCAACCTTCGCGCTGACCAATGCCACGCTGCCGTTCGTAATCGCGCTGGCAGAAAAGGGCTGGCGAAAGGCGTTGGCCGATGACCCGCATCTGCGGCACGGGCTGAACGTACACGCCGGCAAGGTCACGTACGAAGCTGTCGCCGAAGATCTGAACCTGCCTTACGCGCCGGCAGAGACGCTGCTGGCTGCATGATGCGCCAGGCCAAGCAAATTTATTTCCCCCTCCCCTTGCGGGAGGGGGTTAGGGGGAGGGGGCCGCGGTGGCGCTGTGCCCCCTCCCCCTAACCCCCTCCCGCAAGGGGAGGGGGGACTTCTGTGTTTCCACATGCAGTGCCGCGCTGGCCGTACGTTCGATAACGTTCGTGGGCAGCCCGCATTTCCTCGGCGGTGAGCAGACGGACCGTTCCAGCTGAACGCGCCAGCAGATATTGCCGGCACAGTGTTTCCAGCACGATCGCACCAGTCAGTGCTCGATCCGCCGCCGGGCCGTGCACGATCATGCCGTGGTTCGCCAACAAACATGCCGTGCGTCCAGCAAGCGCTTCCACTGCCAACCGAGCCAGCTCAGGCGTGCCGAACGTGACGTAAGGCGCGCACCGCACGTCATCACCGCCGAAATTGGCGATCATATAGTGGAATGCCGGCAGCCCTTCGTTCAGACAAGCCAGCGCAGTGCAGGCATCGGCGTGCGTATGCACGATGCACTGCGCCTCCGGATGGGCGAGATAGATCACCGCGTGCATCGCCCACTCACTGGATGGCGTCAAATTACCAGTCACATCGCCATCCAGCGTCATCGGCACCAGCCCATCCGGTTCCAGCGTTTCCGCCGAACAACCAGACGGCGTAATCAGCATGCCCTCGCCCATGCGATGACTTACATTTCCAGCACTGGCCACAATCAGGCCGCGGCGATCCACCTCGCGATAGACCGCCACGACCTGCCGGCGTAGTTCCGCGCTCACATCAGGAACACACCTTTGCCGTCCGACTGCTTGTCGAACAGCTTGTACGCCTCGTCAGCCTGCTCCAGCTTCCAGCGATGAGTGAACAGCGCGTCCACGTCGATCTTGCGTTCGACGCAGAATGTCGCGCACTCGGCCTGGATGATGTTGGAGAAGGTCCACGAGGCAATCAGCGTCAACTGCCGGCGCAGCAGCATCGGGCTGACATCGATGTGCACATCGCCGCCCTCGCCAACGAAGCACATCGTGCCCCAGACCTTGGTGCTGCGGATTGCATTCGCCCGCGCTTCCGGATTGCTCGACGTATCCAGCGTCACATCGGCATAGCGCCCGTGCGTCAGGTCCTTGATCGCCGCAACCGGATCGTTCGAGCCGGGATCGACCACTTCATCGGCACCAAAATCCTTCGCCCGTTGCAGCCGCTGCGGATTGACGTCCAACGCAATCACCCGCGCACCCATAGCTTTGGCGAATTGCGTGCCGGCCAGACCCACCGGCCCTTGGCCAAAGATCGCGAGCGTGTCGTTGCCCGACAGACGCATCCGTCGCAACGCGCTGTACGCCGTGCCGGAGCCGCAGGAGACCGCCGCGCCTGCCGCGAAGCTTAGCTCGTCTGGTAACGGCACCATCGTGTTAGCCGGCACGCACAGAGTACTGCGCGTGCCCGCCATGCGAGTTGCTGCCATACACCTTCACCGGCACTTCCTGGCAAAGCTGCTGCCAACCGGAGCGACAATGGTTACACTGTGTGCAGCCTTGATAATGATGCACCATCACGCGCTCGCCGACGCGGGCTTCCTTCTCTGACATTCCCGACCCGACCGCGACGACCACGCCACACGGCTCGTGGCCGGCGATCACTGGATCGGGGTTCTGCGGAAAGCCAGTCGCCTGGCGCGTCTGTCCTTTGGGTCGGCGATACTGGTGCAGGTCGCTCCCGCACATGCCGGACGCCTTCATCTCCACGACGACTTCCTGCGGTCCCGGCGTCGGGTCCGGGAACTGCATCAATTCCAACTCACGACCGCCAGTGAATACGACACCGCGCATGGTTCCCTCCTGTTGCTTCGGTTGGCCTGAATTTACCGCGGGCTTTCCGGCGTGGGGAACAGCAATGGGAAAGCACTGTGAACATGTGGCTGCGCGACCGGCGGTGCACCGAGATGCAGGAAGGAGCGGTTCAGCTCCGACAGACTGCGCGCACCCGCCAACGCCATTGCCACCATCACCTCCTGCTCAAGCAGCTCCAACATCCGATGCACGCCACGATCGCCCTCTGCCGCCAGCGCGTAGCAATACAGCCGCCCGATCGCGATCGCATCGGCACCCAATGCGATCGCCTTCACCACGTCAGTGCCGCGGGAGAAACTGCCGTCGACCATCACGCGCGCTCGGCCACGCACCGCATCCATCACCTCGGGGAGCACATCCATCGAACCACGCCCATGGTCGAGTTGGCGGCCACCGTGGTTCGACACGTACACAACATCGACACCGTGCTCGCAGGCGATTGCCGCATCCTCGCCTGTGCCGATACCCTTCAGGATCAGCGGAATGCTGTGCTTGTCCTTGAATCGCTTCACATTGTCCCAGGAGAAACCAGCCTGGTAATTGTGCCCGGTCGCCGCGGTGCGCCACGGCTTGACGAAGCGAGCCGCAATGTCACGCTCGCGGCGTGAATAGGCGGCGGTATCCACGGTGATCGCGAAGGCATTGTAGCCATTGTCCACCGCGCGGCGGACGTGATCGTCCACAAAGTCATCTCCACCACGCACGTAAAGCTGGAAGATCTTTGGGCCAGCGACGGCCTTCGCAGCCTCTTCCAGACCCGGCTTCGTCACTGAACTCACGATGATCGGAATGCCAAACTCGGTAGCGCCGCGGCCGGCTGTCGCGGCCCCGTTAGGATTGAACGACTCCAGCGATCCGACGGGTGCCAGCATCACCGGCATCCGCAGCTTCATGCCGAGGAATGTCGTGCTCGCATCCACCTTCGATACGTCGCGCAGCACGCGGGGACGCAGAGCAATCGCGTCCAACGCGGCACGGTTTCGCCGCAGTGTCGTCTCGCTTTCGGTCGCGCCGATGAGGTAGCCCCAGATATTGCCATCCACTTTGGCCCGTGCAGCCGGAATGAATTCGTGCAGGCACTGGTAGTCGCCGGTCAGTTCGGTCAGATGGACGGCGTCGGGCATCTCTGTCTCCCCCTTCGGTTGCCGCCATCTGGCGCGCGAGGCGGGTGAACCGCAAGAGGGTCAATCAGGCTGGAACGGGTTGAGGTGCTCCGGGCATGGGATTGCCCGTGCGGGTTTCCGGCAGCAGCAACCAGATCACCAGCACCGCCGCGAACCCCACCAACGCCAGTCCGAAAAAGGCGGCCGGCGCGCCCATTGTATAAGCCACCCACCCTGCTGCTGTCGTGCTGAACGTGGCGCCAAGCCCTCCGGCAAGCGCAAGCGTGCTGATGCCGAAATTCAGGAAGCCGCTGCGCCGCGTCACGTCCGCGGCGATCAAGGGCACCATGAGGCCGAAAACGGCTCCGCTGACGCCATCGAGGACCTGCATCATCACGAGCGGGAGCCGCCCGGCAGCGTCATGAACAGCAAGCCGCGAACCGGCAACGCCGCAAAACCAACCAGCAGGACCGGACGCCGCCCGAAGCTCTGCGCAAGCCGGCCCACCATTGGCGAGAACAACGCGACGACGACCTGCGGCACGATGATTGCCCACGTTACAACCAGACCGGCATGGCCGGTGCGTCTCGCCAGCTCGCTCAAGGCGAGCTGGAGCATGGCGGCATTGCCGAACTGGAACAGCACCGCCGCGATGACGAACACCATGAAAGCGGGCTCGTCGAAGATGTGCCAAGGACGGTGTTGCCTGCGCAGCGTTCCTTGGGTGCAGGTTCGCTGGATGATCCTCCTCCGGAACGCGATCGCTGTTGCGAAACAGTGGCAACACGGCGATCGCAGGTAAAACAAGCAGCGCGGTGGCGATGAATACGGCGCGGTTTGAAACATATGACGCGAGAATGCCCAGCAAACCTGCGGCCAGCGCATTGCCGATGGAGGCATAGCGCGCGTTGACCCCGAGTTGCTCGCTGAACCCCTCCTGGCCAACCAGAACCAGTGTGAGAGCGGCGATCGCCGGCGTCAGAATGCAACTGGCAAGGCATGCACCACCTGCGCCGCATATGACCGGGCCCGGCGTTGGTGTCGCCACCAGCATCCAGGCGCTGATGCCCAGCAGGACCAGGCCGAGGAGATTGGCCAACCGCTTATGATGGATCAGATCGACCAGCGCTCCGGACGGCAATTGCAGTGCCAGCACAGCAATCGTGCCGATGCTGAGTGCGTAGCCGATGTCGGCCGTGTTCCAGCCTTGCTCGATCAGATAGACCGAGAGGAACGGCCCGAACCCGGTCTGCACCGCCGCCGTGAACAGGTTCAGTACCGATGAGCCCGAAGGCGCAGCGGTGGACCAACATGGATGGAGCCGTGCCATTCCTATGGTTTGCTGGCTTGTATTAATGCACCGCTACAGGAATGTCTGCCCGGCAGTTCCCCCCCGAAACGCAAAGGGCCGGACAGTCACGCTGCCCGGCCCAGGAGTTACGACCCTGCTGTGCGAATGATCAGTCGCCGACAGCGCGCAGCAGCGGAAGCTGCGGCTCGCACAGTTCGGTGTAGAGATCCAGGTAGTCCTCCGCCATTCGCCGCGCGGTGAACCGCCGATCGAACGTCGCCCGCACCGTTGCCCGGTCCAGCTCGCCCAGCCGATCGACCGCGGCGATCGCGGTCGCCTCGTCGTGCACGATGAAGCCCGAGACGCCGTCATCGATCACCTCGGGCACCGAGCCGCGATTGAACGCGATCACCGGCGTGCCGCAGGCCATGCTCTCGATCATCACCAGGCCGAACGGCTCCGGCCAGTCGATCGGGAACAGCAGCGCATGCGCACCCGACAGGAAGTCCGGCTTCTGGGCATCGTTGATCTCGCCGATGAACTCGACCCAGGGGCTGGTGTCGATCAGCGGCTTGATCTCGTTCTCGTAGTATTTCTTGTCCGCATTATCGACCTTGGCGGCGACCTTCAGCCTCATCCCGGCCGCGCCGGCGATGCGGATTGCCTTATCCAGGCCCTTTTCTGGTGATACGCGTCCCAGGAACGCCAGATAGCCGGGCTTCACCGGCTGCGGGGTGAGCAGGTCCGCCGGCATCCCATGATGCACCGTGCGGATCCAGTTCAGGCGAGGGATCGGCCGCCGCTGGCTGTCGGAGATCGACACCATCGGCGCGTCGAACAGCTCGTAGATACCCTTGAATTCGGGGATGTCGAGCCTGCCGTGCAGCGTGGTGAGGAACGGTGTCTTCTGGCGGCTGAACAGCGAGAGCGGGAAGTAGTCGGTATGGAAATGCAGCACATCGAAATCGTCGGCGCGGCGATAAATCAGCTCCATCATCCGCATATAGATCGCGATCCAGTCCACGACGGTTGGATCCAGACGCAGCGCCCGATCACGCATCGGCGCCAGCTTGGCAGACGTAATGGAATCACCGGAAGCGAACAGGGTCACGTCATGACCCATCGCAACCAGTTCTTCAGTAAGCGAGTATACAACTCGTTCCGTGCCACCGTACAGCTTGGGTGGCACCGCCTCGAAAAGCGGAGAGATCTGAGCAATGCGCATAAAACTACGGGCCCCGGTTTTACTATGAGTTCACAAGTAACCAGCCCGGCTTTACTAACACTTGACTTGAGCAGAAGCCGCGCTTAATCACTATGTCGTTATAGGATGGGAATGTGGCGAAAAATCGGCGGGTTTTCCGCCGAAAACTAGCCTCCGGACCGGGTGATATGGAAGCAATTACGGCAGAAATGAGGCGCGACGCGGCACACTTCGATGCGCCACGCCTTCGCGCACATCCAATCGGCGTACATGTGGCATTATGTGCGTCGTCATCCGTGGGGTCATGCCACGGTGTTCGCTTCCGTGCTGGTGGCCGTGGTCTGCGCTGTATCAGTGCAGTACGGTTTGAAGCACCTGGTGGATGTGATCGCCGCCGGCCCCGGCAAGGCGACCGGATTGTGGCTGGCATTTGCCATCCTGTGCGGGCTCGTCGCCGCGGACAGCCTGTTGTGGCGCGTCGCCGGTTGGGCGGCTGCCTATACATTTGTGGCGGTCACCGGCGACGTTCGGCGTGATCTGTTCGACCACATCTCCGGCCACTCGCCGAGCTACTTCGCGGAGCGTCTGCCAGGCGCAATGGCCAGCCGCATCACGGCCACCTCGAATGCCGCTTTCACTATAGAGAATACCGGCTCGTGGAACGTGTTGCCGCCGATCGTGGCGGTGGTCTGCTCGATCGCGTTCATCAGCTCGGTGAATCCGACGATGGCTGGCGCTCTTGTCGGCGCCGCGGCGGTCCTGGGCGTGCTGATCTTCCACCTCGCCCGTCGCGGCACGCCCCTGCACCGCAGCTTTGCCTCCAAGGCCGCCGGCGTCGATGGCGAGTTCGTCGACGTGATCAGCAACATGTCGGTCGTGCGCGCGTTCGGCGCCATCTTCCGCGAGCAGCGGCGGATCGCCACCACCATGGACGTGGAGATGGGCGCCCGCCGCTCCAGCCTGATCTACCTTGAGCGGCTGCGGCTGATCCATGCCGTGATCACGGCGACACTGATTTCCGGCGTGGTCGCCTGGGGGCTGCTGCTCTGGCAGGAAGGCCAGGCGACGGTCGGCGACCTTGTGCTGATCACTTCGCTGTCCATTGGCATCCTGCATTGCACCCGCGATCTCGCGGTGGCGCTGGTGGATCTCACCCAGCACTTTGCCCGGCTGGAGGAAGCGATCGGATCGCTGCTGATCGAACACGAGTTGCCGGATCGCGCTGACGCCAAGCCGCTGGTGCCCGGGCCGGGCAAGGTGCTGTTCGACCATGTCGGGTTTGCCTATCCCGGACGCGTCGCCGTGCTGCGCGACTTCGAGCTGACAATACAGCCAGGCCAGCGCGTTGGTCTGGTAGGATCTTCCGGTGCCGGCAAGTCCACCGTACTGGCGCTGCTGCAGCGCTTCTATGATGTCCAGGGCGGCCGGATCACAATCGACGGCCAGGACGTTCGCGACGTTACGCAGGAAAGCCTGCGGAGAGTCATGTCGATCGTGCCGCAGGATGTCAGCCTGTTCCATCGCACGGTGCTGGAGAACATTCGCTACGCCCGTCCCGATGCGCCGGAAGAGGACGTGCTGGCCGCCGCCGAGATGGCGAACTGCCGCGAGTTCATCGAGGCCCTGCCCGACGGCTTCGCCACCATGGTGGGCGATCGCGGCGTGAAGCTGTCTGGCGGACAGCGCCAGCGGCTGGCAATCGCGCGCGCCCTGCTGAAAGACACGCCGATCCTGCTGCTGGACGAGGCGACCAGCGCGCTGGACAGCGAAAGCGAACGGGCGATCCAGGACGCGCTCGATCGGCTGATGCACGGACGCACGGTGATCGCGATCGCGCACCGGCTGGCGACCCTGAAGAGTTTCGACCGGATCATTGTGATGGATCGTGGCCGCATCGTTGATGACGGTTCACCAACCGAACTGGCGCTGCGTCCCGGCCCGTATCGCGACATGCTGCGCAAGCAGCAGCTTGCCGCACCGGTGGCCGAGGCAGCGTAGTCGCTGCCAAGTTTCGCAACTGACATCAAACCGTCACGTGCCGACGCGCTGATTTTTGGCCACCCTAGTCGCCGTCGCAGCGCCAATCTGGCCGCCAAGGCCAGATGATGGCGGCTGCGCCTTGGGGAAGAGTGGGGGAAGAGCCACCAATGGCTGATGTTACACAAGCGGCGCCAGCCGTGAACGCTAAGTCTGTGCAAGAGTATATCGACGAGCTGCCCAGTTGGGCTGACGGCACCACGCTGAAATCCACACCCATGACGGGCATGCAGTGGCGCATCTGGACGCTCGCGGCGTTCGGCAAGTTCTTCGAGGGGTTTGTCGTCTTCATGGGCGGTGTGACGGTACCGCTGATCAACCGTGAATTTCACCTTGCCTCTGCCGAGGTTGGCCTCGTCACCTCGGCGAGCCTTGCAGGCATCCTGGTCGGCACTATCACGCTCGGCGGCCTCGCGGACTATTTTGGCCGCAAGCTGCATGTTCATCGCCGAGATGATCATCTTCTGCCTGTTCCTCGCCCTGCTGATCATGGTCCAGGGCTTTGTGTCGCTGGTGATCTGCCTGTTCGGCGTCGGCATGGCGCTCGGCTGCGACTATCCGACCGCGCACATGATCATCTCCGAGAACATTCCGAGCGTCTCGCGCGGCCGCCTTGTACTCGGCGCCTTCGCCTTCCAGGCGATTGGCGCCATGTGTGGCATTGCCATCGGGGCCGTCGTGCTGATGATCGACCCGAGCCTGGATGCCTGGCGATGGATGTACGCGACCGCGCTGGTGCCGGCCGTGCTTATCACCATCGGCCGCTTCTTCATCACCGAGAGCGCGAACTGGCTCATCGTGCGTGGCGCGCACGAGCAAGCGGAAAAAGCGGTTGAACGCCTCCTTCACCGGACTCCGCGCTACCCGCAAACGGTGGCTCTCCCCCTACATGTCGCGGACGAGGCGAGCGCATCGAAAAAGTCCTTCATGGCGCTGTTCAACGCGGACAACCGCCGCGCCACCATCTTCTCGTCGGCGCCATGGTTTCTCCAGGACCTCGGCACTTACGGCATCGGCGTCTTCACCCCCACCATGATCGCGGCCGCCCTCGGCAGCGGTCCCGACAAGATCCGCAGCCCTGCCGATCTGATCGCGAGCGGCATCCACTCGGCGCAGGCCGCGGCGCTGACGACCTCACTATTGGTCGTCGGCATCATCTTCGCGATCGCACTCGCCGACAAATACGGGCGCGTCCGCCTGCAGGTCTTCGGCTTTCTCGGCTGTGCCGTCGGACTTGTCATCGCCACGCTGTCACTCGAGGTCTCTGGCTCGATGGCGCTCTATCTGATCATGGGCGGCGTGATGTTGTTCAACTTCATGACCAATGTCGGCCCCAACGCGCAGACTTACCTGCTCGCCGGCGAAGTGTTCCCGACCGAGGTGCGCGGCATGGGCGCGGGCTTTGCGGCGATGATCGGCAAGGTCGGCGCGGTCGCCACGACCTATGGCTTCCCGATCCTGCTGGCCTCCATGGGGACCCGCACGCTGCTTTACATCCTGGCGCTCACCTCGGTGTTGGGCGCGGTCGTGACCTGGATCTACCGCATCGAGACGACCGGGGTGAATCTGGACCGGATCGGCCGCGCCCCGCTGGAGGCGCACTAATGACGAAACATCTTCGCCGCGCGATCGCCGCGGCCACCCTTGGCATCGCATTCGCGGTCTCTGCCGCCAACGCGGACAGCATTACAATCAACGAAACCGGCTCAACTCTCCTGTACCCGCTCTTCAAGGCCTGGATCGACGGCTACAAGAGCGCCGCGCCCGACGTCGTGCTGACGGCCGCCGGCACCGGTTCCGGTGTCGGTATAGACTCGGCCATCGGCGGCTCCGTTCGTATCGGCGCCTCCGACGCCTATCTCTCCGACGAGGTCGCGGCGCATAATCCGGAGATCCTCAACATACCGCTCGCCATTTCCGCGGTAGCTATCAACTACAATCTGCCGGGCCTCAATGGCGCGAACATCAAGATCAGTGGCCCAGCGCTCGCCGCCATCTATTCCGGCGCCGTGACCGAGTGGGACGATGCCAAAATCAAGGCGCTGAATCCGGACGTGGCGCTGCCTCACCAGGGCATCATCCCGGTCCGCCGTGCCGATGCATCCGGCGACACGTTCGTGTTCACCCAATTTCTGGATTTCTCAGCCGAGAGTTGGGAAGACAATCCAGGCTATGGCACCGATATCGCGTGGCCCAAGGTCGCCGCGGAGAAAACCGCACCCGGCAACGAAGGGGTCGTCGCGACGCTCGCGGCCACGCCTTACGCGATCGGCTATGCGGGCATCAGCTACGCCGGCGAGATTGCCAAAGCCCAGCTCGGCACGGCAATGGTCGAGAACCAGTCGGGCAAGTTCGTGCTCGCCTCGCAGCAGGCCATCGCCGATGCCGCCTCCCAGCTCGACCCACGCACGCCGCCCTACGAGCGCATCAGCCTTGTGTATGCCCCTGGCGACAGCAGCTACCCGTTGGTCAACTATGAATACGCCCTGGTCTCGCAAACACAGCCAAATGCCGCGACGGCGGAAGCCTTGCGCTCCTTCCTGGGCTGGGCCATTTCGGTCACCGGCGGCAACGGCGATAATTACCTGACGCAAGTCGGCTTCATCCCCTTGCCTGATTTCATCCGCGGACTGAGTGAGGCGCAGATCGCGAAGATCAAGTGAAGCTTGGTCTCGTTGGACTGCGCCGCAGCCTCCGCGCTGAGCGAGAGCAGGATTGACCGGATCCAGTAGTGACATCGGTGCGACATCGCCACGTATCGGACACAGTGTGGTGATCTGATCGCATCCCGAAGGTAGGGTCCTGAGGGATGTCGCGGCTTGTTGTCGTCTCCAATCGGGTGGCGCCAATCACGGAAGGTGAACCCACTGCTGGCGGCCTCGCTGCCGGCGTGCTGGACGCATTGAAGCAGCAGGGTGGCATCTGGTTCGGCTGGAGTGGCGAGATCACCGATGATGCGGTCTCGCCAGCGCATGCCGAGCGGACCGTCGGGTCGATCACCCTTTATACTGTCGATCTCTGCCGCCGTGATTACGACGAATACTACCGCGGCTTCGCCAACGACACGCTATGGCCGACCCTGCACTACCAGATCAGCCACGCGCATTTCACCTGGGAGCAGTTCGCCGGCTATCGCCGCGTCAACGCCCTGTTCGCGCAGGCGCTAGCGAAACTGATCCGACCCGACGATGTGATCTGGGCGCACGACTATCATCTGCTCGGGCTGGCGGAAGCGCTGCGCGATATCGGAGTGCGCAATCGTATCGGCCTGTTCCTGCACACGCCCTTCCCTGCCCCTGCTGTCTTCATGACGGTGCCGGCGCACGCCGAGCTTATCCGGTCAATGTGCCACTTCGATTTGCTCGGCTTTCAGACGGAAGACGACCGCACCGCATTCACCGACTATCTGGCGCGCTATGCCCCGGAGCACACGGCGAGGACTGGGGTCTATCCGATCGGCGTCCACGTCAATGAAGTACGCGCCGAGGCAGAGGCCTCCGCCAATCAGCGCTACGCGGTCCGGTTGCACGAAAGTCTGCTCGGGCGCCCGCTGATCCTCAGCGTCGATCGGCTGGACTATTCCAAGGGCCTGCGCCAGCGCTTCATCGCGGTCGAGCGCTTCCTGGAGAAATACCCGCAGCACCAGGGCAAGGTAGTGTTCATGCAGATCGCCCCCCCATCGCGCGGCGACATCGAGACCTACCGTGAGATCCGTCACGAGCTGGAAGCCGAAACGGGCCGTATCAATGGCCGCTTCACCGAGGTGGACTGGATGCCGTTGCGCTACCTGAATCGAGGCTTCGCACGCAGCGCATTGATGCCTCTCTACGCGGAGGCACAGGTCGGGCTCGTAACCCCGCTGCGTGATGGCATGAACCTCGTGGCAAAGGAGTACGTCGCGGCACAGGACCCGGCCAATCCCGGCGTTCTCGTGCTATCGCAATTCGCCGGCGCGGCGCGCGAGCTGGATGCGGCGCTGATCGTCAATCCCTACGATGAGGCCGGCGTTGCAGCGGCGCTCGACCAAGGTTTGGCGATGGGCTGCGACGAACGACGCGAGCGCCACGCCGCCATGATGGCTGTCATGCGCCGCAACAGCCTGGATGCCTGGCGCGACCGGTTCGAGGCCGACCTCGCTACTTGATCTTGCCGCGTCCGGCGACGCGCCAGATTGCCTCGATCCTGCCGTTGCGCACGGCGACGATCTCCTCGTGCAGATGCACCGTCGTGTCGCCGTAGCCGACGATGAGTTCCACCTTGTCGCCAATACGCGGCAGGTCGTTCGGTTCGCCAAGATCGATCGTGCCGTGTTCAGCCGACAGCTTTACCGCCGTTGCGTTCAGGCCGATCGGCTCGGGCGCCGCGGCATCGCTGCTCATCGACTTCTTGCCCGCGTCGATGATCACGCGGGTTGGCGTCGGACGGCTCGTCACTGTCGCCAGCAGCGTCAGCGCCTGCGGAAAGTCCAGATGATAGTGCGTGCGATAGTGCACATCGCTGAAGATAATCCCGCCTGCTTCGATCTCGGTGACGCCAGGCTGCTGAGCGCAATAGGGGAATGTGCCGGTACCGCCGCAGCTCACGATCTCCACCGGCAGGCCAGCGGCGCGGCAGGCTTCAGCACTGTCGATCAGCAGCTTGATCGCATCGGCGACGACGCGCGCCTTCTCTGCCGGATCGGCGATGGTGACCGCATGACTCTCCCAGCTAGCAACACCGACGAAGCGTAGGCCCGGGGTTTCCGAGATGGCACGTGCCAGCGAAACCACTGGCGCACCGGGCAACACGCCCGCACGGTGCATGCCGATATCCACCTCGATGGCGACGCGCAACGTCCGGCCCGTGCCATGCATTGCGGCGGCAAGCTGTTCGACATGCGCGATGTTGTCGACGGTCACGATCGGATCAGCGATGGCTGTCAGTGCGGCGAGGCGCTGCGTCTTGGCAGCGCCCACGATCTGATTGTGGATCAGGATGTCGCGAACGCCGTGTTCGGCCAGCACCTCGGCTTCGCCTAGCTTGGCGCAGGTCATGCCGATGGCGCCCGCCGCGAGCTCCTTCTGGATGATCTCCAGCGTCTTTTGTCCCTTGGTGTGCGGCCGCCAGCCGACACCATTGGCGCGGCAGGTTTCCGCTACACGGCGGATATTCCCCTCCATCAAATCCAGATCGACCAGCAAGGCTGGTGTATCGACCTCGGTCTTCGGTTGGCCCATCAACGATGAAGTTGCCATCGGACGCTCTTTGCCAAGTGTACCGCGATCCTATGACGGATCGCCCCGCAATGACAGGATCGGCGGCCTCAGCTATGATCCAACCAAGCTTCCAGGAGCATCCCAAAATGAAGATCAGCCACGTGCATCCCGTATTCGCCGGTGAGGTCTCCGGCATCGACATAACGCAGCCGCTGACACGCGATCAGGTCGCCGCCATCGAGGCGGGCATGGATCGCTACGCCGTCCTGGCCTTCCGCGACCAGGCGCTGACCGACGAACAGCAGCTCGAATTCAGCCGCAACTTTGGCGAGCTGGAAGTGACGCTCGCCGGCCAGATGGCCAAACCAGAAGACCGCCGCCTGGGGGATCGGCTTGAGCTTGGCGACATCTCCAACTTGACCGCGCGCAATGCGATCCGCGAGCGCGACGATCGGGCGCGGATGTACGCGCTGGCCAACCGGCTGTGGCATTCCGATGCGTCGTTCCGCGCGGTCGGCGCCGGCTATACGCTGCTGCACGGGAGGGTCATTCCTGGCAAGGGCGGCAACACGGAATTCGCCGACATGCGCGCCGCATACGACGCACTGGCCGACGCGACGAAGGCCGAGATCGAGGATCTGGTCTGCGAGCACTCCATCGTGTTTTCCCGCGAGCAGATCGGGTTTGCCGATTATGCGCCGGGCAACGAGGATCGGCTGCGTCCGGTGCAACATCGTCTGGTGATCACGCATCCGGTGACGGGCCGGAAGTCGCTGTATTTGTCGTCACATATCGGCGGCATTGTCGGTTGGCCCGTCCCCGAGGCGCGCGCCTTCATCCGCGACCTGACCGAGCATGCGACGCAGCGGCAGTTCGTCTATTCGCACGTATGGCGCGTCGGCGATCTGGTGATGTGGGACAATCGCACCGTGATGCATCGGGCACGGCGCTTCGATGACCTGAAGGAAGTGCGCGATCTGCGGCGCACCTCGATCAAGGGCACAGGGCTGGTGGTCGAGCAGGCGCAGGCGCGCGCCGCGGCGGAGTAGGCGCGCGACTTTGTTGCGGACCCGTCTGCAGGCCTCCATCGTCGCGGAGCGCGGTTGCATGGACCGTGCGGCGATGTTCTGTGGATGGATCCATGCAGCGATGCCTACCGTGCTGTCTACGGGCTGGTACGCATGTTCCTGGTGCGCGGCCTTGTCAACCGCGAGCACGGACGGGAATACGAGAAGCAGAGTCGTACCGCTGAGAAGGGGCGGTTCGTCAAGATCATGAAGCTGCTTGACGGCATGAGCGAACTGAAAGTGCTTGGGTTCCCGCCGCTGAAGAACGGGCTGCTGACACAGGAGCATTATGCCGCCGTGCGCCTGGCGGCCCAGAACTACGGAATTCCGATGGACAGCGCGATCAAGAGCTTGCTGAACATGTAAGCTCGCGCCCATCCCGACGAATAGCTGGTGGATGGAACCCAACGGATAGTACCCAGCATAGGGCCGCCCTTCGCTGTCATTGCGAGGGGCGAAGCGACGCGGCAATCCAGTTGTTTCAGCCCACCAACCACTGGATTGCTTCGCTTCGCTCGCAATGACGGTCTGGCGCAACGGCCTTGCGGTCGAGCCGAATAGCGGACCCATCTGTCGGATTTTGACCACGAGGTGCAGGCGCCTCGGGCGGGCGGGCCGACCACATGACAGCCCTGTGCCTCGGGCTTAGAATCCACCTGGATTGTCGAGGTTCTTTGCCATGGTTCTGAACTGCCGTCCCCTGCATCCCTCATTCATCGCCGAGGTCAGCGGCGTCGACACCACGCGTCCACTGTTCCCCGATGACGTTGCCGCGATCGAGACGGGCATGGATCGCTACGCCGTCCTGGTATTCCGCGACCAACAACTGACCGACGATCAGCAGCTCGCCTTCAGCCGCAATTTTGGTGAGCTGGAGTTCACCCGCGGCACCGGCATCAGCAAGCCGGGCGAATTACGGCTGGATCCAGCATTTGCCGACGTATCCAATCTCGACACGAACAACGTGCCGCTGGCGCGCGACAACCGGCGACGGCTGTACAGCCTCGGAAATCGGCTGTGGCATTCGGACAGTTCATTCAAGGCGGTACCTGCGACCTATTCGATCCTCTCCGGCCGCGTCGTGGCGGACAAAGGCGGCGCGACGCAATTCGCCGACATGAGCGCCGCCTACGATGCGCTGGATGCGGCAACACGCGCCTCGATTGACGACCTCGTCTGCGAGCATTCGTTGCAGTACTCGCGCGAACTGCTCGGCTTCGACCTCACACCGGAGGAACGCGCCACCATGCGACCGGTGCGCCAACGCCTGGTGCGCGCACATCCGGTCACGGGCCGAAAGTCGCTGTACCTTGCCTCGCATATCGGCACCATCATCGGCTGGCCAATGCCAGAGGCGCGTGCCTTCATCCGCGACCTGACCGAGCACGCGACGCAGCCGCAGTTTGTCTATACGCATGCATGGCGCGCGTGGGATCTCGTGATGTGGGACAATCGTCAGGTCATGCATCGCGTGCGGCGCTATGACGAGTCGAAGCCGCGCGACATGCGCCGCACGACGGTTGCCGGCACCGCGATGACGGTGGCCCAGGCAGCCTGAAAGGACGAAGCCATGGCAATCAGCATCCGTCAGATCACGCCGGTATTTGCCGGCGAGGTATCCGGCGTCGACATCACGCAGCCGCTGTCGCGCGAGGACGTTGCAGCGATCGAAGCAGGCATGGATCGCCATGCGGTGCTGGTGTTCCACGATCAGCATCTGACCGACGACGCGCAACGCGCCTTCACGCGCAATTTCGGCACACTGGAATCGTCGCCGGGCGGCCATATCGCGACGGCGGCAGAACGGCGGCTGCCGCTCGACATGCAGGACGCGTCCAATCTCGACAAGGACCAGAAGCCGCTGGCACGCGACGATCGGCGGCGGATGTTCAACCTCGGCAACCGGCTATGGCACTCGGACAGTTCGTATCGCGCGGTGCCGGCGAAATACTCCGCTCCTGTCCGGACGGATCGTCGTTGACCACGGCGGCCACACGGAATTCGCCGACATGCGCGCCGCTTACGACGCGCTGGATGATGCAACAAAGGCGGAAATCGAGGACCTGGTCTGCGAACACTCCCTGATGTTCTCGCGCGGCACACTGGGCTTCACCGAACTCAACGAGGCGGAACGCGCCATGTTCCGTCCGGTGCGCCAGCGGCTGGTGCGCGCGCATCCGGTGACCGGCCGCAAGTCGCTGTTCCTGTCGGCGCATTCCGGCGGGATCGTCGGCTGGCCAGTGCCCGAAGCGCGCGCGTTCCTGCGTGATCTGGCGGAGCACGCGACGCAGCCCGAGTTCGTGTATTCGCACAAATGGCGGCAGTGGGATCTGGTGATCTGGGACAATCGCCAGACGATGCACCGCGTGACCCGGTTCGACGAGACGCAGGTGCGCGACATGCGGCGTACCACGGTGGCCGGCGACACGATGACAGTGGCGCAGGCAGCATAACGGAGACCCGCATCGTGTGGTTCAAGATCGAAGACAAGCGCACCTCGATCGGCCAGAAGTATGTCGTCCGCTGCACCGTCGAATTGGGCGGCAGCGAGGTCGTAGAGGAACGGCCAGCGCAAGGCACGCCGGCGGCGCGCAAGGCAGCCGAGGTGCTCGCCAGCACGCTGAACGTCACCGCAACCGTCTACGGCACAGATGCCTTGGGCGAATTTGTCTACGGCGTCTACGAAGTGTCCGAGGGCGCGGCGACCGCCAGCAACCCGCTGATCAAGCGCCTCTTCGCAGAATCCGCCGCGGCGTCGCTGACGCTAAAGGACCAGTTGCTCGCCGACATCCCCGAAGACGCCATCAAGGGCTTTGCATCGATGGCCGCATCGCTCGGCTACATCGTTGCCCAGCACAAGCAGATCAAACGCGCCGCCACGCCGCAGATCAGCTACTCGATGTTGTTCCGCGTTTTTTGCGGAGCCGGCGAACCCAGCACGCTCTCTTTGCCCGCGGACGACGCGACGATCGCGATCCTGTCGCGCAAGCTGGGCGAGATGCCCGGCTGGATGTGGCTGAGCGAATTGCCCGGCACCGGCGTGTCCGACCGGAATGTGGTGGTGCCGAATGTGCGCCCAATCAGGGTGACGCTGAACATCGATGGCGAATTGCAGGTCATCCGCCCGCGCACGGTATTTCGCGGCACAGTGCCGGATACAGGCGCGCAATTCATGCTGATCGCGCAGGCAACACATCGCACCGCGCCGGCCTACGGCTTCGCACTCGACAGCCTGGGGCTGGTGTACCGTGAGGCAGATGAAGCCGCGGTCATCGCCCTGGTCCGCAAGCTGCTGGCGGAATCGAACCCGTTCAAGAACCGCGTCGTGCTGCTCAACCGCGACCTACGCACGGTGCGCTCGCGCATGTCCGACAGGACCTGGAACGACATCGTGCCGCACGTGCACGCGCGGGCGGAACTGGACTTCATCGCAGCATCGATCCGCGACCGAGAAATGCTGAAGGCGGAAGGCCTGAGCATCCGGCGTGGACTGTTGCTGTCAGGCCCGCCAGGCGACGGCAAATCGACAGCAGTCGAGTGCTTCGTCAACGACATTGCCAGCGAGGCCAGCATCATCATCGTCGAAGCCGTCGAGCATATCCGCGCGGTCTATCACCTGGCGCAAATGCTGGCTCCAGCGGTGGTGATTCTCGAGGACCTTGACCTGATGACGAAAAGCCGGCAGAACCCGTTCGCGTCCGTCAGCAAGGACGACGTGACCGGCGAACTGTTGCAGGTGCTGTCGGGCGGCTCGGCGTACAACGACATCGTCACCATCGCGACGACCAATCACCCCGAGGCAATCGACGAGGCATTGGCCAAGCGCGCCGGACGGTTCGATGCGCATGTCCGCCTCGGCTATCCGAGCGACACCGACAAGCAGCGTATCCTCGATCTGTATCTCGATCGATTTGGCATCGGCGATGATTTCACCCGTCACCGCTTGCACCAGACGCTGAACCGCGATCTGGGCCGGTTGCATCTGGTGCCGGCACACATCGAGGAATTCGTGAAGGCCGGCGTGAAGCGTGCACGTCTCGCCCGACGCGTGCCAGAGTTCTCGGACTTCGAGCCTGGGATCGAGGCGACCAAATCAATCGCGACCACCAAACCGGCGGCGTAGGAGGAAACAATGGCAGACAGTCCACGCTGGAACCGCCGCCCTGCTGGCTCGACCTGGGCCGATTTCAGGTACCGACGATGACCGTGGCGCAGGCCGCATAAGAGGATAGGCCAGCGGCACCGGTGAAAATCCTATTTTTTCAACACGAAGAAAAAGGAAGGACTGCACGAAGTTCACGAAGGAAATATATAATGCTTCGCGTCGGTTCTGTGCCTGCGTCCGGCGCGAAGCGCCAAATATAAAATCTGCTTCGTGACCTCTGTGCAAGCCTTCCTTTTTCTTCGTGCTAAAAATAACTATAAAACGAACCGCCGAAGCCCATCCTTCGTAATTGCTCACCCCGGTCTGGCGGATAGCGTCTCGGGGATTTTTGTGGTCAGCACGAAGCGCAGCACATCAAGCACTGAAGCGCTGTTGGCCTTTGCGGTGCTGACGAGGGATCGGAAGGCGGCATAGGTTTCGGCACCCCACTCGCAGCGGAAGCCGTTGGTCACCTTGCGGAAGATCACACTGGGACGAAGATGCCGCTCGGAGATGTTGTTGGTATACGGCACATCTCGATTGGTGATGAAGACGAACAGGTGCGCCCTGTTGGCGGCGATGCGCTTGCGCAGCTTGCGTCCTGGCTCGCCGATCGGAACAGCTGCCATGATGCGGTTGAGCCGGCGATCCAGGTCGGCAAGATAGTGCCTCAGCGTGCTGTCCTTCAGTTCGTCGCGGCGTCGCCCGATGGCGATCGCGCGCAGCAGCAGTCGCTTGAACGCGGCACTGAAGGCGGTGTCGCCACATTCGATGGCGTAGGTTGCATCGCGCAGCAGATGCGCCAGACACACCTGCCATTCGGCAGCGTGGCCGCGTTGGCTGCCAAGCATGTCGGACACCCAGACCATCGGCCTGATCTCGCCGAACAGGGCCTGAACCACGGCCTTGCCACGGCTGGGACGGATCACGTGCAGCACGGCCAGGCTGCCGATGAACACCCATTCCCACCAGTTCTTGCCGCTCACCCGCGCGGAAGTCTCATCAGAACACACCACCGGACTGGCGAGCACCGTGGCGCGGATGGTTGCCGCTGCCACCAGCAGTGGTTCGCGCGCGCGGGCCAGCATGTTGCTGATCGCCCCCTCGCTGAGGGTGAGCGAAAAGATCTCGTCCATCAGCGTGGCCAACCGTTCCATGCCGATCGCGTGCGCGTAGTGCAAGTAGACCACCAAGGCAGCGATCGACTGACCGAATGGCGAACCGGGTTCCAGCCCGGCTGGGGCAGTCGCGACCACGCGCTCACCACAACAGGCGCAGCGACCGCCGAACAGGCGCACCTGCGTCACGTCCGGCCGGATCGGCGGTAGTTCAATGCGTTCGTAGACCTGCTGCGGGGTTTGGCAGGCCTCCGGGAATGCCGCCTGGCACCTCGGACAGGTGGTCAGCCTGGCCTCGAACACACGATCCGGGTTCGGGTGCAGCGTCCGCCCGAACCCGGGGCGGCTCTTGCGCGGCGGCTTGTCGCCCATCGGACGATCGGGCTTCTGCCCCTTCGATGGCGGCAGCGAGGAGTTGTCCGGCGTCTTGGTGGGACGTTCAAATCTGGCCAGCCGCTTCTCAAGTTCATCGATGCGCGCCAGCGCTGCTTCCAACCGAGCGAACAGCGACAGGATGAGTGCATCCTTCTCCGCGTGGCTCAGCGTGCTAAGGTCGATGCCTTGCGTCACACAGAGCTTGAATCGAACCGCCCGTGACCGCGTCAACCTTCATCGCACAGCCGCAGAAGCACCCACGACGCATCGACATGTCAGGCTATCACCCAGGTGAGCAATTACCATCCTTCAGCCTAATGCAGTTGAAATTCATCAACAATCCGATCTGACAGCCGCTGACCGGAAGATACGTCAGCATCTGGGCCTCATGTAGCGGCACAAGACGTTCAACCGACTTGACCTCCAGGATGACCTTCTCCTCGACAATCAGGTCAGCACGGTATCCATTGTCCAGCCTGATACCATCTTAGGGTCTGCTGGGAAATAAACGAATCGCACGCGTGCAAAAACCAGAGTCGCAATCACTGGTTACGTGGCCAGATCGGAGCACTTATTTCCCCACGGGCCCTTAGCATAGCGGCAACGCAACTTGTCTGGCCGTGGCGAACCCACCCTGTCGCAGTTCATGGCACAGGCACGCTTCATAAGCCGATTCCATCAGCCCTGGCCCAAAGTGTCGATGCACCTTGATCGCCAAACCGATAATCCGTTCGGTTGTCCCTCCATCGTACGACAGAAGCGATCCATCTTCGGCTTCCATCATTCGATTGTGCCATCGAGCAATTGCTGAAATCCTGACCCCCGACAACGGAGGGAAACGCACATGGCAGACAATCCACGCTGGAACCGCCGCCCTGCTGGCTCGACCTGGGGCGATTTCGGCGCCGACGACGAACGCGGTCGCCTCAATCTGCCATGGTCGATGCATTGGGCATCGACGTCGACAAGGTTTTCATGCTGGTCTTCGGCATCGGTGCGATGGCCGCTGGCTTCGCTGGTATAATCAACGCGCCCGTGGTCTCGATCGCGCCGGACATGGGAGAGTCGATCCTGGTGCAGACGTTCGTCGTTGTCGTCATCGGCGGCGTCGGTTCGTTCCCGGGAGCCGTGCTGGGTGGGCTGATTGCGGGCGAGATCATCAGCATCACCTCCATGTTCAACCCCGGCTATTCGTATGTTGTGCTGTTCGTCGCGATGACGCTCGTGCTGGTGCTCCGTCCCTACGGACTCCTCGGTACACCGGGCCGCGAATGAGTGCGCTCATCTGATGCTCCGGCAACGTCCTATCATTGTCGAGGCGCTGACGGCAGCAGCATTGATCGCGGCGCCATTCGTCCTGCCGCATCTCGGTTTTTCGCCGGCTACAGTGAACCGCATTCTGGTTTGGGGCATTTTCGGCATTGGCTTCGACATTCTGTTCGGTTTCACCGGCCTGCTTTCATTTGGCCAATCGGCATTCTTTGGCACCGGCGGTATGGTGGCCGCATATCTGCTCACCGTCTTGGACTTCCCGAATGTCGTGACCGCGCTGTTCATTGGCATGCTGGCGGCCGCAATCGTGGGCTATTTCGTCGGACTGATCGCGCTGCGCCGGACGGGCATTTACTTTGCGATGATAACGGTAGCGATCGCGGAGGTGTTTTTCTTTGTCGAGTTCAATCCGCTGTCCGCCTATACCGGCGGTGAGAACGGCTTGCCCGGCGTCCCGACGCCCACGCTCCATCTCGGCTTTACAACACTGCAGTTCAATAGCGATTGGTCGCTCTATGCGTTTCTTGCGTTCTGGTATTTCGTCGGCATGGTCATTGCGCTGCGCATCGTGTTCTCGCCTGTAGGAGCCGTAATCCGCGCGATCCGCGACAATCCGCTGCGAGCCGCCGCTCTCGGTCATAATACCCACGGCTACAAGCTCACCGCCTTCGTGATTGCAGCCGCCTATGCCGGCTTTGCAGGCGGCCTACTCGGCGTCATGCAAGGCTTCATGCCGCCGGACGCATTCATGTTCGATACGTCGGGACAGTTGGTGATGCAAACCGCGATCGGCGGCGCGGGCACGCTGTTCGGACCATTGGTTGGCGCGACGGTATGGCTCTATCTCAGTGATTTTCTACAGATCCGGTTGCATCTAGGGGCGAGTTGGAAGCTGGTTCTCGGCGTCGTGTTCGTGTTGCTGGTCTGCTTCTTGCGCCGGGAAATCGTCGGTGGGCTGGCCGATCTCTGGCAGCTGGCCTACGGAAACGGCAAACGTCATGAGGTCGCCGAATCCGATCCGACCGAGGTGGCGGCCCCCGGGAAGGTCATGTCGGGTGGCATCACGCCTTCGCAGCTGCGGCTCCCTAATGGATCCAGCGAACTAATTCTCAAGGCCGAGGGCTTGAGCAAGCGCTACGGCGGGCTTGTAGCCAATGACGCTATCGATTTTTCCGTTCGGCGCGGGGAATTGCGTGGCATCATCGGCCCGAACGGCGCAGGTAAGAGCACCTTCTTCAAGATGTTGACCTGCGAAATTGCGCCGACCGCCGGGCGTATCCTGTTCGACGACCGCGATATTACCGGCTTCGATGTCACGCGCGTCTGCCAGCTCGGGCTCACTAAGAGCTATCAGATCAATCAGTTATTCACGCGTCTGAACGTGCGTGAAAATATCACCATCGCTGCATTGGCGGAAAAGCGCGGTCCGTTCCGTCTTGATCTCCTGCGGTCGCTCGGCAGCGTCGCGGGCCTTAATGAGCTCGTCGAACAGACTCTTGCGCTCGTCCATCTCGCTGACAGGGCCGATTTTCCAGTGTCCGATCTTGCCTACGGCGAAAAGCGCCGACTGGAGATTGGGCTTGCCTTGGCCACGGTGCCGAGCTTGCTGCTGCTCGATGAGCCGCTGGCCGGCATGAGCCCGCGCGAACGGCTGGAGACGGTGCAGCTTCTCAAATCGATCGCGCTGGGACGCACCATGATTGTCGTCGATCATGACATGGACGCGATCTTCGAATTGGCAGGGCACATCACTGTGCTCCATGAGGGACGCGTGTTGGCGGAGGGTACGCCAGAGGAGGTCAAACGCAACGCAACCGTTCAAGAGGCCTATCTCGGCGGAGTGCACGCGCCATGAGCCTGCTCGAAGTCAAAAAACTGAATACCTACTATGGCGACTCGCACATTCTCTTCGACGTAAGTCTCCGCGTTGACACTCACGAAGTTGTGGCCCTGCTTGGTCGCAATGGTGCGGGCAAGAGCACCACGTTGAAGACCCTGATGGGTTTGGTGAAACCACGGTCCGGCTCGATCATGTTCGACGGCCAGGACGTGGCGGGCTTGGCTGCCCATAGCATTGCGCGCTGCGGCATCCAGCTCGTGCCCGAGGAGCGCCGAATTTTTGGCACTCTCGACGTTGAGGAAAATCTTTTACTTGCGAGCCTCACGGCGCCCGGCGCGTGGCCGCTCGAACGCATCTATGACGTCTTTCCGCGCCTGAGGGAGCGTCGGCGCAGCCGCGGCACCGATCTTTCGGGAGGGGAGCAGCAGATGTTGGCTATTGCACGTGCTTTGGTGCGGGACCCAAAGCTTATTCTGCTCGACGAGCCCTTTGAAGGTTTGGCGCCCGTCATTGTGCGAGTCCTGATGGATGCTTGCCGTAAATTGGTGAAGGCAGGACAGACCATTATTCTCGTGGAGCAAAATCTCGCTGCGACGCTTGCGTTGGCGCAACGCGCTTACATCATCAACAACGGTCATATCGTCTTCGAGGGTGGCGCAGACGATTTGCGCGCATCGCCTGATGTCATGAACCGCTATCTTGGCGTGTGAACAAGACGGCGAAACAGTAATGTCGGCTTCTGGCACTCAGCGGACGTCTCAATCGACACACCCGATGTCCGCTATGGGGGGCAAAGCGTACAGGATGCTGACTCGCTACATGCTCCTCTAAAGAGCCCGAAGCGAACAGCATGTAACTCTGCAGCTCTTGAACAATACTCGCCCGACGCGGCTCGTACGACGGCCACACTACACTCAGCCGCTCTACGCACCTTGGCCTAGGAAGTGCTCCGAACTAGCACCAACGGCAACGGCCCCATGACCGGCAGCAGCCTCCGCAGCCGCCACAGCCTGAGCAGCGTCTCCAACCACATCTGCACGCGCCGCACCTGCAGCCGCGGCAGCCGCACCCCCTCCAATAAGCAACTTTTTCACCGATTTGGGGTGTTGCGGTGTTTTCCTTGTCAAAGACGTAGAACGTCGACAAACTGACGTCGGAGATTTCCTCCTCACCGAGAAAGATGTCGTGATTTAATGAGACGTTTGGCGGCGTTGTATCCGCCGCCGGCGTGCTGGCTGATGCGGATGCGCCGCCCGCCAGTGAGAGCGATAACCCGGCAGCCCCCAATACCGGTACCGCTTTACCCCGACGGTTTCGCTTCGAAGCTTGCTTTGTACTCGCCATTTTAGATTTCTCCCGTACCTTTGAGCACCTTGCAAAACAACGCGCGGGGCCGGGCAAGGCTGGTACTACTCTCACGGCCCCGCAGTTCCATAAGAAACGCGTGACCCGGGGCAGCAGGGGTATGGGAGAGGGTGCCTTGGGCCACACGTGCGGACGAGGTGTAGGTAAAATTCACCCCGGCCGCTGACCTTTAAACTCGGATCATCGCATATCGTTTCGTCGGATCTCCGACATAAGCGCGAAGTATTCGATGCATGCCTCAGATTTTGCTCCTGTCGTTTGCTTGGGGCGCGTTCATCCTTTTTGATCTAAGTCAAAGTCGCGCATTCCATCATTTGCTCTAAATCCATTCGTGCCGTGTTCCGAGAGGAATGGGCAGCATGTCACGAGGACCAAACTAGGCCATCAGGTCTCCCGGGCGGTAATGTTGGCAAACCGTTGATGATCGCTCTCGGTGCATTGGTAGCGTCAGGCATTCTAACCCGAGGCGGCTCAGGACAGACCGCTAGCGCAGGGCAGACCGCAAGCACGGGTTCGCAACCGCCAACGGACACGAATGATGCCAGCGGACTGCTTGGCGGATTAGGCGGGTACTGCAGCAGGGAGGGCTCGGCAACCAGGCCAACTCCTGGGTCGGTTCCGGGCAAAATCAGCCGGTTTCGCCTGATCAACTTAGTCAGGCCCTTGGCCCCAATATCGTCAAGACACTGTCCCAGCTGACGGGCCTCTCCGAGGATGATCTCATCAAACAACTGTCGCAGGGTGTGCCCGTGATCGTTAACACGTTGACTCCCGACGGCAGGCTCCCGACGGTTGCGGAGTTATCTAAAATGATGGAATAGCCAGCGGAGGCTATCGAAAAGGGCGACTCGGGAATATTGGCGGCACACCGTAGTTCGCCGGCGCCGCCGCACTCAAGCTTTGCGCAACAGCTTGGGCAGCTTCGCGACGTTGGCTGCAATACGCCGAGCTTCGTCCTTCGTTAGCAGCTTTGCCGCTCTTCGCCGGCCTGGTTCCTCTTCATAATAGACGTATGCAACCTTTTGCTCGGTGCTGTCCCTCACGACAAAGGCATCGCCGATGTCCTTGACTGACCAAGGCAGCAGGGCGCCCCGGGCCGTCAATGTGGGAGGTGTCTGAGTGGGAACGAGCCTGCCGGCATCGAGCAGCTCCGACAGCTTGGCGAACTGCGCCGCAATCCGGCGCGCCTCGTCTTTCGTGGGTAGCTTGGTGGCCGCTCGCCGGACTGGGTCTTGCTCATAATAAACTGCGGCAAACACCTCGCTGTTGTCGTCCCGCACGACAAAGCACCCGGCTTGCTCCTCGACTGACCAACGCGGCGACGGCACGAGCTGGTCGCCCACATCGGCCACGCCGCTCTTCATAGCGCGTTCCGCCGCCAGCATCAGGCGGTCGGCTTTGAAGGGCTTCTCGATAAAGTCGTTGGCACCGCGTTTGATGGCGGCGACTGCGGTCTCGATATTGCCGTGACCGGAGATCATCACGATTGGCAGTTCGGGATGCTGCTGCTTGAGGTTGTCAAGCAGCTGAAGACCGTCAAGCCGGCTGCCCTGCAGCCAAATGTCGAGGAAAACAAGATTGGGCCGGCGCGCAACGACAGCGGACAGCGCTTCGTCGCTGTCACGCGCCGTGCGCGTACCGTATCCCTCGTCCTGCAGAATGTCCGCGACCAGTTCGCGAATATCCGCCTCGTCGTCAACGATTAGGATGTCGGATGCCATGGTGTGTACCAAACGCGTCGGCCGCATCGGGCAGCGTTTGAAGTTACGACTGACGTAGATGGTTAATGCGGCCCCTGAGGGCCGGCAGCAAGGCGGAGATGGCGGAATGACGATTAGAAAGCCTCGATTGGGGCAGACAAAAACGCCGAAGAAAACGGGGTGAGATTCTCTATTCAGCTTGAGGCCTGCGCGAAAAGCACGCCATTAGCGGCATGGCCTCAAAACGTCCCGGAAACGACCGCTGGCGAGTCGAAATGCGGCTCCGGAGTTAGGGACGAGGTGTCTCAATTTGCCAGAAGAAAATTATGCCAAATCTGGCGTCGATAGCTGCATTATCGAATACCAAAAGGCAGCAGTCGAAAATAGAGCAGTAGAAAATAGAAATGAAAGAGATGCAGGCAGCGCTGAAGCATCGGTGCCGCAACTTCGTCCGGTCGAAATAACCAACGCTTATGAAGCGGACACTCTTTACGAGAATCTGCACAAACTGAACAGCATATGAATAGTGGCAGCTGGGTTCCGCCCCGGTATAGACCTCCAGGTGCCTCAATTTGACGGTATTCCGCCCCGTTAGGGGCACGTCATGTGCATTTTAGGAGCGAACGATGATTAGGACGGTGACCTATCTTCTGGCAGGCGTATTGGTGACGAGCACGTGGATCGTAAAAGCTGAGGCGCAAGCAAATGGAAACCCGACTGGCGGCAATTTTGCAGTGGAGCATCCGCGACGTAACGAGGTCAACACGCGGGTTGACAATCAACGCGAGCGTATCAACCAGGGCCTCAAGAACGGCACGCTCAACAAGCAAGAAGCGCAGCAATTGCGGGCCAATGATCGCGCCATCAAGCAGCAGGAGCACGCGGACGTAAAAGCCAATGGCGGGTACTTGACGGGGGCGCAGCAAAAACAAATAAACCAGGAAGAGAATGCCAACAGTCAGATGATTCGCGACGAGAAACATCCGCAGCAGTAGCGACTATTGTCTTTCACAACGTAACGCTTGTCGGACCGCCCGCTGTTGGAGTGCGGTCCGACAATGGCGTTTAGCGGAAGCAAATGGTACTCAGCGATGCCCGCTTTCGGGCGGTAAACCAGACATCGTCTGAGGCTTTTTCGTTTTCGGCCTGCTTGATTTATGCCGATTACCAAGGTCCTTCTTTACGACATCTGCGATCTTCTGCATAACCATCGCGTGAAGCCGGGGTGATTTTTCAATCGTGGTATGCGACAGGCCTGTCTCGGCAGTCAGATCGTGGTTAGTCAACTCGCCTTGGAAACCTCGCCCAGGTACAACTCTCTTGCCGAAACCATTTTCCTGATAGAAGTTTACAAGATGGAGGACATTCTTGGGGACTGGTTGTGGCCTTGTCGCATCAAAGGTGACGATAAGCTCAATAGGAATATTCTGCCTATTGAGTTCGCTGGCAATATCGAAGGTAGCGTTCGCGCCCAGTGAATGGCCGATAAGAATTACAAGGTCCTTCTGACCGTGCGCGGAATCGCTGGCGATGCGTCGCGCGACGAGTTGCCAACCACCAGTGCTGTAGACGCGGGCGTTATAGCCTTTTCGATTGAGCGTATCGGTAAGCGTGTCCATGCCGCGAGAGAAAATGTCGGCCAATCCACGAAATAAGTCGACCTGTACTTGCGGCTGACCGCCGGTCGAGCGTTGCGCGCTCTGCTGCGCGACGGCGATTGGCGCATTAAGAGAGAGGTTGACAGTCGCTGTTAGCGCAAAAACGATGAAGCAGCCTTTCGAGAACATTTAAATGATCTCCGTTGAGTTAAACGCCGATCAAACAGCACGAACTGCTTCATTTAATCATCAAATCCAGCGATGCTGGATGCGGTGTCGATCATGGGCTGCTGGCTTACTTCAATAAAGCCAGCGCCCGGCCTGTCCAGGTCCAGGATCAGGAGTATGACGGCGCCGGCTAGTAATCCCATGACATAGACCGGGAGCCGAGACCGTCGCTTATCAAGGCCAGTCGCATATCCTGTGAAACCGCATGCAATGATGGCGATACCGAACAGCGCAAGTTGCACGACGTTCGGTACGCGATTGCGAATTGCTGCGAGACGTTTAGCTTGATCATCAATCATTTCATCTAGCGTCTGGATGAAAAATCCAGTAGGCACCACACCGCGATCGATCGCGGCCATCGCCTCCGCTTGCTGCCAGAGTTTCTCCTGCAATGTATTCGATCTTTGGGTCGCTGCCACTAGATCTGCTGCTGTGGCTGGATGGTGGGTGAGGTCCAGACGGATCTTCACGTAATCCCGCAGCAATTCCAAAACTTCTTTGCGATGCTGTTCGGGTAACAGGCGTGCGCGGAGAGCAGTTGTACCTATTGCATTAGCTTCGGCCAATATGGCATCGCGCCGAGCCTCAAATCGCGACAATGAAATCGCAAAGGTAAAGCCAACCATCAACGCCAATAGGCCTATCGCCGCGCCTTCTAGCGTCGAGACGTTATCGTCGTGCTTGTCCCCAATATGCACGCCCAGCCAGCGTCCAATTTCGATGGCTGCCAGAATTGCGACGAGGCCAATCAGAGAAATCGTCAGTAGCGAATAGTTGTATAGATCAAACACGCCCACACCCATGATGCACTATCGTATCGGATGAGACCGGTGTGTTAAAGGTGATGCTAATTCAGACGAACGTCCGGCAGTTGTTCAAAAGTAGCAGGGGCAGTTTGGCCGATGTCCGCTTTGATCATAAGCCTAAATCACGACAGCTCGACGGTATGTCCGCTTTACCCCCGAAAGGCGACATTCTCGGAGGCTTGTGGGACATCGGACTTCCATGAGCATCTGTTTGATTTAAATCAATGAGGCGCAAGGGGTGGGTGGCTAGAAGCCGGTTTCATTTACCAGCAAAGGGGCGAATAATGAGACTAGTGTGCTGGGTATAATAGTTGCAATGTTAATTCTTCCGGTTGCAACGAATGCACAAATAACAATCCAAATGGCCAATATTCGTTGCAACCAGTATTTGGCTATGCCGCCGTTGGATTCGGAAAGGTTTTCTGCCTGGATGAGCGGCTGGTTTAGTTACCAGACCAGGACCCCTTGGGTAGATTTATTGGCATACCGACAAAACATCGCAAACGTGAAAGCTTGGTGCCAGAAATATCCGAACGAAAAAGTGATGTCTGGCTTGAAGCAAGCGACTGGCACAAAGTGAAATCCCGCGACGACGGAGAACGACCATGAAACTCAATGTCGTTGTTGCCGCCTTGACTTTGTTAGGCGTAGCCTCGTTGCCCGCCACGGCTCAGATCAAAATGGATATGAACAAGATCACTTGCAAAGATTTCCTGGGATATAATTCGGCGGATCAAGTATTCGTGCAATATTGGATGAGTGGCTACTTCAACGCGGCCGCAAATAGCGATGTTCTGGATTTGAAACGCCTGCAAAATAATACCGCGCGGGTTATGGCCTACTGTAGGAAAAACAAGTCTGACACGTTATCGACCGCAATCCAGAAAAGCGTCAGCTAATGTATTGTGTTCCGCATCCCGATTATTGACACTTCAATGTCTGGTTTAGGTCACAAACACCATTTCCGAACGGCGGCTCTCTAAACGAAAGTATAATTTTCTGATCGTTTTTATTGCCAAATCCCCACATCGGTACAATGGAGTGGCCTTCGCTTTACGGCTCTAGTCCCCCCGCAACAACAGTAATGATAACGGGGATGGGATATGAAGAGGCTAACCACCAGAAACTCAACTTGCTCGATGCTAGTGCGCGTCGCGGGCGTCACGCTGATCCTTGCGGCAGCTACTGCAGCAGTTGCGATGAATGGCCCCGCAGCCGGCGGAGTGAGCGGAATGAGCATTTCTGCGCCTATCGGCGACCGTTTGGTTTCTGTCAATCGAGTCAACAAAGGCGATCGGCTACCCCAGGCACCTGCCGAACGACCGTCGCATAGTTCGCCGTCGACGGAAGCGGTGGTCCCACCTAAGCGCGTGCCACTCGGCTGCGATCCGGCGTTCAGTCCGGTTGCCGATCCAGCGCACGGCAACATCTACAAACGCTGCTTGGTCTAACGATCAGAACTATTCCTGCCCTATTTGATACCGGCACATTGGGATCAAAGTGATCAAGAAGATAACCGCGCTTATAGCGGCGGCGGCTTGTACGGGGCTAATTGCATTCATCGCTCCTGGGTTCGCTCGTGAGATCGCGTCTGTTGCCTTACCATCCGGGAAACTTCATGCGAGGATCGACAATGGTATTTTGGCGACTAGGCCCCGGATTTAGGGTGCCCAGCGGATCGTGATTGGCGCGCATCGGGCCGAACAAAAATTGCCAAGAGGGTGCACAATCGCCATCAGCGGCGCGCAGTCACCACCATAAGCAGCAAGGGCTTCGCCTCCGAAGACGAACTTTGATCTCTTTCACCTTTACCTTTAGCGCGCGCGGCCTGTTACGGCCGGCCAATGTCCGCTTTGTGCTAAAGGCGAACTCATGCGTCGCAGCGAGAAGGGATCGGATGTCCCAGCCCAGGAACTGGAGCAACGTGTGTATGTAGGATAGTGTAGACCGTTTACATTTTTGAGGGCTGTCGGAGGCGCAGATGAAAGGTAGCATTCCATCGAACGCGGCCATTTCCAAGCGTATAACTGACGAATTGAAAGAGTTTACCGTCATCGCTGTGTATTTGTACATCTGCTTCACTGCAATTCTTTATTGAAAGCTTCGATCCTTAAAGCGCACGATATTGAATTTGCGCCGTTCGGCTTCGCGGCCGTCAAGGCCCTCATCTGTGCCAAGTTCGTGTCTCTTGGGCACATCTTTCATGTCGGAGAGCGGTTCAAAACCCTGCCGCTAATTTGGCCGACGCTGTATAAGTCGGGCGCTTTTCTCGTCTTTTTAATCATCCTCAACGCCCTTGAGGAGATTGTGGTTGGTCTCATTCACGGCCGCGCCGTCACGGAGTCCTTAGCCGAATTCGGTGGCGGCACACTCGATCAGTTGATCGCAACGAGCATAGTGGGCTTGCTGATTTTAATTCCGTTCTTCGCCTTTCGTGCCCTCGGCGAGCTAGTCGGCGAGCAGAACCTCGTGCGAGTATTTCTTTATCCCCGGCATTCCGCCAGCGCATAAATGCCTAATCTTGATCATTTTGCGAGGTATATCATCGGCAGCCGGCGTATTTTCTGATCTCGGGAAGAGCTATGAGCGCCTTGGGTTTGTCATGTTTGATATTCGTATTGACACTGGGCGGCATTCTGTTTGGCGCATTGCTGCGCCGTGCTTTGCCAAAACATCACCTCAGCAAGGACTCCCAGGACGTAGTACGGCTTGGTGTCGGCCTGGTCGCGACAATAGCTGCGCTCGTGCTCGGCTTACTTATCGCTGCCGCAAAGAGTTCATTCGACACGCAGAGCACCCAGGTCACGCAGATCACCGCCGATATAATCTTGCTAGACAACTTGCTTGCGGAGTATGGGCCGGAAGCCCGTCAAATCCGGCAACAAATGCGCAGTGTCATCGGCCCGTTTGCCGACAAAATTTGGCACGAAAAGCAGGCTAGCTCGGCGACACCATTTGAGCGCAACGCTTCGGCAGAACAGGTTTATCTTGCGGTCCAAGCACTCTCCCCGCAGAACGATCTCCAGCGCTCGCTTCAGGCCCGGGCGGCGCAGATCAGCAACGATTTGGCGCAAACCCGGCTCTTGCTGTTTGCGGAATCCGGTAATGTGATTCCAGCGCCGTTTCTCGCCATCTTGGTCCTCTGGCTCGTCATCATATTTGCCAGCTTCAGTCTATTCTCGGCTTTGAACGCAACGGTTTTCACCTGCCTATCCCTCTTTGCGCTGTCGGCATCGTGCGCAATTTTCCTGATTTTGGAGTTAAGCCAGCCGTTTTCAGGTCTGATGGCGATTTCGAGCGAGCCACTGCGACATGCTCTTGGGCCTCTATGAAGCTTTGACTTCTCATGTCCGCTTTGGGTGGTGAGTTCAACGAATCGACGCAACACCTTCTAATCTTGCCAGATGAGGAGGTATGCGGATGGAGGGGCATGCACGGAGCTTCGTGATGCTTCTTAAGGTCCCAGCAAGGACACGGCGACCGTAGTCGCCGCGCTCGGTAAACAGGTGCGCAAACTGCCCCAAGAGCTGCTCCTTGACCTGGGATCGAGGCAAGCGATGGCTGACCACAAGACTTCACGATTGCCACCAACGTGAAGGTCTATTTTGCGATCCACGCAGCCCTTGGCAGCGCGGCAGCAACGAGAATACCAACGGTTTACTGCGGCAGTATTTCCCGAGAGGAACAGACCTCTCGCGTTTCTCTCAGGCGTATCTGAACAAGATTGCCTTACGGCTCAGTCAACCCCCCGCGAAGACCTTGGGCTTCGAAACCCCTGCCGATAGACTACGAGCAGTGTTGCAGTGACCAGTTGAACCCGCACGCCGAAAGCGGACATTCGAGGGCGATGAAATGCAAGAGCACGTCAGAAGCCACATCTTACGCCTTGGAGGAAAGCCAACAGGTCGGCGTTGATTGTTTCGGCCTCCGTGGTCGGCATGCCGTGCGGGAAGCCCTTGTAGGTTTTGAGCGTTCCATTCTTCAAAAGCTTCGCCGACAACGGACCCGAATCCGCATAGGGCACGACCTGATCGTCCTCGCTGTGCATCACCAGAACCGGGACTGTGATCTTCTTTAAGTCGTCGGTGAAGTCGGTCTGAGAGAAGGCGACAATCTCGTCATAATGGGCCTTGGCGCCTCCCATCATGCCTTGGCGCCACCAGTTGTCGATGACCGCCTCCGCGGGCTTGCCCGTTTTGTTGTAGTTGTAGAATGGACCGGCGGCGAAGTCGCGATAGAATTGCGTTCGATTGGCCGCGAGCTGCGCCTGCAGTCCATCAAACACCTCTTTCGGGCAGTCCGCCCGGATTGGCCACCGTCTTCAGCATCAGAGGCGGCACTGCAGAAATGATGGCCGCCTTGGCGACCCGGCTTTCGCCGTGCCGCGCGAGATAGCGCACCACCTCGCCGCCGCCGGTAGAATGACCGACATGAATGGCGTTCTTCAGATCGAGATGGACAGTCACAGCAGCCAGATCATCGGCGTAATGATCCATGTCGTGACCGTCACTGACTTGACTTGACCGGCCATGGCCACGCCGGTCGTGGGCAATGACCCGATACCCGTGAAAGGAAAAACAGCATCTGCTATCCCAGTCGTCGGCCGATAGCGGCCAACCGTGGCTGAACACGATAGGCTGACCCTTGCCCCAATCCTTGTAAAAAATCTCAACGCCGTCTTTCGTTTTGACAAAGCTCATGTGTCACTCCTCAAGCAAACAAATCCGGATAGGTTTCGATGATCGTAGGAGGCGCTTCCTTTGTGTGGCATAAGTGGAAATTTGACGGCATGACCACGTTCCGACCAACCAACAATGCCACTTCCGCCTGGTCGAGAAGCGAGACATCAGGAAACGATGGCTTACTTCGCTTCAGCAGCCGCATTTTCGATCAGTGCTGCCACCTCGGGTGCGTGCGAAAGAAAGATTGCGTGGCTGCCCGGAAGTTCAATGACTTGCGATTGCGCCCGCTTCGTCATGTGGTGGAATATGCGCGTCAGGCGAATGCAATGCGATGAATTCGAGAAAAGAACTCGCCCTCTTTGCCACCGTCACACCTTGGGCTTGTCTTGCTCATCATGACCGATGACACTGGTTTTGGCGCGGCCAGCACCTTCGGCGGACCGATTCCGACTATTTCGAGATGACGGCCAATCGCGCGCGATTGGGTCGAGGGTCACACCGATTTCGATCGAAGCTCGCCTCGAAGCGTCCCTTCGTCCAGCATCGTTCGGTCCGATCCAGACCAGGGTGAAAGCACCGGCTGTAGCATATCGAACTACAAATGCAGGAGAACCAGACAACGGTTCACGTGGAGCGGACGCTGCATGTTAGAAGTCGGCTCGTCTAGGCAATGCACACTTCGGTAGAGGTGCAAAATGAAAAAGATCCCCAACAGTAAAATGGGTTATGTGTTCGTACCGCTTGTTGTTCTGTTGCTTCTTGGCCTCCCAATCGCAGTTTGGTGAGCCTGAGCAAACTGGTCGAGACCAATTTGCGTCGTCAAGCGAGCGATATAAATTCAATCATTAGCAGCGTCCGTGATTACTATGCCAACAACGTTGTCGGTCGCGTCCTCGCTTTCGCCCGGAACGACGAGGGTCGTTCACAACTATAAGGATTTTCCGGGTGCCATACCAATCCCCGCCACTCTTTCACTTGAACTCGGCAAAGTGCGCTTGGAGTGCCGGGCTTTCCACGGGGACAGGATCGTTGAAGATGACCATCACGCCATCGCCGGCAAATCGCTCAAGCGTGCCGCGATACTTGATGATGATCTGGCCGATAGCTGCATGGTAGTCGCGCAGCAGAGCGATCACGTCTTCCGGGTTGGAGTTTTCCCAAAAACCGGAAAGCCGCGCAGGTCGCAAAACAGCGCGGTAATCTCGCGGCGATGGCTTTCTTCACGACTTTGCGATGAAGCCAAGCCCGGTCAAATTTTGATTAGCCCGCGCGTTCGATTGGCAGTTGACGAGGTTGTAACGGTCGAATCCGTTGGCGAGTTCGCGCTCAAAGGCATTCGCCGCCCCATGATGACGTACAACGTTCTTGCGCACTCGCCCTCCAGATCGAACTGATGTCCGTTAGTGGCACAAAGCGGACATGTCCGGGTAGGCCTTCACCGCCGGTGCCGGAACCATATATGGTTTACCCTGAGCCTCGATCGCAGCACAGATGCCAATGGATGCCATCGCCGGAGTTTCACAACTGGCCAAGGACGAAGGGCGCGGTAAGTTTATCCCTGTTCGCAAGGAAGATCTCTTCAGCGGCCTGATCAAACAGGGCGACTTTTCGGACACCGCGGAGCGCGAACTTTTTTGGCGTTTTGCGCGCACGCTGCGAACAATCTGCCACTACGAATATTCCGAGACGCTCGATCGGTTGCGTGAAGATTATTTTTATTTCAGCCCTGAGTTAGCGGGCCTCGGCTCGTCCGACCGCGTCAAAAGCGATCGCGCCTACGATGATTTCATCCGGTCGCTGGACAAAGTTCTCAAAGACGCGAATTTTGAGGAGCTGCCGCACAAGGATGTCGCCCTCGCTCACCGCAAAGGCACTGTACCGGTTGAAGTCAAGGCAGAGCACGATGATTTCCGCGAGGTGCGCTTTTACAAGCGCGGCCGCCATATCGAGCAGTTTCAGGTTAGCGAATGGTTCGGCCTGCGGCGGCGCGAGGTCAAGGTCGAAGTATTCGACGATATCGTGCTTTTGGTGGCCATGAAGACGCCCGCCGAGATTGGGTCGCGGCACGAATTGCGCATTTTGAAGCGTCGCAAGATTGTACCGGGATCGGTGTTGCTGAAATATTTTCGCAATATCGCCTGCGGTGATCTCTACGCCCTCTTCCCAAATTCGCGCGTTGTCATGAGCAATTTCGACAAGGCCTTTCTCGGCGTGCCTGCGATTGCCGGCAGTATTCCCATCCTACTCAAGCTCTACGCGACGATTTCTGTCCTGTTCGTCGTGATAGGGATTTACTTCGGTAGATCCGGGTCGGTCGCGGATGCCGACATGAAAAGGGCGCTCGCCGCTTTGATGGGGGTCGTGGCGCTCGGCGGCTTCGCCGTGCGTCAGTGGCTGAAATATCGCCATCAAGTGCTGAAGTATCACATGGAGCTCACCGAAAACATTTACTTCCGCAATGTCAGTAATAATGCTGGCATTTTCGATTATCTGATCGCCACCGCCGAGGACCAGGAGACTAAGGAAGCGGCGCTCGCTTATCGTTTTATCAGCAAGGCGAAGTCAGCCCCAACGGCGACGGAGGTTGCGATCGGCATCGAAACGTGGCTCGCGAAAAACTTCGGAGTTAGGGTCGATTTCGGAATTAACGATGCACTGGAAACGCTCGGTCGCTTTGGCCTCGTGCGACATGAGAACGAGCGGCTTTTTGTTCTGCCGCTCGAGCCGGCAATCGCCCAATTGCACCAGATTTGGAACAATTTTTTTAAGCGTGAGGGGCATGAGCACCTGGATACTTCGCGGTGACTTAGCGGTCCCGGAAGGCTATCAGTAGCTCGCCAAGTACATCGCATGTGCCTTCCGGCCGCCTCGTTCGATTGAGGGCGATGAGATAAGCGGCCTCCTTCGGCCAAAGCGCTCGGCTTCGCTATATCGTCGAACATTCCGTGATGTCCGCTCCTGACCCAAAGCGGACATCGGCTCGGCGCGCAAAGGTGTGGTGGCTCCGCGCGCGTCATATTCTAAACCCATTGGCGGTAAGTATTACATTGATCTGAGAGCACTCGGCCGTACATACGACAATTCCGGGAAAATGGGATGAAATGGTCAAGGATCAGCGTGCTTGCGACAATCGCAATAGCTACGGCTCAGTCGGTTGTAATAGCGGGCACTCTGCCCAAGGATATTGCCGAGCGCATCGAGGCAATTCCGATCCAGACTTTAACCATCTCAGATCGTCAATTTCTCAATGGCGACGCCTCCGGGAAGCCTACGACGATCGCCGGGGTTTTGAGGGTCGCTCAAAGCCCCGTCCGCGCTCCGCTGATCGTTCTCATACACGGTTCGGGCGGATTTGAGGTGAACGCCGATGTGTGGGATAGGCAGTTCGAATCGCTGGGCATATCCACATTTGCGCTCGACTCATTTTCTGGACGAGGAATCGCAAGCACGGTCACCGATCAGTCGCAGCTTGGTCGCCTAAACATGATTCTCGACTTGTATCGCAGTCTTCCGATACTAGCCGCGCATCCGTGGGTTGATCCGAACCGAATTGCTGTCATGGGATTCTCGCGTGGCGGACAGGCGGCTCTCTATGCGACGCTCAAAAGGTTCCAGGGGATGTGGAACACAGGTGGGATCGATCCCGCGGCCTACATTGCACTCTATCCGCAATGCAACACGACTTACATCAGCGATACCGACGTCACCGACCATCCAATACGCATCTTCCATGGAATGTCGGACGATTATGTTAAGATCGTTCCTTGTCAGGCTTATTCCGAGCGGCTCAAACAAGCGGGCAAGGATGTCCAAATGACCGAGTACCCTGATACGTGGCACGCATTTGACTATCCTTCCCTTACTTCCAAACCTGTTGTCGTGGAGAACGGGCAGACGACCAATTGCACGTTAATAGAAGCAACGATTGGGACAATCATTAATACGGCGACAAACAAGCCTTTCACGTATGCAGATGATTGCCTTGGACGAAACCCTCACGTGGCTTATTCCGCAAAAGCGACCCTCGCAACGGAAGAGGCTGTCAGAACATTGCTGAAAAGAGTTTTCAAGCTGAACTGAAATTACATCATCCAGGCGAGAACTTCGGCGACCGTCGTGTTTACTTAATCGGATCCGATCCTGCATCGGCCTGATGTAAGCAGCAGCTGCAATCGCTTTCGGACGCGCATCTCCGCTCGCTGGTAGCAATGTCGCTCGTAATCAAGTTTCAATCGCACCCAAAGTTCGGCGTCAACTATGTCGGGCTGCGGTTCCACTAGATCGCAGTGAGGCGGCGGTTGAGGTGCAGCCAAAGCTCGATCGTTTCGAGCAGTTTGCTGTCCAGCTCCCAGATGGGGCGGTGTCGTGTAGTAAGTTGCGTATTTGTGCTGGTTCAAATTGTAGGAACAGCCGGAAATCGCCAGCGCAAACGAGGCTGCGGATAACGCCGAAAGCGTTGTTGCAATCGCCTGCGGCTGTAATCGGTTTTTGGTAACTGGAATCGTCAACTCGTACTACATTCTATACGGCGTTCACGAGGCGCCAATCTCAGAATATCTCCCGGCGTTATCCGAGCTTGGCGCGCCAGACATTCGGAGCAATTTAAACGGGGATGATTAGTTGAACCGAAATTCCAACGAGCTGTGAACTGAATCATTCTAAAGCGCCGGGCGTGCGACGAGATCGGGGAAGATTGAGGACGATTAAGGGTGATTTTGGGATCACATCTGCATTTTGAGTTGCGGATATCTCAAGCCGAAATCATAGTCTCGGGGCAAACCGCTTTCGCCGCGCACGCCGCAATATGATCGCAATCAAGGTAAGATTGTCGAATTTGCATCGCATTGCGATCGAATTCCGCAAGGACACTGCTCGAGCAGCGAGAAACATCATGTCAGCACAAATCCGACGGCCGATCGGCTCAATCGCGTTTGCTTCTGCGCTTCTCGTTCCCAGCTTGAGCGTTGCTGTTCCGGCCAGCACTGCGCGCGCCTCCGATTGCGTCACTGCACCGAATTCTTCCACGCCGAACGACAGCCACTGGTACTATCGAACGGATCGGACGCAACAGCGGAAGTGCTGGTACTTACGCGCCGGAAACCAACCTTTGCAACAAGGAGCCGCGCGCACTACGCACGAAACAGCGCTGACCAAACTATCGCCATCCGTGCCGGCGGCGGCCCCCTATTCACCCCAGCGGGGCACGAAACTGTCAAATGAGGACGTTGAAAAGCTATACTCTGAGTTCTTAGAATGGAGCCGCCACGCCAAGAACCAGGGCAAGTGACGGCTACCGTTGAAGGGCTTCTCATAAATCGACGTTATATTGCGCAGAGCCGTCGCGCCGTGACAAAGTAATTGCGCCGGCGACGTCTGCTCATGGCGGAGCCAGGCGATCGGAGGAGCTTGCCATGCTTACTCTAGCTGAAGCCAATCAAGCGATCGCCGCCACGCTTGCCAGGGCGCAGAATATGAAAATGAAAATCGCGGTGAGCATATGTGACGAAGAAGGGCGTCTTGTTGCTTTCCAGCGGATGGACGGGGTCATATTAGAAAAGATTCCAGGTGCGATCGGGAAGGCGGAAGCCGCGGCAGCTACAAGAAAACCCAGCGGCGAGGGCGTTTCCTATTTTGATCTCCGCACGGTGTGGCGCGTGGCCGGTTCCCTGCCGATCATTGGTAGACCGGGAGGTCTTCCGATCACGCGCAACGCCCAGACAGTGGGCGCCATCGGTGTCGCGGGAGCGCCAACAGATCGAGAAGACGAGCAATTCGCCAAAGCCGGCGTCGAAGCCTTGGATCAGAGCAGTTGATCGACTTTCCTTCGGTCATAGGGCGGTTTTAATTCACTCGCGTTCCCCGCCGTCCAGTTGCCACTGTCCACCAGCCGACGAGGTGCGATGTCTGCTTGTGCACAAAGCGGGTATTGCCGACGTCGTGATCAATGTTTGCTTCCGAGCATAAAGCGGACATCACGCAAACTCCGCGAAATCTCCACTATCGACCCAAAGCAGAAGTCGAACTTCCCAAATTTGCAGCACCGAAAGTCCGCAGCTTTCAAAGCCGGAAGACGAGCCGAATTTCGCACTCCTCGCCTTTGGCGCTGCGTTCGATTCTGTCGGCGTGCAGACCGGAAAGATAGCCGGAAAGGCCACTAACGAAGCTCTGCTCCTCCACCATGTCTTTCTTCGGACTTAAGTCAGGCAGCGGCGGCAGATTGCCAGGGTACCTCAGCGTCACCAGAACGTCGAAGGTGTCGCTCCCCATTTGAAGTTCCACCGGTCCATTGGCATTGGGTGCAACGTCCTCTATGGCCGCATCGACGACCGAGCGCACGCGCATGGCGTCCTCAGGCGGAAATCTTCCATTCCTTGGCGTGTTTCTCAAAGAAAACATCGAACGACGCCGCCGTGGCAGGCTCTGAATTCGTACCGAGACGCAAATGACTGTAATGCCACGTCCCGAGCAGAAGTACAGCGTTGAGGGGCACAGCGACGACCACCGCCATGGAAATAATCGAACCAGTGAACTGATGGGTCCAGCCTGGCAACGACCGATAGAACTCGGGAAAAATCGGCACTGTCAGCGCCGCCAAGAGCGAAAATCCGATGATGATCGAGGCACGCAGAGTGATAGGACGGCTGGCGATGATCTGGATGCCCGCAACCAGCATGAGGGCGCCGTTGAAGAACAAGCGCCGCCGCCATCACCGGGCGAGGCATGTTGACGATGAGACCCGCAAATTTCGGCAGGCACGACAGAAGAATGAACCAGAGGGCGATGGACCAAGCGATGACCCGGCTTGTGGCGCCGGTCGTCTTTTCGACGCTCACGAGCGTCGGCGCGGCGCTCATTCCTGGAACCCCCAGCAATCCGCCGACAAGGCAGCCCAGCCCGTCCGCGCGTACGCCGGCTCGATGTTGCGCATATCGGGGCGTCGCCACGCGGCGTCGTTCATCTGCTGACACGTCGTCAGCACGCCGATCACCCGCAGACCCGAGGCAAGTCCCGCGATCGCGAAAGGCACGGCGAAAGAGGGAGCGAACATATAGGATAGAAAGCTGAGGTCGGGAACGGCGAAAAGCGCTCGCCGCCGCTGTAGTCTGTCGAAAAAGCTTGACGGAAAAACGTGGAAGACCGCGGCCGACGGCATATCCGACCAGAATCCCGATCAGCGAGCAGAAGAGCTTGGGCAAGCCCGTGGCCCAAACCGCAAGTCCCGTCATCGCCGCGAGCGTGCAGACGGCGGTCGCGAAAGACGCTATGGTTTGATCGCTATGCGCAGCGGTGTGCTCGAACAGCACGCTCGCGCCGATCTTTCCGAGTTCCAACCCGACGGCGATAATGACAACGCCAGACACGACAGCCGGAAACAGTTTTCGTGTGCGGTTGACAAGGGACGCCACGGCGATCTCGCAAGCGCCGGCAAAAATCACCATCCCGCAGACGGCCGAGATCCCAAACGAAGCGGCCACTGCAGGCAGGAGGGCAGATAAATGGCCGAGACGACCGGAGGACAAAGATAACCCGAACCCACGGGTCCGAGCCGCAAACTCTGCAGTACTGTCATGAACGCAACCGCGATCATGGCGAGGCCGATGGCGCTCTGCGCCGCAGTGGTGCGGCAATTTCGCGGCTTCCGCGACAAGAGCCACCATGACCAGATACGGGCAAATGACGGCGACGTGCTGAAACCCGAGGGCCAGGAGTTGTGGCCAGGGTGGTATCTCGTCCAGCGCATAGATCAGCTCCGCCGGCCGTTCTGGTAAGCCGATTCCCTTCCCGTTGGTCTTCACCTTCGTTCCTCCGCCTACGGCGCCACCGAGGACATAACCTTTGATGCGCACACCTCACAGCAAGTAGGGAGGTTGCCATGATGAAGGAGGCTCTTGAAGTCGATCACCCAAGACAATGGCCGGAAGCTTTCGCGCTTGTCGCAGGTGTTCTGATTCTCCTTTCGAAGGGGGCTGGATTTACGCCGAGCGATCAAATGGATATCCGGCACAAACAATGCTCGCGCCGGCAGCGAGGGCACCGGACATTATGCAATACTTGCCCATCAACGACGCTGTCGCATGTTTGAAGCGATGAAATATAGCCTAAATCTAATTTGAAGATGAGCTTGGCCGAGGCGGCAAAGTTGCTCGCCCAGGAGAAGTCGGGGGCATGAGCGAAAACAGGAGACCTAACAATGACAGAAGCTCTGCCGATCATCGATGTGGGTGCCTTTCGGGAGAAACGCGCCAGCGCCGCGACGGCGCGCGAGATCGAGAAGGCATGCCGGGAATTCGGGTTCTTCTACGCGACAGGCCACGGCGTCGGCGGTGAAACCGTCAACGTGCCTCAAGGAGGCGAGCGCGCGCTTTTTCGCCTTGGAAGGCAAGCAAGATGGAGATCGCGCTCGCGCGCGGTGGACGTGCCTGGCGGGGCTACTTTCCCGTAGGCGAGGAACTGACTTCGGGAGTGCCGGATCTCAAGGAGGGGCTTTATTTTGGCGAGGATCTCGATGCGTCCGATCCGCGTGTAACCGCGGAATGGCCGCTGCACGGTGCCAATCTCTTTCCGGAAGACGTGCCCGAGCTCACTTTTGCAGTGCGCACCTTCATGGCGGAAGCCGAGCGCGCCGCGCACGCCGTCATGGCGGGCATTGCGCTGAGCCTGGGGCTTGACGCCGACTACTTTTACCGTCGTTACACAAGTCGCCCGACGGTCTTGTTTCGTATTTTCCACTATCCTCCCTCCGCTGTGAGCGATGCGCGTTGGGGTGTGGGGGAGCACACGGACTATGGCTTGCTCACCTTGCTCGCACAAGATGACGCGGGCGGCTTGCAGGTGAAGACTGCACAAGGCTGGCTCGAAGCACCGCCGATACCAGAAACGCTCGTATGCAATATTGGCGACATGCTCGACCGTCTAACAGGAGGGTCCTATCCTTCGACCCCACATCGCGTGCGCAACACGAGCGGCAGGGAACGATATTCGTTCCCCTTCTTCTTTGATCCGGCCTTTGATGCGGAGATTGAACTGCTCCCGCCCTCGCCGGTCGGACCGAAGACGATAGCGCGACCCGTTGGGACAAGACCAACGTGCATGCATTGAGCGGCTCGTATGGCGACTATCTTCTAGGCAAGGTTGCGAGGTCTTCCCCGACCTTGCGCGGGATGTCCGCATTTCATCGTAACAAAGACAATGCCCGCCGCTCAACGAGCTGGTGATCCACCGTCCGGTTCTGCTGCGTGTAGGGTACTGATAAACCTAATCTTGTCTGGCGTTAGAAGTAGGGACTGCAGAATAAATCGGTTCCGTCCACACCCGAGTGATGGGTGATGTTTCCGCCCAATTGCTTTGTAAGCGCCACAACAACTCGCATTCCGAGGCCCTTGGATCTGGCCATGTCGAAACCGGGGGGTAGCCCCAGTCCGTTGTCGCTTACCGACAGCAACAGTGTTGCGTCTGTCATTTCACTGAGCCT
>CAVTEC010000034.1:0-241376 GCA_963733475.1 uncultured Alphaproteobacteria bacterium | reverse complement strand
TTTCCAGTGCGTTGATGCAGACCTCGCCATCACCTTGCACGCCGTGACCGTCGCCGGCGGAGAAATTGGCGCCCTCGACCCAGACCGGCAGGAACAGTGTGGCACCCTCCCCCACCTCCTTGTTGTCCATGTTGCCGCCGTGCGCGCGCGGTTCCTTGGTGGAAACGGTGCCCCATTCCGCCGGTGGCGCGACGCCCATGACGCCAAAGAACGGCGCCAATGGCAGCTCCGTTCCCCAGGGCAGCTTGGCGACGCGACGGATGCGGTCGATTGGGATGTGGGTGAGGAAACGCTCGGGGAAGTCCTCGGGGATCGTGCCCATCAGCGGACGAAAACCGCAGTAGCCCCAGTCGGCGCCAAACTCGATCTTGTCGATGTGAACTTCCAGCATGTCACCAGGCTCGGCGCCGGCGACAGCAACGGGACCGGTGAGAATGTGGCCGCCCACACGGGTCAGATTGGCGGCCTGGATGGCGGCCAGAGCCGGCGGCACAGCCAAGCCAGCGCTGGCAGGTGGCATGACCTCAGGCCCCCCAGAGACGCACTCCAGCACAACGGTATCGCCGGATGCGACGGTGATCAGGGGCTTGTAGGTCGCGTCAAAGGTGCCCCAACGCACGGTCGCGGGGGTTGGAGACAGGCGATGCGTAGCCATGCGGGGCGCTCCGTCAGACAGGCTGACGCAGTGCGCCCGGATCGGCCGGCGACGTCAAGCCGCGTCGCGCGCCGTTGTCTTGCTGGTGGTCTGGGCGCCGGGGCCGGAGATATTGCCGGCCGGCTTGTCGGCGCTGGCTTCCATCGAGGCGTCTTCGGGCTCGGCCATATTCTTCTTGAACGATTTGATGCCCTTGGCGAAGTCGCCCATCAGGCCACTGACCTTACCGCCGCCGAACAGCAGAAGCACGACCAACAGCACGACCATCCAGTGCCAGATGCTGAAGCTACCCATAATTTCCTTACTTCCTCCATGCGGGGGCGCGGCGGCTGGGCCGCGGACTTCTCCGCAAGTGACGACATGGCGCGAGGCGCGGCGCGATGCAAGCGATGATTGCCAAGGCGCCTCGACCGGCGCCGGCGGTGCGGGTTCTGATGACCACCTGGAACGCGGCGGCGTTCATCGGCGCGAGCATCGCCAGCGTGCTGGGGCAGAGTTTTCGCGATTTCGAGCTGATCGTGATGGATGACGGGGCGACGGATGAAACACCACGCGTGCTGGCGGGGATTGGGGATCCGCGGCTGACGGTGGTGCGGCAAGCGGTGAATGGCGGCGTGGTGGCGGTGCGCAACGTGGGGTTTGCCGCAGCGCGCGGGCGGTATGTCGCGATGCTGGACCACGACGATCTGAGCTTGCCGGAGCGGTTGGCCAAGCAGGTGGCGTATCTGGATACGCATCCCGACGTTGTGCTGGTGGCGACCGAGATCGAGATCGAGGCACGTGGGCGGCGGCGGGCACCTGACCATGTGCGCGGTGGCGACCCGGCGCTGATGCGCTGGCTGCTGCATGTGGACAATCCGCTGACCTGATCGTCGGTGATGGTGCGGGCGATGCGGTACGGCGGCTGGGGGCGTTCGTGCGGCCGGATACGAGCCGGCCGATGATTTCCTGGCCGATGATTTCGATCTGTACCATCGGCTGCTCGCAGTGGGGTAAATCGCCCGACTGGACGAGGTACTGACGGTGTACCGCTGGCAGGCATTAAACACGACATATGGGCGGGAGGGGATACGGAATACCGCGGCCGTGAAGGTGCTGGCGGCGACGTACGGGCCGTCGCTGGGGGAGGACGCAGAGGATGCAGCAACGTTGATGATCCGGCATTTGTCGGATCGCAAGCCAGTGCGGGATGGCGAGACGTTGACGCGCCTTGGTGGGTATCTCGCACGGCTACTCACGAGGTTTTGCGCGGCGCGCTGCATTGCCGATCAGCACCGAGCAGAATTGGAGGCCGCAACCAGAACGATCTGGTGGCAGTGCGTACGTGCGGCTGTCCGATCTGGGGCGCCCGGTCTGTTGCAAGTCTATCATCGCCAGCGCCTGCTGACGGAGGGTGTCCGGCCGTCGCGCACCGACGTGGCGATGGCGGTTCTCGTGGGACTCTGCACGTATGATGCGACGTGTCGGTTCACCTGTCGTTGCGAACCTGGCGAAAGCCGGATGAAGCGATCGCGTGAAGGGTGCGCACCTGGCACAAGATCGCTTCGTCGCGCCGCTCCTCGCACTGTCGAGCTTAGTGGTGCGCCAGATACCGCGGGCACTCACCAAGGAACGAAATCGTCAGCTTGCTAAAGCATAAGCCGGACGCATCGCCGCATGTTGCTCAGCCGTCATGATGCTCTCCAGCAAGTGCAGCAGACGCTCCTGTGTCGCAGGCGTGGCACGGGTGAGCGGCAAGCGTACATCACTGCCGCACAAGCCCAACTGATCCATCGCCGCCTTCACCGGGATCGGGTTGCTCTCTGCGAACAGCGCGGCATGCAACGGATGCAACAGGTCGCGTACCGCGGCGAAGCTGCGTCGATCGCCCTGATCCCACGCCCGATGCAGTTGCGCACACAGCGCCGGCGTGACGTTCGCGGTGACCGAGATACAACCGTCACCGCCCATCGCGCGATAGCCGGCCGTGGTGGCGTCATCGCCGCTGAACTGCACCAGGCCCTCGCCGCACAGTGCATGCAGCCGTGGCGGGCGTGACAGATCGGCGGTGGCGTCCTTGACGCCCACGATCAGCTCCGAGGCGAATAACCGTGCGATAGTGGCGTCGGCGATCGCGGTGCCCGACCGTGACGGCACATCGTAGATCACGATGGGCAGATCCGCCGCATGCGCGACCGCGCGGATATGCGCCACGATGCCGTCCTGCGTCGGCTTCACATAGGGTGGCACGGCACACAGCAACCCGTCGGCGCCGGCCCGGGCCGCCTGCTCCGACAGCGCCATAGTGGCCGCCGTCGTAGGTGAAGTGCAGCCGGCAATCACTGGCACCCGGCCGCGCGCGGCGGCCACCACGGCGGCCACGGCCTGGGCGAATTCGCCGGTCGACAGCGATTGCGCCTCACCTGTGCTGCCGCACACCACCAACCCGTCGGTGCCGTGATCGATCTGGCGTGCGGCCAACCGCGCGAGTGCCGGCAGATCGAGCTGGATGTCGCGGAACGGGGTGACCAGGGCGGTCAAGGAGCCACCCAGGAACTGTATGGAACGATGCATGATCGCCTCCGATCAGGCGCGAATCTGCTGGCCGAAGCCTGGCAGCTCGGCCTTCAGCAGCAACTGGTCGCCGGCTTGGCGCGCGGTGATCAGGGTGTAGCCATGGATGCGCAGCATGCGCATGACCTGGGCCGCGAGCTGACGCCCGGGCAGCGCGGTCAGGCGCAAAACCAGACGGCCGGTCGGCAACAACGCGCGCCGCGCATGGCCCAGGACACAGGCCAGCCACTCGATCGACGGCGCCGCGGGCACCACGACCAGGCTTGCGCTGTGCGCCTCTGGCCGCTTTTCGGTGCGCAACAGCACCACCGAGCGCGCCCCACGACGCAGCAGGTCGCACATGACGTCGATCCCTTGCGGCCCGATCACCAGGGCGGCTTCATCCCGGACCTCCCCCACGACGGCGCGTAACGCGGTCGCAGGCTCCGTCGGGGGCACGGTCAGTTGGCTGGGCAGGAGTTCGCGCTGGCGCAAGCGCGCGCTGATACGGCGAGTGGTCGGCATTCGGGATCTCTCCTCGGCGCGGCGTGGCATGGGATCGCGGGGTCTCGGCGCGCCGCGCACCGAGGTGCCCGTGGCGCCGTTGGGGACCAAGTGGTCCGTCTCCGACGCACGACGGCTGAGGCCGCCGATGGGTGATCGCTTCATGGCGGCGCGAACATGGGAGCCCACCCGCTAAGGCCGCCATCCGGTTCCTACGTGCGGCGCATCGCCCCGACATAAAGGCGGAGCGGCGGGCGGGCGCGTCAGGTTTCGCGCGGTGGTGGCGGGATGAAATTGCCCGCTTTCGCCAGAACGTGGCGCAGGATCGGCGAAAGATTGGCCTCGTTGGACCAACCGCGCGTGCGATTGTCGGGGGCTGATCGCGCAGCTGGCGGATGTGCGTCTTGTCATCTCCGGCTCCGCGGTGGTTCGCGGTGCCGGGTGGACTGTTCTTTTCCGCGATGGGCACGCGCGTCGATGCGGCGTCGGTGACACATGCGTTCGCGATCACGCTGCTGGCAATCGCGGCCTGCCACACCGGCGGGGCACTGCTGGCGGCCGGGCTGGGTCAGCGGCGGATGGTTCGCCGGACCGGCCTGGCGTGACCTCTTGGGGCAGACACCGTCTGCTCTCCGCCATCGGATGGCGGAAGGCGCGGCGGATGTCAGCCTGGCGTCGTGGCGATGTCGTGACCCATTTGCACACCGTGCGCCTCCATGCCGAAGCCCACCAGCAGCGCGATCACCACCGCCACCACGCCCGCCACGCCGGCCAGCGCCCAACTGTAATTGTGCCCCATCGACTCGCCGATGCCGGCCTGCAGCGTCGCGTTATAGGAGGCCAGCAGATTGCCGAGCTGATAGACCACGCCCGGGAACGTCGCCGCGGATGCTCGGCCGGCGACAGCTCGTTCAGATGCGCCGGCACGACGCCCCAGGCGCCCTGCACGCAGATCTGCATCAGGAAGGCGCCGATACCGAGCGTGAGTGCCGTGCTGCCGAACGCCCAGAACGGCATCACCGGCAACGCCAGCAGCGCCGCCAGCACGATCGCGACACGTCGGCCGATCCGCTGCGACAGCATGCCGAAGGCGATGCCGCCGATCATCGCGCCGGCGTTATAGATCAGCGCGATCGTGGTGATCGGTGGCGTGACCGAAACCGATGCTGCACGTCCAGGAAGATGTTCGGATAGATGTCCTGGGTGCCGTGGCTGAAGAAGTTGAACGCGGTCATCAGGATCACGGCGTAGATCGTCAGTCCGACGTGTTGGCGCAGCACCGAGCCGATGGACGGCCGCGGCGCGACCTGGCGGGCCGCCCAATCCGGGCTCTCCGGCACGTTGCGACGGATGTACAGCACCAGCAGCGCCGGCACCGCGCCGACTATGAACATGCCGCGCCAGCCGACCAGCGGATAGACCACATAGAAGCCAGATGGTGGCGAGGAAATAGCCGCCGGGATAGCCGGATTGCAGCAGGCCGGAGACCCAGCCGCGCCATTTCGCTGGAATGGTTTCCATCGTCAGCGAACTGCCGATGCCCCACTCGCCGCCCATGGCGATGCCGAACAGCGCGCGCAGCACGAGGAAAGTGGTCAGGGTCGGCGCGAGGCCGGACAGCAAGTTCGAGAACGGAATAACAGAGCACGCTGATCATCAGCAGCGGGCGCCGCCCGAAACGATCAGCCAGCCGGCCGAAGATGAAGGCGCCGAGGGCGCGCATCGCCAGCGTGAGCGTGACCGCAACCGTGACCGCTGTCAGGCTGACGCCGAATTCCTTGGCGACGTCGCTGAACACGAAGACCATGATGAAGAAATCGAAGGCGTCCAGCGTCCAGCCGAGGAAGCTGGCGATGACGACCTTGCGGGCGCGATCGGTGTCGCTCATGACTTTCTCCCCTGAGCTGCCATGACCCATCCTGGGTCGACAGCTAACGCCCAGGTGGCGATCTTGACCACAGTCTGGGCGCGTTGTGTCGTTGCTGGAAAGTACCGGTCCATTGCCGGTTCGATCGTACCGGCGCGCTGGCTACTCATTTTGCGCAAGGCGGACTGCCCTGGGCACGGCGGCGATCAGTTCGTCATGGGAGACCGGACGGCCAGGCAGGATGAAGCCGCGCGCCGGATAGTCCGCGATGCCCATCTGGTCGGTTGGTGGCCACCGGACGCGCACCAGGCGCCAGTCGTTACGGGCGGAGACCTCGATCACGGGCTGATCCTGCGACACGCGGTGGTGCACCCAGTTGGCCTGACTGACCAATACCTGGCGTGACGACAGCACGCGGGTGACGACAGCCACGTGACCGTCGGGCAGGCGGTCGGAGCGGCGCAGCACCAAGATCCCACCGGCCTCGGGCGTGGCGGCGCGCTGATAGCGGCCAACCGACTCACCCCACCAGTCGTCGGCGGCGCCGGCCAGTTGCACACCGGTCAGGGCACGCGCGAAGGGGGCGCGGTCGATCGGGAGGCTGCCGCCCACATAGTCGTCCAGGCGCGCGCCACCGGTCGGGCCACCCGACCCACGGGCCGAGAGGGCGCAGAGCACGAGCAACCACAGCGCGGCACGCAGGCGACGCATGTTCCCCCCGGATTCCCGGCCATTTGTCGGGATTTTATTTCATCTGACGTAAGGGAATTGCAATATAACTTTGATCACGCGTCAGTTTTCGCCGGCCCCAGTAACGTCTCCAGCACATAGGCGGTGTGTGCGCCAACCGCTGGCCCGGGCCAGGCGACCACCGTCGTGGGGTCGTCGCCATCGAACCGGATGGTCGGACCGGGGTGCAGGGTTCGGCCGATCAGCGGATCGTCGATCGCCTGCACGCTGGCGCGGGCGCGGAAGTGCAGGTCGGCAGCGCAATCAGCAATATCGTACAGGCGCGAGCAGGGCACTTCGGCGGCCTCAAGGCGCTCTTCCGCCGTCTTGGCAGATAACGTAACGGTCCAAGCACCGATGACCGCATCGAGATCCTCACGGCGGGCGCAGCGGTCGCCGTTGGTCGCGTAGGCGGGGTCCTTCGCCAGCTCCGGGCGACCGATCGCTGCCATCAGGCGGCCGTAAATCAGGTCGGAGTTGCCAGCAATGCACAGCCACTTCCCGTCGGCGCAGCGATAGGTGTTGGTGGGCGCAGCGGTGGGGATGGCGGCACCGACCGGCTGGCGGATGCGGCCGTCGAGGGCGTATTCCGGCAACATTCCTTCCATCAGGCTGAACACGGAATCGATCAGGTTGACGTCGATGATCCGGCCGCGGCCGGTGCCGGCACCATCGCGTTGCCAAAGTGCCGAGAGCAGGCCGATCGCCGCGTACAGCCCGGCGAGGTCGTCGCTGATCGAGATGCCGCAGCGCGGCGGCGGCAGATCGGACGCGCCGGCGGGATGGCCGGTCAGGTGGCGCAGGCCGCCCATCGCCTCACCGACCGCACCGAACGCGGGCTTGTCGCGATACGGCCCGTCCTGGCCGTAGCCGGAGATCCGGGCGATCACCAGGCGCGGGTTCATCGCGTGCAGCTCGTCCGGGCCGAGGCGGAGGCGTTCCACTGGCCGGCGCGCAGGTTTTCCACCAGCACGTCGGCGCGGGCGGCGAGTTTCAACACCGTGTCGCGTTGGCGCTTGAGGTCCAGTTCGACCGACAGCTTGTTGCGGCCGTGAATGCTGAACCAGACGGAGTTGCCGTTCACCGCCGCGCCCCAGCCGCGGAACGGATCGCCGCCGGGCGGTTCGATTTTGATCACCTCGGCGCCGAGATCGGCCAGGATCCGCGTGCAGAAGGGCGCGGCGATGTAGTGGCCGATCTCCAGGACTTTGAGGCCCACGAGGGGGCCGGTGCGGGGGGGCAGATCGGACATTGCAGGCTCCTTGCGCGACGGGCGGATCAGAAACCGACGCTGGTCCGGAGGCAATGTCAGCGAGCCTAACAGCGTGAGCTTTGTGCCCATCGGTGGGCGGAGGCGAGCATAGCAATCAGGCGCCTGGCGACCGATTACCCCACCTCGCGCAGACACAAACCAAGCCAGACGAAGGCGCTAGCGCTTGCGCCCACGACGCGGCAAGCGTGCGGACCGAACCATGTTCGCTCCGAGACATCGCCCAGCAGGGCGCAGGCCTCAGCGCTGGTCAGACGCCAGATTTCTGCGAGCCTCAGACGGTGCCGCGTCGCCAGATCAGCCAGGCTCAGGGCGACCGGATGGGGACCGGGATCAACAGGCCGGACGGATGGGTGGGGCGGAATCGCACATGACTGCCTCTTGGCAGTCAATGTGCTGCCAATTGGCAGTTACCTCAAGGAGTGTCGCAACAGCACCGTGTGCTCTCCCTGTAGCCCCTGGAACGCCGGCGCAAGCGCACGATTTTGGACAGATCGTGTGGTGACCCCAAGAAGCCCAAGGGCCACAAAGGACCGCGAAGGTCGGGGGCAAGTCGGGGGCGCGGGGGATGGCAGGAATGTTCGATGCGCTTCGCGCGGGCGCCATCATCGTCGCTGCCATCGCGGCACGTCTGAAGCGCTCCCCCGCTTCGTGGCCGTTCGTGCTTCTCCGCCTTCGTGGTGAATCCTTTGGGCAGGATATCCACAACCCCAGCCCTTGGGGTGGCCGCAGGGGCCCACTCAGCCCTCCCCAGCCACCACAGGGGAATCGCTTGAATGTCAGGCGGTCTGTCGGATGAGGGTTTCCAGATAGTCGACGTTCCAACCGGCCCGTTTACGGCGGTTCTTGAGACTGGTGTTTGGTTTGGCCCGTGAGAGCAGATTGAGTGTTGTGTGGCGGATGATCGCCATGTTTTGTGGCCCGTCGCCGGAGCGGAAGCGAGCGAGATCTTGGCGGAAGATCACGTCCAGTACCCAGTGCAGGCGGTTCTCCACCCCCCAATGTGCCCGCACGGCACGCGCGAAGGTCAGGGCACAGAGCGCGATCGAACACAGATAATAACGTGTCTCGTGCTCGATCTTTCCGTTTCGCTCGACCTCGGTTTCGATCCGGCCGATCATGGCCAGGTCCGGGAACACGGGTTCGCCCGGGTAATGCCGGTCCGATGTCATCCAGTCGACCTTATGACAGACCGTATGGCGGCGGGTTTCGATCCGCCCAGCTGTCAGATCCACCGTCTCGATTGTTTCGAACGTCACATCGTCTGGCGGATGGGTGAACAACTGCTCGACATCGGCGTACACCGCGGGCCAGTTCTTCTTCAGCGACAGGCAATAATCACCGCCTCCATTGCGGATCGCCTGGGCGATGTCGGTCTGCGTCCCCATGGCATCCATGGTGACCAGAGCCCCCTTCAGGTCGAGATGCTTCAGCAGCAGCGGAATGGCGGTGATCTCGTTGGATTTCTCCTCGGTCGCCTGCTGCCCGAGCACGATCCGTTGCCGCGCTGCCCAGGCGGAGACGAGGTGCAAGGGATTGCGACCCTTCCGTCTGTCGTGGCTGCGCCGCGAGGTCTTTCCGTCAATCGCGATGATGTCCGGGTCGTCGTCGCGTAAGCCGTTGATCCAGGCCAGAAAGCAGGCCTTGAACAACTCTGGGTCCAGCGCCGCGAACACATCACACAGCGTATCGTGGCTCGGGATGCCGCTGTCGTAGCGGTAAAACCGCTTGAGGAACGCCAGATGCTCGGTCCCCCACAGCGTCGTCTCGACGAAGTCGTCCGCTCCAGCGAGCGTCGCGGCCAAAACCAGAAGCAGGATTTCCGGTAACGGATACAGCACCTTGGCATGCTGGCGCGGATCCGATAGGGCGGCAAAGTGATCCAATAGTGGCACGCTGAACGGCGAACCCATGGCAAAGCCTCCATCGATGAGGCTTCCTATGAATTGAACTTTCAGCCGCGCCGGAAGATACAACTCAACTCAAGCGATTGGCCTGCCGGCCAACAGAAGAAGGCTTGACACAAGAGCGCGCCGGCCCTTTCTAACGCCCCCTGCGCAACAGGCACCCGAGCACACTGTCACCTGGCTTTTGATTAGGGCGGCATCTGTGGCCGGATGCCGATCCGCCGTGCAGGGGTGTAGCTCAATTGGCTAGAGCGCCGGTCTCCAAAACCGGAGGTTGGGGGTTCGAGACCCTCCGCCCCTGCCAGTCGGCGCCGACTGCGGCGCATGATGGCTCGGAAGTCTGGAGAGTGACGGCATGGCGTTCGACCCGGTGAAATTCATGCGCGAAGTGCGGGCCGAGGCGGCGAAGACTCACCTGGCCGTCGCGCAAGGAGACCCTGCTGACCACGGGGCTGGTGCTTCGCCATGGTGGCGTTGACGGCGGTGTTCTTCTTCTGACGTCGACCAGCTCATCGGCACTCGGCATACGCGCCCTGTTCGGCGGCGGCGGCTAAGGAGACGAATATGGCCAAGCGTTGGTATGTGGTGCACGTCTATTCGGGGTTCGAGAAGAAAATCGCCACCCAGATCAAGGAACAGGCGGCCCAGAAGGGCCTGGCCGACCAGATCGACGAGGTGATGGTGCCGGTCGAGGAAGTGGTGGAAGTGCGCCGCGGGCAGAAGGTGAACGCCGAGCGCAAGTTCTTCCCCGGCTATGTGCTGGTGAAGATGGATCTGTCCGACGATGCCTGGCATCTGGTGAAGGACACGCCGAAAGTCACCGGCTTCCTCGGCAGCCAACACGCCCGACGCCGATCTCCGATGCCGAGGCCGAGCGCATCATGAAGCAGGCCCAGGAAGGCACCGAGCGTCCGCGCCCGGCGGTGCTGTTCGAGGTCGGCGAGCAGGTGCGCGTGGCCGACGGCCCGTTCACCAGCTTCAACGGCGTGGTCGAGGAGGTCGACGAGGACAAGGGCCGCGTGAAGGTCAGCGTCTCGATCTTCGGCCGCTCCACCCCGGTGGATCTCGAATACGGCCAGGTCGAGAAGGTCTAGGCGCCCACAGGGGCGTCATCCAGCCGGCCAAGGCGCTCACAAAATCATGTGTCTACGCGTGCGGAGACTGTCGCGCGCTGATGCTGATTTGCAACGATTTGACGGTATCTTCCCCACCGGTTTCAACGCCGGTACAGTCGGAGGGACGCGAGCTGGCTTCATTACCAACACCGGGCCGGCCGAACCGCCGGGTTGGTGATTTATTTCTAAGTTTTGGTCTTGAAATTAAAAGTCTTAAGAAAAGCCTCTTTCATAAAAAATAATTAAATGAATAATCATCCCTTAATTGGCTTTACGAGATTGTTTCAGTTTGATTTCCTTCCTTCAGTTGCTTCTAATTAATTTTGTCACATCCCTTCAGGAAATTTTGCTCAGTTTGGATCTGAAATGTTCACTCAAAGTCAGCTGAAACAGGAGGACGAGGCAGAAGAATTGAATGAAAAATTCTTAATAACTAATAAGCAATAGAGAAAGCATAAATATAGGAAAACTACAAATAATTGCCATTAGAAGTACATTAGACTGATTAAAAATCTTCTTTATCTCAAGCTAACCAATTAATTAAAAGAGTCACTGTAATCTCGTTTCCATGAATATCGAAAGTTGAGGGTCTATTTCTTCATTATTCTCAGCTATATTAAGTGGCATTTATCTCTGCTGGACATAAAGTTCATATTAAAGTAATTTTGCGCGTCAGGATGTCGATGATCTGACGGATCTCGCTGTCGCGGCCGAGGATTGGATCGATCTTGCCTGCCTTGGCCTGCGCCGTCAGATCAGTTGTGAACTGGTCGAGCGCGCCGCTGCCGCGCGGTGCCATCGGCGCGCCATCGCCGGCGGCACCAGCCTCGCCACCACCAGCGGCCTGCATCGCTTCCGCGGCCTCGGCGCTGTTCGCGGTAACGGCGGCGAAGTCGCGCTTCAGCAGATCCGGATTGATTTTGAGCAGTTGGCTGGACGCTTCCCGCCCTCGGCGCGCCAGCGTTTCATCGGCCAACAATGCCCATAGCAAATGTCCGGAGCGGACGCGCGTTGCGCCCTGTTCGAGCGAGGCCAGCAGCCATGCCTGCTTGCCGAGTTCAACGATGTCGGGGGAGAGGGAGGGGGCGCGCGAATTGCCCGTCTTGAGTTTTTCCAACGCGCGATTGAGATCGGTGACGAAGCGCCCCTGGTCGATCTCGTAGTGCCGCAGGATAGCGGTGATATCGCCATCCGGCCGATCGGCCAGAGCGAGCAGCCAGTGCTCGATCTCGACATTATAATGTGTGCGCGACAGCGTCAGACCTGCCGCTGCCTCTAATGCACGCCGGGAAGCATCATTCAGCCGACCGACGAGTTGCTTCAAATCAATTGCGGCCATTCGGTTTCCCCTAGCGGGGGGTGTTCCCCCTTTTCGCAAGTGAACAGTATGTGTTACGCGGAACCATTGTCCAGCTTTTGAGAGGCGTTTGCATGGCCGATTTGCCGGACGGCTTCGACCTCGAGGCTCTTCTGGCACCGATACCAGGAGACGCGCCACAAGGCATCGATATTCGTGAGGATTTTTCCTCGACTTCGCCGTACAACCGGCTGCGCGATGCGCGATCCGAAGCCCGCGATGCGGAACGCGGGCAGGACGCCGGGGATACCGACGCGCGCGATCCGGCGCCGCTGTGGCGGACGGTGCGGGAGCTTTCGCTGAAGACGCTCGCGGAAGCAGCGAAGGACCTCGAGGTTGCCGCCTGGGCGACCGAGGCGATGGTGCGCAGTCATGGTCTGGCGGGCCTCTGCGCTGGTGCGCAGCTCATGGCTGGGCTGGCGGAGCAATACTGGGACGGCCTGTTTCCGCTGCCCGATGATTATGGGATGGAGACGCGCGTCGCTCCTGTCACCGGACTGAACGGGCGCGATGGCAATGGCTCGCTGATCCAGCCACTGTATCTGATCCCGCTGTTCGATCGGCCCGATGGATCGGTTGTTGCCTTTTATCAGTATCAGCAGTCGGAGCAGCTCGAGACGCTGGACGCTGAACGGAAGCAACAGCGGATCGACGCTGGCGCGATTCCGCTGGAGACGCTGGAGCGCGAAGCGCGCGCCATGGGCAGTGCACGATTTGGCAAGCTGCTGGCTGATGCGCGTGACGCGCGGGAAGCGTGGCAGGCGATGGCCAACATCATCGACGAGAAGGCTGGCGCCGACGGCCCGTCCACGACCACCGTGCGCGATTTGCTTTCCGGGGTCATCGAGGCTGCCACACGATTTGCGCCAGCTGAGGCCGTGGCCGCCGCAGCGGGAGGGGCGACCGGCGAAGGCGGTGAAGGCGCTGTTGCCGGCGGCGGCGGCGGCTTCGGCGGCATCGCGGCGGGGGCGGCAGCCGGTGCGACGCGCGAGGGGGCGCTGCGCGCGCTGGGCGAAATCGCCAATTTCTTCCGTCGCACCGAGCCGCATTCTCCGCTATCCTACACGCTGGATGAAGCCGTACGGCGTGGGCGCATGAGCTGGCCCGACCTGCTGGCCGAGATCGTCGCCGACACCGACACGCGCAACAATATTCTCACGTCGCTGGGTATCCGTCCGCCGCAACCGGAGGAATGAAACCTGCCAAATCTTGAATTCGCCTGTGAACGAGGTCACAGACTCAAGGAATTATTGACCGTAGTCGTCTCGGCTGTCTAATCTTTGGGCAGCAAGCTAGAGCACGCGAAGCACCACAGGGTGCTCGCGTGGCGGTGCCAATCTGCAAGGGATGGGGAACCAGACATGAGTGCCAGCATTCACCAAAAGCTCAATCGCGTTCGCAAGCCTCGCGTGCACATCACTTATGATGTTGAGACGGAAGGCGCTGAGATTCAGCGTGAACTGCCGTTCATCGTCGGTGTCATGGGTGACTTCTCGGGCGATCCTACGTCGGCGCTGCGCCCGCTGGCGGATCGCAAATTCATCCAGATCGACCGCGACAACTTCAACGACGTCATGGCCGGGATGAATCCGGGGTTGAAGATGAAGGTCGATAACAAGCTCTCGGAAGAGGGTGGCGAGATGGCCGTCGATCTGAAGTTCAACTCGATGGATGATTTCGAGCCGGCGCGCGTCGCACAGCAGATACCGGCGCTGCGCTCGCTGATGGAGACCCGCGCGAAGCTTCGCGACCTGATGAGCAAGGTGGACCGTTCGGAGGAGCTGGAGGGTCTGCTCGAGCAAGTGCTGAAGAACGAGGACGAACTGAAGTCGCTGTCCAGCCAGTTGGGGCTGGACAAGAAGGAGGGCTAATCGATGTCAGGCGCACAGACCGCAACACAGGCGGGCGCAACCGAGACCACCGAAGGCGTCTCCTTCCTTGATCAGGTTGTCGCGGCCACCAAGCAGACTACACCCGACGCGGCGCAGGACCTGGTGAAGAACCTGGTCGAGCAGGCGCTCGCGGGGACGGTCACGTTCGACAAGAACCTGTCCCGGACGTTCGATCGGGCGATTGCCGCGATCGATAATAAGCTGTCCGAACAGCTCAATGCGATCATACATCACCCGAAGTTCCTCGCGCTGGAGGGATCCTGGCGTGGGCTGAACTACCTGGTGATGAACAGCGAGACCGGCACCAGCCTGAAGATCCGGGTGCTGAACCTTCCCAAGCGCGAACTCGGGCGCGACCTGCAACGTGCGGTCGAGTTCGATCAGAGCCAGCTCTTCAAGAAGATCTACGAGAACGAGTTTGGCACGCCAGGCGGCGAGCCTTACGGCGCACTGATTGGCGACTACGAGTGGACGCAGCATCCGGATGACATCGAGTCACTGCGTTTGGTGTCGAATGTTGCGGCGGCGGCGTTCGCGCCGTTCATCTCGGCCGCCGGCGCGGGCATGTTCGGCTTTGATAGCTGGCCCGAACTTGCGAAGCCACGCGATCTGGCGAAGATCTTCGAGACGCAGGAGTACACGAAGTGGCGCAGCTTCCGCGACAGCGATGACTCTCGTTTCGTGAGCCTGGTCTTGCCACGCACGCTGGCACGCCTGCCATATGGCGCCGCCACCAAGGCGATCGACGAATTCGACTACGAGGAAGCGCCGTACGATGAGACTGGCGCGGCCAGGCAGATGAATCACAACGATTACTGCTGGATGAACGCGGCCTATGCCATGGGCACGCGGCTTACCGACGCATTCGCGCAGTACGGCTTCTGCACCGCGATCCGTGGTGCGGAGGGCGGCGGCAAGGTGGAGAACCTGCCGTATCACGTGTTCACGTCGGACGATGGCGATCAGGACGCGAAGTGCCCGACCGAAATCGCGATCACGGACCGGCGCGAATTCGAGCTCTCGAACGCCGGGTTCCTGCCGCTGTGCCACTACAAGAACACGGACTATTCGGTGTTCTTCGGTGCTCAGACCACGCAGAAGCCGAAGAAGTATGATCGTCCGGAAGCGACGGCGAATGCGGCGATTTCGGCGCGCTTGCCGTACATCATGGCGTCCAGCCGGTTCGCCCACTATCTGAAGGTGATGGCGCGCGACAAGATCGGCAGCTTCATGGAGGCCGGCGACGTCGAGCGGTGGCTGAACCGCTGGATCAGCAACTACGTCAATGGCAACGAGAACGCCGGGCAGGACATGAAGGCCCGCTACCCGCTGCGCGACGCAAGAGTTGAGGTGCGCGAGATCCCCGGCAAGCCGGGCTCGTACAATGCCGTCGCGTATCTACGTCCGTGGCTGCAGATGGAAGAGCTGACCACGAGCTTGCGCATGGTCGCTCGCATTCCGGCGCAGACGGGCTGATCGCGGGACATCGTACCAGGCAGGTCCCGCGGTGAACGAGCTCAATCTCGCCGTGGACCTGCCTGTCGCGCCGTCACTTCCTGTCAGTGCGCCGGACGTTGGTGCGGCGCCGGTCCGGGATGCGATGCTTACCGGACGGTTCGTCGGCAGTCGAGACCAGGCTCTGGCGGATTCGCTTGCGGGATTCCTGGGCGGCGAAGCTGGCGAAGCCATCGACCGCTGGTTCGGTTCGGAACGCGGTGCTGCGCTGCGGATCGACCCGCAGGGGCTGCGCGATGCGGTCGATCGCGACATCGCCGCGATCGACGCAATGTTGTCCGAGCAGGTGGACGCCATTCTGCATCACGCCCGGCTGCGCAAGCTGGAAGGGACATGGCGTGGTGTCGCCTGGCTGGTCGACAATTCCGATCTGTCCAATCGATTGAAGCTGAAGCTGCTCAACGTTGGCTGGCCGGAGATCTGCCGCGACCTGGAACGGGCCATCGAGTTCGATCAAAGCCATCTTTTCCGCAAAGTGTACGAGGAAGAGTTCGGCACGCCCGGCGGTGAGCCTTATGGCCTTCTGTTGGTGGACCATGAGGTGCGGCACCGTTCCACCGCTGAATTCCGCACTGATGATGTGACGGCGCTTGGGCTGCTGTCGGGCGTCGCCGCGGCGTCATTTTCGCCGGTGATCATCGGTGCGTCGCCGGCATTGTTGGAGGTGGACACCTTCGCCGACCTGGCCACCACGATCGATGTGGCAGGGCCATTGCGCAATACGGAGCATGCGCGCTGGCGCAGTCTTGCCTCACGGGCGGACATGCGATTCGTTGGGGTGACGCTGCCGCATCTGCTGGCGCGGCAGCCCTGGCAGGATGACGGCACACGCGCCGACGGGTTCCGTTACGCCGAATACGCGCCGACGAGCGAGGAGCGCGTGTGGATGTGCGCGGCTTATGCCTTTGCTTCGGTGGTGATGCGGGCATTCGGGCAATACGCCTGGCCGGCGGACATACGCGGAGTGGAGACCGATCGCGTTGGCGGCGGCCTTGTCACCGACGTGCCATTGGAATCATTCCGTACCGATCCAGATCTGGTATGGACGCGCAGTGCCGTGGAGATCGTGCTGACTGATTTGCAGGAGCGTTCGCTGCTGGATGCTGGGCTGATGCCACTTTCGGCTGTGCCGTACAGCGAGGAGCTTGTCTTCGGTGCGGTGCGCAGCCTGCAGGTTGCCCAGCGTTATCAGGGCCGGACTGCCGAGGCGGCGGAGGCCAACGCACGGCTATCGACACAGATCAATTCGATACTCTGCGCGTCGCGCTTTGCGCACATGCTGAAGATGAAGGGCCGCCACATGGTCGGCTCGTTCAGGACGGCCGATGAGATCGAGCGGTTCCTGCAATCATGGCTGACTCAGTACGTGAACGGCAACCTGTCGGCCGGCGCGGAACTTCTGGCTCGATACCCGTTGGTCGGCGGCAGGGTCACAGTGAATGAGGTTCCGGGCAAGCCTGGGAGCTTCGGCTGTGTGATACAGCTACAGCCTTACTACCAACTCGACGACATTTCGGCCGCCTTCCAGCTTGTCACCGACTTGACCGGTCGATGAGCGTGAGCCGGCGCGCTTGGAGGAAAGCATGAGTGGAACCGACCAAACTGCCGCGGCGCTGTTTCGCGCAGGCAAACTCGACGATGCTGTTGCCGCCGCGCAGGCGGCGGTACGCAAGACGCCGACGGACCTGAATGCGCGCGTGCTGTTAGGCGAATTGCTGGCATTCACCGGCAATCTGGAACGCGCCGATGTTGTGCTGGATGCTGCATCCGCGATCGATCCGACAACGGCGGTGGTGGTGGCGGAATTTCGCCAGCTTGTCCGCGCGGACATGGCGCGACGGCAGTTGTTCCGTGACGGGCGCGTGCCTGAATTTCTGAGCGATCCGACGGAGACGCAGCGGTTGCAACTCGCCGCACTGGTCGCGCTGCGCGGCGGCGATCCGGCCGAGGCGGCTCGTCAGGCGCAAGCCGCGGAAGCCGTCCGTCCTCGCGTGTCAGGTAAGCACGGCGCGGCGGCATTCGACGATTGGCGCGATGCTGATGATTTGCTGGCCGGCAGCTTCGAGGTGCTGACGACGACTGGCAAATATTTCTGGATTCCGACGGAGAGGGTGGAGAGCGTCGAATTCCACGCTCCGAAGCGGCCGCGTGATCTTTTGTGGCGGCGCGCCTCGATGTCGGTATCGTCGGGCCCTGATGGTGAGGTTTACGTCCCGGCGATCTATGCGACAGACGAGACGATGACCGACACGCTGCGCCTGGGCCGGGAGACGGACTGGAAAGAGGCCGAGGGAGCGCCGGTGCGCGGCATCGGCCAGCGCGTGTTCGTTGTGGGCGAGGATGCGATAGCGCTGATGGACCTGGGCAAGGTCACGTTTGCCGCATGAGCGGTCGGACTGGTCCTGGTCCGCGTGGTGGCCCGGCGACGCGCGTCCAAGCGCCGTTGCTCGATCGCCTGATTGACGACGCGCCGGACCAGGAACGCGATCCGGCTATTTCGGTGGTTGATTTGATGGTCGCGTTGCGCGTGTCGGTGCGGCGTGATCTGGAGGCGTTGCTGAATGCCCGGCGGCGCTGGCGATCCTGGCCGAAGCATATGACGCAGCTTGCTACTTCGCCGCTTGGGTATGGGATTCCGGATTTTGCATCTGGCGCGTTCAATGATGCGCGGCGACGGGACGAGTTGCGGATCGAGATCGAGGATGCGATCCGCCGATTTGAGCCGCGGTTTTTGTCGGTGCGGGTGCATCTTGTGGATACGAAGGAACGGCTGGAGACGACGCTGCGGCTGCGGATCGAGGCGGTGATGCATGCCGAACCGGCGCCGGAGGCGGTCACGTTCGATACGGTCGTGGATCCGACGACGGATGACATTGTGGTGCGGCCGGGCAATGTGGTCTGAAGTGGGCTACACCTCCTCTCCCGCGAAGCGGGGGAGGGTAGGGAGGGGGTGCTGGGTGGTTGATAGTCCCCCACCCCAACCCTCCCCCGCTTCGCGGGAGAGGGGGAGAGGTGTCTGATTCACTGCTGCCTTACTATGAGCGCGAGCTGGATGCCATTAAGCGGCTGGCCGCGGAATTTGCGGATACGCATCCGAAGATCGCGGGACGCTTGCGATTGTCCGCGGATGCGGTGGACGATCCGCATGTCTCGCGTCTGTTGGAAGGGGTCGCGTTCCTTGCGGCGCGCGTTCATCACCGGCTCGACGATGAATTCCCGGAACTGACCGACGCACTGCTTGGCCTACTTTACCCGCATTACCTTGCGCCGGTGCCGTCCTGCATGGTGGTGCAGTTCGACTGCCAACCGGAGTTGATGACGCCGTCGCGCCTGCCGTCTGGCATGGCGATCGATACCGAGCCGGTGCGCGGGGAGACCCTGCGGTTTCGCACGACGGCGCCGGTCACGCTCTGGCCGATCGAGGTGGAGAATGTGCGGCTGTCGGGCTTGCCACTGGTGGCGCCGGCCAATCCGGCCGCTGCCGGTGCGGCGGGCGTGCTGCGCATCACACTGAAATGCGCCACGTCGGAAGCCAGTTTCATGCAGCTTGGCGTCGATCGGCTGCGCTTCTTCCTACGTGGGCCGGCCAATCAGACGCTGGCGCTTTACGAACTGCTTGGGGCGCACACCGTCTCTGTCGCTTACGCCGATACTGCGGTCGATCCGTCGCCGGTTATTGTGCCCGCCAACACGATCCAGCCGGTGGGATTTGGGCCGGAGGAGGCGTTGCTTCCGTGGTCGGCGCGCGGGTTCTCGGGCTTCCGTCTGTTGACCGAATACTTCGCGTTTCCCGAGAAGTTCCTGTTCTTTGATTTCACGCGGATCGACGCGAAGACGCTGGTGTCTGGCGGCAATCGTCTGGAGATATTCGTCTACCTGGATCGCTCGCTGCCGGAATTGGAGCGGACCATTGGTCAGCCGTCACTGGCACTGGGCTGCACGCCATTGGTCAATCTGTACCCACAACGCTGCGAGCCTGTGGCGCTCAATCATACCGACACCGAGTACCGCATCGTGCCCGATGCGCGCAGGCCACGCGCTGCCGAAGTGTGGAGCGTCGAACGGGTTCGCGAGACGTTGCCGGATGGCTCGTTCCGCCCCTGGCGGCCCTTCCATCGCCTGAGCGACAACGACACTGAGCCGGGCGAGGGCGGCGGATTTTATCATATCGCGCGGCGCGATGCGGCGCCTGGCGTGCCGGGCACGGAGACGTTCCTGGCGCCTCATGATCCGGAGTTCGATCCTGATCGGCCGGCCGATTCAGTGCTTTCGATCGATGCGCTTTGCGTGAATCGCGACCTGCCGACAGATTTGCCGTTTGGCGGAGGGCGTCCACAACTGCGATTGGTCGAGGGGGCTGCTGCTGTCGCGGCATTGAGCGCTGTGACGGCAGCGACACCGACCTTGCGGCCACCGCTGCGCGAGAAGGGCTTTTGGAGGCTCATCTCGCATCTGTCGCTTGGGCATCTATCGGTCACGGGCGGGAGGGAAGGCGCGGCGGCATTGAAGGAAGTGCTGCGTCTATACGATCTGCGCGACACGGCCGAGACGCGCGCCGCGATCGAGGCTCTGACCGGGGTGAGCGCTGCACCAGGGACTGCACGTGCTCCTGGCCGCGCCGGCGGCTTCTGCCGCGGGCTTGATGTCACGCTGGAATTCGACCCGCGGACCTGGCAGGTCGGTGGGCTGTATTTGCTCGCCGCCGTGCTGGAGCATTTTTTGGCGCTGCACGGGACCGTCAACAGCTTTACCCGGACGCGCGTTGCCTTGCGCGGACGGTCTGGAGCGGCTGCCGCTTGGCCTGCGCGCAGCGGCACGCGCGTGTTGGCATGAAGAGCCGATCAGCGCTGGCGTTGTTGGGAAGCATGCCGCGGCGGTTCCGCTTCGACGCGGCTGTCCGCGTGCTGGCTCGCGCACGGCGGACGGAGGACCCGGCGGATGCGGTACGCTTCCGTTCGCCGCCTGGCCTTGTCTATCCGCCGTCGGACGTGCTGGAGGTTCGCCAGCGGGGCGAAACGCTGCCGGAAGTGACAGTGGGGTTGATGGGACTGACCGGCCCGTCCGGGGTCCTGCCGCGCTATTACACCGAAGTTGTCACGCAAACGCTGCGCTCGGGCTCCGCGGCGCTGCGCGATTTCCTGGATACGCTGTCGCATCGACTGGTGGCGTTCTTTGCTGGCGCGGGCGCCAAGTATCGGCCCGCGCGAGCGGCTGACATCGCGTTGGACCGCAAAGACGCCCGATCCGATCGCGCAGGCGCTGCTGGCGCTCACGGGCTATGGCACGGCGCATCTGACGGACCGGCTGGCCGCGGGACGCGAGCCATTGCTGCATTACGCGGGCCTGTTCGCGATGCGGCCTCGATCGGCCGAGCGACTTGGCGCACTGGTTTCCGACTGGCTCGGCATGACAGTCGAGGTCCAGGAATTTGCTGGCGCGTGGCTCCCGTTGCCGCCGGACCAGCGCACCCGGTTGTCAGTGAACGGTGCCTGGTGCCGGCTCGGGGTCGATGCGGCTGCGGGCGTGCGCGCCTGGGACCCGCAGGCGCGGATCATTCTTCGGATTGGGCCGCTTGACCTGGCTGGCTTCCAGCGCCTGTTGCCGGATCGGATTGCGTTGCATAGGCTTGTGTCGCTGGTGCGGGCTTATGTCGGTTTCGAGCTGGGATTTGCGATCAACCCGGTGTTGGCGGCGCGTCAGATACCTCCGCTGCGGCTGGACGCTACGGCCGAACCGCCACCGCGGTTGGGTTGGAATACCTGGATCCCTGGGCCGCAGGGCGGCTTCACGGCGCGCGGCGATGCGGCTGACGCCGTGTTTGAGGCAGAGGTGATCGAGGCACAGCAGGTCAACTGGCGGAAGGTGGAACAAGCGGCATGAGCGGCTGGGGAAGCGGTTACGTCACTGACGTCACCTATATGACGGGCTACTACCGGCACCAGTCGCCAAGCTTGCTGTCGTTGGCGTGCCTGCTGGGCAATGTCGATCGGAGCCTGCCGGGTCCTGACGAAGCCATCAGTTATCTGGAGCTTGGCTGCGGTCAAGGTTTCACTGCGCTGTTGCTGGCGGCGAGCAATCCTCGCTGGACAGTCACCGCGATCGATTTCCATCCGGCACACGTTGCCACTGCGCGCGAGTGGGCGGCGAAAGCGCAGCTCGACAACATCCGCATCCTGGAAGCTGATCTGTCCACGCTGGCGGAGGATCCGGCGGCTGCGGAGGTACCTGAAGCAGATTTCGTCAGCATGCATGGCTTGTGGAGCTGGGTGCCTCCACCGGTGCAGGATGGCATTGTCCGGCTGTTGCAGCGGAAGGTGAAGCCGGGCGGCGCGGTCCATGTCAGCTACAACGCGTTGCCTGCCTGGGGTCCGGCGCTCGGCATGCAACGTGTGCTGCGGGAGGGCGGCAGGCGTCTGGCGGGGCGCAGCGACCAGCAGGCGGTGGAGGGGCTGAAGCTGGTGCAGGAGCTGCAGCGGGTTGATGCATACCAGCTTGCGCGTTCGATCTGGCTCAAGGCGATGATCGAACGGGCAAGCGACTTGCCCTTGGCATATCTCGCCCATGAATTCATGAACGATTTCTGGGCGCCATGCTTCCACTCGGATGTGGCGAAGGCGCTGGGTGCCGCCAAGCTGGAATGGGTGGCGTCGGTCAACCTGGCGGAGAACTTTCCAGAGCTGACAGTGACGCCGGAGCAGCGTGCGGTGATACAGGGCCTGGATGATCCGCTGCTCCGTGAGCTGGCGAAGGATATGTGCCTGAACCGCTCATTGCGACATGATGTGTTTGTCCGCGGCGCGCGAAGGATATCGCCGCAGATGCGGGATGCGGCGTTGCGGGATCTGTGGCTGACGCTGAGCATTTCGCCGGGCGAGTTGCCACTCGAAGTGGAAATGCCGGCTGGGAAGGCTGAGTTGGCTCAGGCCTTCTATCGTCCGATCGCCGCGGCTTTGGCCGATGGACCACGACGCGTCGGCGATCTGCTGATGCTGCCCGAGGTTGAGGGCAAGCGCGATAATCCTGCCGAGCTGGTCGGCATTATGGTCGGGCTGCAGATAGCTGAAGTCGCGCTGCGGCCGGGCGCTGAACCGGAGCCGCAGGCGGCGCGCTTCAACCGGCTGGTGACGAGCGAGCTCAGTCGCACCGAGAATCCTGGGCGCGAGCTTGCAGCAGCCAGTCATGTGCTGGGTATGGGCGCGCCATGCAGCCTGTTCGATCTTTATGCGCTGGAGCGCACGCTGGACGGCGAGGGCGAGAGTCATATTGACAACTGGGTCCGGCACACTGGCGGCAGTATGGACGAGGCGGGCCAGGCCCGCTTGCGCGAGGTGCTGACCCGTTGCTTGCAAGTAAGGTTGCCGGTTATGCGGGCGCAGGGTGTGACCTGACGGGTTTCGCTGCGCTCAACCCATCGCAATTCCGGCCAGCACAAAAACTCGCATCCGGTACATTTCATGCTATAACGGCGCCGGTTTGGTTTTGTCAGGAGTGGGCCCGTGCGTTCGCTGATAGCTTCGTTGGTCGTCGCGCCGCTGGTTGTCGGAAGCCTGCCGGCATTTGCGCAAAGCAGCCCGTCGTCCTCGCAGATCATCAATTCGCTGAAGCCGAGCGGAAACCTGGTGATGGGTGGGACGCGTGGCATCCGTCTCGCTGCTCCTTCGAGCGACACGTCACAGCCGGCGGCGAAACCGGCGACCACTTCGCAGCAGCCCCGCGTTGCGTCCAATAAGCCTGTGGCGACGCCTGCCGCGGCCAGTGGTCCCGCGGTCAACCTGACGGTCAATTTTGCCAATGGCTCCGCGGAACTGACGCCGGAAGCGATCCAGACGCTGGATGAACTGGGCAAGGCGCTCAGCAGCCAGGAGCTGTCGGCATACAAGTTCCGCATTGAGGGGCACACTGACACGGTTGGCTCCGCGGGGTACAACAAGGAGCTGTCGGGGCGGCGTGCAGAGGCGGTGGTGGACTACATTTCCAAGAAGTACGGTGTGAGTCCGGATCGCATGCAGGCCGTTGGCATGGGCGAGGAGGGTCTGCTGGTGGCGACGCCTCCGCAAACAACGGAGCCGCGGAACCGCCGGGTCGAAGTCATCAATCTGGGCGCCTGAGCCAGGCCGCGATAGCGGCTGACGCATGAGCCCGCCAGGACCGGGCGCAGACGACACGATCCGCATCCGGCCGCCATCGCGCCGGTCGCGTGCGCCGCTTGCCGTCGTGGTGGCGATGGTGGGCGTTTTTGTCGTTGGTGCGGCTGGTTGGCTGCTGTGGCCGCGCGCGGCTCATGCGCCGGTTCCATCGGCGGTCACAACGCCGGCGCCAGCGCCGCCGCTTGCGCCAGCTCCGGCCTTCCACATCCAAACCGCGACGGAAGACCAGATCCTTCATCATGTGGCAACCGAGCTCACGGTGTACCGCTTCGCCAGCAATCCGAACATTCTGGTGCTGGATTTCACCTCGCTGCACGAACAGGGGATGATGCTGAACCGGGTGGCGGCGTTGGTGGAAAAGGAGAACCTGCCGCGCGACCGGGTGCTGAATGACGCGGAACTGGCCGCGGCGATCCGTGCGTCCGGCGATACGGTGGACACCTACTACTACGGCCACGACTATTCCGCGGCGGCGTTGCAGCGGTTCTTTGTGTTGGCCGATCAGGACCATGTCGCGCTCGATCCGGAGGAGGAACAGCTCCGGAGGCTGCTTCGCCAGCTTGGATGGTTCGAGCAGGCGGCATCGGGGGGCCTGATCTCGATCCCGGCCGTGGCGGCGGATTCCAAGGTTACGTTGGCTGCGCGGAGCGCGATCCTGCGACACGAGCTGTCGCATGGCGAGTTTTTCAGCGATCCGAATTATGCCGCTTACGTGCATAATTTCTGGCTTACCGCTCTGACCGAGAAGGAGCGGGCCGACGTGCGAAGTTTCCTCGGCAAGGAGGATACGACGTGCGCGAAGAAGAGCTGATGTATAACGAGATGCAGGCGTATCTCATGTTCACCCGAGATCCGTTGTTCTTCACGCCGGATATGGCGGGGTTGACTGCGCAGCGTCTGGGCGAGTTGCAAGACCAATTCCTCGCCGGCATGCCGGCTGGCTGGCTGCACGATGTGCTGGCAAGCTATCAGGGCGCGACAGAGGCACGATAGGGAGAAGAGCATGCGCTTTGGCTTGATCATCCGCGGACAATATCCGCAGGGCGATGATATGCGGCTGCGCCACCGCGAAGACCTGGAGGCGGCGAAGCGTGCCGAAGAGCTGGGCTATGACTGCGTTGCGAAGGGCTCTCACTACAGTTCGTATCCGTTTCAGTACATCCAGCAGATCCCATTTCTGACGCAGGTCGCGATGGTGGCTCCGAAGCTGCGACTGATCCCTGGCGTTGTGCTGTTGCCGCTGCACAGTCCGCTGCATGTGGCAGAGGAATTGGCTTCGCTCGATGTGCTGAGCGACGGCAAGATGATCTTTGGTGCGGGGATCGGCTACCGCGAACTTGAGTTCAAGGCGTTTGGCACGACGTTGAAGCAGGCTGGCAAGCGGTTCGAGGAATGCCTGACCGCGGTGAAGCGGCTGTGGAGCGAGGCCTTCGTGACGATGAAGGCCTCGTATTTCGAGCTGGAGGGTGCGAATTGCACCGTGATGCCGATCCAGAAGCCGATGCCGCCGGTGTGGATTGGCGCCAATATCGATGTCGGGATCAGGCGCTGCGCGCGCATGGCGGATGCGTGGTTCGTCAATCCGCACAACAAGATTGCGACGCTGGAACGGCAGATGGATGTCTACAAGCGCGAGCTGGAGGCTTGCGGCAAGCCGTTTCCCTCGGAGTTTCCGATGGCGCGCGAGGTGTTCATCGGCCGGACGCGTGAGGAGGCGATCCGGGTGGCGCGTCCTTCGTTGGAAGCGAAATACAAGGCGTACCGCGAGTGGGGGCAGGATAAGGTGATGCCTGCGTCGGACCACTTCGATCTGGATTTCGACGAGCTGGTGGATGACCGGTTTCTGATCGGCTCGGTGGCGGAGGTCACGGAGCAGATTATCGACCTGCGGCGGCGGTTTGGCGTGACGACGCTGATACTCGGTGTGCACTGGGTCGGCATGCCGCAAAGCCTGGCACTGGAGCAGATGCAGTTGATTGCCGAGGAGGTCTTCCCGGCGGTGCGACAGGCTGGGTAGACTCGCCGACGGCTGTCACCGCGAGGAGCGCAGCGACGAAGCAATCCAGAGAGACGGCACTGGATTGCTTCGTCGCTGCGCTCCTCGCAATGACAATGGACGAGTGGGAGGAAACAACATGAACCGCAGTGTTCGCTGGCTGCTTGCAGCCATGCTGATGGGTTGTGGCGTACCGACTGCACGCGCGGCGGAGCCGCTGGTGATCGGCTTCGATATTGAGCTGACGGGTGGATTGGCGCCAAACGGTAAGGCGGCGCTGCTGGCGATGCAGATCTGGGCGGAAGAGATCAACGCGAAAGGCGGGTTACTCGGTCGGCCGGTGAAGCTGCTGTATTACGATGATCAGAGCAATCCGGCGACGGTGCCGGGCATCATCACCAAGCTGCTGGATGTCGATCATGTCGATCTGCTTATCGGCGGCAATGGCACCAATATGCTGGCGCCGGCGATGCCCGTGGTCATGCAGCGCAATCTGACTTTTCTTGGATTGTTCGGCCTCGATGTGAACAGCGAGTTCCACTATCCGAAGTATTTCTCGATCATTCCCGCGGGCGGGCCGAATCCGAAGGAGGCGTTTTCGGAAGGGTTCTTCGCGGTGGCCGCGATGCTGAATCCGAAGCCGGCGACGATCGCGCTGGTGGGGGCGGATGCGGAGTTTGCCAAGAACGCGGTGGATGGCGCGCGGGCACAGGCGAAGCGCGCGGGCTACAAGATTGTGTATGACCAGACGTATCCGCCGACGACCGCGGATTACACGCCGATTGTACGGGCGATCCAGGCAACCAATCCGGACCTGGTGTTTGTTGGTGCGTATCCGCCGGACACGGTGGGGATGGTGCGTGCCGCCAATGAAGTGGGATTGAAGGCGAAGCTGTTTGGCGGCGGCATGGTCGGGTTGCAGGCAACCGCGATCAAGGCGCAGCTTGGGCCGATGCTGAACGGCATCGTCGATTACGACTTCTGGCTGCCGGTTGGGAACATGGCGACCTCGGAGGCGCTGGCGTTCCTCGCGAAGTATCAGGCCAAGGCGGCGGGCGCGGGTGTGGATGCGCTGGGGTTCTATTTGCCGCCATTTGCGTATTCAGACATGCAGGTGCTGGGACAGGCGATCGAGGGCACCAAGACACTGGATCAGGACAAGCTTGCTGATTACCTGCGCACGCACACGTTCCACACGATCGTTGGCGACATCAAGTTTGGCCCGAATGGCGAGTGGACAGCACCACGTGTGCTGGAGGTGCAGTTCCGGGGGGTGACGGGGCACGAGGTGGATCAGTTCAAGGATCCCGGCAAGGAAGTGGTGCTGTGGCCGAACGAGTACAAGTCCGGTGAACTGAAGGCGCCTTACGACCAAGCCAAGTAATCCTTTGTATAGCACTCCCCTCCCCTTGCGGGAGGGGGCTCTACGCCAAATGCCCGAGGACGATCTCGCGCCAGATGCTGCTCGGCGCCTGCGCCTGGTCGGGCCGGTTGTAGGCGCCGCACAGCACCACCGCCGCAAGCTCCGCATCTGGCATCAGGAACAGGCGCTGGCCACCATTGCCGATCGCAGCCAACCATCGGTGCTTACCGTTGAGCGCTGGCGCCGCGTTCCCACCGATGTACCAGAGCCGCCCGTATTTCAGCCCCCAGGTCGTATCCACAACCGGTGTCCACGAAGCATCGAGCCAGGGGCGCGGAACGACCTGCCGGCCATTCCACACGCCATCCGCCAGCAGCATCTCTCCGATGTGCAGCAGATCGCGCGGGCGCAGTCGCAATCCGGATGCCGCCGACGCGACGCCATCCTGTCCCGCCGCCCACTCGAATTTCGTAATCCCCAACGGCTCAAACAGTGCCTGGCGCGCGAACTCCGGCAGCGTTGTTCCCGCCCCCTTCGCAACCAGATGGCCAATTAACGCGACCGCGCCGCCTGAATAGATCCATCGCGTGCCAGGCTGGGTAACGAACGGACGATCGAGCACGTAGCGATAGCGATCCGGCGCGGTCTCCATGGCGATCTCGCTATTGGCAGGATCGTTGTAGGGACGCTGTTCGTCCCACTCCATGCCAAGCGTCATGTTCAGCGCATTCAGTATCGTCAACCGTGCGCGTTGCGGATCAGCCGCGAGATCGGGGTATTGCGGGAACTGCGCCATCAGCGGCGCATCGACGGGAGGCACCAGCCCACGATCGAGCGCAATACCATACAGCAGGCCAACGATGCTCTTGGTCACCGAACGCAGATCGTGGAGCGTCTCCGGTGTGAAGTGCACGACGCCGAGCGGTTTCCCCCATGCCTCATCGGATCCGGCGTAATACCGCTTCACCAGGGCCTGGCCGCCGCGCTCGACCAGCACGACATGCACGTCGCGCAACTGTCCGGAGCGGATGCCCGCATCGACCCGGTTGGCCAGCGAAATTTCCGCGGAGGCGGCGGGCGTGGACATGGCAGCAGCTCCGGCAAGCGTGGCAAACGCGCGGCGACTGATCACAGCCATGGCTCAGTGCTTGATCGGCAGCCAGATCTCGACCACGCTATTGCCGGTCCGCGGATCGAAGCGTTCGTCGTAGCGCTCGAAGTCCGGCGCATCGGCATGAGTATAACCCGATGCCGGCAGCCAATTGTTCCAGATTGTGTAAATCGTGGCCCGTATCCGCGAGATATGCTCTCGATGCGAGAACACGGCATAGCGGTGTGCCGGGATACGGATGCGGCTGAACTCGGCCGGCACCTCGTCGAAGTTCGTAACCTCGACGCCCGCGATGTACTCGAAATTGCCGGCACCATCGCCGTTGCAGCAGACGCCATAGGCAACCTGCCCGACCTGTCCGGGAACGTGGCCGATATGTGAGGCAAACCGCTCCCATTGTTGCGGAATGCCCTGGTTGGTCTCGAACCGATAGCGCTGGCCAATGCCGGCAATCAGCAATGCGCCCCCGTTCTCGATCCGAGGCGGCTCCAGTTTGGTGATCAGCGAGTTCATCCATCGCGATTGGCTCCATCGTGGATAGGTTGTCGAGGCACCCCTGTGCGCGCACCGCCTCTGGTGTAAGGCCGAACTGATCACGGAACGCGCGGGTGAATGCTTCGTGCGAACCATAACCCGCGTCGAGCGCCACGCTCAGAATGTCCGGGGCGCCATTGGCCAAGCGGCGCGCGGCCTCGGTCAGCCGGCGGGCGCGGACATAGCGCATCACCGATTGGCCGGTTGCGATGCCGAACGCGCGCAGCAGGTGGAACCGCGAAACGCCGCTGCACTGCGCGATGTCGGCCAGCGACAGTTCGCTCACGAGCCGCGCCTCGATGAACCATAGCGCTTTGCCAACCGGGTGCGTCATCGCTGTTACATCTGCACACAATCCACGGCATGCGCTTGATCGCCGTTGCGGTTAGAGTGTTACACAATCCGGAGTGGAAGCGCGGCATGGAAAAGTGGCTAGCGACAGCCCTGGACTATGTTCCTCAGTGGCTCGAGTTCCAGATGCGGCTATCGCAGATACCTGGATGCATCATCGCGATTGCGCAGCGCGATCGCATCATCCATGAGCATGCCTTCGGGTTCGCCGACTTGGCGAAGGGCGAGAAGCTGACGCCGCGGCACCGGTTCAGGGTGGCGTCGCATTCCAAGAGCTTCACCGCGGCGGGCAGCATGAAGCTGCGGGAACAGAAACGACTGCGGCTGGATGATGCCGTTGGCCAATACGTGAGGGGGCTGCACAAGGAGATTGCCGCGGCGACGATCGCTCAGGTGCTGTCACATAGTGCGGGCATCGGACGGGAAGGTCTCGATGCTGGGTATTACTCGGAAAGGCGGCCGTTTCCGTCGGCCGAGGAACTCAAGCAGGACCTGAGGCTGCCGCCGACAATCGAAGCCAGCACACGCTTCAAGTATTCCAATCCCGGCTTCGGGCTGCTCGGTCTTGTCATCGAGGCGGTCACCGGCGAGCCATACCGGGCATGGATCAAACGCGAGATCGTCGAAGCTGCCGGCTTGACTGAGACTGAGCCGGATATGCCTCTGCCACGACGTGCGCCATTCGCGCGGGGGCACACGGCGAAGCTGCTGACCGGACAGCATCTCGTCATCCCTGGCGACTATTCACTGCGCGCGCTCACGCCGGCGGGCGGATTCATCAGCACTGCGAGCGACCTTGCCAGCTACTACGCGCAGCTTGCACCGGAGGCGAAGCACAGCGTGCTGTCGGTAGCCAGCCGGCGTGAGATGGTGCGGCGGCATTGGCGCAATCCGCACTCCAGCCAGGAGGGCTATTATGGCCTGGGCATCATCAGCGGCGCGCTTGGTGGTTGGGAGTGGTTTGGCCATTCGGGTGGACTGCAAGGCTACATCTCGCGGACCTGCATGTTGCCGCGGCAGGAGCTGTCGATTTCGGTGCTGACCAATTCGTCGGATGGTTGGGCCGGCTACATGCTCGATGGCGTGATGCACATATTGCGCGCGTTCGCGACGCGTGGTGTGCCGTCGCGGCGCGTTCGCGACTGGAGCGGGCGTTGGTGGAGCATGTGGGGCGCGCTCGATCTGGTGGCGATGGGCGACATGGTCATTGGCGCAAATCCGCACATGGGAAATCCCTTCGCGGACGCCACGGAGGTCAAGGTAACCGGGCGCGACAAGGCGATCATCACGTTGACCAATGGCTATCAGAGCCAGGGCGAACCGGTGCGGCGGGCACGCGACAAATCCGGACAGGTCAGCGAGCTATGGTGGGGCGCCATCCGGCTGTAGCCGGAAGCGCGCGTTGCTGCCGAGGTGCGGCGGAGATACGGAGGTCAATACACTTCGAAGTAACGCGCGCAGCGTTCGCTGGTGGTCCACTCGGCTATGTGCTGCACTTCGGATCGCTTGTGACGCAGATAAGCTTCGAGGAAGACAGGTCCGAACCAGCCAGCGACGGTCTTGCTGGCGGCCATAAGGTCGAGGGCTTCGCCGAGCGAGGCCGGCAGTGGTTCGGCGTCGTCCCGTGCTGGCAGCCCGAGTTTGCGTTGCAGTCCATCGGCACCGGCAAAGATGAGGGCGCCAAGGGCAAGATATGGACTGGCGGCCCCATCGGAGACGCGGAATTCGAGATTGAACTGGCGTGCCATGTCGTCTGCGGTCTGTGGGGCGAATACCGGACAGATGCGCAGGGCCGCGCCGCGATCCTGTTGCAGGATGTCGATCAGAGTTGGCGCCCAGCGGTTCGGGGTCAGGCGTAGATACGATACTGGTGAAGGCGCGGTGATGGCGCAGATCGCCGGCAGATGCTCCAGAATACCGGCGCAGAAATGCTGTGCGGCCATGCTGAGACCCATTGGGCCTGTTGGTGCGTAGGTCACCGGCGCGCCGGATGCGTCCTGCAGGCTGATGTGGATGTGCATACCGTTGCCTACACCGGAGGCTTCGGGCATCGGCGAGAATGACGCACGATGCCCATGACGGTGTGCTGCGGCGCGGGCCATCTCGCGGGTGATCACCGCGTGGTCGGCTGCGGTCAGCGCTGGCTGAGGTGCCACCGTTACCTCGAACTGGCGCGTGCCGTACTCCGCAAGAAACGAATTCGGGTGTGACGCCGGCCGCCCGCATGGCAGAGACGCAGCTCTCGCCGAACTCGCCCTGACGGCGGAAGGCGTTCAGGCTATAGGAGTTGCCGTCGCGATGCTGGTTGCCTGTATAGACAAACTCCTGCTCGAATGCGGCGATCAATCGCAGGCCTGATGCTGCTTCAAGTGCGTGAATTGCCTGGCGCAGGAATTCGCGTGGGCAACATTCCCATGGCGTTCCGTCGGTGTTGCGGATATCGCCCAGGAAGAAATGTTCCGGGGCCGACCCGTCGTCAAAATCCACACGCACCTCGGCGGTGGGGTCGGGCACGATCATCAGGTCGCCGCCGGTGCCGAATGGCGTATCGAGGATCGGGCCGAATGCCGTCTGCATCAAATTCGAGTGTGTCCAGCCGACCCCTTTGTGCCGCCGTGCCTCGATATCGCTGGCGGGAAAGCCTTTGCCACGCACATGACCCGCGATGTCGCAGGTGCCAACGAACACCAGTTCCTCGCGCAGCATGGTTCTCTCCTATTGCATGCGGGAATAAACCTAACTGCGCTTGCGCATTACCGCCATGGGGATGCAATTTGCGCGTGTGGTCGGCATGGGCCGATTTACCTACGTCACGTAGCGCCAGAGGAACCCGATGAACAAACGCACACTTGCCTTTGCCGTCTGCTGTATTGCAGCCAGTGGGTTGGCCGCCTGCTCATCCCAGCAGGCCGCGCCCCCGCCACCTGCCCCAGCCCCGGCTCCGGTCGCCGCGCCGGCCCCGCCGCCGCCGCCAATGATGCCTGCCAACCTGACGCCGGCGCAGCAGCGCGTTGCGAAGGTGCAGATGGCGCTGAACGCCAATGGCGCGCAGCTCACTGTGGACGGCAAGTGGGGCCCGCAGACTTCAGCCGCGCTGAAGGCGTATCAGCAGGCGCATAACCTGAAGCCGACGGGCAAGATGGACGCAGCGTCCGCGAAGGCGCTGGGCGTGTGACGTGCCGCGCCACGCAGCGCTGGTGCCTCAGCGCTGCGTGGCGCCCGTCGCTTTTGTTACGGCGCCGACGACCTTCTGAGATGCTGCGTCGATTTCAGCGTCGGTCAGTGTTCGATCGCGTGGTTGGAACGTGACTTCGATCGCGAGCGACTTTTTGCCAGTAGGCAAGCGATCCCCTTCGTAAAGGTCGAACAGCGAGACCCCGGTGATCAATGCGCGCTCGGCGCCGCGCGCGGCACGTAGCACCGCATCGGCTGAAACACTGGTATCCAGCAGGAACGCGAAGTCGCGGCGGATCGGCTGGAATGCTGGCAGATCGGGCGCGGACTTGCGGCGGCGCTTCGGCTCCGGGACGGCGTCGAGGTTGAGGTGGAATGCGACGATGGGGCCGGTGATATCTAGCGCGGCCAGCACGCGTGGATGCAGTTCACCGAAGCTGCCGAGGACGGTCTTTGGGCCGTTGCGGACCGTCGCCGACCGGCCCGGATGGTAGAAGCCGGGTGCGTCGTGGGTCAGCATGAGCGCCTCAAGTGGCACGCCGATGGCTGACATGACGCCCCAGAGGTCGGCTTTGGCGTCCATTGCATCGTAAGGGCGCGACGGAACAAGCCAGTGGCGTGGCGTGCTGCCCGAACGCAATCCCGCTGCGATCCAGCGCTGGCTTTCTTCGGCATCCACAGCGAATTCGGGGCCGATTTCGAACAGTGCCGTGTCGGGGAAGCCGTGCGCGGCGTTGCTCTTGGCTGCCAATGCAAGCGTGGCGATCGGCGTGGGGCGAAGCTGGTCGAGGTCGGCAGCGATGGGATTGGTCAGGCGCAGCGCATCGGGCGTGTCGCCGAATTGCGCGGCCTCGTTCTGCGCCATGAAGCTGAATGTGACGCACTCGGCCAGGCCCTGGGCGGCGAGCGTGCGGCGGGCGAGTTCGGTGCGGGCTTGTTTCGCGGTTAGGGTGCTGTTCGGGTACCGGCGAAGCGCGCGGCAACGAGACTGGCGGTACGGCGTCGAGACCTCTGAGGCGCAGCACTTCCTCGACCAGATCGCATTCGGGTTCTATTTCGGCGCAGCCTTCGGCGGCCTTGGCGGCGACCGCTGGATCGAGTGTTTCCGCCTGCACCAGCTCGATCCTGGCGGCGATGTCGTTGCGCCATGAGGGCACGGAGACAATGACACGCGTCGCATCGCGGTGGCGGATGGCGAAGCCGAGGCGTTCGAGTGACATCACCGCTTCATCGGGTGGGATGTCGGAGCCGCCGAGACCGGCGATGCGTTCGAATCGCATGGAGGCGGTGCGTTCCCAATCGGGCGGCGCGCCGGCCTCGGTGACCTGGCCTGGCTCGCCGCCGCAGAGCTCCAGCACCATGGCGGTGGCAGCTTCGACGGCGTCTGGCATCAGGGCGGGATCGATGCCGCGCTCGAAGCGCTGGCGGGCGTCGGAGACGATCTGGTGGCGGCGGCCGGTCAGCGCGATGCGGACGGGGTCAAACAGCGCGCATTCGATGAAGACGGTTGTGGTGGTTTCGTCACAACCGGTGGCCTCGCCGCCGATAACGCCGGCCATGGATTGGACGCCGGCCTCGTCGCAGATGGCGCAATCTTGGGCGTGACGGTGTAGTCGCGGCCGTTCAGGGCGCGGAAGGTCTCGTTACGGCCTGGACGCAGGCTGAGCACGTCGCCGGTCAGCTTTGTCACGTCGAATACGTGCAGCGGACGGCCGAGGTCGATGGTGAAGAAGTTGGTGATGTCCACCAGGGCGTTGATTGGACGTAGGCCGATGGAGAGCAGGCGGTCCCGGAGCCACTGCGGGCTTGGGCCGTTGCGCACGTTGCGGATGGTGCGGCCGAGGATCCAGGGGCAGACCTCGGGCATGTCAATCTGCCAGCGCGTGCCAGCGAAGAAGGCGGGGTCGAGTTTGGCGGGCTGCCAGGGTTTCAGCGTGCCTATGCCGGCGGCGGCGAGGTCGCGCGCGATGCCACGAACCGAGAAGCAGTCGCCGCGGTTGGGCGTGACGCTGACGTCGATGACCGGGTCGTTCAGGCCGGCCCATTCGACGTACGCCGTGCCGACGGGGGCGTCGTCTGGGAGGTCGACGATGCCGGAGTGCTCGTCGCTGAGGCCGAGCTCGCGTTCCGATAGGAGCATGCCGGCGCTGCGGACACCGCGGATTTCGCCCACCTTCAGGGTGATGCCGGTGCCGGGGATGCAGGTGCCTGGTGGGGCGAATACGCCTTTCATGCCGGTGCGTGCATTGGGTGCGCCGCAGACGACGGTTGCGGTGCCATCGCCGGTGTCGAGCGTGCAGACACGCAGGCGGTCGGCGTTGGGGTGCTGGACTGCTTCGATGACGCGGGCGATGCGGAAGGGTGCGAGGGCGGCGCCGCGGTCTTGCACGTGCTCCAGTTCGAGGCCGATGCGGGTGAGGGTGTCGGTGATCTGCTGGAGGGGCGCGTCGGTGTCGAGATGCGTCTTCAGCCAGGAGAGGGTGAACTTCATCGACGTACTTTCCCCCTCCCCTTGCGGGAGGGGGTTGGGGGGAGGGGGAAGTGGGGCGGCGTTGCCCCCTCCCCCCAACCCCCTCCCGCAAGGGGAGGGGGAGGCTTTACAGACTGCTGCATCGTCATACCCCCTCGTGCAGCATCGTCGGGGCGAGAGGCGAGAAGCCATAGTGGCGCAGCCAGCGGACGTCGGATTCGAAGAACGGGCGGAGGTCGGTCATGCCGCGCTTCAGCATGGCAATGCGCTCGACGCCCATGCCCCAGGCGAAGCCTTGCCACTCACGCGGATCGATGCCGCAGTTTGCGAGGACGCGGGGATGCACCATGCCGCTGCCGAGGATCTCCAGCCAGTCGCCACCTTTGCCAAGCTCGCCAGTGCGGCGGTTCCAGCCGATGTCCACCTCCATCGAGGGCTCGGTGAACGGGAAGTAGCTGGAGCGGAAACGCACCGGCAGATCGGCGATGCCGAAGAACGTGCGGAGGAAGTCGATCAGCGCGCCTTTCAGGTGGCCGAGATGCAGGTTGCGGTCGAGGATCAGGCCTTCGCACTGGTGGAACATCGGCGAGTGCGTCGCGTCGTGGTCGGCGCGGTAGGTGCGGCCGATGACGATCACGCGGATTGGCGGCTGGCGGGCGAGCATGGTGCGGATCTGCACGGGCGAGGTCTGGGTGCGGAGCACTGGCGGCGGCAGGTTGCCTTGGGCGGGCAGATAGAAGGTGTCCTGGTCGGCGCGGGCGGGATGATGCTCGGGGATGTTCAGGGCGCCGAAGTTCATCCAGTCGGATTCGATGTCGGGGCCTTCGGCGATCTCGCAGCCCATGGCGCCGAAGATGGCGGCGATTTCTTCCATCGTGCGGCTGATGGGGTGGATGGAGCCGCTGTCGCGGGGGCGGGGCGGCAGGGTGGGATCGAGACGCTCGGCGGAGAGGCGGGCGTCGAGTTCGGCGTTTTCCAGTTCGGCGCGGCGGGTTTCGATGAGGGCTGTGAGCGCGTCCTTGAGCTGGTTAAGCGCGGCGCCACGTTCGCGGCGCTGCTCGGGCGGGGCCTTGCCGAGGTCGCGGAGCAGAGCAGTGAGGCGGCCGTTGCGGCCGAGCGTGGCGACGCGGATTGCGTCCCAGGCGCGCAGGTCCGGGGCGGCGGACAGGGCGGCTGCCGTTTCGGATTGGAGGGCGGAGAGGTCGTCAGACATAAGAATGGAACCGCAGATGCACGCAGATGCACGCAGATAAGATTATGCGCCGGCGCAAGCTGGCCAAATAGATACTGATTGGCGCTGACGCGCTGAAGGGGCCTGGACCCCACCTGCGTGCATCTGCGTGCATCTGCGTTTCCATATTTTCTTTGCCACCCAACGGGCGGCCTATAGGGCGGCCTGCACCTTCTTGACGATCTCCGCGAACGAGGCGGCATCGTCGTAGGCGATGGCGGCTAGCACCTTGCGGTCGATCTCGATGCCGGCTTTCTTCAGGCCGTCAATGAAGCGGCTGTAGGTCATGCCGTGCTCGCGGACGGCGGCGTTGATGCGCTGGATCCATAGGCCGCGGAAGTCGCGCTTCTTGTTGCGCCGATCGCGGTAGGCGTACTGTAGCGACTTCTCCAGCCGCTGCTTCGCCGCGCGATAGGTGGTGGAGGTGCGGCCGCGGAAGCCCTTCGACTGCTCGAGGACCTTCTTGTGCCGGGCGTGGGTGGTGGTGCCGCGTTTGACGCGTGCCATGTGCGCTCTCCCTCAATCCAGGCCGTAGGGCGCCCACTGCTTTACAGTGCGGGCGTCCATCGGGGTCAGCGTCTGCATACGGCGGTTGCTGCGCTTGGATTTCTGGGTGCGGGAGCCGAGCATGTGGCGCTTCTCGCCAGGGCCGGCCTTCACCTTGCCGGTCGCCGTGATCTTGAATCGCTTCTTGACCGACGACTTGGTCTTCATCTTGGGCATTTGGGTCTCCTGTTCAGATGGGGGCCCGCCAGGGTCCCCGGGACAAGCCCGGGGATTCGCGAGCGTTCGCGGCCGGGCATGCCCTACAGGCCCGGACGCGCGATGAGGGGCGGGTGTGTAGCGGAGGGGAAGGCGGCGAGCAAGAGTGACGTGCAGGGTGGGGTTACCTGATCTGCCGCTGATGGGCCTCAAATATCTCACGATGATGCTTCAGATAACCCTGAAGCTGCGGGGATGGTTTGCGTCTAAGGCTATTACCCATGTGCAGCAACTCCCGATCAGCCGTCGACAGCTCACCTCCCACGATCATCTCGCCGGAGGGGGAGAAAGTGATCAGTCCAGCGTCGAAGAGCGCGTCCAAGTGAGCCGACAAGAGCAGCCCATTGTGGGCGTCGAGCCGCTCCTTGTTGTTGGAGAGCTTCCAGGGTTTCACGTGCGAAGCGCGCAAAACTCGCCGGTTTGCAATACCGACCACGGAACACTTGCAGCCCCATATCTGCTCAAATTGTTGGCGGTAGGCGCCATGGCCGATGCGAGCATTGATGAGCTGCTTCTTGGGGGTCTCCTTCAGCGACGCATCGTTCTCGATTGCCGCAATGTCCAACCCAATATCGTCCAGTCTCACGGAATTCTCGAAACCCGGTATTTCGCCAAAAACGTCAGATATAAAATGCAGCGCACGACTTCAGCTCGAATCCGGCGCCTGGCGCAAAATAGACACCGAAATAAGCACCATCATCGTCCCATTTTTCGTCGATGGGAAACTGCAGGTTTGTGGGACGGACGGGATGTTCATCGTCAAAACGACTGCCGATATTCATTTTAGCTGCCGTGGCTAGAGGTAATTGCTCACCTGGGTGATAGCCTGACATGTCGATGCGTCGTGGGTGCTTCTGCGGCTGTGCGATGAAGGTTGACGCGGTCACGGGCGGTTCGATTCAAGCTCTGTGTGACGCAAGGCATCGACCTTAGCACGCTGAGCCACGCGGAGAAGGATGCACTCATCCTGTCGCTGTTCGCTCGGTTGGAAGCAGCGCTGGCGCGCATCGATGAACTTGAGAAGCGGCTGGCCAGATTTGAACGTCCCACCAAGACGCCGGACAACTCCTCGCTGCCGCCATCGAAGGGGCAGAAGCCCGATCGTCCGATGGGCGACAAGCCGCCGCGCAAGAGCCGCCCCGGGTTCGGGCGGACGCTGCACCCGAACCCGGATCGTGTGTTCGAGGCCAGGCTGACCACCTGTCCGAGGTGCCAGGCGGCATTCCCGGAGGCCTGCCAAACCCCGCAGCAGGTCTACGAACGCATTGAACTACCGCCGATCCGGCCGGACGTGACGCAGGTGCGCCTGTTCGGCGGTCGCTGCGCCTGTTGTGGTGAGCGCGTGGTCGCGACTGCCCCAGCCGGGCTGGAACCCGGTTCGCCATTCGGTCAGTCGATCGCTGCCTTGGTGGTCTACTTGCACTACGCGCACGCGATCGGCATGGAACGGTTGGCCACGCTGATGGACGAGATCTTTTCGCTCACCCTCAGCGAGGGGGCGATCAGCAACATGCTGGCCCGCGCGCGCGAACCACTGCTGGTGGCAGCGGCAACCATCCGCGCCACGGTGCTCGCCAGTCCGGTGGTGTGTTCTGATGAGACTTCCGCGCGGGTGAGCGGCAAGAACTGGTGGGAATGGGTGTTCATCGGCAGCCTGGCCGTGCTGCACGTGATCCGTCCCAGCCGTGGCAAGGCCGTGGTTCAGGCCCTGTTCGGCGAGATCAGGCCGATGGTCTGGGTGTCCGACATGCTTGGCAGCCAACGCGGCCACGCTGCCGAATGGCAGGTGTGTCTGGCGCATCTGCTGCGCGATGCAACCTACGCCATCGAATGTGGCGACACCGCCTTCAGTGCCGCGTTCAAGCGACTGCTGCTGCGCGCGATCGCCATCGGGCGACGCCGCGACGAACTGAAGGACAGCACGCTGAGGCACTATCTTGCCGACCTGGATCGCCGGCTCAACCGCATCATGGCAGCTGTTCCGATCGGCGAGCCAGGACGCAAGCTGCGCAAGCGCATCGCCGCCAACAGGGCGCACCTGTTCGTCTTCATCACCAATCGAGATGTGCCGTATACCAACAACATCTCCGAGCGGCATCTTCGTCCCAGTGTGATCTTCCGCAAGGTGACCAACGGCTTCCGCTGCGAGTGGGGTGCCGAAACCTATGCCGCCTTCCGATCCCTCGTCAGCACCGCAAAGGCCAACAGCGCTTCAGTGCTTGATGTGCTGCGCTTCGTGCTGACCACAAAAATCCCCGAGACGCTATCCGCCAGACCGGGGTGAGCAATTACGGCTAGAGCGACAACTTTCTTGACCTCTTCTTGGTGCACGGACGAGAAACCAATCCAATACCCCCTACGCTTCCCATTTAGGGCGCGATCCAAGTACATTTCGATGCAGAGCGTGGAGGGAACTAATACCAATGCTCACTGACCCTGACTTATCGGTCGCACTGTCGTCATGGCCGGGTCCGATCCCCGGGCTTGTCCCGGGGATCGGACCCGGCCATCAGCGTACATTGGCGCCGTTGTACCGCTGAGGCTGATGGCCGGCTCGGGGGCCGGCCATGACGGTTGGTTAGAGCGAATGGGTCGCGGTCAGTGAGCTTTGGTATAAGTTTGCAATGGTCACGTATTTGCCGTCTTCCGCTGCGTCATGCAAATACAAGCGCCCTTCTCGCCGCAGGGAGGTATGTCGTTTCAATAATTTATCAAACGTGCGTGCCGACTACCTTAGGTTCTCGTAGTCATTTTTGTCGCTATCCGTGGCCATCTATCCTCATTCCCCACATAGCCAGCTATTTGGAACCCCAAATCACAGTCCGGCCTGGAGCAGCTCTACCTCTTGCTACCGCTGCGAGATCACGACGCATGGGGTCCTTGAGCTCGACCATAGAACCCATCATTCCCACACTGCAACGCTGAAATTGAATAACGCCAGTTCGTGGCGGACGTGAGAGCCAGATTTGCAGCCAGAATGGCTTACGGCGTCCTGAGACGTTCTGTCACGCTCGGCCCGAATTGCTGGAAGTGTTGCAAGTTCCAAGTGTAGATCGCGTCTGCATTGGCCTTCATCGCGCAAAGCGCCGGGATGCCGTCATAAATCGTGCCGCCCACGACACCGTTGGCCGAGAAACGTTCGATCCCACTCACGTACTCCGCCGCGTCCAGTGCTACGATGGTCAGCCGCTCTTGCAACGTCTCCAGGAAAAGCATCGCGTCCGCTGCCGTCATGCGTTGTTTGCCGGGCATTCGTGTCAGCGACGCGTACACTTCGGCCAGACTGTGCGCTGCACACGCCGCGTCGGGTTTGCCGAACTTTAGGAAGGCCTCCATGCTCGCGTCATGGTGCTCGTGGTCGCCGTAGCACACCACGACCAGAACCGACGTGTCGAAGAACGCCTTCAGCTATTCCCACCTGCATTGGCGATGTCGCGCTCGCGGCGCACCCGCTCCAACGTTTCACCGGCCACATCGGCAGGTAAAGGCTCACCGGATCGAAACACCCAAACACCATGCTCCTTGCGCATGGCCCCCGCCGCCTGGACGCGGCGCAGAATGATTCGATCACCCTCGGTTTCCAGGGCGAATGCATCACCGGCACTCAGATGAAGTTCTTCCCGTAACCGTTCCGGAAGAACGACCCGACCGACCTCATCCAGCGTTACCGTGGTAACCATAGGACGTTGTATGCCATGCCGAATAAGAAACTGAAACCACAGATGAACACCGATAAGACCGGGCCGATCAGCGTATCACAGCGTCAGGCGTTTCACTTCCAGCCGCGGCTTGGCGAAATTCAGCAACAGGCAAACGCGTAACCCGGTTGCTTTCAAAATAGTTGAGGCATTGTGCACGATGGAAGTCGTCCAACGCCCTGACGACTTTCAACTCAACGAGCACCAACCGTTCGACCAGCTGATCACGGCGTACTCGCCAACAATCACGCCCTTGTACCTGAGAGGCTGACCCGGAACTGTATCGGAATGAAGATTGGAGTCATTTCAACGGGTTATTCCGACGGAGCCTGTCGTCCCCGATGACCGTGATCGGCCGAACAAAAAAGCAGTTGCGTGATCCCAGCGGCTACGATTCTCTCGTGGTTGCGAAGACACGAAGGACACACCGATGGCCTGGACTGAAATCACGCGACGCAAGTATCAGCGCGACGGGCTGCGCTACGCAAGCGATACCACCGACCAGGAGTGGCTTCTGATCGAGCCGCATTTGCCGCCGCCCGCAAGCCGCGGTCGAACCCGCAAGGCCTGCTTGCGGGACATCGTCAATGCCATCTTCTTCATTGCCCAGTCTGGCTGCCAATGGCGCATGTTGCCCAAGGACTTCCCGCCGTTCACCACGGTGCAACGCTACTTCTACGCCTGGCGCGATGACGGAAGATGGCAGATCATCAATCAGGCGCTGCTGATGGATGTGCGCGAAGCCGCCGGCCGCGAGGCAAGTCCGACCGCCGGGGTCATCGACAGCCAATCCGTCAAGACAACCGAGGCCGGCGGTCCGCGCGGTTACGCGGCGGAGAAAATGGTCAAAGGCCGCAAGCGGCATATCCTCACCGACACGATCGGCCTGCTGGTCGGCGCGATCGTGCACCCGGGGGACGTGCAGGATCGTGATGGTGCGCCACCGTTGTTGGACAGCGTGCGCAGCGCGTTTCCCTGGCTGCGCCACGTGTTCGCTGATGCCGCCTACGCCGGTGACAAGCTGAAGGGTGCGCTTGAAGCGCTCGGTACATGGACGATCGAGATCGTCAAGCGATCCGACACCGCCAAGGGCTTTATCCTGCTGCCCCGGCGTTGGGTGGTCGAACGCACGCTGGCCTGGCTCAACCGCAATCGTCGTCTGGCCAAGGATTTCGAGGCCACCATCGAGAGCGCGGTGACCTGGCTCTACATCGCCAGCGTCAAGCTGATGTCGCGCCGTCTGGCGGCCGCCTGATACTCCCCCGTCAGCCAATATCATCAATCAATTCAGGCCAGCACGTGTTGCGACCACGATCCGAGTCAAACTCTGACCGTGATCCCGTGCTGCTGCTCGACTACAAGGCCCGACAAACCGAGATCGTGTGCAAGCGCGTTCTCATACAACTTTTCGAGGAATCCTGGGCCAAGTTCATTGCCGGCTTCGAATGCACAGCCGATTATTCGTTCCGTCACGCGATCTGTGTCCATCGGTGTTTATCTGTGGTTCCATTTCTTCCTATTGAGAGCAGCAGGAAAACTTTACTAAAGCCCTAGTCCCCTCCCCAAAGTTGACACCTGCCCAAACCGGGCGGACGATGCTCCAGACACAGAAAGAGTCCCTCGTGTTGCCGCTCCTCCGCAGGCAGCCGCTGGCGGAGCTCGGCAAGGCGAGATCAAAACACCGCCGCCTGTCGCTTGCGCAGACGCCTGAACGAGGAGCCCAAGCCGTGCACCAACGTGTCCAGTATCCGGAATCCATAGAGCCGCTGGTCCAGTTCATCGAGACCACCCCGCCCGACGAAATCATCGATCGCACTCTGGCGAAGCTCCGCGACGGCGTTTCGACGCAGACCATGCTGACCGCCTCGGCCCTGGCCGTGGTGCGGTCGGCCGACCTGCCTCCCGGCCATCATGGCGGGCCGCTGCACCCGCTCGCCGGGATGCATGCGATCATGAACCTGGTGGACCGGCTGCCGGAACAGGACAAGTTCCTGCCGATACTCCAGCACGTTGCGCTGTCCAATAAGCACATCAATGACCCGGTGACCTCACCCTACTCGTTGCTGGAGTTCGCGCCGCTGGATCCGACCGGGGCTCAGGTCAGCCGCACGGCCGACCTGGCGGGTGACGGGTCGGGCGACGAGATCACCGCCGAGGGCATCGAGGCGGCCAAGGAAACCTTCCTGAAGGCTTGCAGCCGCGGCGAGGCGCTGAAGGCCGATCACCTTTTCCTGTGGCTGTGGGATCACGTCCCGGCCGTGGAGGCGTTCGATCTGCTGATGTCGGTTGCGCTGCCGAAGAACGCGCTGGACGACCACTACTTCCTGTTCCCTGGCTATCTGTGGCGTGGGCTGGAGACACTCGGCAAGGAGCACCTGAAGGTGCTGTTCCGGCCGGCGGTGCGCTACGTTGCGCGCTTCCCGGCCCAGCGTCTGGTCCCCGAGGCCGACGCGCTGATCGAGGAGCACAACCTGCTCGGCCGCGTGCTGCGGCAACGCACGGGCGATGACGAGACCGCGAAAATCGGCGAGCTTGGCGAGGCGATTCGCGGCTGCAAGCAGTACGCCGAGATCCCCAAGCTGATCGCGCAGGCACTGGCGGATGGCCTGTCGTTGGAGGGCGCCGGCGAGGGGCTGTCGATCGGGGCGGCGGGGCTGTTCCTGCGCTCGCTGACTGGCAATCCGATGGATGTGCACCTGCACACGTCGGCCAATCTGCGGCGCTATCTGATCCGGCTCGATGGCTTCAGCATGAAGAACAAGCTGCTGACGCTGCTGCTGTGGCACACCGGGCCGGAGGTAAAGTCCACACAGTACCGCATGGAGGCGACGATCCAGCCGGACGAGGCCGCGGTCGCCGCTTTGCCGCACCTGTCACAGGAAGAGCTGCTGGAGGCGATCACCCACAGCATTTACACGCAGCCGCCGACGGATTGGTCGAAGGTGACCAACCTCGGCATGATGCGCGCGGTGCCCGAGGTGAAGAACACGGTCAACCTGGCGCAGCAATACGTGAACCTACGGTACGATCCACAGGTTATGATCGATCGGCTTGCTCAGATTGTCTGCCACGATAACTTCACCGAGATGCACGCCTTCAAGCATCACCAGGCGGTGGTCGAGGAGTTCCACAACACCCGTGAGCCGTGGCGCTGGATGCATCTGGTGTGCGGCTGCCAGGCAGCGGCGATCTCGTTCGGCAAGAACATGACGATCTACGAGGACGCGCTGGAGCTGATGCACGCCGCGTAACCGCGGCGTACTTTACGGCAGCGGGTTGGCTGCGCCGTTCCGGTTCGCCGCCACGTCATAGGGCGGCGAAACCGGGGTCCAGATCCCGATCGCCAGGCTGCCTATGGTGGCCAGCGGCGTCATCTGGTGGTTAGGGCCAACCCCAACCGTCTGATTGGCAAAGCCTGAAACCTGAGGGGAGGACAGGTTGTCCGCGGACTGAGCGGAGGCCGCTCCGGCCATCAGGCCCGCCAGAAGCACGCCAGCGCAGGCGGAACGCACGATTTTCATGGCGGATGCCTTTCCGTAACTGATGTGACATGGTGCCGGCCAGTGCCGGCGTTCCATGTTCATCGGGCATTTGCGCCATACTGTGATTGCACGGTTCCGCCAGAATAGGCGGATGTGGCTATGACCGGGTCTCTACCTCCTGCCCAGGGATGTGCTCCAACCGGCGGTCGTGGCCGAGCGCCAGCACGATCGTGGCGGACATGATCGGGCCCAGGGCGATCGCGATCAGTCCGAAGGTGAAGCTGCCGCCGGTTGCGTCCTTGATCAGCCCGAAGACGTATGGCCCGAAGAAGCCGCCGAGATTTCCCAGCGCGTTGATCAGGGCAATTCCTCCCGCCGCTGCGGTGCCGGAGAGCATCGCCGTTGGAAGGCTCCAGAAGGTGGGGCCAGTGGACGATGCTCCCATCGACGTGATCACCAGCATGACCATGGTCAGGACAGGGTCGAACATCAGGGCGGTCAGGATCAGACCCAGCGCGCCCACCGAATAGGCGATCGCGACGTGCCGGGGCCGTTCGCCGGTCCGGTCGGAATGGTGACCCCACAGCACCATCGCACATGCTCCGAACACGTAGGGAATGGCGTTGATGAGGCCGGTCATGCTGAAGCCCTCGGCCAGGCGATGGACGATCTGCGGCTGGAACAGGACGAGGCCGTAGCCCGAAAAAGTGCCGCCGAAATACACCAGGCTGAGCAGCAGCACGCGCTTATCAAGCAGCGCATCCTTCAGGCTGTACGTGCGGATTGCCTCCCGGCGGTCCTTTTCGGCGTCGAGCCGGGTGGTCAGCCAATTGCGCTGTTCCGGCTCCAGCCAATGTGCGTCGGATGGCCAATCGGTCATGAATGCCCAGAACGCGATACCGAGGATGATGGCGGGCACTGCTTCGAGAATGAACAGCCACTGCCAGCCGGCCACGCCGAAGAAGCCGTCGAGTTCCAGCAGATAGCCTGAGACGATCGAGCCAAGGATGTTGGACAGCGGAATTGCCGCCATGAACACGCCGACGATGCGCGAGCGGTAATAAGAGGGGAACCACCACGTCAAGTACAGGATGATGCCGGGGAAGAAACCGGCCTCGGCGAGGCCGAGCAGGAAACGGATGGAGTAGAAGGACAGCGGTCCCGATGTCAGGCACATGCAGCCTGAGATGATGCCCCAGGTTATCAGAATGCGCGCGATCCATAGTCGAGCGCCGACCTTGCTGAGGAGAATGTTGCTGGGGACCTCGAAGATGAAGTAGCCGATGAAGAATATGCCGGCGCCGAAGCCATAGACGGAGGCGCTGAAGCCGAGTGTCTTGTTCATGGTGAGCGAGGCGAAGCCCACGTTCACGCGATCGAGATAGGCGACGAAATAGCACGCCATCAACATTGGTAGCAGCCGGCGTGAGACGCGGCTCATGGTGCGCCGTTCGAGATCGGTGATCTCGTGGGTCAATCCAGCATTGCTGACCATGTCGGGCATCGGCTTGTTCCCTTGGACGTTCGTTCAGTACACTCCGGGTATCAGCCTGGATGTGCGACTACGATAGATATCGTATTGGGCGCCGAACTGCGAATGCAGCAAGGTCTCCTCTGCATTGATCCGCGCGATGAGCGGTGCAAGCGTGATGATGGCGAGGGCAATGCCGGCCAGGGACCGGAATGCAAGCGCCCATCCCAACGAGTTGATCAGCAGTCCCAGGTAGCTGGGATGTCGGATGACGCTGTAGATGCCGGTGGTAACCAACGTGTGTCCTGGCTGAATTGCGACCAGACCGCTGAAGCGATTGCCGAGCACGAACACGGGCCACATGCGTAACACGCCGCCGGCGATGAACAGGGCGACGCCAATCCAGCGGATGGCATCACCATCGGTGGTCCAGATATCCTTGCGGTCGGTGTATGCGGGAAGCCAGGCGGCGACGATGCCGATGATGGCGAAGGCGGCCAATACCCAGCGATTGCCGCGGTCTTCCTGCTCGCCGGAGCTCAGGTTGCCGCTGGTGAACAGGCTTACGATCGCCATGATGATTGTCGCGAGGACAACGACGACCAAAGCGGGATGGGAGAAGAATGCAGCGAAACCTCCCCAGCCGAGCACGGCGAGCCCAAGATACACCACCGTCGCCACGGCGTTCGCCAGTATCATGCGGGAGGTGAGCTTCATCGTGATCACCAATGATCCGTGTTGTGGGCGATGAACCAACCGAAGAGCTGGTGAACCCCGAGATTGCTTCCCCCCGACTTCGCGGGGGTCGCAATGACATTAGAACAGGAGCCCGACATGCAGAACATCACCCCGTTCCTTTGGTTTGACGGACAAGCTGAAGAGGCCGCGCAATTCTACGCTTCGATCTTTCCGAACTCGAAGATCAGCGGCGTCACGCGTTACGGCGAGGTGGGCTCTGGTCCAGCGGGCTCGGTCATGACGGTGTCGTTCGAATTGAATGGGGAGGCGTTTATCGCGCTGAATGGCGGCCCTATCTATAAGTTCAACCCGGCTGTCTCTTTCGTCGTCCATTGCGAGACGCAGGAGGAAGTGGATCACTACTGGGATAAGCTCTCTGCTGGTGGCGCGCCTAATGTTTGTGGCTGGCTGCAGGACAAGTACGGGCTGTCCTGGCAAATTGTCCCCAATGCGCTGTTACGGATGATTCAGGACAAGGACCGGAAGAAGGCCACTAGCGTCATCCAGGCGATGCTGCGGATGACCAAACTCGACATCGCCGGATTGCAGTCCGCATACGATGCAGAATAGCGCGAACACAGCCGGCCCGACTTTGCCAAGGCGGGGGTGCCAACCGTCCAGGTCGCGCTCTTGATCACGGGTGAATGTTCGGGCGCCGTCACTATTGCGTCGAGTTCGGCCGGGTTCGCTGTTGTCGACACCAGTACGGCAGCGAGTTCCACTACATCGTCGCTCTTGGAGAGGGTCTCGATCTCGCGGATCGGATAGTGCGCCGCCTCGGCTTCCACGAATAAGAGGTCGCGCGCATCCGAGACCGGCTCGTGGGCAGAGACGACGTGGATTGTATATATGGCCTCGGTGACGTGTTCGTCGATCGGGCGGCGATTGATGTAGTTCACGAGCGGCCGCAGCAATGTGTTGCCGTCTTTCAGGATTGCGCCGGCGCCCGGAAAGCCGATACCGGACACGATGTAGGAGATGATCCGCGTCGCGCCCTCGGCACCGAGTAGCCGCAGACCCATGTCGGCGAATGCGGCAGTTCCGGTGGCGACAAGCGTCGTGGTCCGCCAGGCTTGCGGCCCGATCGTGGTCAGCGCAGAGGACCATCGCAGAAGCCGGCTGGCGTTGCCAGCGCTCAGCAAACCTTTACGGTGCTGCGCATTGCCAACTTCATCGCGGAAGAACTTATCGGCATCATTCACTCCTACCGGACATAGGTGAGGCAATGCGCGGACTGCATGGACGTCGGGTCATCCTTACCGGTGGGGCGAGCGGGATTGGTCGCGCGGCGGCGTTGCGCCTGGCCATGGAAGGCTGCGTGCTTGGCATCTTCGATCTGGATGAGAGCGGTGCGCAGCAGACCGCGCGTCAGTCTGAGCAGGCGACGGCGTATCGCGTGGACATCACCGATCGAGACCAGATCGCTGCCGCGGTTACGTCGTTCGAGGCGACGTTCGGGCCGGTCGAGGGACTGGCGAATGTTGCGGGCTGGGATACGCCGGTGGCTTTCCTGAAGACCGATCGAGCACTGTGGGACAAGATCATTCAGATCAACCTGTATGGGCCGCTGAATATGCACCACGTGGTTGCGCGGGGCATGGTCGAGCGTGGCTTCGGTCGCGTAGTGAACGTGGCGTCAGATGCGGGTCGTGTGGGTTCATCTGGCGAGGCGGTGTATTCTGCGTGCAAGGGTGGTCTTATCGCTTTTACCAAGACGCTGGCGCGAGAACTGGCTCGTAGCGGCGTCACATTGAATGCTGTGTGTCCTGGACCCACGGACACGCCGCTGTTCGATAATTTCCGTGCGGCATCGCCGTCGATTGGTGAGGCATTGGAGCGGGCGATTCCGCTGCGACGGTTAGGCAAGCCGGATGACTATGCAGGGATGATCGCGTTCCTGCTTTCCGATGATTCTGCCTACATCACCGGCCAGACGATCAGTGTGTCTGGCGGACTGACCATGTCCTGAAGGTAACGCCTCATAAACCTTTGGCTATTACGCAGTTCGACATGGACCCGTCCAGCGCGCCGCCGGATCAAGTAAACGTAGTGGCCATCCGCGCAGGGCGCATGATTGATGGCATCCTGCTATTCAGCATCGCGGTCGCCACCATGGCGTCCATTGGCGCTTTCGCGGCGCTGGGCTGGGAGGTATGGATCATTCGTCTCGGACCGTAGCGGGCTGCCGCTGCTCACCAGCGTAATGCGGCTTGGTGCTCGTTGCTCCGTAATACCGGAAGGTTCCACACGGAGATCACTGGAGAACCACGGGGAAATACGGAGAAATTTGGCAAGCGCCGCGCGGCGGCATTCTTACACTCCGTGGTTCTCCAGTGATCTCTGTGTGGAACCTTTACAGTGGTCTAATATCAATGATGCTGCTACCGGAACGCCACCGCGTTATCGGCCGTCCCATAGCGCCGCTGAATGTAACGAATGCCGCCTTGGGCCTCCTTGACAGCATTGCCGAACGACTGCTGACCGTTTGGATTGAGGTGGTAATGTACGGCGGTCAACTGGAACAGACCGCGCGCTGAGTGAACGGGGTTCTTCGCATTCACCTGGCCACCAGGTTCCTGGGCCATGATGTAGCGCAGATTCGCCTCCCAGGATTGCGGTACGCTTTCCAGCGTCATCGCCGTCTGGAGCGCCGCGCCGGACTGCTCGGGTATTATGGACGGCGAGTCCTCGATGCGGCGCGTGTCGGGCAGGTGCACCGTTGCCTTGAGGACATGATGAAATGCAGGACCAGAGTGCCGGGTCGGGCCGCTCGGGTGAACAGGCGCGGACGATCCCAATCGCACGACTTCCGCCATTCCGGGCAGGCTAGCGACAGAGCGTTTACAGAGCGTTGATGCGCCCGGCAGGACTCGAACCTGCAACCAAACGGTTATGAGCCGTCCGTCCGGGTGCGACACCAGACGCCATGGGGCAACAAATCACCGCTTGGTCTGGCAAAAATCCTTGTAGTTTGGCTATTTCTGTGCGACATGATGCGACACAGGACAACACGGAACGACCCGAAATCCTGTTGTCCCGTCGTTGTCCCGAACGCAGGATGTGAAACGAATGGCCAGGGTGGTGATCAACGAGAAGAAGCTGCACAGCCTCGCCAAGCAGGCGAAACGTTGGCCGGCCAGTCGGCGCCGAATGCTATCTGATGCCACGGTGCCCGGCGCGGCGGCCCGCATCCACGGCAAGACCGGGCAAATATCTCTGGGAATGGTCGCGCGCTTCCCGTTGCATCCGGACAATCCGACCTTTCGCAAGTGGGGCGATTACGCTGGAGCCGAGTTGCTTAAGACGTGGCGCGATGCCATGCGCGACTGGATCAGACTGATCAACGAGCAGCACACCGACCCGCGGGTGGATCAGGCGCGCCGCAAGGCGGTAGCGCAGCGCCAGCAAGTGAATAGCTTTGGTGCGGTCTGGAGTGAGTTTTATGAGCAACACGCGGCCAAGCTCGCCAAGGCCGATGAGGCCAGACGTGCTGGAGTAGGCTTCGTTGACGCTTGGGGCATCCGCCCGGCGGCGGAGATCGAGCCGGTGGAGATCGCCGCGCACATCCGTAACATCGCCAAGCGAACGCCTGCCGAAGCCCGCAATCGCTTCGGGCACATCAGTCGCATGTAACTCATGGGCGATCGGCGCTGGCGGTTTCGGCCTCATAGTTAGTCCCTGCGCTGTATTGCGGCCCAAAGACTTGATTGGTCCGAAGCGGACAGGCGATCGAGTGCTGACGGATGATGAGCTGCGTGCAGTGTGGCGGGCGTGCGACGGGCCGGCGGGGATTGAGGCGCTGGCAGAAGCCCGCCGCCGGGATCAGAAGCGCGACCCGAACGCGCCGCTCGGTTATCCGTACGGTCCCCTTTTCCGGTTGATGCTGCTGACAGGGCAGCGTGAATCGGAATGCGCGGGGATGCGATGGAGTGAGATCGATTTCGATCGCGCGCTGTGGACGATCCCCGCCGCGCGGATGAAAATGGACAGGGCGCATGAGGTGCCGCTCGCGCCGGATGCTATGGCGCTGTTGCGCACTCTGCCACGGTTCACGGCTGGCGACCACGTATTCAGCACCACCGATGGCACTAAATCGGTCAACGGCTTCAGCAAGGCGAAAGAGCGGCTGGACGGCATGTGCGGCGTGGAGGGCTGGGTGCTCCACGATCTGCGACGGACGATGCGCACGCACCTATCTGCGCTGCCAGTGCAGGATCTCGTCCGCGAACTGGTGATCGCCCATGCCAAGCCAGGATTGCATCGAGTTTATGACCAGCACGTCTATCAAGACGAGAAACGCGAATGCTTGTTGTTATGGGAGAACCGGCTCCGGGGCATCTTGGCGCCGAAGCCGCCAGCCGATGTTGCTGATCTTGGTGTGGAGCGCCACCGGAGGGCTGTGGCGTGAGCCGGAAGGGTATTCGACCAGCAATAACTCTGACAGCGCAAAAATTGCCGGCGATGATCGCTGCGCGGGTCTCTGGACTGCCAGAGACCGACCAAGCCGCATTGGTTCGTCTGGTGGCAGAAATCGGTGAAGCGGGCCTCACCCGCATCATCAATGCGCTCGCCCCCGGCGGCAGGCCAGCCATGCATGACCAGATCCATCAGCTCATGCTTCAGATGGCGGGCGAGATGCGGGCGCGGAATCCGCGCCTTGGCGTGGTTATCGGTGGCGACTGGCGGAAGGGGCATAACGCAGCCGCAGCCAAAGTGGCGCGCAGTCCGGAAGGGAAGGCCATTGGAATCGCGGTCGATTCGCTGCGGAAGCGCTTAGTCCGTGAGTGGGAGCAGTATGGCCGGCGGCTGCTTCAGGAGCATCGAGACACTGAACTTGTCTCTACAGCCGCACGATGGAAAAAAATCCAGAAGCAAATGGTCGAACTTAGCCCTGGCTTCAGCAAGATCGTGAGAGAGTTGACGCGCAGCCCAACTTTCTGAGCGCGGACAAGTTTTGTCCGAACAGCCTGGCTAGCAAATCGTATAGATGGATTGCCGCGACATCAACGGACGCGGTGCGATATGCGACTACTGACCTTCAGTGCGCTGGGAAGGGAGAAGGGTCATCCCTACACCCGACGCCACACTGAGCGACTGGTGAAAGCCGGCAAGTTCCCCGCCCCCATTCAGGTGGGTGAAAATCGGATCGCTTGGATCGAAGAGGAAATCGACGCTCATTATGAGCGGTTGATAGCCCAGCGCGATCATCACGAACAAGCGGCCTGACATGCGCGACACAGCCGCGATGGCAGCAATGAGCGATCCAGCCCGCAACTGGCATTTTCACCGCGGCTGGACTGATCCGCCGCCTCTGAAAAGCCGAGAGCGGAGCCCCGCCAGGAAACTCCGCCCTCTCGAAAGTCTCCAAAGCAACAACCAAGTCGACAATACGGCGATCGGCGACGCGGCGCAACGCGGCCGTGCGGACGGCCAGCAATGACGGTCCCGCTGTCAGCAACGTCCCGCACAAAGCTGGCGAAGCTGCTGGCGTTGCTCGGCTCGGACAAAGCAGGCGAGCGCGATGCCGCCGGCTTAGCCGCCCATCGGCTCGTATCGACGGCTGGATTGTCGTGGCAGCAGGTCCTGTCGCCGCCCGGACCCGATAAGCCGCTGCCTGAGCTTGGCATCTGGCGCGAAACGGTGCGTCAGTGCCTTGAACACCCTGGATCACTGCGGCCGTGGGAGGCCTGCTTCCTGCGCGACCTGCCCAAGTTTCCCAGGCTCAGTACAAAGCAAAGATACTGTCTGAAGGAAATCGCTGATCGCGTGCTCGAGCGGAGCGCCGACGCATGAGCGAATTGATCGGGATCTCGGCCGCCAATATGGGGAGAGCCGAACCCCAAGCACAGCACGCGCGATGAGCTTCGCTTCGGCACGCATGGAAGCAAATCGATCAAGCTGAGAGATCGGATCTGGCATGACCATGAAACCGGCGAAGGCGGGGGCTACAACGATCTATACCAGAAAGTGCACGGCGAGCGCCCTTCATGTGACACCTCGATCGTCGCCACTTACGACTACCAAGATGCCGCCGGAAAGCTGGTGTTCCAGGTCGTGCGGGGGCGGGGCAAGAAGTTCTGGCAGCGCCGGCCCGATGGGAATGGCGGGTGGATAAATGGCCTCGGCGACGTAGAGCGCGAACCGTATCGGCTGCCTGAACTGCTGCGCGCCACACCAGACGCGCCAGTGTTCATATGCGAAGGCGAGAAGGATGTTGACGCCCTGCGCGAGCGGTTACTGGTCGCGACCACTAATCCGGGTGGTGCGGGTAAGTGGCGCAGCGAATACAGCAACCATCTCTGCAACTATGACGTTGTGATCCTCCCGGACAATGACAACCCGGGGCACGAACATGCGATGGACGTTGCCCGGAAGCTGAGAGGTGTCGCGCGCTCAATCCGCATGTTGCCGCTACGCGGCCTGCCCCCGAAGGGGGATGTCAGCAACTGGCTGGATGCCGGCGGCACGGCGGAGGAGCTGGAGCAACTGGCGGCAAAGTGCCCGGTGATGTTTCAGGCTGGAGAGGAAGACGCGGGAGAACAGGGCGCACCTGATCATCCAGGTGATGAACCGGAACCAGCGGCCAAGCCCTCCAGCATCCTCACGGTGCTCACGCCGGCAGATTGCGAACTCGCGCGTCCACGTCCCTACATCGTCAAGGGGCTGATCGGCCGCGGCGATGTCGTGCTGATCATCGGTGCACCTGGTGCGGGCAAGTCTGTGCTCGCGCCGCACATCGGCTACGCGGTGGCCCAGGGCCGCGAGGCATTCGGCCGACGCGTGCGGAAGGGTAGCGTGCTCTATCTCGCCGCAGAGGATCGCGCGGGGATGCAGTTGCGCGTGCGGGCGCTCCGGCAGCACTGGGGCGATGCGCCGGGCTTCCACCTGGTGCCCGATGCCATCGACCTGAAGGATGCCAACGGCCCCACGCTCGCGGCAGTGCGCGCGTTGGTCGAGCAGATCGAGCCTCACATCATCATTATCGACACCCTGGCCCGAGCGTTCCCGGGCCTACGCGAGAACGAGCCGGATTTCGATCGACGGCATGGGCCGCGTCGTCCGTGTCGCGCGCGAGCTTGCGGATCTGCGACAGTCAGCGGTGGTCATCGCACACCATCCGCCCAAGGATGGCAGCACGGCTCGCGGGCATGGCGCCCTCGGTGGTGATGCCGACGTGGGGATGGTCGTTGAAGGCGCCTCCGGCCAGCCCAGGACCGTCCGCTTCGACAAGAACCGCAATGGCCCCTCGGATGCTTCTCTCGCCTTCAGCGTGCGCGTCGAGCGGCTTGGCGAGGATGAAGACGGCGATCCGGTCACCGCGGCAATCGCTGAGGAAGCCGTCGCCGACGCCAACACACCGCTGCGCGCCAAGGAAGCGAAGCTGCCGGACGGCCCTGCTGTCCTGCTCCGCGAGTGGCGCAACCTACTGGCTGAATGTGGCGAGCCTGCTCAGCCCGAACCGGCCATGCCTCTGGTGACCGCTGTCTCACGGGTGATGCTCCGCCAGCGCCTTGTTGACCGCTCCTGGTTCCCCGAAAGCATGCTTTCCATTGCTTTGAATGGGAGCGCCACTCTGCAACGCTCTGGCTACACGCCCGAAAACAACGCTCTCAAGATGCTGAAGCGCAGGGGCTTCCTGGCTTTCAATCGCGAGTGGGTCTGGCGGATATGACCAATGCGTCAGCTATCTGCTTTCCATTACTTTCCATTGCTTTTCACCGCTTTCCATTTCGCCTGCTGTTTGCTTTTCGCTTTCCATGCTTTCCCGGTCCTTAGACCGGAAAGCTGGAAAGCTGATAGCAGGGAAGGATCGCCGCGTTCACCACTCGACGCTCCGGCGATGCTTCCGGCTCCTGGAGCGTCCAATTTCCCGGTTAAAGCTGAGAGCAGGCGGTTGCTGACCGATTGGCCTGATATATCATATCATTGATAAAGCATGAATTATCTTGCGCCACTCGCCGCATACGCCTATCTGGGCAACGTCAGGGCAACATAAAGCTATGCTCGCACGGACTGACGACCAACAGCGCGCACCCGCAACCGCGCACATCTTCAAGCCGCGCACGTTCAACAAGCGCACGCGGCAGCGATTTACGCGCGATTTGCTTGGCATCTTCGGTGCCTTCCGCCATCCCGCCGATCATCTCCTCTTCCTCAAGGAGTTTTGCCGGCATGGAGGCAGCCATGGCTGTGTTCTTCAGCGCATTCTCGCGAGCAAACCGCGCCGGGCCTTCCAGGTTCTGGAAGTTGAGGCTTTCGATCTCCTCGGTCGTGTCGATCGTCAAGACTTGGCCGGAAACACCGCCCTTGAGCTGTGACCGCTTGAACCCGAAGAAGTTCAGGATGCGGTTGTTCATCACCGATCCAGGCGCCTTGGCCTTGTGGATCAGCAATCCGCACTTCACCGTCACCAACCAGTCCGTGATCATGGATTGGAGGAACGTTTTCATCGGGTACAAGGCCCGCTGATAAACACTGCGGCCCGAGAACCCAAAGGCGGAATCGGAATACAGGATATACAGCGGCGCTTCGTTAATTACGATGACGGTGCGCGAACGATGATACTGGCGTCCGCCAACCCTGACCGCTATCGGCTTCTGGAAGTCGGGCGAGTTCGGATCTTGATCGAGGATCAGCGAACCGGCGGTATTCAGCGGGTCAAAGGTCGAAAAGTAAGGATGCGTCTCGTGGAGGTTGTCCCATTTGACCTCAACGTCGCTCTGATCTGGGTGATTGCGATCACCCATCGCGAGCGACGCAATGCCATAAATCCTGGACTGCACCTTGACCGACTTGATCAGGGCGTCGGCACCTTGGCCTTCTCCCAGCGTCTTCCAAACACGGCGGAATTCCTCGATCAGCCGCTCTTCGCCAGGAACCGGGATGCTGATTTCGCGCTGTTGGCTCTGCGCCTTGTCGATCGGCGCTTCCGCCATTTTGGCGCCCAGCGGATGGTAGGCGAAGATGAGCTTGGCCAGCTCGTAGGATGGCGACTCACCCGGCGTCAGGGATTCCGCCAGCATGATACGCGAAAGCGCGCTGCCAGCTTGGCCGCTAAGGATGATCTCGGCGAACTGGTTGCCGCCCTCCACCAGGTTGCCACCTGTGAAGCCGCTCACTGGCGCGCGCGCCCCAACCCGCTATGCTTTGGCTGGAGGTGGCGCATGGCTGTCCTAGTGGCTCTGGCGGCGATCCTGGCCGCGTTAAGTTCCCCGGCCTATGCCCAGCAGGCGCCCATCGTTCAATGTCGCGTAGATGCCTGGATTGGCGTCGTGCCGTCCTATGCCTGCGATGCGATCACCCATGGGGCGCGGCTGCTGCGCTTTTCCGGTGGCGATCTAGTCACCGGCCACAGCATCAACGCCTGCGCTCAGGAGGTCGGAGCGTCACTCGGCATGCAGTGGCAACTACAGCCGTACCGAGCCTGCATGAATGTCTTCATGGCCGACATTGAGACAGGATACCGGAGATGACCGCAGTTCTGATAGTCGCCATCAGTCTGGCTGCGATGGTTCTATTCCGTACCGCTCGCTATTCTTCGGCGAGCTAGTGGCATCCCTGATGCGGGAGGCCGATAGACTGCCCTCGCCGACCAGCGCATGTTCCAGGTGTCCGATCAGGACTGGTCCAACGTTCATGGCCTATCCTGGACGCGCCGGCATAGGCTGACCCTGACATCGTGGCTTTAGCGCGGTCGCGGTCCCCGTGGGGCTCGCCATAGGTAGCTGACGCCGCCTGGTCCGGTTACTGATGGCCACGATCTCTCTGGCTTTTCCTGTAGTCGGTTTGAGACATGGAAGGCAACGTAGCCGCCCATCCATACGGTGAGCGATTAGGCGAAACCTTCCGAGTTCCCGAGGGTAATGGCGACGGCATATGTAAATGTGTCCAACAAGTCATCGGGTCGCCGGGCCGCTTCCTTATCGCCGGGGCGAAATCCTGTGACTTGTGTCACCAAATGGTTGCGAACCGCGTCCTTGAACGATGCCGTCTTCAGGAAAGCGTGCCGCGATAGCTTCACCTGTTCCCGGTAGACCGGCCCAGATGCGTTAATTGCCCGCTGATCCTTGCCGAACGCCGTTAACTCGCTTGGCAGCGCTTCAACCGGCCACCCGCGCATTGCGCCTTGTTGCAGCAACAGTGATCCGGACTGCGCATCCTCGATCCAAGCACCGCGAAACCCGTAGATCGCGTGGCATTCCTTGGCCAAGTCCACACCGCGTTGAAGCCAGCGAGGAAGCACTGCCTCCAGCAAAGCTGCATCAATCTGGACAATATCCCAATCTAGGCAGATCAGCGGTGCATGCTGTCCGAATTGCGAATTAGCCCACCAACTCACCGCCGTGCCATCATGCTCAAGACCACCCTTCACGGCGGTATCGATGACCATGAACACGTCTGAGCATGCAGCCGGATACTCGACAGGCTCACCATTAACCAGCAGCTTATCGAGGGAGAAAAACGCAACCCCAGACCAATCAACGAACTTGGCCTCGTATTCCTGCTCGTACACCAGAGGGTGGCTCTGCTCCTTGTGCCGGGCGAGTTCCTCAGCCGTGATGTATGGGCTGGCGCTGCTCGGGGCGTAGTGTTCCTTGAAATGCCACTTTGCCTCGTTACAGACTTGCCAGAAAAAGTTTTCCGCATCATTCCCGTTCGGCGTTGAAAACGCCCACACTCGCGCATCAGGGCGCGTAAGTGTTGTCGGCCGAATCGACCTCTCCCAAATCGATGTCATCTGGCGGTTCTTAGTGAATGCCGTCTCGTCTATCAGGATCAGATCGTATTCACGACCACGGCCAGCCAGCTCGTTGTCTGTGAGAGGCCAGAAATCGACCAAGCCGCCCGTCGTCGTCACCGCCCGCAAGCCGCGCCCGCGAACCAAGCCCAAGCCGAAGGCTGAAGCGACGCCTACAGCTCCGCGCATCGTCACTGCACGCAAGCCGGGGTCATGGCGCAAGCTCGCGCCGGACTTGTCGCCTGAGGAAGTCAAACGGCGCGGGGATGCGGCCTACGAGCTTTGGTGCGAGCTGGTGCGGCGGGCGACGGGGAAGGAATACAAACGGGACTTCTGAGTGGCCGGCCCGGCAACCACCTCACATCGGCGGATTGACCCCGTTGGTGCCGACGGTTAGCCGGCTTGTCGACAACTTGCCATCCGCGTTGGGCGTCGCGGCAAATATCAGCACATATGCGCCCGGCTTGAGATCGTCGCGCGTGGCTGGCGCAAACGTCACGATGGGGGCATCGGCTGGCACCGTGATCTGCTGGCTGCCGCCCTGATAGGTCAGCGTTAGATCGCGTCCCGCCTTGGCATGCACCAGCGCCGACACGTTGGCGTTGGTCATCATGGTCCCAGGCTGCAAGTCCCACGGACGGTGGCCCTCACCCGTGCCAGGCGGCAGCACATGCACCTCCACCGCTTCCGCCTTGCCGTCCGCGCCGGTCTTGCTGGTGACCCCGACATAGCTGCCCTGTTTGATATCGTCGAGCGTCAGCCGCTTCACCGTCAGCACGGTCAGCGGGTCGTTCAGCGCCACCTCGACCGTGGGTCCCTCGCGCGTCTTGATGGTGATCGAATTGCTGGTCACCGCGTCGATGGTGCCGCGGATGCGGGTAGGCGGCGCGGTCTGCGCGACCGCGGCCACGGCAATCAGGCAGCCGGCCAGCGCCAGCGAGAACAGACGTGTGAACACCGAATCTTTCTCCCTTCTCGGTTCTACTGCAGTTGTTCGACGATGGGGACGAACCGAAATTCGGGAAGGGTGAAAGGTGCGAATTTCGGCATGGCGTGGCTGTCGCGCCATCCGACCGTCGAGCATAGCGTTGGTGTCAGAACTTAAGTCAGACAACTTGATGGCGAAAGCAAACGACTGATCCACCAGGTGAGCTAGGCGCCGCCCCGGCCGCGGCCTCCGGCCCCAGCAGCGGCACCCGGCGCGGCCTTACGCGCAAATGTGCTTGACATCCGATTCCCTCATGGATTCTTCTCCCCACCTTAGGAAGACCCACGGGAGGGTCGCTATGGCCGATATCGTTGACGTGTGGCACCAGCACTCTGACGGCTATCACAAGTTCACCAGTCCGCATGTGCCTGGGTTGTATTTGGTGACCGAAGCCAAGGATTTAGCTGAAGTCGAGCAGGAAATCCCGGTTGTTATCGCCGCACTGGTCAAAGCCGATTTTGGTTACGATGTTGCGGTTTCCCGCGAGACTACGTGCTCGCTGTATCATGAAATCACGGACCATATGTCCGGTCCCAACATCCTGCATTTCTCGGTAGCACGATCGGCACATTAGTTGATCGCAACGCCGACGGGGGGAGGGGACGTAATCACGGTTGAGCAGTTGGAGCGCCAACTCTCGGTCGCAGGCGCGACCAAGCTACATTGCCCAAGCAAACACGCTTGCGTCTGGCAGACCCCGGAGGGGTGGCACTTCAGCGCTCCGAACCCCGATTTCATGTACCTAGTGCCGAGCGACACGCTCGACGAGCTGCGTTCGATCATCGACCTTCTGAGCCGCGGCAAACACCGTCGGTCATAGCGGATTCGGCAGGCCGGATTATGGCTGGAGCACCACTATGTACGCCCTTTGTTGCCCCGAATGTTGCCCCGAACATCCATCGGCAGGAATGGCCGGGAAACTTCCGGCTTAACTTATTGATTTCGTTGATGCGCCCGGCAGGACTCGAACCTGCAACCAAACGGTTATGAGCCGTCCGCTCTGACCAATTGAGCTACAGGCGCACCAGATGGTCTGGTCTGCCTGACAGTGGCCTGCCGTGCAAGCGCGGGGACAAGCGACCTGGAGCCGGCATTTGCTACTTGTTCACCTATCTGGCATACCCCCGCGCCGACTTTTTCCCTCCGGCCGGCGCGCCCATGTTGGCGGCGGCCCCGGCCGTAACAAGGAACGAACCCGCACATGCAATTGGCTTATTACCTGATCATCGCCTGCGGGCTGCTGGCGCTGGTCTACGGCCTGGTCACCAGCCGGCAGGTCCTGGCGTCAGACGCCGGGACAGCCCGCATGCAGGAGATTTCCGCGGCCGTTCAGGAGGGCGCCCGCGCCTATCTGAACCGGCAGTACGCCACTATCGGCATTGTCGGGGTGGTTATCCTGATCATTCTGGGCGTGACCCTGGGGGTCCATGTCGCCATCGGCTTCGTGATCGGCGCCGTGCTGTCGGCCGCGGCGGGCTACGTGGGGATGAATGTTTCGGTGCGGGCCAATGTCCGCACGGCGGAGGCGGCCAAGAAGGGGCTGGCAGCCGGCCTGGACATTGCGTTCCGCGCCGGTGCCGTGACAGGACTGCTGGTGGTGGGCCTCGGACTGCTCGGCGTGGCCGGCTATTACTTTGTGCTGCGGAGCACAATGACGGGAGATGACCTGCGCCCGGTGCTGGAAGCCATGGTCGCGCTTGGCTTCGGCGGCTCGCTGATTTCGATATTCGCCCGGCTTGGTGGCGGCATCTTCACCAAGGGGGCCGATGTGGGCGCCGACCTGGTGGGCAAGGTCGAGGCCGGTATCCCTGAGGACGACCCCCGCAACCCGGCGGTGATTGCCGACAACGTGGGCGACAACGTCGGCGACTGCGCCGGCATGGCAGCCGACCTGTTCGAGACCTACGCGGTGACGATCGTCGCGACTATGCTGCTGGCGGCGATCTTCTTCACGGGCGACGTACGCGACAGAATGCTGATGCTGCCGTTGGGTATAGGCGCCATTTGCATATTGACGTCGATCGTCGGCACTTACTTCGTGAAGCTTGGCCCTGACAACGGGATCATGAAGGCGCTGTACAAGGGGCTGCTGGTCACTGGTGCGCTGTCGATCATCGGCATCGCGATCATCATGGCCTGGTTCATCGGGTTCAGCACGCCGTTGCAGATGACGACTGGTGTTGCGGTGGATGGACTGCAACTCTTCATCTGCGCGTTGGTCGGGCTGGCTGTGACCGGGGCTATCGTGTGGATTACCGAGTACTACACGGCGACCGAGTACCGCCCGGTGCGGTCGATTGCGCAGAGCTCCACCACGGGCCATGGCACCAACGTGATCCAGGGGCTGGCAGTGTCGATGGAAGCGACCGCATTGCCGGCGATCGTGATCTGCGTCGGCATCGTGGTGACGTACATGATCGCGGGGCTGTTCGGCATCGCGGTGGCGGTGACCACGATGCTGTCGCTTGCCGGCATGATCGTGGCGTTGGACGCGTATGGTCCGGTGACGGACAACGCGGGCGGCATCGCCGAGATGGCGGACCTGCCGGCCGACGTGCGCGTCACTACCGATGCGCTGGATGCGGTCGGCAACACCACGAAGGCGGTGACCAAGGGCTATGCGATCGGTTCGGCTGGTCTGGCGTCGCTGGTGCTGTTCGCGGCCTACACGCAGGACCTGCAGCACTACTTCCCGGGGCTCAAGGTGGACTTCTCGCTGCAGAATCCGTTCGTGGTGATCGGACTGATCCTTGGTGGCCTGCTGCCTTACCTGTTCGGCGCGATGGGCATGACGGCGGTGGGCCGGGCGGCTGGCGCGGTGGTGGTTGAGGTGCGGCGGCAGTTCCGCGAGATCCCCGGCATCATGGAGGGCACCGCGAAGCCGGAATATGGCAAGGCGGTGGACATGCTGACGAAGGCGGCAATCCGCGAAATGATCGTGCCGTCGCTGCTGCCTGTGCTGGCGCCGATCGTGCTATGGGTGGTGATCGATATTGTCGCGGGCAGGGAGGCGGCATTCGCCTCGCTTGGGGCCATGCTGCTGGGGACGATCGTGACCGGGCTGTTCGTGGCGATCTCGATGACTTCGGGTGGTGGCGCTTGGGACAACGCCAAGAAGTACATCGAGGAAGGTCACCATGGCGGGAAGGGCTCCGAGGCGCATAAGGCTGCGGTGACCGGCGACACGGTTGGCGATCCGTATAAGGACACGGCGGGGCCGGCGGTGAACCCGATGATCAAGATCACCAACATCGTGGCTCTGCTGCTGCTGGCGATCCTGGCGGGGTGGTTGCACTAAGGGGGGCGGCCGTTCCCGCGGTTCGGTTCGGGGCTACCACCCAAAAGCTGCGATACGGCGTGTCCTCCTGTCATTGCGAGCAAAGCGAAGCAATCTCGCTCGGGATTGCTTCGCTTTGCTCCCAATGACGGGACACCACCGACGTGGGAGAGGTGCAATGCAATTCGGCGCCGCGATGTTCTTTACCGAAGCCTCGATGCGGCCGGCCGAACTTGGGCCGTTGCTGGAGGAACGCGGTTTCGAAATCACTGTGGGTGCCGGAGCACTCGCACATCCCATTGGTGCGCTCAAAGCCGTTCCCCGGCGGTCCGGAATTACCGCGCGCATACTACGACATCATGGACCCATTCCTGGTGCTTAGCTGGACTTTGGCCGTTTACGCGGCATAGCAGGCGAGGTTAATCAAGCGATCGATCGTGGGCAGGGAAATTTTCGTATCATCTTGTGTGTGACTTGATGTTTCGAAATTGCCCTGTGTCCATAGCTCGCGACGCACTGTGGCCAGAGCATCACTGAATGTGAGCAATGGCTTTGGGTACCAGCTGGCGGTGCGTGGCGCAGGTGCACCAGTGGCATAGAGGTCGTTGGCCCACAAGGTGATCAGAGAGAACAGGCCAAGGAGGGCGGGCGTGGTACGCGCGATGGCAGGGTCGGACCATTGCCGTTGGGTCTCGACGCCGAGGTGACGGCGGACTTCGGCGAAGGTGACTTCGATGGACCAGCGGCGGACGAACCAGCGAAGGATATCGAGCGGGTTGGCATCGAGATCAGTGCACAGAAAAGCCTGTGGTTTGAATTCACCGGCGACGTCGCGAACCAGCACATAGCGGATCGGCACGAGACGGCCGGGATGGTGCCAGATGGCGGTACCGGAAACGATCTGTAGCAGCCGTTCACTGCGGCCATACCATCCATTCACCTTGAAGCGTCGCCAGCGCGTCCGCGAATTGGCGAGACGCTGAGCCAGCGTTGGCTGACGCCTGCCGACGACGCGTGGGCGACCGATTGTGCCGGCTCGGCGGTGCGCCGGCGGGTCGAACAGCCGGGCATCGAGACGCAGGCGGGTGATCATGCTGATCCGATGTCTCACGGCGTTGAGCAGTTCGATGGCAGCGAAGCCGCTATCGGTCACGGCGACGATCTTCCGCTCCGGAAGCCAGCGTGCGACCTGCAGCATGACCTGCCGGCCCCAGTCGGTGAGCTTCTTATGCCGCTGCTTGTGTTTGCGCGCATATCGCTCAGACGGTGCCAGGACGGTCAAGAACGGCAGTGCCCAGATGCGCCCGGCCCAGGGGATCTCGGGCAGCAGCATGACCGAGAGCCACCGCAAGCCACTGGCTTTAACGAAGTGGCTATCTGACGAGCGAACTGGATCGCGGTAGATACCGCGAGCCTTGATCTTGGCGCCCCAGCGCCGTTCGAGTGTGTCATCGAGACCGATGACGACTGGGCCGGCCGGGACAAGGGTGTCGATCAGCAGCCGCAGCAGACAACGCGCAATCCCACGACTGGACCAGCGGTTGCGGTTCAGCACCCGGTGGTAATTGGTGAAATGTGGGTCCTGTGCGAGTCCGGTGACGCGCAAGGCGGCGGCGACGGTGCGTCGTCCCGGGGTCAGGATGGCGCCGACAATCAGCACCAGCATGTGCTGCCAGGTCGGTGCGGTGAAGCCTTTCTGGAATGGCTGCATCCACGCAGCCAGTCTTATTGGCACGAGCCGGCTTAAACCTGCACCCGCCATATATTCCCCCGAATTGGTGCCCGGGGAGAGACTTGCCGGGGCCGAGGCGGCTGCGAATCCACCGATCGATCACGTTCGATTTAACGTCGCCGAAGCCCGCGTGACGGACTCGAGGCCATCACGGCAGGTTCTTCGCGGTCGATGGAGAACAAGGCGAAGCAAAGGAGGCAGAACGATGCAACGGGAGGACGTACTGCGCCGGTATCGCCATCTGCGTGCGATTGGCACAGACCACCACAGTGCAGCCCTGAAATTCCTTGCTCGGCCTGCCTTCGAGGAACATGCGAGACGCCTTGGATTGATGATGGGCCGGACGCTGATTGCCAACAATGAGGAAGAGATGGCGCTGGTCTTCGACCTGGCTATCTACACGGCAAAAGACGACCGGAGCCGAGCCATCGATCGCTATGCGAAAGTAGCGCAACTGCCGCCCGACTCCGATGAGAGATCAATTCTCGACGCGATGTGCCATGCCCAGTTCTCGATCTGGCGGATCGCACGCCTACATGACACATGTGGTCTCGTGGTCAATGACGTGCTCCGTCAAGCGGAAGCCTGGCTAGTCGATGAGGGCCTGGAGCTGAGCGGCACGAGCGGCATGTGCTTCGCCGGTCGGCTGTGCGACGCCGATTTATTTGCTATCACCAGCGGCGTTGTCGTACCCGTCGATCTCCCAATGCTCGAGGATGTTCTGACCGACGTCCTCGCCTGCCGACATGCCGATCCAGAGCGTGTTGGCGACGATCCACGCTTTGCAACCGCCATCTATCGTGCCGCCCTCGACGCCGGTGTCATGGACGACGTCGTATTCAACTGACCAAATCTCCGCCTTCCCGGAAATGGCCAAAGTCAAGCTTAGGGCCTGTTGATAAATAAGCGAATCGCGATTTTGGCAGTTTGACGATTCCGGCGCGGCCCGAAGGTATCATAGACTCTGCGGCGTGATCGATGAAGCGGCCATTGCGTTTCGCCATTCGGCGCTCGTCCCTGTTCTGGATGAGCGGGGTCGGCGGCGGTTTGCCGCGGCCGAGGCGCGCATGGCGGGACGTGGCGGTGTCTCGGCGGTATCCCGCATCACCGGTCTGGCGAGAAGCACCATTCGGCGTGGCCTGGACGAACTTGAGCGGCTGGCCGGCGATGCGGTCTCTGGGCGGGTGCGGCGGCCGGGCGGCGGGCGGAAGAAGGCGACCGAGGTCGATCCGACGCTGTTGAGCGATCTGAAGGATCTCGTTGAACCGACGACACGCGGCGATCCGGAGGCGCCCCTGTTATGGACCAGCCGGAGCTTGCGCAATCTGGCCGACGCGTTGCGGACAATGGGTCACGAGATCGGACACAATGTCGTCGGCGATTTGTTGCGGCAATTGAATTACAGTCTCCAATCGAATCGCAAGACCAAGGAAGGCACGCATAACCCTGATCGGGACGCGCAGTTCGGCTACATCAACACTCAGATGAAAGCCGCCCTGGCATCGGACCAGCCCGCGATCTCCGTCGACACCAAGAAGAAAGAACTTGTTGGCGACTTCAAGAATGCTGGCCGCGAATTGCGTCCAAAGGGCCAACCCGAACCGGTCCGGGTGCACGATTTCAAGATCCCCGAACTCGGCCGCGCGGCATCGTACGGCGTCTACGACATCGCGGGCAATACGGGTTGGGTGAGTGTCGGTATCGACCACGACACGGCCAGTTTCGCGGTCAACGCGATCCGGCGATGGTGGCTGGAGATGGGACGGGCTCGTTATCCGGACGCGAAAGCCCTGCTGATCACCGCCGATTGCGGAGGCAGCAACGGTGTCCGGGTGAGGTTATGGAAGCGCGAACTACAAAATCTCGCCGATGAACTCGGCCTGACCGTCATGGTTTGCCACCTGCCGCCAGGCACCAGCAAATGGAACAAGATCGAACACCGACTGTTCTCATTCATCACGCAGAACTGGCGGGGCAAGCCTCTGGTCAGCTACCAGACCATCGTGCAACTGATCGCCAGCACGACCACGCGCACCGGTCTCAATGTGAAATGCGACATCGATCCAAATCTCTACCCGGCCGGCATTAAGGTCTCCGACGCCGAGATGGCGGCCATCAATATCGTGCCGCATGAATTTCATGGTGAGTGGAACTATTCCATCTCGCCCAGACCACCCTAATGGAGCGATAAATTATCAACGAAGCCTTAGCCCACTCCCGGCAAATCCATGGCCGCCAGCGCAGCAACCGCGTCTGCCCAAGCATTGGCAACCGCCCGGACTGTTGCAAGCGCCGCTGAGCATCTGAGTGCATCGATCCGCGACATTGGCCTTCAGGTCAACCAATCGAACACCATCGTGGGGCGCGCCGGTGATGCTGGCCCCCCCGCGAAGGCGGGGATCTATTCCAAATTTGGTCGGAGTGAGAGGATTCGAACCTCCGGCCCCTGCGTCCCGAACACGATGACGCCATGAGCGATATCAACACGCTATGCAAATTCCAGCATGTTTTTCAGTAGCTTATTGCCACGGCGTTCTGCGGATTTCCAGTGTCTTTGTGTGCATGTGGCGAACCGGACACTGTTGCAGTTGTCAGCCCAGGGCACGCGCCGCGTTCGCCAGATGATCGGGATGATGGTGCCCATAGACATCCTGCACCATCTGAACCGTCATGCCGGCAAAGCCAGCCGCCTCCCATACGGGCACGCCAGCCTGCATCATCCATGTGACTGCGGTATGGCGCAGCGTGTGTGGCGTCACGCCGGACAGCCCTGCCCTCTGCGCCGCTGCTCGGAAGCCGTGCTTGACCGATTCGACGCGACCACCGGCCCACTCAATGACGTAGTTCGTCTCCGCCCATTCCCTTGCCGCCATCAGAGCCGCGTGCAGCGTGTCATTGATGGGCGGACGGCTGCGGCGCTTCTTGGTGCGCTCGCGTCCGGGCTCGTTGTAGTCGATATGGCGTCCTGCCAGATCAACCCTATCCCACGTCAGGCCAAGGATGGCGCCACGACGCGCGGCGGTGTGCAGTGCCAGTATGACGAACAACCGCACATGCTGGCCTTTGCAGTTGGTAATTAGCTTTTCCGCGTCCTCCCGCGTTAGCCATCGATCGCGCGGCTGCCCGCGTGGCGGAAGCTCCAGCGTCGGCGCGGCGTTGCCGAGACGCCAGCGCAGTGCGGCGCGTAGAGCCTGCAACTCGGTTCTGACCGTGGTAGAGGCAACGCCTTCCGTTGCCCTAGCGCGGCTGTAGAAACGGCACAGAGGCGGGTCGATTTGCTCCGCTGGCTTTGTGCCAAGGTGACGCTTAAGCGGCTTGTGCGCCCATTTTAGGCGCTCCACGCCGAGTTTGCCGCGATCCTCGCGATCACACAGGTAGGCATCAAGGATATCCGCAACGCACGGTATCGCGTCGGCGGGCCGCTGCCCGCCCGCTAGGTGGCGGGCAAGAACTCGCTCAGCTTGTGTGCGATCCGTGCAGCCCGTGCTGAAGCGGCGGCGTTGATGGTAGATGTGCCAGGTGTCGCGGCCGGCAACGCGGCAGAGCCTTGGATGGTCTGACATTGGTCCTCAAAAGCGGTCACTGCGTCGGCGGGTATTCTTATTAACTTTCCGATTCGAAGGCAACGCAGTTCGCCACTGGCAACCATCCCTCTAATCTTGGACTGCGAGCAGTCCCAGCGTTCGGCAAGCGTTGAGACGCGGTAAGCTTGGGGCATTCAATGCCACCTTGACGGTTCGATCGTTGATGACTTCGGCGCGGCAATCCTAGCGAGGCTGCCAGCCGGGTTCCCCCACCGCTGGTCTGTGGTCAGCGCGCTGAGCCCTCATCTGAAGATCCTTGAGATGTGAAACCGCAGCTTCCTCTGTCCGCCAAGTGCCAATAATCCGGTGTTGGCCATTTGGCTCAACGGCCTCCACCCTGTAGGTCCCACGGTGCGGCACAATCCGGTAAGTGGTCATCAGTCCTGCACTATCATCCTGCCATGGGGCGAGTGGTGGTGGGCAAGACCCTATATCATCCCTGACCGGGAGTAAGGGCGGCCCAAACAAAGGGACTGCGATCCGTGGGATTTATGACTTCGTATCCATGGAGGTGGCGGTGCAGGCGGATATGGGCTTCCGCCTTCCACTTCCTTCTGCGCGGCCCGCCTCTCCAGCATACGAGCCACTTCAAGGAGCCCGTCCCGCATCTGCGCGGTGGGGGCGGTTGCTGCCATGAGCCTGTATTCCCGCGAGCGCTCCTGCGCCTCTTGGGAGGCTAGCTCTTCCGGAGACTTGCGCGTGGCTGCCTCCATTCATGAAACGTTAATATAAAGTTATTTTGTCATCATGGGCAACCATTTTCAACGATCAGGTGTAGGAGCATGCCGCCACGTGAAGCCGCGCGGCAGAAGCGTGTGGATTGGACGCCATGAACGATCCCGACCTAGAAGCCCGACTGCGTCTGCTGACGGTCCTGGCTGCCGTCAACGTGGTGCTGTCGGTCCTGCTGCTTATTCTGCTGCTGGCGGTGGTATAGGCCGGTGATTTAAGCGGTCACAGGGGATCAGTGACGGCCGGCGCGCCCAACCCTCCCTGGCACAAGCCGCCCCCATGCAGGATGAGAAAACGAGCCACTTCGGCAGCCGCTTCGCCCCGAGCCATGCCGAAATTCTCAACCATTCCGTCCGTCGTCCAACGCGCCTTTCGCACTGCTGCGTCGGGATCATGGTGCGACAACATCGCTGCTATGTAGACTGCCTTGTATGCGGTTGCCTCTGCTGCGCGCTCCCGCGCCGCTGCGCCAGCCCATGCGCCGATTGACACCCCAAGGGTGATCGCCAGCACAGGAAACGCGGCCAACTTGGCCGAGCGTTGGATCACCATGGTTCGATACTACCACACCAAGGTCTCGGCGAACCAAGCCGGCTTTGCCCTTACCGTCGATTGCCTATCGCCCCAGTGCGGTGGCGAGCGATCCTACTCCGTCACGGCGCTGGCAGCCTGCTACGGGGCCGGCATGACCGTGGGCGACGCCGTTGCGCCTGATGCGGTGCGCGCGCGGCTGTAGCGGGCGCGTGGCGGCTGCATGGCTGGTCACCGGTGGAACGCTGAACCAACGCGTCCGGCCGCGCCGTGTGGCGCTTCTGGGGCCGGAGGCGAGGGAGTGAACGGGTGACTTGAATTGCTGCGAGTTGCGGGCGTATTGATTGCGGACATGAGGACGACTAACGCAGCGGCACTCGGCATCAATTGTCTATACCATTACCAGCCGTATAAGCTGGAATGGCTTGAGCAGGTTTTAGTTGACAACAAGCTGTATTTCTCTGATCCGCGGACCTTTAATGATCCCTGGGATTTTCGTCCGAATTTCTCATCCGAAGTTCTTGATGACCCGGCGGTGTATGGTAATTGCTCACCCCGGTCTGGCGGATAGCGTCTCGGGGATTTTTGTGGTCAGCACGAAGCGCAGCACATCAAGCACTGAAGCGCTGTTGGCCTTTGCGGTGCTGACGAGGGATCGGAAGGCGGCATAGGTTTCGGCACCCCACTCGCAGCGGAAGCCGTTGGTCACCTTGCGGAAGATCACACTGGGACGAAGATGCCGCTCGGAGATGTTGTTGGTATACGGCACATCTCGATTGGTGATGAAGACGAACAGGTGCGCCCTGTTGGCGGCGATGCACTTGCGCAGCTTGCGTCCTGGCTCGCCGATCGGAACAGCTGCCATGATGCGGTTGAGCCGGCGATCCAGGTCGGCAAGATAGTGCCTCAGCGTGCTGTCCTTCAGTTCGTCGCGGCGTCGCCCGATGGCGATCGCGCGCAGCAGCAGTCGCTTGAACGCGGCACTGAAGGCGGTGTCGCCACATTCGATGGCGTAGGTTGCATCGCGCAGCAGATGCGCCAGACACACCTGCCATTCGGCAGCGTGGCCGCGTTGGCTGCCAAGCATGTCGGACACCCAGACCATCGGCCTGATCTCGCCGAACAGGGCCTGAACCACGGCCTTGCCACGGCTGGGACGGATCACGTGCAGCACGGCCAGGCTGCCGATGAACACCCATTCCCACCAGTTCTTGCCGCTCACCCGCGCGGAAGTCTCATCAGAACACACCACCGGACTGGCGAGCACCGTGGCGCGGATGGTTGCCGCTGCCACCAGCAGTGGTTCGCGCGCGCGGGCCAGCATGTTGCTGATCGCCCCCTCGCTGAGGGTGAGCGAAAAGATCTCGTCCATCAGCGTGGCCAACCGTTCCATGCCGATCGCGTGCGCGTAGTGCAAGTAGACCACCAAGGCAGCGATCGACTGACCGAATGGCGAACCGGGTTCCAGCCCGGCTGGGGCAGTCGCGACCACGCGCTCACCACAACAGGCGCAGCGACCGCCGAACAGGCGCACCTGCGTCACGTCCGGCCGGATCGGCGGTAGTTCAATGCGTTCGTAGACCTGCTGCGGGGTTTGGCAGGCCTCCGGGAATGCCGCCTGGCACCTCGGACAGGTGGTCAGCCTGGCCTCGAACACACGATCCGGGTTCGGGTGCAGCGTCCGCCCGAACCCGGGGCGGCTCTTGCGCGGCGGCTTGTCGCCCATCGGACGATCGGGCTTCTGCCCCTTCGATGGCGGCAGCGAGGAGTTGTCCGGCGTCTTGGTGGGACGTTCAAATCTGGCCAGCCGCTTCTCAAGTTCATCGATGCGCGCCAGCGCTGCTTCCAACCGAGCGAACAGCGACAGGATGAGTGCATCCTTCTCCGCGTGGCTCAGCGTGCTAAGGTCGATGCCTTGCGTCACACAGAGCTTGAATCGAACCGCCCGTGACCGCGTCAACCTTCATCGCACAGCCGCAGAAGCACCCACGACGCATCGACATGTCAGGCTATCACCCAGGTGAGCAATTACGGTGTATGAGCGTCACGTCCGGTGGTTCGAGACAGTGAGCAGAAAGTTTGCACCTCATTTGCTTGAGGATGAGCATCTACGACGGGCCGCCAGAGCCAGAGCCGACAGACCATATCTGGAGAATTTCGTACGCCAATTTTCCACCCGAATGGCAGAAGCATGCTGCGACAGATATAAGGTTTATTGCCTTTCGGCCAAACCAGACAACGCCCTTATGTGGTCACATTACGCCGCTAGTCACAGTGGCGTGTGCCTTGAGTTTAGTTGCAAAAATAAAGAATTCGGAACAGCTATACGTGTTGAATATCTTGAACGATACCCAGCTTTTGACATGAGTGACAACGAATCTGATACAATTTTACTGCCATTGTTCACCAAATCCAGTCCATGGAGTTACGAAGAGGAATTTCGAGTGATGGCACAGGAAAAAGGCACCCATCCGCTTCCTCCAAGCGAAGTTTTGACTACCAGAAAGGGAATCTTAAGATTTTCACCCCGGGCACTGAGGTCGGTCATTTTAGGATGTACGATCGCACCGGCGGCGGAAAAGCAGATTCGAAAATTGGTCAGTCAACGGATATTTCCGCCCGTGGCCCTAAAGAGATCCGTGCGGAATCCAAGCAGCTACCAGCTTTCTATTCAAATAGTGGCGTGAGATTGAGCCGGTGCATCACGTAAGAAAATTTGCAATTCCTTAAGCCGACACCCGGATGCGCCCGCACTGCAGCGCGGGTTGAACCGCCAATACGAAGCGCTCCGGGTGCCCGCTTTCCAGCGAAGCTTGATTAGTGATAGCCCAACAATCGCTTATCCAGTTCTCTAGGCGTCATTGGTATCCCGGGGGAGGTTGCAGCTTCGCGGTCTCGATAGCTTATGCAACGTAGAACGAAGGCTGCGTAGGCTGGGTCGGCTTCGACGCAAGATCGGGAAAGAACAAAACGGCTGCGGCCCATGCGTTGACGAATTTCACGGTCAGCACGAGAATCAAAAATGAAGAACGCACTCGGATTGTGAAAATGCAGATATTTGGACGCGAAGGAGCGCCGCTCACGCCGGGTGTGCTTTTTCAGGAAAGCAGTCAAGCGGTGATGCACCGCGAGAACACGATGCAGATTTTCCATGTCTACACTTCTGACATCAGAAACGTCCGCCAACCATTTATCTAAGCCGGAGGCGGCAATTTCTGGCGCTATCCTAGCGTAGATGTCCTCATCTTTCCCCGCACCACGCTCAATCGAAGCCGCATAGGCTCGTCCGATCAACCACATTTTGCCGATAATCACCTCGTGATTTCTGTGGCGTGGATGGTCGCGACACATGCGATAGAGAACGCAATTAGCCCAGTCCCAAGAAATGTTGGCGTCCATCCCAGTCGGTCCCATCTGTCGCTGGCGGTTTCTACATCCTCTAGCTTAGCGCTCGATGTGGAGCCAGCCCTTGCCGCAGACGCCTCCTAAATGACCGCTGACGCCTTGTGCCACGCGCCACCGTATGACGGCCGGCAACGCGCCGCTTACACCGGAACGGTTGACGACGGCCAAGATGGCGAAACGATACTGGCGTGGTGCGCGGCTCTCGCGGGACGCTAGCTGGCGCTTACAAGCGTCGTCGTCCATACTGCGCAGATGCCGCCAAGAAATCCGACTGGCCTGTTCTCCGTATACCGCGTTGTTGTGAAGGCGCGGGACGCTTCTCGTGCAAGGGATTTTATCTGGGAAATCGTCGAAGGTGACGACGTTGATAAATCGACAGTGACGAGGTCTATCCGGGCATTCAAAACGATGGAGGAAGCATACGCCAGCGGTGCGGCGGCATTAGAGAACCTTAACAAACAGACTTGACGCTTGGCGGTTATTCCTGCCGGCCCGATCGGGGCACAACCCTATGCCTGGGGTCAAGCGAGTGCAGCATCCGCTCGGTCTGCACGATCCATGCGTCTGCCTCGTGCCTGTTGCGGAAGTCGCAGATCAGCCGACGCCCGCCGTTCGGGTTGATCATTTCGACCGCAAAGAGTTGCCCCTTCTGAGGGAGGACGTGGAAGACTGTCGCCGACATTGGGGCAGTATGGCACGCTTGCTGCCAGCGCACACCATCTGTTGCTCCGGGTGCTGGCCTCGCTATACCGCAGTAGCCGCTGTAATGGTCACACAGACCGCCGCGATCCGTGCGCTCCCAGATTGCCAGCCGCCGCCTGGACGGCGCTGGCAATCGTTTAGGAAGCGGCGCGAGCCAAGCGGACCGATTTGACTACGCGCTCACTGTTGACGACGGCCAGTTTGGCGCCACGCGGGTATCATGGCATCCTTCCTGTTGGAGTGCTTCGCTGCAATGGGTGTGCAGGTAGTTAGGCTGGAGGATGCGTGAAGGCTGGAAGATAGCTGGCGCCGTCGCGGTGCTTGCGCTTCTGGCGGCCGACATTGGCTTACAGGTAGCTTCTAGGTTCGCGCCACCGCCAACGGCGCCGGTCGCGTATCCGCAGCAACCAGTCCAGACCGAAAGTCGCCAACAGCCCCACAACGACGCAAATCCCAACGTAAGCAACACCTATCCACTGATAATAACTGTATTGACGTTGAGCATGAGCGCTCTCACGGTCATCTTGATTGCCTACCAGACCGTAATTTTCACGCGGCAAGCTAGGATCAGCGCTATTCAGGTCAGAATAACTGCTGGACAAACTAGCGCGATGAATCGTCAGGTGCGTATCTCTAAACAGCAGGTTGATCTCGCTGAAAGACAATTCCTTATAGCTAATCGGCCGCGCCTTCACGTCCGGCATGTCGGTATCACGGATGATTTTGGTAGGAAATTCGATAGGCTCGGTTTTGGCTTTGAGGACGGCCGAGCGGTCAAGGGTGGCTTGGCAGTAGTTAACATTGGTGGCAGTGATGCGAAGATCCTCGCAAGCCCCTTCCGAATCATATTCACGCGGTCCGAAACGCTCCCATTCTTCCAGGCCAGCCAAGATGATTTGGGCCAGACGCTGCCGGAGGAACGGCAACTCATTTCGCTGGATACAGTATTGATTGCCGGGCAGTCGCTGTGGGTTTCCTTCGAGACCATCGTAGATATGAAACCGCCACGCCCAGGCACGGTTAACAGGTTTCTTCACGAACGATGGAAAATTATCGTGGTTGGTGATATCCAATACGAAGACGGATTGGGAAACGTTCGATGGATGGGCTTCTGTCGCAAAGCCGACGGAATTGGCTCCTTCTACGCCGTTGACGATCCCGATTACGAATATCAGGACTGACGTTGCCAAACTAAGCGGCTTCATACTGGATGCTCCGTTTCTGCGTTTGCGCCACGACAAAGTGCGATCGTCGGTGGCAATGCGCAGTCCTATGATCATTGAGATCGTTCAGCCTTACGCCGCGCGGCAAGGTGCTGCATGGCATGCAGTAGCAGACTGTAGGGCAGTGCCGGAGGATCGCTCCGCCGGGTTGGATCAGATTGCATGTCGTTGCTCTCGTTGTTTGCGGCGCTTCTCGGACATGTTCGCAACGAACGCGATGCGGCACGCACGATCCAGGCAACCGCAAGACTTTTTGCGGCCGGCGCGCAAGTCGGATGCACAGACCGTGGTCGCGGCAGCACAGTCGCATTTGGCGAGCCACATGCTGCCGCGACGTTCCGTATATACGTGGCGCAAGACGGTAAGCCGGCCGAACCGTTTGCCGGTTATTGGAATAAGTGGTCTGGGCAAGGTTGATAATCGTTCGGAAAATTGATCGGAAATTTTTGAGGTTGGTTTTTTGTAGGTTGCCGGCTAATGCCGGCGTGCAGAACGTATATACGTGTGTATATATGACGATCGTGATCCAAGTTTACAAAAAATCTGGGGTCTCCCCGGCAGGCTAGCGGCGACTAAGGGGGTCGATGCCGAAATGCAACAGTGTTGCAGATCAGTTTGCAACGCGGCGCATCTCCGGTGCCGCTCTCTCCCCGATCTGGCCATGATGCGCCAACATGGCTCTTGGCGCCTCCTAAACGATGCTACGCGGCGCATGGCTCCGCGCGCGGCTGATTGGACGCGGCCAGTCAACGACGCCTATGGAACGCTGTAGGGTGCCGCGAGGAACGCTGCCAATCCCGCAAATTATTGCTTGCATACTTTCGGCTTTTTGCCCATTATACCGGAAGTGAGGCGCCACTGCCCACGGATGCACAAGGGTTTCAGCCGATGCCAGCCAGCCGCTCCACGGGCGAAAAGCCGAAAGTCACGGATCGCCGCTACCTCCGGCCGGACGAAGCACATCGCCTTATCGAAGCTGCCGGCAAGCGTGGCCGCTACCCGTTCCGCGACAAGGTGCTAGTCCGCCTGGTCTACAGGCACGGCCTACGCGCCAGCGAGGCAGTCACCATGCGCTGGTCACAGATTGATCTAGACCAAGGCGTGATCCACGTTGCCCGCGTCAAGGGCGGCAAGCATAGCACACACAGCCTGGATCGTGATGAGCTTCGTGATCTGCGCAAGCTTCGCCAGCAAGTCACCGGCCTTTACGTGTTTGAGACTGAGCGCGGCGGCCAGTTGTCAGTGGACGCGCTGCAATACATCGTCCGCGAAGCCGGTAAGCTGGCCAAGCTCGATGTTGAAGCGCATCCCCACATGCTGCGGCACGCGGCCGGTTACATGCTGGCCAACGAAGGCACTGACACGCGGCTGATCCAAGACTTCCTTGGGCATGCCGATATCCGGCACACAGCACACTACACGGCCATTGCGCCGAAGCGCCTAGCCGCCGTCCGCGTCCGGTAGCGGGCGCACGCCCGGATCGATGATGTGATCCGGCACGTCATCCGAATCGGGCTCGGCTGGCGCATCTGGTAGGAGATCGCTGGGCAGCGGCACCAGAGCCGTTTCAGAAGACAGCTTCGGGCGGCAATACGGCAACATTCGCTCGGCAACGCTGGCTATGCCAGCCAAGTCGCCCGCTCCGAGGTGGCACCGCAAGGCGAACCGGAGCGCTTCAAGAGGATCGTCGCAAAGTTCATCCAGCTTTTCGGGCGCCAAAGCGGCCAAAACCGCCGCAACTTCCTTCTTAACCCGCTTCTCGCGCGCCCGCGTGGAAGCACTGAGCCGCCCCAAAGGGCGACCCGCGCCGGGCCGAGCGCCTCCACGCTTGCTTTTTGATGGTTTTGAATTAACTTTTGATGTATCAGACATCATTTCTCGTGCTGCGCAATAATGTTGCGCGGTGGTTTTTGTTGAAAAATCGATTTTCGCCGGTAATCAGGCTGTGGGTGTGCGTAGCGGTTTTCGGCCGCCTCCGCACACCGCACCGTCAGCCTACACCGTCGCTATCCGAGCGATATTGATGCGAGCGCCGCAGCGCCTCTGCGTTTCGGTCGTAGTGATCAAGCCACTGCGTCGGCACCAATTCTCGGCTGCCACCGCCGGACAGGAATGTATATGCGCGCTGTCGCGTCCACCCGTCACCGCCGTCTCCGGCTGGTGGCGCAGTCTTAGACGGCGCGGTTCCCGCAAAAATCGGGTCATTGTCCGGCAAGTGCCCACGGAGCGCAGCCACGCCAGACGCCTGGCGATCCTGCTGCACCCGGATAGCTGCTTCGCGCGCGTCACGCTGATTCCGGCGCAGAAGCTCGATGTCCCAAACGAACTGGGGCGTTACACCTTCGAAACCCATCAGTGCTCATCCTGCCAAAGCGCGATTTCAGCTTGCTCGGCGCTAATACCCTGATCCGGCGGCACCGAATTGACCGGCCACGTAGGCCCTAAATGGGCACCGTCAAAAGCTCTCTGCCGGCCGTTCTTGTGTGCCTGCTCAATGATCCAGGTGCCCCTCGCCCACTGGATCGCCGCCTCGTGCATTTCTAGGCGCAATTGGTCTACGCGCTTCGCGGATTCCAGTCGTAGCCTGCGCCCCTCGACCATCGCCGGTGTGTGGCTGTCATGGATCGCCCGCTCATGCGCCTCTAGTGCGTGGCGCTTCCTGGCTTCCGCAACCCTTGCCGCGATAGTTGCGCGGCGCAGGTTCATTTCGGCAGCGATTACGGCATCCGTCAGTTCCGCTGGATCATCATCGTGCTGGGCGGCGTCTGCCCGCTCATTGGCAGCGGCGAGCGCTGCATTGGCAACCACGATGTCTCGTTCAGCCGCTTCCACTCCGGCATGGCACTGCGAAAAGGCTTCCGCTGTTGCCTTCACGGCTGCATCAAGCGTCGCCTGATCCGACGTCGCTGTTTGTTCTGTTCCACTCATATTCAAATCCGTTGTTGTAGTGCCAGCCGCTGGCCAGCAACGTTTCTCACTGCCACATGCTTGCGCGTCATTGGGCTGTCGCCGAAACCGGTTGCCTCAATCGGCAATCGCCTTCCTTCCCGAAATGAAACGGTGCCGCTCTGCCGGTGCGAGCTTATCGAAGTCGGAACGGCGGATGCCGCCCTCGGGCAGTGGCTTCTGACCAGCCGGAGCATCATTGACCACACGCGCGCCGCGCTTCACCGCCGCCATCTGATCGCTGGCCGGAAGCGCAAAAAACGCGCTCCGGCTGTATTCCATGATCGGCTTGGCTGGCAGCGCGTCCCGAATCTCGCTAAGTAGCTCGGTGCTCTCCAACAGCAACGCAGTCGTTGCAGGATCGCTCATCGTTCAGCCCTCCATCCATCGCAGTTTCTGGGCTGCGCCGTCCCACTCATGATGAGCATTCTGGGAGGTTCGGTTGTCGAACTCCCGAGCGTCCATTAACCGCCCGTCGCTACCCAAGAGTGCACGACAATGGTCCACGTAGTTTGGCAGGCCAGACTTTGCCGCAGTGGCCATGGCAACGAACTGAGCGTTAACCTCGCCGTGCTCCATCTTGAGCGCCTCCAACTTGGCGAGCGCGGCAAGAGCCTCGCTGCGAATAGCGAGCAGCCTGACCATAGCCGAATTCATCGCTTTGCCGTGGCTTTGTTTGACTTCGCTATCGCGTGTCTGCCCTCCATCGGTCAGCCGCTTCTGCGCTGCCTGCAGTACACGTTCCGCCGTCCTAACTGCGCGGGAAGCGGCGTCAACCGCAACCTCTGCGGCATCGAGCGTCTTCGCGTCGGCGCCACGATCCGCCGCAGCTTGTGCCGTAGCGTTTGCCGCGACGGCATCCGCTTGCGCCTTCGTCAATGCGACCTCGGAATCGCGGACGGCAAGCGCAAGGCTATTGTGGGTATCTTCCGCCGCGCGAAGGCGGGCGGTATCGATCAGTGTTGCAAAATCAGTCATGGAAAAATCCCGTTGAGCCGGCTCGGCCGGCAGCCATCGCCACCGCGACATACGGCGGCTTCAAAAATCTATTTTCTGGGCATCTGGCGGACCGGACCGGCGGACCAACCCTAGGGTTTGGTCCGGTCCGGCAGATCGGTCCGGTTACGCACAGATTTGCCGTGGCGGACAGGTCCGGGTTTGGTCCGGTCCGGTCCGCTTGGCAGATCAGTCCGTTTCCGTATCAGACGACAGCCGGGCGGCTTCCGGGGACGTGAGCCAAACCAGACCGTTCCGTGAACCAACGTGCTGCTTGTCCAGCAATTGCCGGTATGCACGCCGAAAGGATCGGGCACGGTCATACTCGTTATCGGCCGTGCTTAGGCGTCTCGCCTCGCATTCATCGCGCCATGCATCCTCCGACACACCACGCAGCCCTTGCGGGAAGTCCGAGCCGGCCGGTAGCGGCTTGCCGTCCCGTGCTATCGCGTCGGCCAGGTAGCCGCGTGCGTTGGCTTCTAGAGGCGTCAACGCCCTCTTGGTAGGTTGGCTTGTCGCCTGCTCCTCCAACACTGGCGCCGTGATTTCGTCACCGTCCTCGTCAGTGCCGAGCGATGCCGCCTTGATGGTGAAACCAAGCACGGCATCAGATGGCCCGTTTCTGTTCTTGCTGAACGTGACCGCTACCTCACCGCCGTTACGGCTTAACCTCAAACCAACGTCCGCATCGCCATGCAAAATGCCGTGGCCGCGTGGTGTGGCGTCATCCGCCTTTGGCGAGTGGTGCACCAACACAACTGCGGCGCCGGTATCCGTCAGGCTTCTCGCGAGCCTGACGACACACGCCATACCCTCAGCTTCGTTCTCTCTCAGAGAGGGGAAAGCAGCAGCTACTGTGTCAACGATAACTAGCGCTGGCAGGTAATCGCCAACCATACCACGCAGCGCCTCAATGTCCGGGCTATCAGGACTGAGCAAGTCAGAAACGCCATCGACAATCATAAAATCTGGTGCGTCGCCCCGTTCCAGCCGAAGCGCGTTAATGCGCTGCCGCATGCCGTGGGGATCTTCGGCGGCGCAGTAGAAAACAAGCCCTTGCCGGACCCGCCTGCCAAACACGCTGGCGCCCCGCGCCACGGCATAGCCGAGATACGGCGCTATGACGCTCTTTCCCGCTCCAGGTTGGCCAAACAGCAGTACAAGATCGGCCGGCGCGATCAGACCTTTGATTAGGTAGCCGCGTGGTTCTTCAAGAGCGCATTCCTCAGGGCTTAGAAGCCGTAGAGGTTTCGTGCGTAGTCCGTCAGGGACCGATCGTTGACGGGCGTTGCGCCGTGGTGGCGCGTCGTCGTCAGGATAAGTCGGCCAAGGCTCTTGGTCTTGGATTTGTGCCCAAGTTATGGGCGAGCCGTCAGGATGACGTGTATGCAGCGTCTTCAAAAAGCGGCCGAACTTTTGCGAGGTAGTTAGCGCCTCGTCGTCATCAACTATGGTCACGACGCTGCGGCATCCTCAGTCGGTGTCGCGATCAGCCCGATGCTCGCAGCCGCATCGTGGACACCGTTGATGGCCAGATATGCTTGCGTCGCGTCCCGAACGTCCGCGAACTCTAATGCCCACGGCAAGCTGCACTCTACAAGCTTCCGCGCCAATTCGGCCCGTTTCCCTGTAGGCCAAATTTCGCCGGGCTTCATAGTCATTACAGTAATGTCGCTTGGCGAGATGCTCACGCCGAACGGCTGAAACAAAATTCTCCAGCACATTCCGTTGCGAGTGCGATATTCTCGCAAAGAGTAGCGGCCGCGCTTGGGTGACGGCAGATCGGTATCAGTCGCATTTTCCGCGCTGACTGTGGAAAGCAATTCATTCTTCACTGAGAACTCATCATTCGTAGTGCGCAGCTATGCCGCGCATGTTGGAATTAGCGGCTGACTACGCCCCTTTGCGGCGAGCAAGCCAATCGTGAACTTGCGGTTCGTCGAAGCGCACGCTTCGGCCTAGCCGTGTTGGTATCAGATGGCCGCGAGCCATCTCATTTTCGACAGTGCGTGTCGTGACGCCGGTCATAACAGCCAGCTCCTCTTTACGCAGATATTTCATTAGCGATCTCCTGGGGTAATTCGCCTTGGTTCCGAAAGGCTTCTGTTAGAAAAAAGATCGAACTTCCCATCTATAGGTGCGAAATCAGCCCTCATTTCGAACCTCATTAATATTACAATTCCGTCATCTTGTCCTGAAAGCGCCGCGCGACCTCTACCGCTGTCAGCGGGCGGCCAGCCACCCTGTATCTACTGGCGAGCAAGATTTTTGTGGCCGTCCCCCACTCGTTGGCGCTAGTCGCGCGCTCGCTACTGGACAGCATGGCGCGAGACATGACGGCACCATCCATACTATCGAGCTTTGATGATCGGTGCCGTGGCGCCGCGCCGCGAAGCGGTGGCCCAAACGCCCTGGCACCAACGATGCAGGACCGATCATCGTCACGACATCTCTGCGCAGCGCGAGTGGAGGCAGCTACCCAACCGACACGGCCCTTGTTGCTGTCGGCGCTACGGGCTTTCAGGACTGTGCGGAATTTCGAGGTATCCGTCTTGCCTGGATTTGCCTGATCAGGCTGTAGGGCGATCCTATGGCTCGCATCCCCCATCCAGAGGATCATGGGCGAATGTTCCGGATGAAAAGCCTCCCGAATTATCTCACGGTCTGGAGGCTTCGCTATCTTGGCATCGGCAGCAATCCAATCCCGCACCAGCCGGTTGCCGGCAGCTAGTTCGCGTTGGGCTGTCTCAATCCGATCCATCGCCGTGCGCACAGCATGCGCCACCGCAACATCAGATTTGCCACAGACCCTTGCGAGGGCAGTTGCGGGTTTCTGGTCGATTACTGCGAGTAGGAGATGATCCAGCGTGAACCATTCCGGGCTATGCGCCAGCGCCGCGCCGTAAGGCAAATCGCTCACGGCATCCCGACCTGCCGCACGCATCCATTTGCCCAAATCAGAATCCGGTTCGATCCATTTCGGTTTTGTGGGCTGAATGGTCGCGGCGCCCTGAATGCCTCCGGGCCGAAAGGGCTTGGGGGCTACGCCATGCAGCGCTCGAATCCGGCCGGCCTGGGAAACGCGCGCACTCCGCCAATCCTTCGCGGATTCCCGCGCGTGATTGAGTTCGCTTTCCTCGTCTCTCGTCAGTCTCGGTTCGGGCTGACCGTTATGACCGAGATACTCCGAATCGCTGAGCGCGCCGTGCGACGGAAACCCGACCGGCCTTCCGTCCCATCCGGGCGGTATGTTGGTCTGCGGTTCGCGGCTTGAAGGGCGACCGCATGGCGCCTCGTCCAAACCTATGAGGCTGGCTTCCTCAAGCCGATCGGCGCGCGCTCGTATGGTTTCGCGCGAAGCCTTGGCCGCCTCGACGGCCGGCAATTGTCGGATATGCAATCTGCATAGCAGTCCGGTCGGAACGCGTTACACCGGGCTGGCCGCATGGCCGCGCCCCATCCAGCTAATGCGCCGGGGCGCGCTTTATCCGATGGATTGACGAAGAGTTCAAGCGAATATTCCGCTAGACCGGCAACCTTGGGCGCCCTGCCCTGCGTCTTATCACGCCGCTCTGTTGCTTAGCCCATTCCCGGCAAATGTCAGGCGACCAGCGCGGCACTGACAATGCCGCGACACGCGGCGGAAGCCTTGCTGGTGATCGACTGAGCCACGTCGTAACAGTGGAGCGCGAAACGCCAAGGAACACCGCGAGGTTATCGGGTGTCCATAGTTGCTCAATTCCCGTTTTCATTTTCGCATTACCGGGTGGAGCGGCTTGCGCCGCCCCACATTCGCTAGACACCGATGAAAACCGTGCGGACCACGTTTTGGATGCCATATACGGCGATCAACATATCCTCTAGCGCCGCTCGGTATCCGTCATCGAATCCGTTTTTTGGCTCGCCGGTCATCGGTTTCAGCTTCTCTTTCAGGTAAGCAAGCGAGCGATCACTGAGGTGCTTCCCGCGTGCCACGTTGCTTGGTGTGGCCTGTTTCACTGCGGAGAGTGGAACGACTGTGGTATCCGTGGAGACAGCCTGGCTCATTGATTATCCCTCTGAGCTGGGTAAGGCGTCGGTTTCCGTTTCCACCGGGAGCCGGCGCCGCCAATGCCGCCGACTACGCCAGCAGGTTGGCGGCAGAACAATTACACGTTACCCATGACCGACGCAAGCGAAATATTCCAGTTTTACAATGCGGATATTTCCGCAGTTGCGGATTTTTCCCTTACTGTATTTGTCATGTATTTATAGCGGTTTTGCTAGCTGGCGAAATAGAATCCGCACAAAAAGGGAAAAATCCGCGATCTTGACCGCGCGCTGGGCCTCAGTGCGATCTATACCGAGTTCGCGGACGGCAGCGTTGATGCCCAGGCTAGCGCGGCCTCCTGTGTGCGGCTTAGCCGAAGGCGCAAGTTGCGCCTTGGCTTCCTTCTCCCCACTTATTGGCGGAGTGATTTGAGCGATGTTGTTTCCAACCTTGTCACGCTTGGTAGTCGTAATCGGGATCTGAATGTCGTTTGAACCGACCCACATCGCGATAGCTTCTAGCGGTTGTCCTATGAGGCATATCGAGCAAGCGGCAGAAGGCGGTTTTTCGGCTTCGTCCGTGCCGGTCTTGATACCTGATCTCTCCTATACAATACAGCCTACTGGTTGCGTCACGCAGAGCAGCGTTTTCCATGTCGGTGATTATGTGAGGTGTTTTCATATTTTCAAAGGTATATTCGATACCAGGACCAACCATGTTTGGATTGGCCCAAAATTTTATTCTCTCAACAGGCATGTCTTTGCTGATCGGTAAATCTCGTCCTGCGCTGTAAACCAGAATAAAGAGTTCGCAGTGTTCAAGAATGGCAACCGTCTTTCCTTCGTTGACGATAACTACCTCAACGATGACATGTTCGTCTTTCCAGATTTCTCCGAGCAGCCATACGTGGCGAATGGCGATCTGAGGCGGATGATTGGCGACAAATTCTTCCTCTGCAATTCTTGTGGTCTCTTTCAAAGTATCATCATGCGCTTGCCACAGGCGATCGGTGGCGCGCCACAAAGTGTAGGTGAAAAAGGCAACAACGATAGTTGCAAGCGCAGCGATCGAGCCATCATTTTGACCGGCGGTGACGCGCGCACAGGCAGCATTCAATCCAAACCGAACGACCGCTTTGACGAAGGGGGAGCTTTCTTCGTGAAGGGTCTTATAGGCTTGGTGTGTCTTGCGATCCTGTACGCAGTGTTGAAAAGAGTTTGTGGTCGCGATGAGCGTTAGCAAAAAAATTACTACAGCTACCGCGAGCAGCGCCATAATCCATGGCGACAACACTTTTCGTGAGCGAAAGGTTGGCTTTGGTTTTGACGCGTTACAGTTCCTCAAGCCTCATTCCCTCCCGCTCCAACGCTGCCGGGGTGGCGAGGAAGAATGTCGTGGCAAACGTTCCGCGACGCAACTTAATTGGAGCGGAAGGAACGGGCACCAGCCAACCAACCAGCCGGCTTTGTGTTCATATGAACACACCGACCACTGTTGCACCGACCGCCTAAGGTATTGAAATAATTGGTCGGAGTGAGAGGATTTGAACCTCCGGCCCCTGCGTCCCGAACACAGTGCTCTACCAGGCTGAGCTACACTCCGGCCAAGGCGGCGCATATAGCCCCGGGCGCCCCGCGCGACAAGGCATCGCTACAGCCGGGCAACTTCGCTCTGCGCCACAGGATGCATGCGCGTGAGGTGCTCGATCATCGCCGGCACGTCCTTGAACACCTCATAGAGCTCATGCACCTCGGCGCCGGCGAACCCCGCGGCCACGGCCGCCTCGATCGCCGCCAGCAGCGGTTTCGCCGAACCGGCCACGTCGCAGATCAGGATCGGCTTGGCATGCAGGTGCAACTGCCGCCAGGTCAGGATCTCGATCGTCTCATCCAGGGTACCCATCCCGCCGGGCAGCGAAATGAACGCATCGGACAGCTCGAACATCCGCTGCTTGCGCGAATGCATCGAGTCCGTCACGTCAAGCTTGGCTATGCTTGCATGCGCGACCTCGCGACGGGTGAGGAACTCGGGGATCACCCCATGGACCGAACCGCCAGCCCGCAGGACAGCGTCCGCCACGACACCCATCAAACCAATACCGCCGCCGCCATACACAAGTTTGATGCCGGCTTCCGCCAGCCCGCGTCCTAGCGCTTGCGCGGCCTCGCGATACCGTGGATCGTTGCCGACGCGCGAACCACAGAAGACGGCGACAGAGTGAATATGTGGCATGGACATCATGTGGCGGGCGCCAGGCGATTCTGCCACCAGTTTCCAGGAGCCAGCCGGGAATTTTGATGGCGGCGCAGCGTCAAGCGACTGAGGCGTAACCTGAAACAGGGGTGGATCGGAATGTGGGGCAAACTTGCGCTTTTTGGGGCAGTGGTGCTGGCGACCGTCGGGATCGCCCGTGCCGATAGTATGAACGTGATCGAGCTGCGTCAGTCCGGGCAGGACCTGCTCTCCTCCGATTTCGCCGGTATCCGCGCCGTCGTGGCGGCGAAGGGCGACGTGAAGACGTTGGAGAACCCGGCGAAGGCCATGGCGCGCTGGATGCGTGTATTCCCCTCGACCTTCCCGCCGGGCAGTGACAAGGGCAACAACACCAAGGCGTTGCCCGCGATCTGGACCGACACGGCCGGCTTCCAAAAGGACGCCAACGATATGGCCGATACGGCCGATAAGCTGGCGCAGCTTGCCAAGGCGGGCGATGCCGACGGCGTGGCGACCCAGATCAAGGCGGTGGGCGAAGCCTGCGGCACCTGCCACCGCACCTATCGCGCCAAGTAGTCAGCCTCGGTTGGACGGGCGGGAGGGACTCTACCCCGCCCTGACCAACTTCCCTGGAGTGGCCCCGGTGTATTCGCCTTGCTCGAACACGGGCACGCCCGACTTCAGCGTCGCGATGTAGCCGTCGACCCGCTGCACCAGCCTCCGGCCACCTGCCGGCAGGTCGTAGCGGATTTCCGGCACGTGCAGCCGCAGCCGTTCGAAGTCGATCACGTTGACGTCGGCCTTCAGTCCCGGCGCGAGCCGTCCCCGATCGGTGAAGCCGAAGAAATCCGCCGTTTCACTGGTCTGGCGCTTGACGATCAGCTCCAGCGGCAGTCCCGGCCCGCGCTTCCGGTCGCGCCCCCAATGCGTCAGCATCCAACTCGGCAACGACGCATCGCTGATCGAGGAACAATGCGCACCGCCATCTGACAGGCCCAGCACCGTTTCCGGTGAGGTCAGCATCGTGCGGATGATGTCGTGGTTGTCCTGGTTGTAGCCGACGATCGGGAAGAACAGGAACTTGTCCAACCCGCCGGCGAGATAGTCGTAGGCGACTTCGTCTGGCGTGTGATTGGTCCGGGCTGCCATCGCCGCGATGCTCTTGCTGGCTTCAGGTTCGTAGTCGGGCGGATCACCCATGACGAACATCCGATCCCAGGCTGTGGTGATGCGCATGCGGAACTGTGAGAGCCGCCGCACCAGTTCATCCGACGGTTTGTCCGCCAGGATTGCTGCCCTCATCGCCGGGTCCCGCAACCGTTTCAGACGTTCCGCCGCAGGTAGTTTCAGCAGTTCCTGATAGGTCGGGCGGATCGAGAAAGGATTGAGCGCGGTATCGACGCCCAGCATAACGCCGACTGGCCGGCCGGCGACCTGGGCCGTGACGTTGGCGCCTTGCGCACGGGCCGCACGCACGCCCTCCATCAAACGACTCCAGCGCACCGGATCGGTCGGCCGATCCGTCAACAGGAACCAGACCGGTCGGCCGGTGTCCTGCCCGAGCTTCGTCATCCAGGCGAGTTCTTCGGTTTCGATATCGAAATCGCTGTTTACGCCGAACGCGCCGTGCTTCAGGCCCTTGAACGCTGAACCAATCCCCAGCAGCTCCTGTACTTCCGAATAGCGCCCAGGCACCATCTCGCCTGTCGGCGTCTTGTGGGAGTTGGTGCGCGACGTGGTGAAGCCGAACGCTCCCGCCTCCAGCGCCTCGCGCGTCAGGCGGCGCATCGCCTCGATGTCCTCGGCGGTGGCCTTCTCGCGGTTGATCGCGCGTTCGCCCATCACATAGACGCGCAGCGGATGGTGCGGCACCTGCGCTGCGACATCGATCGCGCGCGGCGTGCGCTCGAGCGCATCGAGGTACTGCGGGAAGCTTTCCCAATCCCACTTCAGGCCTTCCGACAGCGTGATGCCGGGAATTTCTTCCACGGCCTCCATCAAGCCGATCAGCGAGGCATGGTGCTCGGAACGGACCGGCGCGAAGCCTACGCCACAGTTGCCGAACAGGATGGTTGTGACGCCGTGCCATGACGATGGCGCCAACTCGCTGTCCCAGGTGGCTTGCCCATCATAATGGGTGTGCACATCGACCCAGCCGGGCGTGACAAGCTTGCCATCCGCGTTGAACTCGCGGCGTGCGGGGCCGGCCTTGCCACCGATCTCGGTGATACGATCGCCGTCGATGGCAATGTCGCCGGTGAAGGCTTGCTTACCGGTGCCATCAACGATGGTGCCGCCACGAATGACAATTTCGTGCATGGGCGTTCTTTCCTCGCGTTCCTCTTGCGGAGAAGCAGAAACCCTGTGGGCGAGCCGGTCAAGGGAAGGAAGGGTTCACACGGTGAACCCTTCCTTACCCTTGAGATACCGCAATATGCCGCGCAGAATGCCAACATCAGCCGGAGACATACCATGATTCACCTCCGCCACGGCATTTTCCTCCCGCCATTCCATCCAATGGACGAGAACCCCGCTGCCTGCATGGACCGCGACCTGGAGCTGATGCAGTGGCTCGACCGCCTCGGTTTCCACGAAGCGTGGATCGGCGAACACCACTCCGCGGGGTGGGAGACGATCAGCTCGCCCGAACTCTTCATCGCCGTGGCTGCCGAACGCACGCGCTCGATCCGCTTCGGTACCGGCGTGATCTCGCTGCCGTACCACAACCCGCTGATGGTGGCGAACCGCATCATCCAGCTCGACCACCACACGCGCGGCCGCGTCATGTTCGGCGCCGGCCCCGGCCTGCTCGCGTCCGACGCGCTGATGCTCGGCATCGATCCCAACACGCAGCGCGACCGCATGGCCGAGGCCCTCGACGTCATCCTGCGCTTCTTCAACGGCGAGATCGTCACGGAAAAGACCGACTGGTACACCTTCGTCAACGCACGGTCGCATCTACGTCCGTATACGCGCCCGTATCCCGAGGTCGCCGTCGTCAGCGCAGTCACGCCATCAGGCGGGCGGCTCGCCGGCAAGTACAATCTAAGCATGATCTGTGTCGCGGCGACCAACCCGTTCGGTTATGACGCGCTTGGCGCCAACTGGCAGATCGCGAACGACATCGCCGCCGAACAGGGCCGCACGATGGACCCGTCGCGCCTGCGCCTGGTCGGGCCAATGCACATCGCCGAGACGCGCGCCAAGGCGTTTGAGAACGTGAAGTTCGGCTTCGAACGCTATCTTGGCTACCTCAACAACAACCAGCCGCGGTTCATCGTGCCGCCGGGCCAGGACGCCGCCGAATGGTTCGTCGAGAACAAGTTCGGCGTCATCGGCACACCGGATGACGCGATCGCCCTGATCGAACGCCTTCAGGCAAAGCAGGGCAAGTTCGGTGTATTCCTCCACCAGGCGCACAACTGGGCGGACTGGGAGCAGACCAAGCGCTCTTACGAACTCTACGCCCGCTACGTGATGCCGCATTTCTCCCGCGACAACGTCCCGCGCGTCGAATCATTCGACTGGTGCACGGAGCACCGCGACGAGCTCACCGAGAAGCGCTCCACCGCCGCGCGCGCCATGTTCGACAAGCACGAGGCGGAACAACGCGAACGTCGGGCCATGGCGCGGCCTAAGACGGGGCGAGAGGCCTGGTGACATGGCCGGTGTCGTACTCGTCGTGCTCGATCATCCGGCAGCAGCCAATGCGCTGCTGATCTCGGCACGGCATCTCGCGGAGCTTGCCGGCGCAACGCGGATCAACGCACTGGTCGTGCGCGCTCCGCCAGAGACCATGGTCTCTCCAAGCGAGGAAGTTCTGACAGCGCAGCGTGAAGAGCACCTGCACGCCGCCGAGGCTGCCCGTGTCAGCAAAGTCCGCACCGTGTTCGACGCGTGGTCGGCTGATGTTCCAGCAAGTATCAAGGTCGAATGGCTCGACATCGACGGCATAGCGGAGCTGCTGGTGGAGGAGCGCGGCCGCCGTGCCGATTACATCGCCGTCGAACAGCCATCGCGTCATGACTACGGTATAAGCTGGCATGCGCTGCGTGCCGCTCTGTTCGCCACAAATCGACCGGTATTGCTCGTCCCGCATCATCATACAGCCGAGTTCGGCCACCGCATCGCAATTGCGTGGCGCAATGACGAACGGGCCGCGAAGGCGGTGCTCACTGCGCTGCGAACGTTCAAACGGCCTGACCACGTGTTCTTACTGACTGGCACCCGCGCGGGTTCTGCGGCGCCAGAACTGCCATCGATCCTGGCGGAACATGGCGTTGCCGCTGAACTGCACGTGCTGCCTATCAGCAGCGGGCCATTCGGCGAGACCCTGCTGCGCAAGGCGCATGAACTTGGCGCGGATATGCTGGTGATGGGTGCCTATCAGCACTCGCCAATACGCGAACTGCTCCTCGGTGGCGTGACGCGCTACATGCTGTCCCACGCTGACATACCGGTGTTGATGCAGCACTGACGAGGGCGTGACCGATCGTCCCTTGCCTCGTCAGCCGCACGCGGTAAGTGCGAGGGGTGAATGCACCAATTATTGGCCTCGCCGCGCTGAACTTCTTTCTCGCCGATGTGCAAGGAGGTTTGGGGCCGTTTCTCGCCACATGGCTCGCGACGATCGGCTGGCAGCCAGATCGCGTCGGCATAGTGATGACCATCGGCGGGCTGACGGGTCTTTTGTTCAACAGCCCATGCGGCATGGTCATAGATCGCTCTGACCGATATCGGCTGTGGGTTGCCCTGTCATCGGTTGCCATTGTCGCCGGAACCCTCGCGACAATACCCGCGCGCAGCCTGGTGGCGGTGCTCGTCGCACAAGTGGCTGCCGCATTAGGCGGCGCGCTGATGGCACCCGCCGTCATGGCGCTGACACTTGGAATCGTCGGTAAGGATCGCTTTCCCGGCCAGCAAGGCAGCAACCAGGCTTGGAACCATGCAGGGAATGTCGCCGCCGCCGGACTGGTTGCCTTGGCCAGCTTCGTCGTCGGAGCGACGTCCGCATTCTGGGTGCTGGCAGGAATGGCCGCCGCCAGCATCGCCGCACTCTTGCTGATCCCGGGACGTTCGATCGATCCACAGCGCGCGAGCGGCCACGGCGTCGCGAAAGCGGCGACATCATTTATCGAAACGTTGAGTGATCGCCGATTGCTCGCCCTTGGCGTGGCGTTGCTGTTGTTTCATCTGGGGAACGCGGCCATGCTGCCCATGCTGGGTCAGCGCATGGCAGAGATCGGCCATGGCAATGCGACACGTTGGCTGGCCGCCTGCGTCATTGTTGCACAGTTCACCATGGTGCCGGTCGCAATTGCCTCCGGCCGTGCTGCCGGCAGGATCAACCGCGCGTGGTTGTTGCTGGCGGCGTGCCTCGTATTGCCCGTACGCGGCGTGATTGCGGCAATTGCCCAAGATCCGGTTTGGCTGGTGCCGATACAGATCCTCGATGCGTGCGGAGCAGGGACCCTCGGGGTCGCCGTGCCAATTCTGGTAGCCGATTTTACCTGGGGCAGCGGCCGCACACAGTCGGCGCTCGGAGCAGTTGCGACCATGCAGGGCATCGGCGCGGCGCTCTCGACCACGCTCGGCGGCGTGCTCGCCGTCCGATTGGGCTGGGTTGTGGCATTTCTTGGGCTTACTGTTCCGGCAGTATTCGCACTCGCACTCTCAGTGCGGCTGCTTGGTCAGGCGTCCAACGTAAACGCCGCGGCCATCAACGCGCGTGTATAGTCTTCGCGCGGATGCGCGAAGACGGTGTCAGCATCGCCCTGCTCCACGATACGTCCATGCTTCAGCACCACGATGCGGTGCGCCAACGCGCGCACAACCTTCAGGTCATGACTGATGAACAGGTACGCAAGGCCATGCACCTCTTGCAGCCGGCGCAGTAGATCGACGATCTGCGCCTGCACCGACATGTCCAACGCGCTCGTCGGCTCATCGAGCACCACGAAGCGCGGCTTCAGCACCATTGCACGCGCAATCGCGATACGCTGACGCTGACCACCGCTGAACTCGTGTGGATAACGGTCCACGGCATCGGCCGGTAAGCCAACTTCCTCGAGTTCCGCTGCGACGCGCTTTGTTCGCTCGGCTCGGGTCAATTGCGGTTCGTGAACGCGCAAGCCCTCGGCGACGATATCGCCGACGGGCATGCGAGGTGAAAGGCTGCCATAGGGATCCTGGAACACGATCTGCATGCAGGACCGCAAACGGCACATCGCACCGCGACCAAGCGGCCCAATATCGGTACCGCCGAACCTGATACGCCCTGTCGCTCCAACAAGCCGCAATGCGGCCAGCGCCATCGTGGTCTTGCCCGAGCCAAACTCGCCGACCAGTCCGACAGTTTCCCCTTCCCTCACCGAAACCGATACGCCGTCCACTGCGCGCACGTGGCCAATGGTCCGTCGCAGTACGCCCTGGCGGATCGCGAAGTGCACTTTCACATTGTCGGCTTGCAGCAGCGGCTTGCATTCATTGGGCAGCACCACGGGACGGCCGCGCGGCACGGCGCCGAGCAACATGCAGGTATAGGGATGCAACGGTGTCTCGAAGACCTCCGCGACGGTGCCAGCCTCGACAATCTCGCCATCCTTCATCACGCACACCTTGTCGGCGTAACGGCGGACGATCTCCAGGTCGTGGGTGATCAACAGCATCGCCAACTGCCGTTCCGTCCGCAGCCGCGCCAGCAGCTTCAGGATCTGCGCCTGAATGGTGACATCCAATGCGGTGGTCGGTTCGTCCGCGATCAGCAACGCGGGATCATTCGCCAGCGCCATCGCTATCATGACGCGCTGCCGCTGGCCGCCGGAAAGCTGGTGCGGAAATGCCTCCAGCCGATTCTCCGCGTCAGCGAAGCCGGCCTGGTTCAACACTTCGATTACGCGCTTCCGCAACTTCTTCGGCGGCATACTCCGGTGAAGAGTGATTGCTTCGGCAACCTGGCGGCCGATGCGATGCAACGGGTTGAGGCTGCTCATCGGCTCCTGGAACACCATGCCCGCCACTTCGCCGCGCGCGCGGTGCAACGTATCGGCATCCGCCCCGATGATCTGCTGACCGTCGAGCAGAACACTTCCGCTGGGATTGCTCCCGCCACTTGGCAGAAGTTGCAACAGCGACAACGCCGTGACTGACTTCCCCGAACCGGACTCGCCTACCAGTGCCAGCGTCTCGCCGCGATCGAGCGCGAACGACACCCCGGTCACCACCCGCTTCGTGCCAAACGCGACAGACAGGTCGTTGACTTCGACCAAACTCATCGGGGCATCCGCCGAGGATCAAACGAATCGCGCGCCGCCTCACCAATGAAGATCAGCAGCGTCAGCAAACCGCCCAGCACGAAGAATGCGCTGAATCCAAGCCACGGTGCCTGGAGATTGCTTCGGCCCTGCGCGACGAGCTCACCGAGTGAAGGTGATCCCGGCGGCAACCCGAACGAAAGGAAATCGAGTGTGGACAGAATGGTCACCGAACCGGACAGTGTGAATGGCAGGAATGTCAGCGTCGCCACCATGGCATTCGGCAGAATATGGCGCCACATGATCGCCAGGTCGGAAACGCCGAGCGCGCGTGCCGCTCGCACGTAATCGAGGTTGCGGCCGCGCAGGAATTCGGCACGCACCACACCGGTCAGATTTATCCAGCGGAACAGCAGCAGAAAGATCAGCAGCACCCAGAAGGTCGGCGTGATGATGCTGGCGAGGATGATGAGCAGAAACAGTTCCGGCATGCCGCTCCATACCTCGATGAAGCGCTGGAACAGCAGATCGACTGCACCGCCGTAGTAGCCCTGGACTGCTCCGGCCGCGACACCGATCATCGAGGTGATGGCGGTCAAGGTGAATCCGAACAGCACCGACAGGCGGAACCCATAGATGACACGCGCCAACACATCGCGCGCCTGGTCATCGGTCCCCAGAGGGTTGCGCCAGCTTGGTGGCGATGGTGCAGGCGTCGGCAGGTCCTTCACGATGGTATTGTAGCTATATGGGATCGCGGGCCAGATCATCCAGCCATGCGCATTGATCGCTTGCTGCACGTCGGGATCGGTATAATCCGCCTCGGTAGGGAGGAAATCGGAGCCGAACGTGTCCTCGCTATATCCGAACAGGACCGGCACGTACCAATGGCCATCGAAGCGGATCAACAGCGGCCGGTCATTGGCGACGAACTCGGCAAACAAGGTCAGGCCAAACAGGACAAGAAAAATCCAGAACGACCAATAACCGCGCCGGTTCTGTCGGAAGATCGCGAGCCGGCGACGGGTCGTAGGAGATAGCCTCAACCGCGCGCCTCGAAATCGATGCGTGGATCGACCATGGTATAGAGCGTATCCCCAACGATCTGCATCAGCAGCCCAAGCAGCGTGAAGATGTAGAGCGTGCCGAACATCACTGGATAGTCGCGCTGCACCGTCGCCTGGAACCCGAGCAGACCGAGCCCATCGAGCGAGAAGATGATCTCGACCAGCAACTGCGAGGTGAACAGGATGCTGATGAAGGCCTGCGGAAAGCCTGCGACGACAAGCAGCATCGCATTGCGGAACACGTGACCGTAGAGCACGCGTCGCTCGCCGGCGCCTTTGGCACGGGCTGTGACCGTGTATTGCTTGTGGATTTCCTCCAGGAAGCAGTTCTTCGTCAGCATCGTCAGGCTGGCGAAGCCCCCGGCAACCAGCGCGACGGTCGGCAGCACGACATGCCACGCATAATCGGTGGCTCGCGCCGCAAATCCCCAATGTTCGGCGCCTTCGCTGGTGAGCCCTCGCAACGGGAACCACTGGAAGTAGCTGCCGCCGGCGAACAGCACGACCAGGAGGGTAGCGATCAGAAAACTTGGGATGGCATAGCCGACGAGAATCACGCCGCTGGTCGCCAGGTCGAAGCGGCTGCCGTCACGCACCGCCTTGGCGATGCCAAGCGGTATGGAGATCATATACACCAGCAATGTGGACCAAAGGCCAAGCGTTATCGAGACAGGTAACCTCTGCAGAATAAGCTGCAGCACCGATTGTCCGCGGAAGAAACTGTTGCCGAAATCGAAACGCAGATAGCCGCCTACCATATCGAGGAAGCGCGTCAGCGGCGGCTTATCGAAGCCGAACATCTTCCTGATATCGGCGATCATCTGCGGATCCAGACCACGGGCGCCGCGATAACTGGCTGGACCAGTCCCGCCGGCCAATTCCGAACCGCTGCCACCGAGGCGGGAGGACATACCTCCCTTCCCTTGCAGCTCTGCGATCATCTGTTCCACCGGTCCGCCAGGCGCAAACTGAATGGCAACGAAATTGATGGCGATGATGCCGAACAGGGTCGGGATGACCAGAAGTAACCGGCGTAGGAGATAAGCCGCCATTAATGGACGTCCGGTATACGTGTCCCGTCATGGCCGGCCTCGACCCGGCCATCAACTGCGAGCGGCACATGCGGAGTGGCTGGGTTTATATGATGACCAACCGTCCGGACGGCACGCTGTATATCGGCGTCACCAGCAATCTTGCACGACGCGTAGCCGAGCATAAGGACGGCGCCGGCAGCAGGTTCGCGGCAAAATATGGACTGAAGATGCTCGTATATGTCGAGCATCATGAGGAAATCCTGGCAGCCATCCAACGCGAAACCAGTCTCAAGCGATGGCCTCGCGCATGGAAGGTCGACCTGATCACGAGGCATAATCCTGGTTGGGAAGACCTGGGACTGGTTGGCCCGCTTCCCGAGTAACCCCGTCATGGCCGGGCTCGACCCGGCCATCAGCCGCATATCGCACCAGTGTGCCAGTGGAGAATGATGGCCGGGTCAAGATGCTATGGGGGTGGACGGTCGCAGCAGCATGTATCCTTGCGGTTGTCCAAACCTCATAAGGAACGATGCGATGCCAAAGCAATCGACTGCGACCGCCTTTGATCACGATAGCACGCTGGTGCTGGCCCTGGAATTGAGTGGCAAGGGCTGGGAAGTTGGAGCGGTGGTGCCTGGTGTGACGCGCCGGCCGCGTCGCAGTCTGGCGGCGCGCGACATGGCGGGGTTGCTGCAGCAGATTGAGCGATGGAAGGCGGAAGCCGGGCGGGCTGGCCGAACCGTGCGCCGGATCGTGCTGACCTACGAAGCAGGCCGTGACGGGTTCTGGATCGCGCGATACCTGCGGGCGCACGACATCGAGGTGCAGATCATGCACCCTGCCAGTATCCCGGTGGAGCGACGGGGGCGGCGCGCCAAGACCGACCGGATTGACCTCGACATGCTGCTGCGGACGCTGCTGGCCTGGTTGCGGGGTGAGCCACGCGTGTGCTCGATGGTGCGCATCCCGAGCGAAACCGAGGAGGACATGCGCCGCCTGGAGCGGGAACGCGAGCGGCTGGTGAGCGAGCGGATCGCATTGGAGAACCGCATTGAGAACCTGTTGTGCCTGCAAGGGATCACCGGCTTCAAGCCACGTCTGAAGAAGGCCGCGGAACAGCTCGATGAATTGCGCAGCTTCGCCGGCGCTCCACTGCCGCCACGGCTGCTGGAAGAGCTGAAGCGGCTGATGACGCGTCATCGCCTGTTGAGTGAGCAACTCAGGGACATAGAGACGGCCCGCGAACAGACGGCGATGGCGGTGGAACCGGACCACGCGGTGGAGCAGATCCAGATGCTGGCACGCCTGGTGGGGCTTGGCCTTGCGACAGCGACGGGGCTGACGCGGGAGGTGTTCTGCCGCTCGTTCGCCGATCGCCGCGCGATTGCCGGATTTGTCGGGCTCACCGGCACACCGTTCAACAGCGGCGGCAGTGAACGCGAGCAGGGGATCAGTAAGAACGGCAATCCACGGGTGCGCCGTATCCTGTTGCAGTTGGCGTGGCGCTGGCTGCGCTTTCAGCCGGACAGCGCATTGAGTTGCTGGTTCGTCGAGCGCACCGGCGGCGCCAAGGGACGCATCCGCAAGATCATGGTGGTTGCACTCGCCCGCAAGCTGCTGGTGGCGCTGTGGCGCTACGTCGAGTGCGGCGAAGTGCCGCCCGGTGCGCGCCTCGTGGCCGCATGAGGGCCGACGGTGACAGCCATGGATGTGGACAGGCAGAAGATTGAACCCAGACCGAGCAGCAGGCAGACGGTGATCGGCACCTGACACCTGACAACCATCTGGGTGGGCGGTGCACCGTGCCGGGCTATGGCTGCAACATGCCGCCGTCAAGATTGGTCCCGCCCTCCAGACCCCTCCGGCCCCGCGAATGGGGCAACATGGTACGGAACAACGAGTTCCACCGGATACGAGCTTGCAGGCCGACAGGTCTGACCCAAGGGGTCGCCCAGGATGGTGAACGCAGCGACGAATGTGACAAACACTCAGATCAGGAAAGGAAACGCCATCACACATATGCCGCTTGACAAGAAAGCCCCCATACGAGCCCGGCCATGACGGGGGGGGGTCGGCGGGGCGGTCGGCGGGGCGGTCGGGGAGGCGGCCAGTGGGACCGCCGGGCGACCGCCGGCCGGGGGGACCAGGGTCGACGGGCGGGCAGCCGGGAGCGCCGGGGGGATCAGCGGAGCCAGAGGCACGCTCGCCTGCGATCTCACTGCTGCTTCGCCGCCTGAAGCGCCTTCGCCTTGGCCGGATCCACCCACCATGTGTCGAAGTTCAACCCCTCTCGTATGGGCTTATCCGGATTGCCGAAGCGATCCCAATACGCAACATGGAACTCCCGGCTGTCCCAGTTCGGCACGAGGTACCATCCCGACAACAGCACCCGATCCAACGCACGCGCCGCAATCGTCAGCGTGTCGCGGTCCTGCGCGATGATTATCTTCTGCACCAGCGCATCCACTACCGGACTGCAAATACCCGGCACATTGTAGCTACCCTGCGCCTTCGCCGCCGCGCAGGTGAAGTAATCGCGCAGTTCGTTGCCGGGGATCTCGCCCTCGGGATAAATCATCATGATCATATCAAGATCGAAGGCATCGACCAGATGCTGGTACTGCGCCGGATCCACAGTGCGCACGCGCGCATCGACGCCAATCTTCTGCAAATTCTGCACATAAGGTAGCGAAGGCCGCTCGAGAGACGGCTCATCCAGCAAGATGGTGAAAGTCATCTGCTGGCCGCTGGCATCAACCAGCTTGCGATCCTTCACCATCCAGCCAGCCTTTTGCAGCAGTTCCAGCGCCCGCTTCAACTGCTCGCGGTTGTTGCCTGAACCATCTGTCACCGGCAGCTTGAACGGCTGAGTGAACAGCTCCGGCGGCAGGTCCTTGCGATACGGCTCCAGCAGCTTCAATTCATCGCCTTCCGGTAGTCCGGACGAAGCAAGCGGGCTGTTGCTGAAATAGCTGAGCGTGCGTGTATATGCGCTGTAGAACAGGTTCTTGTTTTCCCACTCGAAGTCGAACACTTGCGCCATCGCTTCGCGCACCAGCGGATCGGCAAACACGGGACGGCGCGTGTTCATCACGTAACCCTGCATACCCGTCGGCAGGTGATGACTGAAATCGTGCTTGATCACCCAACCCTTCGACACGGCGGGGAAATCATAAGCCATTGCCCAGTTCTTCGAGATGTTCTCGCTGCGCAGATCGATCTGGCCCGCCTTGAACGCCTCCATCGCAACTGTCGAATCGCGGAAGTACTCGATGCGCACGCGATCGAAATTGTTGGTCCCCTTCCCCGTCGGCATGTTCGCCGCCCACCAATCAGGACGACGCTCGAACGTGATGCTGCGGCCGAGCTCGAAGCTGGCGATCCGATAAGGACCGGAACCAATCGGCGCATCGGTCAGCGGCTGGGTGAAGTCCCGGCCATCGAAAAAGTGCTTCGGCAGCACCGGCATCCCGCCAAGGATCAGCGGTAGCTCGCGGTTCTGGTTCGACTTGAAATGGTACACGACGCGCCCCGGCCCATCGACCTGAACGTCCTTCACATCCGCCATCTGGATCTTGAAGCTGGGCCGCCCCTTCTCGAGCAAGATATTGTAGGTCCACGCCACATCTTCGGCGGTCACCGGCGTGCCGTCGGAAAACTTCGCTTCCGGCCGCAGATTGAATGCGACCCACATCTTGTCGGCCGGAACTTCGATCGTCTCGGCGAGATGCCCATAGCCCGCGTCAGCTTCATCAGCCGAGGACGTCAGCAAGCTTTCCCAAACATGGCCGACACTGGATCCCGAGCCCGAACCGCCCGGCAGGATCACCCAGGATCCCATCAGCCCCATGGTCGCACTGCCGCGCAAGATGAACGGATTGAAGTTGTCGAATGTGCCCACTGCCGACAGCGTTACCTCGCCGCCCTTGGGCGCATCGGGGTTGACGTAGGGAAAATACGGAAAATCCGGTCGCAATGCAGGTTTTGCGAGGATGGCCAAGGCATGGCTGCTGGTCACCTGAGCATCATCAGCAACCGCCTGCGCTTCCAGTCCGACCAATGCGAGCGAAGCGAATCCAAGCGAGGCCGCGCGACGGCCGATCGGCAAACCGCGGTCAGAACTACGCATGCTGCTCATTCCCCTGTTCGTCTCCTCGGGCGGAGGGGGATTACGCCGCCCTGCACCTAACGTGGCAATGGAATACTAATTAAGCAGCGCGACAACATCCGCCAGCAGGGCGGGATCGCCGACGGAGAGCACCCGGCCATCGCCGCCCGGCCGGAGCGGCTGGCCTGACCAGTCGGTGACCTTGCCGCCGGCGCCCTCGACCACCGGCACCAGCGCCGCCCAGTCCCACAGGTTCATTGGTACTTTCGGTGATCACGTCGATCTGACCCAGTGCCAGCAGCCCATGCGCATAGCAGTCGCCGCCCCAGTAATTCCGCCGGACCGCGGCCACCAGCCGCTGCCAGCGCGGCATATCAGGCCCAAGCATCTCGGGGCTGGTGCAGGACAGTTCGGCTTCCGCCACCGACGGACAGCGCCGGCAGCCAGCTCGCCCGCCGTATCCCCCATAGAACACCGTCTTCCGTCCCGCCGCGCCAATCCAGCGCTCGCGCGACACCGGCTGGTCGATCACGCCGACGATCGGCGTCTCGCCATCCATCAGCGCGATCAACGTCCCGAAAGTCGGCCGTCCGCTGACGAACGCCCGCGTGCCGTCGATCGGATCCAGCACCCAACGCAGCCGGGCCTCCGGCCGATCCAGCCCAAATTCCTCACCCAACACGCCGTGATCGGGGAAACGCTCCGCCAGCACCGCCCGCATCGCCTGCTCCGCCGAGCGGTCGGCTATCGTCACCGGGGACCGATCGGACTTGGTGTCCACCGCGACCGCCGCACGAAACAACGGCCGAACAACCGCACCCGCCACGTCAGCCGCCGCCTCGGCCCCGGCGATGAACTGGTCGAGCGCGGCCGCCAAGCGCTACTGCTTGGCCGGCGGATTTGCCGGCGCCGGCGTGGCTGGTGCAGCTGGCTTGGTGGTGGCCTGCGGCGCCGTCGGCTGTGCGCCAGTCCCACCGCCACTGGATGCGGTCGCCGGTGTCGCAGCGGCCGGCTTCTGCGCCTCTTCGGGTTTCGGCAGCGGCACCGGACTGTCGGACAGCGTACGCAGATATGCGATCACGTCCGCGCGCTGCTTGTCGTTGGTGATTCCGGCAAACGACATGCGCGTGCCTGGCACAAACAGACTCGGCTTATACAGCCAGTGGTTGAGCGCGTCGAACGACCAGGGCTGGTCTTTGAACTTCTCCATGGCCGGAGAGTAGCTGAAGCCGGGCTCGTCATCGCGCGGCCGTTCCACCACGCCGTACAAGTTCGGACCGACGCCATTCTTGCCGCCCTTGTCGAAGGTATGGCAGGCGATGCAGACCCGATGCGTGAACTGCTCGCCGGCCTTCACGTCGGCGCTTGCCAGCAGCGGCGTGATGTCGCCTGGCCCAGTCGGGGCGGTCGGAGCACCCGCGGTGGATGCCGGCGCCTCGGTGATGGCCAGCACCGTCTTCTCCAACTCGTGCTGGCGGACCAGATTGTCGCCCAGCAGGCCAGTGACGAAGAAAGCGATGCCGCCGACCAAGACCGCGGCAATGCCTTTGTTGACCTCCATACTGTCCATGCGGCGTCAGTTCCCCCTCCAAATCATGCGCGCGGAGACGCACCGGCCGACCGTTGCGTGCGGCCGTTCGCCTCCATAAGGTGCGCGCACCATAGGGAAACGACCATTACCCATCAACCCACCCGGAGCGCCGCGCGCCGGTCAATCCCAACGGAAGCAAGCATGACCGGAAAGATCGCGTTCCAAGGTGTCCCCGGCGCCTATTCCGACCTAGCATGTCGGGTCGCCTATCCGGACATGACGACGCTGCCCTGCGAGTTGTTCGAAACGGCGATGGATGCGGTGCGCGACGGCAGCGCCGACCTCGCGATGCTTCCGTGCGAGAACAGCCTGGCGGGACGCGTGCCCGACATCCACCATCTGCTGCCCGGCTCCGGGCTGTTCGTCATCGGTGAGCACTTCCAGCGGGTCGAGCACTGCCTGTTGGGCATTCGAGGAACGACGATCGGCGATTTGCAGCGCGCGCATTCGCATACGGTCGCGCTGGGGCAGGTGCGGCACAGCCTGCGCCGGCTCGGGCTGAGGCCGGTGGTGCAGGCCGATACCGCGGGGGCGGCGCAACTTGTCGCTGAGTGGGACCGCAAGGAGGAAGCCGCGGTTGCCTCTGCCCTGGCGGCCGAGATTTACGGATTGGACATACTGCAAGCGAACATCGAAGACGCCTCGCACAATACGACGCGATTCTATGTCATGGCGCCGAAGCCGAAGACGCCGCCTCCGACCGAAGCCAACCTGATGACCACGTTTGTATTCCGGGTACGCAACGTGCCGGCGGCGCTCTACAAGGCGCTGGGCGGGTTCGCGACCAACGGCGTGAACATGACGAAGCTGGAGAGCTACATGCTCGAGGGACACTTCGTCGCGACGCAGTTCCTGTGCGACGCGGATGGGCATCCGGAGCAGCCGGGACTGCGCCTCGCGTTGGAGGAACTGTCGTTTTTCTCGTCGGAGGTGCGCGTGCTGGGGGTTTATCCGGCGGCGCCGTTTCGGCTGACGCAGGGGGCTCGCTGACGCTCCGACGCGCGATCTGTGCTACTGGCTCTGCGAATCTCCGTACCGCGCGTCAAATTTTCTGCACGGAAACGATGAAGCGCCGGACAGGCGGATGATTGCCGGCCGCACTTGCGGGATCGGGGCACTGTGGCGACGCCAACACGGCCCGCTGGGACCGCGGCAAGGGCGGCCCATGACGACCACGCGGTCCAACCCGATCTGCGTTCGTCCCTGCTTATCCGCGTTCATTTGCGTTTCAACTTACTGGGCCGCACGCGGCACAGAGCTCGCAGCATGATTTACAGATTTACCAATCCACCGGATGGGCCTGTGCGGTGGATCGCTGTCGTGTTCATCACAAAGAAGCAGGAAGCATTCCTGGCGCAGTGTTGTTCGTTCTGATTCGTGAACTTTGTGCTGCCTTCCTGCTTCTTTGTGACAAGAATTGTCTTTGGCGAGGGTCGCAGGCGATCGTGCGCTGTTCCGCTCAGCGCCGCAATTTGCGCCGCCCGGCCCTCTTCAAAAGTGCCGATCCAATTCACAGCTTCGCCGGAAGCGAGCGACGGGGCCTCGAGGTCGGACGCGTTTGGCGCGGAATTCAGAAAAAAATGCAAAGTCTGTGATGGCAGGCTGGGACTTGGGACTTCTATCGACGCTTGCTGGGCGCTGACGCGCCTGTCCGCGCGGTAGAAGGGAAAGTTTCATGACCATCGGTTCGAGCAAGCGCCTTGCCGGGAAGGTTGCCATCATCACTGGTGCTGCCCGCGGGATCGGGCGGGCAACCGCTATCGCTTTCGCTCGCGAGGGCGCGGACATCATGGGGATCGATGTCGCCGGTCCCGTCAGCGCGACGCTGGAGGTGGTGCCGGCCACGCGGGATGAACTCGACGAGACGGGCCGGAGGGTCGCCGAAATGGGCGCGCGGTGGTGCCAGGCGCGGCTGGACCAGCGCGACCTGCCGGCGCTGCGCGAGGCAGCGGAGCAGGCATTTGAGACGTTCGGTCACATCGACATCCTGTTTGCGAACGCCGGCATCCAGTCGTTCAAACCCATCCTGGAATGGGAGGACGCCGATTGGCACGACCAGATCGACGTCAATCTGACCGGCACCTGCAATGCCCTCCGCGCCGTTGCACCGTATCTGGTGCGAAACGGCGGCGGGCGGATCGTCGTTACGTCATCGACCCAGGGGCGGCATGGGACGAAGTACGGTGCTGCCTATTCGGCGTCGAAATGGGGGATCATTGGGCTGATGAAGTCGGCCGCGCTGGAGTTCGGCGAGCACAACATCACGGTGAACGCGCTGATCCCTGGGTTGATCGATACGCCCTTGACGCGGCACCGATCGCGCTATGCTCAGGTGATGGGCGATCTCGATACGAAGGAGCCGATCGAGGAGCTGGAAGCGGACGCCGCGCGGATACTTGGGGCCAGGAACCCGCTGGGGTTGCCGTGGATCGAGCCGGAGGACGTGGCTCCGGTGGTGGTGTTTCTTGCGTCGGACGAGGCTCGGCTGGTGACGGGCGCGACGTATGATGTGACCGGTGGGGACAGCGCGAATTACAACGCGTGAACGCGCGGTTCGCCGGCAGGAAATTCGAACCACAGATGGACACAAATGGACACGGATAAGAGCACGGGAATCCGGTCTCCGCGCCTTCTGTGTTGCTGGTTTGCGTCTCTGGCGCCGGTGCATATGCTCGTGGTTCCTCAAGAGTGTTGCAAATGCCGCTGACCATCAGAAGCGCGACAGCGAAAGACGAAGCCGAGATCATCAAACTCTGGCGTAGCTGCGACTTGGTGGCGAGCTATAACGACCCGGTCGCCGATTTCAGGTTCGCAAAGGCTGGAGCCTGCTCCGACGTGCTGGTTGCTGAAGACGACGCCGGTCGTGTCAGCGGCAGCGTCATGGTTGGGCACGATGGTCATCGGGGCTGGCTCTACTATGTTGCCTCGGCGAGCAACTCACGTGGCCGCGGTGTGGGCCGCGCGATCGTGGCTGGCGCGGAGCAGTGGTTACGGGAACGTGGTGTCGTCAAAGCACAACTGCTGGTGCGCGAGACGAATACCGGAGTTGTATCGTTCTACGAGCACGCCGGCTACGAGGTCGCGCCGAGGGTCATCATGAGCAAATGGCTGAAGCATCCGGAATAGCGGGTCGCATGCGCCGGCTGCTCGGGGCTGGGTTGGTGCTCCTCGCGGCGCAGATAGGATATTGCGATGGCGCGGCCGCTGCATCGACGGGCGCTCCGGCGTTCGAGGAGCACCCGTGCGACGTGCCCAACGCGGCGGATGTCGCGGCGCACCTGCGCTGCGGCACGGTGCACGTGTTGCGCGAGCCTGGCCGCCCGCAGTCCGGCACATTCGCGCTCTCGGTGGTGATCGTCGAAAGCGCACAACAACCGGCGTTGCCAGATCCGGTCGTCTACATCAACGGCGGCCCCGGCGAGCCGCTGACCGTGTATGCGGCGTATCAGGCACGACACCCCTATGCAGCGCAGCGCGATCTGATCCTGGTCGATCAGCGCGGCATCGGCCGATCGGAACCCGACGTGTGCCGCGATCTCAACGCCAGGCTGCGGGATGAGTCGATCGGCTTCCTTGTGGAGGGGACGCAGGACGCCGAGGCGCGGCTGCGGGCAACGTACATGTCGTGCCGCGACGAGGCGATGAGGCACGGCATCGACCTCGCCGATTTCGGAACCCGGACGACGGCCGAGGACATCGACCAGGTCAGGCAGGCGCTCGGCATCTCGCGCTGGAATGTTTATGGCAAATCGTATGGCACGACCGTCGCCATGACGCTGATGGCGCTGCACCCGGACACGCTGCGCTCGGTCGTGCTTGATTCGGTTTATCCGCCCGATCCGATGCCGCTCCCGTCAGCCATCATCGGCGCCGCGCGGACCGCGTTCTTCGATGCCTGCACGCGGGACAAAGCGTGCACCGCGGTAACTCCCGATCTGGCCGAGGTCTATCAGGATACGCTGCGGGTGCTGGCGCAGACGACGTTGAACGTTGCCGTGCCGCCTCGAATGGGGATGCCGAACGATCGCGTGCGGATCACCGCGCCGCTGTTCGAATGGATTGTCGGCCAGTTGCTGTATTACCCGATATACTACCCGACACTGCCTGCGCTCATTCAACGTATACACGACGGCGATACCCAGGGTCTGGCGGCTTTGCTGGTTGCGCTCAAGGCGGCTGCATCGACGGAGGATATCGGCGCGCATGCTGCCGTGGAGTGCAGGGATCGGCCTCACTATCGCGATACACTGCCGAATGGCGCGGTGATGTCGGACGGTCGGCTTTATTACAGCGTCTGCCGGGATTGGGCTGCGCTCGGGCCGCCACCGCTGGTCCCGCAAGGCACACGCGTGCCGACGTTGGTGCTGGGTGGCCAGTTCGATCCGGTGGCTGGACCGACACTGGGTCACGACGTCGCGGAGCGGATCGGACCTGCGGCGCGCTGGGTTGCGTTTGCGGGGATAGGGCACAACGTTCGGCACTTCAGCGCTTGCGGCACGCGAATTGTGTTCGACTTCATCGGCAACCCGGACGAGGCGTCGGACACTGCGTGCGCCAGCCACGTGCCGGCGATCTTTGCCGCCCAGGGGCAGGCGCACTGACGCAGGCAGCGTGCGCGGTGCCGTCGCATCAGAAGGCACACATGATGTGAGCGGTGGGGATAGCGCAAGCTACAACCCTTGAACGCCCGGCTGGCTGCGGCTGGACCGGGTTCGCGGGTAGGTAATTCGAACCACATATACACGCAGATAGACACAGATAGGAGCGCGAGGATCCGGGCTCCGCGTCATCTGTGTCTATCTGTGTGTATATGTGGTTCTGAATAGAGCGGTTTGAATATCGGGCGTCACCGCGGCTTCTCAAACGGGCCGTTTGGCAAAGCGTCGTAAGTCGCCGATCGTTTGTACCCAGGGCAACGCGCCGTCACAAAATATCTCGAGTGCCGGCGTAACTGATTTCGGGTCGTCGAGCGTGCCGATGTTGAGGTTTATTCGGCCCGGCACGCTTCCCGGCTCCGCCGCGATCGACGAACCGCATTCCGGGCAGAAATGTCGGAGGACCGGCTTGCCGCTGCCGCCTTGGCTGGTGAATGTTTTCATCGTGCCGGTGATCGTTAGCGCTTCTTTCGGAACGGCGACGAGTGCACCAAACGCGCTGCCTGTGAACCTCTGGCAGTCGCGGCAATGACACACGCCCGATATGATCGGTTCCGCCGATGTCGTGTACCGCACCGCGCCGCAGAGACATGCGCCTGTCAGTTGAGACATTGCTTCTTCGCTCCTTGCCGTTGGTGATAGCCCGGTCATTGGTCATGAGCAGGTTGCTGATCCGATCCGTTCTCTCTGTTGTAGCCATCGCGATTCTTGCGCTGGCGTGGGTCGTTGCGGGGCCTTGGTGGGCGCGGGCGCTCGACGCGGTCCACAGCACCCGGCTGGCGACCGTGACCTCCTTGTCGATCCGGGAATACAGTGGATTTTTCCGGTTCTTCCCCGGCCGGGACGGTGCGCCGCTTCCCGAGGCCGAGGAGTTCACGGGATACGACTGGGGGAACCCGCTGGAACTCGTTGGCTTACAGCTCGATCCTGGCGGCGTGCTTGTACTCAGCGACGGTGAGCGGCGCTTCGTCCTCGGCCGGTGCCCCTGCGCGGTGGCGGACCACGGTTATACACCGGCGATCGACCCGGAGCCAGGCGATGCGACTTCGATAACGCTCGATCGCGGGTTTGCAAGCTGGCCGACACCGCTGCATGTCACCTGCTGCGGTTCGCTGGGCGGCGGCGGCAGTTGGTTTCCCTGGAGGCGTTACCTCTATTGGCACCTGTCGTGGACGAAGGCCGACGGTGCGCGCCTCGATGTGGTTGCCCGGTTTGAGCAGAATTACGAGAGTGGGAGCGGCTGGAACGACCCCGGTGCGGCAAGCTTACTGCGCCTTGAGATCCGGTCGGCGCCGGCGCGCTAGTCGCCCGCGTCATTGAACCTGACGGCAGTTTGTGACTCACTCGCAACGTCGTCAACGTTGCCAGGATTCGGGACATGTCAGAGGTCGTCGTGAAGAAGTATGTGGTTCGGCTGGACGCGGAGGAACGCGCGCGGCTGGAAGCGCTTATCGGCAAGGGCAAACATTCGGCCAGCGCGATCCTCAGGGCACGCATCTTGCTCAAGGCAGACATTTCCGAGGTCGGCGAAGCCTGGAGCGACGGCCGTATCGTGAAGGCCCTCGACACCAGCCTCGCGACCGTCCACAGGGTTCGCCAGTGTCTGGTTGAGGAGGGGCTCGACGTAGCGCTCGCCCGTAAGCCCCGCGCGAGACCGTCGATCCTGCGGATCTTCGACGGCGAAAAGGAAGCCAGACTGATCACGCTGGCCTGCTCCAAGCCTCCGGCCGGGCACGCGAAATGGTCGCTGCGCCTGCTGGAACAGCAGGTCGTGGAACTGGGGATCGTCGCCAAGGCCAGTGACAACACGATCGGGCGGACGCTAAAAAAAACCTTCTCAAACCGCACCTGAAGCAACGGTGGGTCATTCCGCCGTCGGCCAACGCGGCGTTCGTGGCCGCGATGGAAGAGGTGCTGGAGGTTTACACGAGGCCGCGTGATACAGCCCGGCCCTTGGTTTGTCTTGACGAGACCTCGAAACAACTGATCCGGGAAACTCGCGCGCCGTTGCCGATGAAGCGTGGTCAGCCGAGGCGCGTCGATTATGAGTACGAACGCAACGGCACCGCCAATCTGTTCATGCTGTTCGCGCCGCTGGAAGGTTGGCGGCATGTCGAGGTGACGGATCGCCATGCCGCCGCCGATTATGCCGCCATGCTTCGCGACCTGTCGGACCGATATTTCCCCTCAGCAAACAAGATCGTTCTGGTGCAGGACAATCTCAGCACCCATACCGCGGCGTCGCTGTACGCCGCCTTCGCACCGGCCGAGGCGCGCCGTCTCGCCGAGCGGTTCGAGTGGCACTACACGCCGAAGCACGGCAGTTGGCTGAACATGGCGGAGTCAGAACTCGGCGTTCTGTCATCGCAATGTCTGGATCGACGGATCGAGGACAAAGGCAGCCTTGTCGAGGAAGTCGCCGCCTGGCGTGAACATCGAAACAAACATCACGCCAAGGCCAACTGGCAGTTCACCAATGAGCATGCCCGGATAAAACTCAGACAACTCTACCCGTCACTTTGAATAACTCGGGCGACTAGTGGGGCGGCTCGGCTGAACTGAGAACCAGCGGCACGGTCGGCGTGATGGCAACCCGGGACCCTATGTCTGGGTGGAGGGAGCTTGTGGCTCAGGTCAATGGCCTACGGAGCAAAAGGGTCAAGTCGATCTACAATGGGGATGATAATTGGCGTTGCAACGGCCCGCGTCGCCCTCTCAGGCGGTAGGCCCGACCACAGTTTGTAGAAGCCGGCGCACCCCCGGGCGGGCTGACCAGGGGTTAGGCCAAGGTCCTTCCAGTCGTAGAGGTTGAGTGCGAATATGCACAGCCATGGCCCGTCGTTGTCGGCTTGGTGCCAGACGCACTCGTAGGTCAGTTTCCCATTGTTTGACCTGATCGTGTCGAGATTCCGTTTCGCCCGCTGCACCTTTATGGTTTCGACGAAGGCTAGGTGCTGCCGTGGCAGAGGATCAATCTTTATGGCAGATGTTGTGGCTGTGCCGCTCGGAAACGGTGTCTGCAAAGAGCTCATGAACCACGTAGCAGGCAACGGCTCATGGTATAGCGCCGCGTGGAACCCGCGAACCCAACGCCACACCACAGAGCGCATGTCCAGATTTTCGATGGCATCAACATCCGGCCGGAACATTCTGAAGCGTAGCTGCCGGTCTCGCTTCGTCGGAACTTGATAACGCTTCAGCGCGACGAGCTGACCGATTTTCTGGTCGAGGGTGCCATGCCCTGCGTTGCAGGTTTTGTGTGTGGGGAGCCAGAGGGCTGGCATCCGATCGCGCTTACCGAATACGGCCTTTGCTGGGATGTGGTCGCGATCCTGGACGTCGTCTGGCTTGAATTCTCGACCGCAGACGTAGCAGAACGACAACGCCTGGACCTCTCGGAAGGCCATTTGTGTAGCCATGGTCACCATGGCTCGATCTTAGCCTCTGCTGATCAACGTCGACGATGGTCTTGATATATGCTGATGCTCTTAATCGTATGTATCCGAACGATATCGGCGGCGGGTCAGCGCGCTACTTGATCCTGTCCGGGCCGAGGCAGGGAGGACTTACCGTAATGGGGCTCTTCTGCGACAAACCTATATACCGGACCATCGCGTCGCCCTCACGCGCGACAATCTTGTCAGGTTACCTGCCATGTGCCCGCTCGAACAGCACGCCACACGTCAAGTGTTGCAGACGTGAGGATGTGGAGGTCGTCGTATGTCCAAAAGCGTATCGGGCAGGACGCAATTGTCGTCTTGTCACTTCGCCATGCCAGCCTTGATCTCTCCGTCGCACTGAGCAAAGCGGTCCGGCCACACACTACGAGATAGGTTTCTGAAAAGTGGTCGAGTCCAAACGCATTCTTGTAAGTGATACTATGTTGATTGTCATTCTTGGCCCATGACCAGTCAGATACTTGGATAAATCCGTGTTTTAGTTCTAGTGACCAGTCATTCATCTGATTTTAGCCGCGCTTTTGATTGAAAATATTATCTTTTGTGCCACCCTCAAACTCTACCAGAACGAAATGACGCGCTGCTGTCGAACCCACCACAAGATCAGCACGGAAAACACCTACGAGATTAACCGTAATTGCTCACCTGGGTGATAGCCTGACATGTCGATGCGTCGTGGGTGCTTCTGCGGCTGTGCGATGAAGGTTGACGCGGTCACGGGCGGTTCGATTCAAGCTCTGTGTGACGCAAGGCATCGACCTTAGCACGCTGAGCCACGCGGAGAAGGATGCACTCATCCTGTCGCTGTTCGCTCGGTTGGAAGCAGCGCTGGCGCGCATCGATGAACTTGAGAAGCGGCTGGCCAGATTTGAACGTCCCACCAAGACGCCGGACAACTCCTCGCTGCCGCCATCGAAGGGGCAGAAGCCCGATCGTCCGATGGGCGACAAGCCGCCGCGCAAGAGCCGCCCCGGGTTCGGGCGGACGCTGCACCCGAACCCGGATCGTGTGTTCGAGGCCAGGCTGACCACCTGTCCGAGGTGCCAGGCGGCATTCCCGGAGGCCTGCCAAACCCCGCAGCAGGTCTACGAACGCATTGAACTACCGCCGATCCGGCCGGACGTGACGCAGGTGCGCCTGTTCGGCGGTCGCTGCGCCTGTTGTGGTGAGCGCGTGGTCGCGACTGCCCCAGCCGGGCTGGAACCCGGTTCGCCATTCGGTCAGTCGATCGCTGCCTTGGTGGTCTACTTGCACTACGCGCACGCGATCGGCATGGAACGGTTGGCCACGCTGATGGACGAGATCTTTTCGCTCACCCTCAGCGAGGGGGCGATCAGCAACATGCTGGCCCGCGCGCGCGAACCACTGCTGGTGGCAGCGGCAACCATCCGCGCCACGGTGCTCGCCAGTCCGGTGGTGTGTTCTGATGAGACTTCCGCGCGGGTGAGCGGCAAGAACTGGTGGGAATGGGTGTTCATCGGCAGCCTGGCCGTGCTGCACGTGATCCGTCCCAGCCGTGGCAAGGCCGTGGTTCAGGCCCTGTTCGGCGAGATCAGGCCGATGGTCTGGGTGTCCGACATGCTTGGCAGCCAACGCGGCCACGCTGCCGAATGGCAGGTGTGTCTGGCGCATCTGCTGCGCGATGCAACCTACGCCATCGAATGTGGCGACACCGCCTTCAGTGCCGCGTTCAAGCGACTGCTGCTGCGCGCGATCGCCATCGGGCGACGCCGCGACGAACTGAAGGACAGCACGCTGAGGCACTATCTTGCCGACCTGGATCGCCGGCTCAACCGCATCATGGCAGCTGTTCCGATCGGCGAGCCAGGACGCAAGCTGCGCAAGCGCATCGCCGCCAACAGGGCGCACCTGTTCGTCTTCATCACCAATCGAGATGTGCCGTATACCAACAACATCTCCGAGCGGCATCTTCGTCCCAGTGTGATCTTCCGCAAGGTGACCAACGGCTTCCGCTGCGAGTGGGGTGCCGAAACCTATGCCGCCTTCCGATCCCTCGTCAGCACCGCAAAGGCCAACAGCGCTTCAGTGCTTGATGTGCTGCGCTTCGTGCTGACCACAAAAATCCCCGAGACGCTATCCGCCAGACCGGGGTGAGCAATTACAGCGGATAATCTTGACTGGAATCCAATTGATAGTCGATGCTGGTTGGCACCGGGCAAGAGAGCCCGGACGTGCTTTATCATGCGGGCGATCGACGGCTGGTAGCATCCCCGCCCAATGTCCGGGTCACTTCCCGTTCCCGCCCCGCAACGCCCCCTCCAGCCGCCTCGCGGTATCCGCAGCCAGCGCAGCGGGCGTGCCGGCAAAGCCCATGATCAGCCCCGTCATCCGCGGCGGCCCGGCGTAGTACGCGCCCAGCGGCGACACCGCCAGACCGCGCGCACGGCACGCGGCGACCGCGGCGGCCTCGTCCGTGCCGTCGGGCAGGCGGCCGACCATGTGCAGGCCGCCGGGCGCGTCGATCGGGCGGATCGAGGGCGCGTAGCGGGCCAGCGCCGCCAGCAGCGCGTCGCGGCGGCGGGAATACTCGGTGCGCATGCGGCGGATGTGCGGGGCCAGCAGGCCCTGGCGCATGAACTCGGCCAGCGTCGCCTGGTTGAAGGTGTCGATGCCGCGACCCGGTCAGCGCGCAGGCGCGGACGAAGGCGGGGACCAGAGGGCGCGGGGACCACGGCGAAGCCAAGGCGCAGCGCGGGCGCCAGCGTCTTGCTGAAGGTGCCGCAGTAGATCACCCGGCCGGCGCGATCGAGCGTGGCCAGCGGCGGCAGCGGATGGCCGGTCCAGCGGAATTCCGAGTTGCAATCGTCCTCCAGGATCCAGGCGTTGGCGCGAGCGGCCCAGTCCAGCAGCGCCAGCCGCCGGGCGATCGGCAGGGCGCCGCCGAGGGGCGTGGCGTGGGACGGCGCGACCAGGGCGAGGCGCGCGTCGGGCGCGCGCTGGATGCCGGCGGCGACGTCGAGGCCCTCGGTGTCGCTGATGACGGGGACCGGGGTGGCGCCGGCGGCGAGCAGGGCGCCGCGGCCGGCGATGTAGCCGGGGTCCTCGACCCAGGCGGTGTCGCCGGGATCCAGCAGCGAGTCAGCGGCGATGCGCAGCGCCTGCTGGGTGCCGGCGGTGACCACGATGTTGGCGGGGTCGGCGAGCAGGCCGCGTGTGGCGGCGAGGTGCGCGGCGATCTGGGTGCGCAGTTCGGGCAGACCCTGGGCGGAGGGGTAGCCGGTCTGGTCCGCGGGGAAGGTCTTCATCACCTTCGCGGCGCAGCGGGCCCAGGCTTCGCGCGGGAACAGGTCGGGCGCGGGAATGCCGCCGGCCAGCAGCGTGCCGATCCCTGGCTGGCGCTGATGCGCGGAGACTGGGACCTCGGCGATGCGCTGGCCTCGCTTGGACAGCGAACTGGCGGCTGTCGGGGGCGGTATCGCCGGTGCCGGCGCGGCATCCGGCAGGTCAGGCGAGACGAACGTGCCGCTGCCGGTGCGGGCGCGGACATAGCCCTCGGAGGCCAGGCGCTCGTAGGCGAGAACGACGGTCTGGCGGGCGACGCCCAGTTCGTCGGCGAGCGCGCGCGTGGGCGGCAGGCGGGCGCCGGCCGGCAGCGTGCCGGCCAGGATGCCCTGTCGCAATCGGTCGAAAACCGCCTGCTGGCGGTTTTGGTCTGGTGTGAACATGGCCACCAACCCCGTAGCGCTGGTCCAATTGGACCGTAGCGGCGGGAGGCTGATTGGGGCAAGCGGAGAGACCCCCACCCTAGCCCTCCCCCGCTTCGCGGGAGAGGGGATTGTCCGGTGGTGGGTTAGAAGCCTTCGCGCTCGATGCGCTTGCGCTCCAGCTTGCGGGCGCGGCGGACGGCTTCGGCAGCCTCGCGGGCCCGGCGCTCGGACGGCTTCTCGTAGTGCCGCCGCAGCTTCATCTCGCGGAAGATTCCTTCCCGTTGCATCTTCTTCTTGAGCGCTTTCAGCGCCTGATCGACATTGTTGTCACGCACGAGTACTTGCACTTGGCCGCCTGCTCCTTCTCTGCTGAAAGCCGCCCCGCCGATCGGGGACGGGCCCTATATCACGCGGTAACCGTGGAGGCTACATGGCACTTTTGAAGATAGCGCGTATGGGCCATCCCGTGTTGTTGCAAATGTGTGAGCCTGTCAACGATCCGGGCGCGCCGGAGATCCGCCGCCTGGTCGCCGACATGATGGAGACGATGGAGGACGCGTCCGGGCGCCGGCCTCGCCGCCCCGCAGGTGCATGTGCCGTTGCGGCTGTTCGTGTTCCGCATCTCGGCAGGGCGCGCGCGAGCGAGGATCCGGACGATATGCCGGTCGGCAATTCGGTGCTGATCAACCCGGAGGTCGAATTGCTGGGCGAGGAGCGCGTGCTGGGCTGGGAGGGCTGCCTGTCGATCCCCGGGCTGCGCGCCGCGGTGCCGCGTGCGCCGCGCATCCGCTACCGCGGCGTGGATTGCGACGGCGTCCGGTGCGAGCGCGAGGTGTCCGGCTTCCATGCGCGCGTCGTGCAGCACGAATACGACCATCTGGATGGGATCCTGTATCCGATGCGGATGCGCGACTTCTCGCTGTTCGGCTTCACCGAGGAGCTGGCGCGGCTCGCCACGGCCATCGCGATGAACCCGCCGGAACGCAGCTCCCGAACGCGACGCCGCGATCGAGGCGATGCTGCCGAACGTGCCGTTCGACGGATGGACCCGCAGCGCGCTCCGTCGCGGCCTGGCGCAGCATCGGCGGATCGCCGGATGACGCTGATCTGCTGTTCCCCGGCGGCGCCGCGGACATGATCGAGGCCTTCTGCGATTGCGCCGATCGGCGAATGGAGGAAGCCGCAGCAGTCGATCGACGCAGCGCTGCCCCTGCACGAGCGGGTTCGCGCTGTGATCGTGCTGCGGCTGGAGCAGAACCGGCCGCACAAGGAAGCGATCCGCCGCGCGCTATCGGTGCTTGCTCTGCCGGGGAACGCGCGGCTTGCCGCAGTCTGCACGGCGCGCACGGTGGATGCGATCTGGCATGCGGCGGGCGATCGATCGGCGGATTTCAGTTGGTACACAAAGCGCGCGATCCTGACGGCGATCTACGCTGCGACGGTGCTGTTCTGGCTGCGCGACAACAGCGATGATGATGCCGCGACGTTGGCGTTCCTTGATCGCCGATTGGCCGGCGTGGCACGGATCGGCTCAGTCCGGCGGCGCGCCGAGGCGGCGATAGGGCGACTGCGGATGGCTTGAGCTTCAGTGTGCCTCTCCCTTTGGGAGAGGCCGCCACGCGCAAGGTGCCGGGTGCGGATAGACCCTCGCCCGGCGCTGCACGCCGCCCTCTCCCACTTCGTGGGCGAGGCTGAAATTGGAGGTAACCATGCCCGACCGATATGCACGCTACCGCCGCCTGTTCTTCGACCGTCCGCATCCGCGCGTGCTGCGCGTCACCATGGGCGATCGGCCGGAGCGGCTCAATGCGGTGGATGCGACCATGCATCGCGAACTGGGCGAGATCTGGCGCGACATCGACGCCGACCCCGACGTGAACTCCGTGATCATCACTGGCGCCGGGCGCGCGTTCTCTGCCGGCGGCGACTTCGCGATGATTGAGGAAATGATGGCCGACTTCGACACCCGCGCGCGGGTTTGGAAGGAGGCACGCGATCTCGTCTACAACATCATCAACTGCGGCAAGCCCGTCGTCAGCGCGATGCGTGGGCCAGCCGTCGGCGCCGGCCTCGTCTGCGGGCTGCTGGCGGATGTTTCGATCGCCAGCAAGGACGCCCGCATTATCGACGGGCACACCCGGCTGGGCGTCGCCGCGGGCGATCACTCCGTCATCGTCTGGCCGCTGCTGTGCGGACTGGCGAAGGCGAAATACTACCTGCTGCTGTGCGACAGCGTGTCTGGCGCGGAAGCCGAACGCATCGGCCTGATCTCGCTGGCGGTCGAAGACGCGGAACTGGATGCAAAGGCACTGGAGATCGCAACACGCCTGGCGGAAGGCGCGCAGAGCGCAATTCGCTGGACCAAATATGCGCTGAACAATTGGTTGCGGTTGGCTGGGCCGTCGTTCGACGCGTCACTGGCTCTCGAGTTCATGGGGTTCAGCGGGCCCGAGGCGAAGGAAGGCTTGGCGTCACACAAGGAAAAGCGGCGACCGTCGTTTCCAGCCAGTTCAGCAATTTAACCATCGTCCAACTCACGCAGCGGCAAGGTGTCCGTCCAGCTCCGCGGCCTTGATCGGTGCCGAGCCGACGATGACCACGTACGAAGCCGCACCGACCAGCGCCATAACGGCGCCAAGTACCAGTGCCTGCTGAAAACTACCGGTGGCCTGCACGATGAAGCCGGTGATGGTGGGCGCCAACGCGCCACCAATATATCCGCCGAAGTTCATCATGCTGCCGAGCGACGCGGTGCAGTTTGCCGGTGCCGCTACGCTGGCCAGCGACCACGACATGCCGCTGGAACCGCCGTTGCAGAATACCGCACCGGAGATACAGGCCACCGCGAGAAAATTGCTGTTCGTTTCGGCTGCAACGAAGGTGAACGCTGCCATGCCGAGCAGTCCGCACACGATCGGCAGCTTGCGGCTGTTCACCGGCGAAAATCCGGCCGCCATCAGCCGATCGGTGATCCAGCCGAAGCCAACACTGCCGACAACCCCGAAGAAGAACGGAATGGCCGACACGAAGCCGGTCGTGCGGATGCTCATATGCCGCTGGATTTCCAGGTAGCCAGGCAGCCAGGCCTGGAACAGCCACGTCACGTAGACGATGCCGAAGAAGCCAAGGATCAGGCCCCAGGTCGTGCGGAAGCGGAACAATCCCCTCCATTCCTTGAAGGTGACTTGCTCGCCGGCGGAAGGCGTTTCGCCTTCGGTCAAAAATCCGGTCTCCTCCGTCGTCAGTCGCGTGGCGCGGGCATCGCGGAACACCGCGAACCAGACGGCTGCGATCGCGACGCCGGCGACGCCCATCGGGACGAACATCCAGCGCCAGCCAAACTCCAGCATCAGGAAAGTGAGGATTGGCGGCGCGATACACGGCCCGAGCGACGACGTGGTGTTGCAGATTCCCATCGCGAGGCCTCGCTGACGCGGACTGAACCAGTCGCGCACCACGCGGACGGCCGACGAGAACATCGGCGCCTCGCCAAGTCCAAGAAAAACCCGCGCTACACAAAATTGACCGAAGCTGCCAACCAGGCCGGCAGCCGCCTGCGCGACAGACCACACCGCCAATCCGGCAGTCAGCAGACGCCGCGGCCCGACTGTATCGACCAATGCACCGCCAGGAAGCTGAAAGAATGCGTAGGCCCACAGAAATGCTGAGAGCAGCAGGCCCATGTCGGCGACCGACAGGCCGAGTTCGTTGCGGATGAGCGGATTGGCGACCGAAAGCGTCGCTCGATCGATGTAATTCAATGTGCCGGCGAGTACCAGCATGGTTAGCGCGGTGCGCTGCACGGACTTGATTCGTGGTGAGGTGGGATTCGGAAGGGTCGGCACGTCGCTTCCTTCCGGTTTCGCTTTATCCTTGTTCAGGACTGGCTTTTTCCGGATAGCACAGCACTACTGACGTAGCCATGTGCGGAGGCACGTGAACGCTGCATGGCAGCTAAAAGCAACGGCCGCTGACGGTTTGGGGACTCCCGTCAGCGGCCGCGAGGCGTCAGATGGCGCAGAGGCCCACCCAGGCAAAAATCAAACCGGCCACAATACTCATGGCCACTATGTAGGAGGAAACCTTAGGCGTGCCGACCCATTTGGAGTTTGTTGACGATCGGCGTTCGCCGTCATTCTGAAATTGCGCGAAATCCATCTGAGATACGCTCGCTGCAATGCACCCGGGACAGGCGCTGTCTACCTCGCGAAACCGTGAGGCCGCAAATCACATCTCACGAAAGCGCGATCAACTCTTCATTGTTCCAGCAATTCAATTGCATCACCGGAAGAAAACCGTCCGCCCTCGATGACCTCGGCATGGACGCCGAGCTCAACGTGGCCATAGAGCCTGCGAAGCTCTTCCAGCGGTTCGGCATCGCGTTGTGCGGTCTCCGGGTTCACCTCGGTCGCCGGGCAGCGTGTGGTCGGCTTCGTCACCCGCAGCACCGCCCCACCCATCTGGATCTGCTGGCCAATCCAGCCGCGCTCGCTCCAGGCCGACGCGCCACTGAACCAGACATTGGCACGGAACCGCCGCCGATGCCGGCGCGCGCCCACCTTCGCCTCATAATCTCGGAGGCTGGCGAGATTGATCAGGCTGACCACCTTGCGCTGCTGGTCGCAGAAGCTGTGGCCATCGATATAGTGGAAGCGCGGCGTCCCCCTCGCCTCCTCACCCATGTACTCGGTCAGGAAGGACCCGATCCGGTCGCGCCCGGTCTCGGTGAGCGCGTTCTCCACTACCGACGAACCGTCGGGCGCGCGGATCGCCAGCATCCCGGAACGCGGGTCGAAGAAGGAGAACAGGGACGCGATCCTGGCGTTCTTCATCAGGCACATGAAGTTCTGCTTCTGCAGCCAGGCAGGATGGTCCGTGTCGAAGCCGGAGTCGCCCTGGGCCAGGGCAAAGGCCCGGTCCCAGGGGATGCAGCCGCCCGCCTCGACCTCGGCTGACTCCAGTGCCTCGGCGGTCAGACCCTTCACCGGATAACGATAGAGATATTCAATGCGCATGGCTCAAGCCCTCTTGAGTCGCAGTCTGCCTTCACCCACTTCGAAAGCCAAAGGGTCACGTTTCCGTTGCCTGATCAGGGGTGGGGACAGGACCTGTCGCCTATGAAGGGACAACAGAATGGACATTGAGAAATTCACCGAGCGGGCGCGTGGATTCCTGCAAGCTGCCCAGACGATCGCCATCCGTGAATTCCATCAGCAGATCACACCGCAGCACCTGCTTAAGGCGCTGCTCGACGACGAGGAAGGTGCTGCCGCCGGCCTGATCAGGGCCGCGGGCGGTGACGCGAAGGCCGCGCTGGCCACGGTGGAAGCCGATCTGGCTCGCATGCCAAAGGTGCAGGGTTCCGGTGCTGGCCAGCCGCAGATCACGCCGGACCTGGTGCGTGTGCTGGACGTCGCGCAACAGGCGGCGACCAAGGCGGGCGACGAGTATGTCGCCCAGGATCGGCTGCTGGTGGCGATCGCCGCATCCGATACGCCAGCAGCGCGTGCACTGCGCCAGGCGGGCGCGAATCCGCAGGCGTTGGAGAAGGCGGTCAACGACATCCGCAAGGGCCGCAAGGTGACCAGCCCCAACGCCGAAGCCAACTTCGACGCGCTGAAGAAGTACGCGCGCGACATGACCGCGCTGGCGCGCGAAGGCAAGCTCGATCCGGTCATCGGCCGCGACGAGGAAATCCGCCGCACCATCCAGGTGCTGGCCCGTCGCACCAAAAACAACCCCGTGCTGATCGGCGAGCCCGGCGTCGGCAAGACCGCCATCGTCGAAGGCCTCGCGCTGCGCATCGTCAACGGCGACGTGCCCGAGGCACTGAAGGGCAAGCAGCTTCTGTCGCTGGACCTGGGCGCTCTGGTTGCTGGATCGAAGTACCGTGGCGAGTTCGAGGAACGGCTGAAGGCAGTGCTGAAGGAGATCGAGGCGGCCGAGGGCCAGGTGGTGCTGTTCATCGATGAGCTGCACAACCTGATGGGCGCGGGGCGGGCCGAGGGCTCGATGGATGCGGCAAACCTGATCAAGCCGGAGCTGGCGCGCGGCACGCTGCACTGCATTGGCGCTACTACGCTGGACGAGTATCGCAAGCATATCGAGAAGGACGCAGCGCTGGCGCGCCGCTTCCAACCCGTGTTCGTGGGTGAGCCGTCGGTCGAGGACACCATCTCGATCCTGCGCGGCATCAAGGAGAAGTACGAGCTGCACCACGGCGTGCGCATCACCGATGCTGCCCTGGTTGCCGCTGCGACGCTGTCCAACCGCTACATCACCGACCGGTTTCTGCCCGACAAGGCGATCGACCTGGTGGATGAGGCGGCCAGCCGGCTGCGAATGGAGGTGGATTCGAAGCCTGAGGAGCTGGACGAACTCGATCGGCGGGTGATCCAGCTCAAGATCGAACGCGAGGCGCTGAAGAAGGAGACGGATGGGGCGTCGCGCGATCGGCTGGGCAGGCTGGAGAAGGAGCTGGCCGAGCTGGAGGATGAGTTCGAATGCGCTGACCGCCGCGTGGCATGCGGAAAAGGGCAAGGTGCAGGAGACGCAGAAGCTGAAGGAGCAGTTGGACTCGGCGAAGAGCGAGGTTGAAGTCGCGCAGCGGCGCGGTGATCTCGCGCGGGCGTCGGAGCTGTTGTACGGCGTGATTCCCGATATCGAGCGGCAGATTACGTCTTCGGCTGACGGCAAGCTGGTGAACGAGGCGGTGACGGAATCGCAGATCGCCGGAGTGGTGTCGCGCTGGACCGGCATTCCGGTGGACAAGATGTTGGAAGGTGAGCGCGACAAGTTGCTGCGCATGGAGGACATGCTGCGCAAGCGTGTCGTCGGGCAGGAGGAAGCGCTGAAGGCGGTCGCCAACGCGGTGCGCCGTGCACGCGCGGGGTTGCAGGATCCGAACCGGCCGATTGGTTCGTTCCTGTTCCTGGGGCCGACGGGCGTGGGCAAGACAGAGACGTGCAAGGCGTTGGCGGAGTTCCTGTTCGATGACGAGCGCGCCATGGTGCGTATCGACATGAGCGAGTACATGGAGCGCCATGCCGTCGCACGTCTGATCGGCGCGCCTCCGGGCTACGTGGGCTATGACGAAGGTGGCGTGCTGACCGAGGCGGTGCGTCGGCGGCCGTACCAGGTGATCCTGTTCGACGAGGTCGAGAAGGCACATGAGGACGTGTTCAACGTGCTCTTGCAAGTGCTGGACGACGGGCGTCTGACCGATGGCCAGGGCCGCACGGTGGACTTCAAGAACTCGATCATCGTGCTGACCTCGAACCTTGGGTCGGATATTCTGGCGGCACAGCCGGAGGGCGAGCCGACGGCGATGGTGCAGGGCCAGGTGATGACTGTGGTGCGGCATCACTTCCGGCCAGAGTTCCTGAACCGGCTGGATGAGATCATCCTGTTCCGTCGTCTGCAGCGCAGCGACATGGCGAGCATCGTCAGCATCCAGTTGGAGCATCTGCGCAAGCTGCTGGCAGATCGGAAGATCGGGCTGGAACTGGATCGGAGTGCGCTGGAGTGGCTGGCGGGCGAAGGCTACGACAGCACGTATGGCGCGCGTCCATTGAAGCGCGTGATCCAGCGGGGGCTGCAGAACCCGCTGGCATCGCTGATCCTGGAGGGCGGGGTGAAGGAGGGCGACACGGTGCACGTGTCGGCCGGAGCGAAGGGGCTGACGATCAACGGGCAGTTGGCGGAAGCGGCATAGTGGCGGACACGCCACCCGGGGAACCGGGTGGCGGCTCGCCGGAACCGCGCTTACAAGCGGTGATGGTGTATCGAGAATTGAGTAAGTGATAATTGCCCAACTGATCGCACTCGTCGGGACCTAGCGCCGCCCCTTTGCGCGCTCCGCGTTGAGGACTTCATGCCGCGGCAGGAAAAGCGAGAAAGCAAGTCGGACACAGAGTCTCGCCGAGTGCACACAGAGTCTCGCTGACGGAGGAACTCTGTGTCCGATTACCTTCTTCCCGCATTTCCGGATGGCAAGTGCAGCCGGATGTGGGCGTTTGCCCGAGCCAGCCATATGCGATCGCCCTGATGCATCCCACGACTTGCGGCGGAGTGTCAGTGCACAGGCGCCTGGCATGAACTGGCATGCCCACCGCGCGCGTCTATCGAAGCGCGTGATTGGTCTCGAAGATGGGCGTGTTGAGGGAAGGCGACGCAATCCGCCGCTCGGCAGGCCCGCAGGGCCTGCAGATCAACGGACACTTGGCCAGAGCCGCGAGACGTCAAAGGGCGGCGGTTCAAACCGTCGCCCCCTGTCACTGGCGGAAGCCTTAGACAGTCTTCAGGTTGGTCGCCGAAGTTTTGCCCTGCTGGCCGCGCTCGAGATCGAAACTAACCTTCTGGCCCTCATTGAGGCCTGTCAGGCCAGCGCGCTCGACCGCCGAAATGTGGACGAAGACATCCTTCGAACCATCATCCGGCTGGATGAAGCCATAACCTTTTTGCGAATTGAACCACTTGACCGTGCCTTCTGACATCGCGTCTTCCTCCAGGCAATCCGGCGATCCACACCATGTGAACCGGAATGCTCTTCAAACTGGGAGCACCGTGACGCTACGAGGTCTCATAGGCAAGGTAAAGCAAACCCACGCTGAAAAGCGCCGTTCCAGGCACATGGGTGTGCGGCGGAGACATTACCAGTAATTTATCGTATCACGGAACGACGCCCGTCCTGGCCTCGAGCAAGGCCTGATTGAGCTGTTCGATCGCCTCGATCTTTGAGGTGTGGTGGATTGCCGCGCATTCTCCTGCCAGCCGATCGCGCGCCAGTTCGAACAGGTTGCGCTGGCTGAAGCTGCTGCCGGAACCGTCGCCAGCAGCCTGGAGATCCCGAACGACCTCGGCCAGAGCCGTCAGTACGCCCGAATTGATCTTGGCGAGATACTCCTGCGCACGCTTGGCCCACATGAGCCGGCTTGCTCGCGGTCGGCCCTTCAGCGTGATCAACGCCTCGGCCATCTGCTTGCGGGTCGACAGCTTGCGTAACCCCGAAGCGCGGGCCTGCGCGACCGGCACACGCAGCGTCATCAGGTTATCGTCGAATGAGATATGGATGAGGTGCAGGTTGTGTCCGGCGATTTCCTCGAAACCCACGTGGTCGATCGTGCCCACGCCATGCGCCGGATACACGACCGCATCACCTTTCCGAAAGGGATCGGTGTCCCTCGGTTTGATCTTCGAGGCTGTCGCTTCGAGAGCAGCAGCTACCATTGCCGTGGTCATTGGTGTTGCGGGCAATCCGGTTTACCTTATCATTCGTTATCGTGATGATATGGCATCGCGCTCGCCGAATCCATCGGCGGATGCTACACGTTTGCGAATAATCCCGATTATTTTCCGGAGTCGGCCGCTATTTGAGCCGCCGCACCATGCGCTTCAGAGTTGCGACCTGCCGGAAGAACTCCTTTCGTGGCTGCGCAGGACTCCCGAGCAGGATTGACCCATCGGGCACATCCCCGATGACGCCAGCCTGTGCGCCGATCTGACTGCCTTGGCCGATATTCACGTGGCCCGCGATCGCAGCCTGGCCGCCAACCTGAACGAAGTCTTCAAGGACAGTCGATCCTGCGATGCCGACCTGTGCAACGATCACGCAGCAGCGGCCAAGCCTGACATTGTGGCCGATCTGGACGAGGTTATCGATCCGCGTTCCAGCTCCAACGATGGTGTCGCGTGTCGATCCTCGGTCTATCGTCGAATTGGCGCCGACTTCGACATCGTCTTCCACGATGACCCGCCCAAGCTGTGGAATGCTCAGGAAGCCATTCTTCGTGGCGGCAAAGCTGAAGCCTTCCTGGCCTATCCTTGCCCCGGGATAGATATAAACGCGAGACCCCAGCAGGGCATGACTGACACTGGCGTGGGCACCAATGCGGCAGTCATCGCCGATGGCCACACCTTTGCCGATCGAAACAAAAGGCCCGATACGGCATCCGGCGCCAATCTCTGCGTGCGCCTCGATCACGGCATAAGGACCGATCTCCGCGGATGCATCCACCTGCGCTGCATCATCGATCACGGCGGAAGGATGAACGCCAGGACAAACCGGCGGCATAGGATGAAACAATGCCGCGACGCGTGCCCATCCCTCATACGGCGACGGTGTTACAATTGCGATGGTGCCATGCGGCACCTTGTCCCGCATCTCCGGATGCACAATGACGGCGCCTGCCAGCGTATTCTCCAAGACACACGCGTAGCGCCGATTGTCGAGGAAACTGACCTGATCCAGACTAGCGGATTGCAGAGGCGCGACGCCAGCGAACATCTTCTTGATCGCCGGGGCGGTCGCTTCGGCGGCGACTGCAATTTCCGCCAGCGCATGCGGAGCACTTCGGGCAAAGAACCGTGCATCGCCCATAGGAGCCTCGATCAAGGCTAGCGTTCCCTCTGTTACATTACCGGCACATCATGTGCCGGTAACATGAAGCCGTTGCTCGGTCAGCGCCGATATCTGCGTGAAGACCAGAAACGCCACCACGGCCGTTGTGTGTGCGCCTGCTCCTTATCCTGGTCAATCCAGCTATAGGCAGCGCGGCGCGAATGAAATTCATTGGTAAGCTTTGGGGATTTGCCCGGCTTCGTCCGCTCGACGCAGTATCCGCCATGCGGAGTGTGGATGAGCCGGTAGGTGGAGTTTGCCATCAACTCCACTATGGCACGGGCGCTCTGGTGTTGCACGCGGGGGGGCGTTCCGCCGGACCGGAAAGCACATTCAGCTTGTAAGTGGTTCGCACATCCCCCAGATTACCAAGGACATTGCGCTATAATGATCCGCTTCGCTTTTTGGCATTCATCAGTTGACTTGGAGGAGAGCGATACCGCCGATCCAAGTTGATGCCGGCCTAGCTGCGATATTCTGCAACAAAGGAATCCATCGATGACAAATCCACCTCGCAGCAACGACGACGAGGCGCAGCAGGAAACCGATCGACAGGCTGATTCTGATGAAGGCGCAATTGCGCAAGGACGTGGACGCATGGTCCAAGGCGCGCAACGAACGGACGACGGAGCAAGGTGCCGAAGCGGCGGCTTCCGTTGTTCGGAAGCCATCGCCTCCGCCGAAGGCGGCGGCAGCAAGTAAGCCTGCGGCCAAGCCGGTCGCAAAGACGAGCACCGGCCCCAAGAAGCCATTCAGCATGTCCTATGATGGCGTCACATCGGCGGAATACATCCAGTACATGATCGATCGTGGATCGCGGTGATGGAGAGCAGTCATGCGAGCGGCGTCAGACTGTGACGGCCAGATAACCTACGATCTCGAGGAATTCTGCAAGGATTACGGGCATCCGGAAGGGCAATTGTTCACCTTCGAGATAACCTGCAACGCAGTCACTTACGTATATGCAAATGTCCCCGGCACAGTGCGTGCCAGACAGGTCATTTTTGACCTGGACGGCGATAACCTCATCGACGCACGGAAGGCTCATTGATGTGTCTCGCCCCTCCGATCGTCCTGGCCAGGCTTGACCTCATAGGCGCTAACATAAGGGCGACAGCGTCCAAATCATTGTCATGGCCGGGCGTGTCCCGGCCAGGACGATGAGCGGTTGGTATAACTGGTGAGAACAGCAATGGCAGATACAAACTACCGGATCATCCATCGCGATGATGACGGGTTTTGTGTGGAGATAACCAGGTCGGGTACGCTGCCGCAGACAGCCGCCGGCTTCGCAACTGAAGCCGAGGCCAATGACTGGATCGCGCAGGACAAGAAACTATGGCAGTCCGCGGACCCCTTCAGAACGCCGGCCAGCCGGAAGTGGCGAGGGTTCTAATCGACCAGGAAACGTAAATCACGCTGCTTCGGTAAGGCGCAGGTACACCATTTCCAGCAGCCTTTCACGGGCACGCACGGCAATTTCCTCAAGCGACGGCGTCTGCGCGAGGCGATCGCGTGCACAGCGGCGGACTTCCTCCAGGCTGGGTACCACAGGCAGATCGACTTCGCTCCAGAACGTCGTCGCCTGATTACCGGCTGACGAAATCAGTGCCCTCATTTCGGTCCACGCGGCCGTCTGCACCAACGCCTCATAGACCTGGTTGGCGATTTGATTGACCGGGAAAGACGCGGCGAGTTGGCGGGCGACCTTGTCGATGGTCAGCTCTCCCAGCCGATGCTCACGCCGGATTACCGTCTTCGGCGGAACACGTAGGTCCCAGACGAGACCAAGCCAGGACAGCACGCGCAACACGTAGTAGGTCGGATCGTACTCCCACCAGTGGAAACCCTGCCGGACCGACGTCTGGTACGCGTGATGGTTGTTGTGCCAGCCCTCGCCCATCGTCAGCAGCGCGAGCAGCCAATGGTTCCGGGATTGGTCGCCCGTGACGTAGCGTTGCCGGCCTATGACATGGGCAAGGGAATTGATGCTGAACGTGGCGTGCCAGACGGCAACGGTGCTGCAGCAGAAGCCGACGGCGAGCCCTGGCAGCCCGGCAATCAGCCAGGTCACCAAGGCGAGCACCGCTGCTGGCAGATAGGGCTGCCGATCGAGCCACATAAGCTCTTTGTAGCGCGTCAGATCCCGTACCACTGTGTAGTCCGTGGCGTCATTCCGCGGCACGAAGATCCAGCCGACATGGGCGTAGAAGACGCCGTCCTGCACCGGTGAATGCACATCCGACGGCGTGTCGGAATGTCTGTGATGCAGGCGATGTTTTGCGGCCCACCACAAAACGCCTCGCTGGGCCGAGGTCTGTGCCAGGAACGCCAGGCAGAACTGCGCAACGCGTGTTGTGCGGAAGGAGCGATGCGCGAAGTAGCGATGGTAGCCGGCGCCGATAGCGAAGAGCCGAACCATGTACAACGCCGCCGCCAGTGCGAAGGCACGCCATGTCACGCCGGTCCAGATGGCCGCGAACGCCCCCAGATGGATCAGCACGAAGCCGATGCTGGAGGGATACGCGATATCATCTGACCGTTGCGTCATGCTGCTGTCCACAATCTGGTTGCGCCTCGCGCGCGTCGGCGATGCGCTGGGCGTTTTGTTGTTGCCGGCAAGGTGCCGCGCACCGGCTGTCTGGCGGCCGGCGATCCCCCCTCGACGTGGATGGTCGCGCCGGTCATGCGCTCGATGGCGCGCAATGTAGCATGTTCAGCGCCATCGCAAAAAGAAATAGCCACACCGCTGGCCCCGGCGCGCGCCGTCCGGCCGATGCGGTGCACGTAGTCCTCCGGTACAGCCGGCAGGTCGAAGTTGATGACATGCGAGATGCCGGTCACGTCGATGCCGCGTGCGGCAATATCGGTGGCCACCAAGACCCGGGCATGGCCATTGCGGAACTGGTCCAATGCCTTCTGACGCGCGGGCTGGCTCTTGTTGCCGTGCAACGCGCTCACACGGATACCGTTGGCGTCGAGCGTTTCGGCAACCCGATTGGCGGTGCGTTTTGTGCGGGTGAACACGATGACGCGCGACAACGCCGGGTTGGTCAGCAACCTATCCAGCAGCGCGCGCTTGCCGGTGGGATCGACGAAATGCACATACTGCTCGATCGGCAGCTCCACCGGAGCCGTGCGAGCAACATCCACCCGCACGGGGTCACGCAGCAGCGTCTCGGCCAGCTTGCTCACTTCGGCGGGCATCGTGGCGGAGAACAAGGAAGACTGGCGTCCCACGGGCAGTGCTGCGACAATGCGGCGGATATCACGGATAAAGCCAAGGTCGAGCATACGATCGGCTTCGTCGAGGACGAAGTGGCTGACTTCGTTCAGCTTCAGCTCGTTCGTCGCCATCAGATCGCACACACGCCCGGGTGTGCCAATGACGATGTCGGCGCCAGAGCGCATCCGCTGCACCTGCGCGAACCGGCTCACGCCGCCAATGATGGCAACCACGCGATTCTGCTGCCCGCTTAGCTGGCGCAGGCTTTCCTCGATCTGGAGGGCCAGTTCGCGGGTCGGTGCGAGGATAAGCGCACGGGTCGCGAAGCGATGGGGCTGTGATGGATTGGCTGCCAGGTGCTGTAGCATCGGCAAGACGAAGGCTGCGGTCTTGCCGGTGCCCGTCTGGGCGATACCGAGCAGATCACGTCCGGCGAGCAAATGTGGGATGGCGGTTGACTGGATGGGCGTTGGTTGAACGAAACGTGCCTTGTCAAGGGCACGCAGGAGCGGCTCGGCCAAGCCGAGCGTCGCAAAGTTGTTGGACGACACTGGGTATATGTGCTCCGGCACAGGCCGCCGCAGGTTCAGGCCTGGGGCAAGGACAAGTGCCTTGATGTTCGCCAATGAGCGCGACGATAGGGCGAACGCGTTACGACTAAGTTTCCAGAACGGCACATTCGCTTAACTCAGCGAGGCGCCAATCACGCTTTCACGGAATTGCCTTGTATAGCGTCTGGAACGATTGAGCGCAAGGCATATCGGGGGTAGTTCCGGGCAATTGGGTGAACGATCCCGGATTGGTGTGCAGCGCGGCAAAGCAAGGTTTCACACGGAGGCCACGGAGAAGCTAAAGCCACGGAGAACCACTGAGAAACGGCTATGCGCTTCGCGCGAAGCACATTGAATTCCTTCTCGGTGCCCTCCGTGGCTTCGTTCCTCCGCGGCCTCCGTGTGAAACCTCGCTTTGCCGCGCGCACGGCGATGCGACCCCGTTCATCCGATTGCTCTGGCGGGTAGTGCGTCAATCGGAATTTCGGCTTTTGATAGATCGGCCTCCCACCTACGTGTGCCGTACAGCACAGCGTCCTCCAGCCCGACGGCTCATCATGCTGCCACGGCAACGCACTTGAAGCCGCGATAACCGAGCACACCGTAGCGACAACCAAAGCAGCTTCGCCATGCAAGTCACACCGGCTCACGCCAGGAAGAAAACCGGTGCCGACACGCACGCGATCCATAGCGATTGGGCGACATTTACTCCGGTGACGATCCGCGACCCGATGCAATGTCAACGACACTCGCACTAACCGTTCGACCAGTATCGGACTGGCTGACGAGCGAATTCGTGTCATTGCGAGTGAAGGTGTTGACGGGCCGTCCCGGAGTTCATGCTGCCGCTCTGACCTTCATCGAGGTTGCGCCGAGGCGTCAGCGACGACCAAGAGGAAGCGGTACGATAGGCTCCTGCGGATCGATCAGTGGATCCAATTGCCACCGGAAAGGAACAAGGGGGGGTCGTTGATCGTGATTGAATTGCCTGCGATACGCATGCCATTCGAGCCGCTGCATATCCTGTTCAACGCACGACGCGACGATGCGACAGCTTTCACATGGGCTACCGCGCAAGCAGAGACGACGCTGGACGAGGTGAAGGCTTCGCCCGAATACTTCGAGCGCCTCGCCGCCGTCTTGTCGGATTGCTCTTCCGCCAGCGAGGGCGGACGTCTCGGCCAGGTTGCGCGCGGCGAGACCACGCCTGAATTCGAAGCTGCGCTGGTATCACTTGAGGCAGGTCAGGTTTACCCAGAGCCTGTGCAAACCCGTTATGGCGTTTACGTCATAAAGCTGGAGCGGAAGGTCGCGGGAGAGACTCTGGCCTTCGAGCAGTGCATGACCGATTTGCTGCCTATCTCGAGGAAAGCTCCTGGCGCCGAGCGGTCGCACAATACGTGACGTTGTTGGCGGGTCAGGCGCAGATCATTGGCTTCTACATGCCAGGCACCGCGTCTCCATTGGTTCGGTAGATCCGGCGACCATCACCAGGCGAGCAAATTGACGCCCTGACTGCCTGCCACCGCACCGGCGACTGTGAACAGGCTCAGCACCAGCAATATGCGATGCAGCCATTCGACGGCACGAAAAGTTGCCTCAGGCGCAGAGGCAGCGCGCCGCGCCAACAGTCGTTCAAGGAACAGCGGCTCGATCACAAAGAGCATCAGCGTGAACAGCAGCCACACCAGCACCATGGCGTGCATCCACCAGAAGTCCGCCATCTGGAACCAGCTCCAGGCGTCGAGCCGCCAGACCATGTACAAGCCGCTCAGGCCAACCAACGCGGTCGTGACACGCGCCTGATTGGCGAACCGTTTCTCCAGGGTATGAAACGCCACAAACCTTTGTGCCGCCGGCGATGACCGGCGGATCGTCGGCAGGAGCACGGTGGTGACCATGCCGACGCCACCGATCCACAGCACGACGGCGAGGACATGCACCACGCGCGCTATCACGACATCGGTCATTCCGCTGGCACGGCAGCTCGCTGGAAGCGTGGGAACAGCACGTTGTTCTCGAGGTGGATGTGCTCGACCAGGTCGTCGGCCAGCTTCTTCGCGCCGATACAGAGCGCGCGCCAGGTGGGACATGCATCATCCGGGGCCGTGAAATCGTGGGTCAGCGCTTCGAGACTTCGCAGATGCGCGCCATGATTGTCATGCTCTGCCAGCATCACGGCAATCGGTTGAGCAATCATCGGGTGGCCACCTTGGCGCATCAGCGGAAATAAGATCTGCTCTTCCTTCCGCATATGCTCTTCCAGTTCCGCGTTCATCCGCTCCAGCAGTGCGGCAATTCCACAGAGGAGAGCCGGGTGGCCCTTGTGCGCCGCCTCGACCCGACGAGCCAGCCGGACGAGTTCCGGTAGCTCCTGCCGATGCACGGTATGGTAGCGCGTCTCGATCACGCCAATGAGTTCGTCCGTGCTGTTCGGGCGTTGGGCGGGCAAACCGAGAACGGCAACAGCGTCCAATTCCGCCTCCAATTCATCCAGCGGCAGGCCCCGCTCGGCCGCCGCTTGCGCCAGGGGCACCCGGCCGCCACAGCAAAAGTCCAACTTGCGGCGGCGGAACACGCCGGTCGCTCCCGGCAGCGTCGCGGCAATGTCGGCCAGAGTGCGGTGCCGATACCCAACGCTGGAACTGATGGTTGCGCTCATCGCATGTTCCTAATTGGTATTTTCGATACCAATTACACTGCCGGCTAATTGTGGTATTGTCAATACCAATTCGGAGGCCCTATGCGCTTGCTCGCATCGACTGATTTCGCTCTTCGCGTCCTCATGCTGCTCGCAGGTGAGCCGGACGGCGGCCGGAAGAATGTGGAACAACTGAGTTGTCAGCTTGGTGGGCTGTCACGTAATCATCTGCATAAGATCGTGCAGGACCTTACCGCCCTGAGGATCACGCGCACCGTGCGTGGCGCAGGTGGCGGAGTTGCGTTGGCGGTTGCGCCGGAGAAGGTATACCTCGGCACGCTGATCCGACAGCTTGAAGCGGATCAGCCAATTGTCGAATGCTTTGGTTCGCAGTTTTGCGGCTGCACCTTCATGCCAGCATGCCGTCTGCGTGACATGCTGGGCGCAGCACGGGACAATTTCTACCGGAGCCTTGACACTCACACTCTGGCGGATTGCACGACAGCCAGTGGCTTACCTGGGGTCGGAACCCCATAGGCGCTAACATAACGGCGACGTCGTCCAAATAAGAGGTGGCCGGGCGTATCCCGGCCACCCGTAACGGTGACCGTTCGATCGCTGGCATTTCGGGGTTGGGGCCTACGGGCGGTCGGGACACGCCCGGCCATGACGGCGGTTCGGATGGCTCGCGAATGCGTTCCGACGTTATGTTGGTGCTATGGGTTACCCTGACCCTGAGCAGGACGATGACACAGAACATCTATGACAACGCGGAGTTCTTCGCAGGCTACAGCCAGTTAGGCCGGTCGGTCGAGGGACTGGATGGCGCCGCGGAATGGCCGGCACTGCGCGCCCTGATCCCGGACCTGCATGGCCGCAATGTCGTGGACCTGGGGTGCGGCTTCGGCTGGTTCTGCCGCTGGGCGCGCGAGCAAGGCGCGGCCCGGGTGCTAGGCCTGGACGTGTCCGAGAACATGCTGGCGCGAGCCAGGACCGATACACGGACGCATGCGGCAATCAGCTATGCGCGGGCGGACCTGGAGCACCTCGATCTGCCCGAGGCATCATTCGATCTGGTCTACAGTTCGCTTGCGCTGCATTACGTCGAGCGATCTTGACGGACTGCTTGCGCACGGTGCATCGCGCGCTGAGGCCTGGCGGAGCGCTGGTGTTCTCGGTCGAGCATCCGATCTACACGGCGCCCACTCACCCTGGCTGGTCGACCGACGCCGACGGTCACAAGACGTGGCCGATCGACGGCTACCTGGCCGAGGGACCGCGCACCACCGACTGGCTGGCGAAGGGCGTCATCAAGCAGCACCGCACCATCGGCACCTATCTGACCCTGCTGCTCCGGCAGGGCTTCACCCTGACCCATGTCGAAGAATGGGGTCCGACGGATGCGCAGATCGCCGCGCGGCCGGCGCTGGCCGACGAGCGCCAACGGCCGCCCTTCCTGCTGGTGGCGGCTCGGCGGTAGCCCTGGGCGGCTCTTGCCCTGTATCGTGACGGTATGCGACCACGGCAGACTCGACCCCAGAAGGATCGACCATGCCCGATAGCGCCCCCATCCCAGGCACGCTGATGCAAGGCAAGCGCGGCCTGATCATGGGGGTGGCGAACGACCGTTCGCTCGGCTGGGGCATCGCCGCGGCCTGCGCCGCTCAGGGCGCCGAGCTGGCCTTCACCTATCAGGGTGAGGCGCTGGAGCGCCGGGTGCGTCCGCTGGCGGCATCTGTCGGCGTCTCGGATCGGCTGTTCCTGTGCGACGTCGCCGACGAGGCCAGCATCGATGCGGCGTTCGCGCGCCCTGAGCGAGCATTGGGACGGGCTGGACTTCCTGGTGCATGCCATCGGCTTCGCCGACAAGAACTATCTGCGCGGCCGTTATCTCGACACGCCGCGGGCCGCATTCCTGCAGGCGCTGGATATCTCCTGCTACTCGTTCGTCGCCGTGGCGCAGCGCGCCGTGCCGATGATGCGCGCCGGCGGCAGCCTGCTGACGCTGACCTATGTCGGCGCCGAACGCTGGACGCCGCACTACAACGTGATGGGCGTGGCCAAGGCGGCGCTGGAGGCATCGGTCCGGTATCTGGCGGCCGATCTCGGCACCGACGGGCATCCGCGTGAACGCGATCAGCGCCGGACCGATCAAGACATTGGCTGCGTCCGGGATCGGCGATTTCCACTACATCCTGCGCTGGAACCAGTTGAACTCGCCGATGCAGCGGAACGTGACCATCGACGATGTCGGCGGCGCGGGCGTCTATCTGCTGTCCGACCTGTCGGCCGGCGTCACCGGCGAGGTGCACCACGTCGATTGCGGCTACCATATCGTCGGCATGAAGCACCCTGCCGCGCCCGACATCGGCATCGTGGAGAGTCAGAGCGTGAACAGTATGGGCCCCCTCTCCCCAGCCCCCTCCCGCGAGGGGAGGGGGAGGACTGCCCTCAACATGCCCCCTCCCCTCGCGGGAGGGGACTGGTGGAGAGGGGGCGATCCAATGTCCCATAACAGCTTCGGCCACCTGTTCCGCGTCACCACCTGGGGCGAGAGCCACGGCCCGGCGATCGGCTGCGTCGTCGATGGCTGCCCGCCGCGCATCGCATTGTCCGAAGCGGACATCCAGCCCTGGCTCGACCGCCGCCGCCCCGGCCAGTCGCGCTTCACCACGCAGCGGCAGGAGCCGGACCAGGTGCGCATCCTGTCCGGCGTGTTCGACGGCCTGACCACCGGCACGCCGATCGCGCTGCTGATCGAGAACGTGGACCAGCGATCCCGCGATTACTCGGCGATATCGCCGCGCAGTTCCGGCCCGGCCATGCCGACCTGACCTATGAGCTGAAATACGGCATCCGCGACTATCGCGGCGGCGGGCGGTCCTCGGCGCGCGAAACGGCGATGCGCGTCGCCGCCGGCGCGGTCGCGCGCAAGGTGCTGGGCGATCGGCGTCCGCATCCGCGGCGCGCTGGTGCAGATCGGCCCGCATCGCATCGATCGCGCCCGCTGGGACTGGGAGCGCAGTGGACGACAATCCGTTCTTCTGCCCCGATCCGGAGCCGCGGCGACAGTGGGAGCGACTATCTCGCCGAGGTGCGCAAAGCCGGGCTCGTCGCCGGCGCGGTGATCGAGGTCGTGGCAGAGGGCGTGTCCGCCCGGGCTGGGCGCGCCGATCTACGGCAAGCTGGACGCCGACATCGCCGCGGCGCTGATGTCGATCAACGCCGTGAAAGGCGTGGAGATCGGCGACGGCTTCGCCGCCGCGGCACTGCACGGCGAGCAGAACGCCGACGAGATGCGCATGCAGGACGGCGTGGTCGACGTTCGCTTCCAACCATGCCGGCGGCATCCTCGGCGGCATCTCCACCGGGCAGCCGATCGTCGCGCGTTTCGCGGTGAAGCCCACCAGCTCGATCCTGACGCCGCGGCAGCACGGTGGACCGGACGGGACGAGGACATCGAGATCAGCACCAAAGGCCGGCACGATCCCTGCGTCGGCATCCGCGCCGTGCCGGTGGGCGAGGCGATGCTGGCCTGCGTGCTGGCCGATCATCTGCTGCGCCATCGCGCGCAGAACCCCGACGCACCAACGACCGCGCGCCTGCCGCGAAACTGACCGTTGAAGAAGCCAGCCACGCTCGCTTATGCGCTGGAGGAGACGCCGCCTGCGAGCGTGATTTGGATCAGCGCTATCCAGCACCTCGGTGTCTGCGCGATCTTCATGGTCTATCCGCTGATCATCGCCTACCAGGCCAACTTGCCCGCGGATGAGGTCACCAACCTCCTGCAGTTGGGCTTCATCGTCCTGGCGATCAGCACGTTGCTGCAAGCCCTGCCGCGCGGCCCGGTTGGCAGCCGCTTCCTCGCGCCGTCGATCTATACAGGCGTCTATCTCGCGCCTTCACTGCTGGCGGTGAAGATCGGCGGGCTGCCGCTGATGTGGGGCATGACGATATTCGGGGGCCTCGTCGAGATGGCCCTATCGCGAGTGTGGTCACGGCTGCGGCCGTTCATTCCGCCGGAATTGGCCGGTCTGGTGATTGTCCTCGTTGGGTTCATCATCGGGCTTGCCGCGGTGCATGTCATGCTCGACGACAATGCCGCCGGCACGCTGACCGCCAAGGACGGATTTGTCGTGGGCTGTGCCCTGGCCGTGATGGCCGCGTTGAACATCTGGAACAACGGCCGGCTGAAGCTGTTCTGCATCCTCATCGGCATGGCGGTCGGATATCTGGTGGCGGCGGCGGCCGGACTGCTGACATGGCACGATCTCAGCGCGGTCTTGCATCGCCCATTGCTGGCAATTCCAAAACTCCGGTGGACCTCGTGGGCGTTTGATCCGTCGCTGGTGCTGCCGTTTGCCGTGACTGGTCTCGCCGCTGCCATGAACACGACCGCGGTGGTAACGACGTATCAGCGGCTCACCGATGCCGAGTGGACTCGACCCGATATGGCATCGATCGGGCGTGGCGTGCTCGCTGATGGGATCGCCGCAACCTTGTCCGGGCTGCTGGGGACCTATGGCCCGAGCGTTTCGAGTGCAAATGTTGGCCTGGTTGCCGCAACCGGGGTGGCGAGCCGAGTGATCGCCTTCGCGATCGCCGCCCTGCTTGCGGTTGCTGCTTTGCAGCCAGCGGTCATCGGTTTGCTGACCATCATGCCGCGGCCGGTGATGGCAGCAGCAATGATCTTCACCTCGGTGTTCATCATGATCAGCGGCGTGCAGATCATCTCGACACGCGTGCTGGACGGACGCCGCACGCTGGTCATCGGCATGGGAATTTTGTCGTTCCTGGTTGTTTCGGTTTATCCGACTGCTTTCGCTGACGCGCCGCAATGGGTGCAGCCTCTGGTCAGCACGCCGCTGGTGCTCGCCACTCTGGTGGCATTGTCGCTCAATCTGTTGTTCCGGATCGGCATTCGCCGAACCGTCGAGATGGTGGTCGGTTCGGGCGCCGCTGATCCGACAGCGATTACCGGGTTCATCGAGCACCACGCTGGTGTCTGGGGCGCGCGCCGGGACGTGACCAGCCGCGTCGAATTTGCCGTCCAGCAGACGATGGAGATGGTGTTCGGTTCGGGCGTCGCTGCCGGCTCAGTCAGGCTCGGCAATCAGCTACGACGAATTTGTTATCACGGTCGTCATGACCTATCAGGGCAAACTTCTGGAATTCCCGCTGCACCCGCCGAGCCATGACGAGATCATCGAGACCGAGGACGGCCATCAACGCCTGGCTGGCTTCCTGATCAGAAGCTACGCCGATCGGGTGGGTGCGCGACAGGACAACCATCAGATTGAGTTGCGCCTCCACCTTCGATCATTGAAACCGACATGGTCCCGAGTATCACGTCGAACTTGCAGGGACTGGCCTTGCCGTCAACTTGTCGTATAGACATCCAGTGCCAGAGTGTTTTCAACATAACTGGAAAGCTGCGATGGGTTTCGCTTACCGCTCAACCCATCCAACAAATGATGCGGCGGCTTAGGATGTGGTTGAGCGCAGCGAAGCCCAATCGATTCCGGTTTACCTGAATGCGAATCCAATACCAGCCCCCGATAGTTTTGACTTATCCGCAGCGATTTCCGAATTGGCTGGGGTCTTAATTTCCTGGGCGAGGCGCCAGCCTGGCGAGGGGATGCGTAGCATGGTCAAGGCAATTGAACTGACCGATCAGGACCGCTCGGCGGCAGAGCTGCGCGAGTTGCAGCATCGAGGACCCAGGACGGCGCCGTGGTTCGTCGCTTGCTGGGCATAGCCCTGCTGCTGGAAGGCTGGCCGCGCGGCGAGGCCGGCAGTACGGTGATCGGCATGGATCGCCAGCTGCTGTGCGACCTGGGTGCATCGATACAACGCCGAGGGTGTTGCCGGGTTGGCGACGCGACCGCGTTCTGGCCGTCCGCCGGCTCTGAGCGAAGACCAGATGTCCGAGCTGAAAGACCTGGTGATCAACAGCGCCCGGCGACCCTGCGAACGATGGGGTTGTGCGCTGGCGCTGCGTTGATCTGTGCCAGGCCATCGCGTGGAATTATTCGGTGACCGTGGACCTGAGCGGACGGTAGGAAAGTGGCTGCGCAAGCTCAAGCTGACCCGGCTGCAGCCACGCCCCTACCATCCGAAGAAAGATGCCGCGGCGCAGGAGGCTTTTAAAAAAACTTCGCCAGCCTGGTGAAGAACACGCTGCTCGGATTCCACCGCCGGCGCGGCGATCGAAATTCTGGTTCCAGGATGAAGCCCGCGTGGGCCAGAAGGGATGGATCCTATACCAATGGGCACCGGTTGGTCGCTTCACGGCCACCCGCGGTGCGGGATAACCGTCATGATTTACTCTATCTGTTTGGCGCGATCTGCCCAGCTCGTGGGGTCGGTGCCGACATCATCATGCCAGTCGCCAACACCGAGGCCATGAACGAGCATCTGAAGGAGATCAGTACCCAGGCGCAGCCAGGCGCGCATGCCGTCGTGATCTGTGACGGCGCTGGATGGCATCAGCGCGGCAAGCGGCTCGACGTCCCCGACAACATCACGCTGATATCCGTGCCGGCCTATTCACCCGAACTCAATTCAATGGAGAATGTCTGGCACTACCTGCGTGCCAACAAGCTCAGTTTGCTGGTGTGGGACAGTTATGAGGCCATCGTTGCCGCCTGCAAGCAGGCTTGGGACTTCCTGGTCAACGATCCAGACCGGATCAAGTCAATCGGAACCCGCCTTTGGGCATGTGTTGGGACTCTAGGGCGGCTGGTATAAGCGCTTTCGCCTAACGCCCGCTGCCGCGCCTGCTGATGTTCAGGCGCGGACGAAGAAACGAGGGTTTTTCAGCCGGCTATTCTACTGAGCTGCAACCCGAGCTGCGGCCAGTTCGGCGTCAATCGCCGCTTGCACGGTGTCCAGCGTGTGCTTGACCTCTGCCGCTTCATGCGCCAGCGAGACGTAGAACTTGCTCTCGCCCTTCAAAATGCCGCCTTCGCGGAACCGCTGGTTAAAGCGCTTCTGCATCGCCGTATCGGCGCGCAGCCAGCCACGATAGTCGGCGATATCTCCAGATGCATATACAATATCGAACAGCGGTGGCACCCCGATCACCTGCGCCGGCAGGCCGGACTTCTCCAGCATGCGGGTTATGCCGTTCATCAGCTCGGTACCAGTCGCGAACACCTTGTCATACGCGCCGGGACGCTTGAGCACGTCCAGCGTCGCCAGTCCCGCCGCCGCGGCAACGGGATTGCCGGACAGCGTACCGATCTGGGTCAGGAACCTTTCGTCGCCCACCTTGCCTCGGTCGAACAGCGACATGATGTCCTCGCGCCCGGTGATCGCGGCCAGCGGGAAGCCGCCGCCGATGACTTTGCCCAAGGTGCAGAGGTCGGGCGTCACGCCGTAGAACTCCTGCGCGCCGCCGTAGGAGAAGCGGAAGCCGGTGACGACCTCGTCGAAGATCAGCGGGATGCCGTGCTCCGCGGTGGCGTCGCGCAGAGCCTTCAAGAAGCCAGGCTTCGGCGGCAGCAAGCGCTGGAACGGCTCGACGATCACGCCGCCCAGTTCGTCGTGGTGTTCGTGAATCAGGCTCGCCGCCATCGCCGGATCATTGAACGGCGCGATGATCATCTCGTCGCGCACGCTGCGCGGAATGCCAGGCGAGTCCGGCACAGCCTGCGGGAAATTGCCGGGACGCTTCGGCGCGAGGCTCATCAGGCTGTAGTCGCTCATGCCGTGATAGCCACCCTCGAACTTGAGGATCTTGTCGCGGCCACGGAATGCCCGCGCGACACGCATCGCGTACGCGTCGGCCTCGGTGCCGCTGGACACGAACCGTACCTTCTGCGCGCACGGCACCGCATCGACGATGGCGGCGGCGAGCTTGATGCCATGCTCGTTGTTGGCGAAGAACGTGGTGCCACGCGGGATTTGCGCTTCAACCGCGGCCACAACATCGGGGTGACAGTGGCCGATGAACATCGGTCCTGAGCCGAGCAGGAAGTCGACGTATTCGTTTCCGCTGACATCCCACACGCGTCCACCGCGGCCCTCGCGGATCACGATGTCGCCGGCCAGATTGCCGAAACTGCCGGCTGGCAGCACGCGCTGCGCCAGATCGATCAAGGCCTGCTCTTCCTCGCTCCGGATACGTGCCATCTTCGCTACTCCGCCTGAACCATCGCCATACCCAGCGCCCGCCGGCGCGACCGCCAGTCGCCGATCAGCACTGCTATCACGGTCAGCGCCATGAAGCATCCCGTGCTGTAGAACACCCAGCGGGGCGCTCCAATTTGCACGCACCAGCCGCCGAGGATAGGACCAATCGCGCCACCAATATTGAAGCCAGTGGTGACGATGCCGAATACCCGGCCCGCCATGCCGGGTGGCGCAACGGCGCGTACCAGCATGTCGCGCGACGGCATGATCATGCCGGCCAGGAACCCGGTCGAGGCCATCGCCACCACCAGCAGAACCACGCCGAGATCGACGGTGCCGATGGTGAAGGTAATGACCGCGGCGGCGGCGAAACCTGCCGCGGTGACCTCGGCGTGACGGCGGGTTGCATCAGCGATGAAGCCTCCGGCCAGCACACCGACAGCCATCGCAAACAGATATGCCGACAGCGCCACATTGGCGGAAGCCGGGGCCACGCCGTACATCCCGACGAGGGCGACCACCGAGAAGGTGGAGATCGCTGCCGACGAGAGGCTGAGCAGCGCGAACAAGCCGGTCAGGCTCAGCACCGCAGGCGACAGCAAGACGCGGATCGAGGACCCGGCCTCTTGCTGTTTCGCCTTCTGCTGCATGGCGGGTTGGTCGAGCCTTCTCGTCAGCAACAGCGGCACGGCGACGACGGGCGCCACCAGGGCAGCGCAAAGCAACGCGGGACGCAGGCCAAATCTGGTGCCTGCGAACAGCATGACTGTCGGCGCAATCGCGCTGCCAAGGAACCCGGCGAAAGTATGGACCGAGAAAGCGCGGCCGACGCGCGAAGTCTCTATCACCGAGCCGAGAATTGAGTAGTCCGACGGGTGGTACACCGAATTGGCCACACCGCCGAGCGCCGCGGCGCAGATCAGCCACGTGTAATTGGGAAAAGCCGCGACCGACCCCAGCGCAACGCCTGACAGGCACAGCCCGAAGATCAGCATGCGGCGCGAGCCAAGATGGTCCACCGCGTAGCCCATCGGCGTCTGCGCCAGCGCGGTCACCACGTTGTACGTGGTCATCGCCAGGCCGAGCTGTATGAAGTCCACCCCCATCCGGTCGCGCAGCAGGAAAAACAGCGGCGGCAGCACAAGCTGATGGAAGTGGCTGACCATGTGCGCGGCGGAGATCAGGCTCAGCGCCTGTGTCTCGCCGGGTTTTCTTGTCTCGGACGTCATGCAGCCACCGTACGATATTGCGGCCGGCGCGGAAACCCGGCGCGGGCGCAACTGGCGCCCCCCTTGCTTACGTTGCAATGACGAATTGCTCACCACCCCGGACTGCTCGAGGCAATTTCAGGTCGACAACCATGTCATCCATCATAATTGCCTGGACCTTGAACCAGAACGTGCCGGTAGGCAGCAGTGGACCAGGGACGCGGAAGGCGTCAAGCACGCGGCAGCATAATGAATTCCAATTCGCGTACGTTCCATGCTCATTGTATATCGAGTGAACGTCAGGGCTGGGGCGCCAGACTGGCACATGGCGGACAAATTCATTGAGTTCGGACATGCAGCCATTTGATGTCCTGCGCCATCAGACACCATCCATCGATCTTTACATGCAACGCATTTTCGTCCATCTCCGTTGGAACCTCAATCGAGCAGCGCGGCAGCAATGTGGCCTCGGGCAGTGAGCCGATCTCGCGGCCCAAGTTCGCATGATTGGGGGCAACATTCTCAAGTAAATTGACACAACCATCGAATTGCTGTTTTGGTGCGTTCAACCAAAAAAGATAACTGGCGCATTGGTCTTTCGCCGCCAACAATCCGATGTGCGGAGCAGCAAAGGTCGGCAACAATCTCAGTGCCTCGTCGGCAAAAGCACGGCTGATGCGGAGCTGGCCCATGAGACCATCTACCATTTTTAGTCCGGAAGGGTCGTAGTCGGTCGGCAGTGATTCCGCCGTCGCAAACCCGAGGCGCGATGCAGTCTGTTCAAATTCACTACCGACAAACATGTGTTTATCCTCAAGTCCCAACAGAAATTCCTTGTCTCCCTGATGCAGGATGGATAGCCGTTGCTGAGCAATCCAATTGTGCAGAGCCTGTCGATCGTTGGAGGGTGGCTGGCCTCGCGCCAGTGAGGCGGCAATGAGGTCGGCCAGCGTTGATGCCACGGCTCGTTGGAACGGCAGGGCGGGTTCTGCAAAAAATGCCCGTCCCCCCGGTTTCAGGATACGCAGCAACTCCTCGAGGAACTGGGGGACATCTGGCAGATGATGCAATACTTGCATGCCAATGACCGTATCGAAGCTATCGGCCTGAAAGCATTGCTCCAAGCTGCTATAGGTTGCAAAGGTGATCGGTACTCGCGACAGCAGGCCGCTGCGGTCAAGGTGAGCGCGGCAGATCCTCAACATATCGACTGACACGTCTGTGAGAACCATGTCGCTCAGCCCCGCCCGCGCGATGACGGCACGAGAAAAGAAACCGGTGCCACAGCCTATCTCTAGTGTGCTGCCCATCGAGGCTGGCCAGCGCTCACCCAGCAATTTACGAGTATGCTCGTAGTACCTCGAGCGACCTCGCTTCGAAAATCGCATGGAAACTATCATAATCGGCAGCATCTAGCTGCGTTGCAGCATTGCCCTGCACAAAGTCGATGATGTTGCCATCAACCAGTTCATAGGAGGCACTGCATTGCCGACACGATACACGGTCCGCCGAGGCGGAGAGCTGTCCGCCGCAACGTGGGCACCGCAGATGCGTCAGCAACCTGCCTGGAGAGCGTTCGCTACACATATGCCCTTGCTCGAATGCTGAGCCCAATATGTCACAGTGATAACTGCACATCGGTATTGTCAATTCGCTGCCAGATTGTGCAGCCTGTCAATTTGCAGGCCCCTGATCCAAATGGCGACCGCCCGGACGATTTCCCGGACGGCAGAGATGTGGCGCCGAACGGTGCCTCGACGGTCAGCGCGACCACCTGACGGGCGGGACTGAAATCCGAACATCGACACTGCCCAATTGCGAGGCCAAGGCAATCCGGTCCGCCGAGGCGGATCGCAAAAACCCATTGCAGCGACGCGGAGTGCCGTAGCAGCCTCCGCGTCATGGCTGAAACGTCGCTCTACCCGGCGGTCAAGCGCTTCCTCGAGGTGGCCGGCTTCGAAGTGAAAGGCGAGGTGAAAGGCTGCGACGTGGTCGCGGTGCACCGCGACGAACCGCGGAACCTGACGATTGTCGAACTGAAGCTCGGGCTGAACCTGGAGCTGTTGTTGCAGGCAACGGACCGGATGTGCATGGCCGACGAAGTATGGCTGGCGGTGCCGGCGACCCGCCGCGGACGTGACCGTGACCGGCGCGTGCACCGGCTATGCCGCTTGCTCGGCCTTGGGCTTATGGCGGTCCATGCGACGCTTGGCCACATCGAGGTTCTGGCTGAACCAGGCCCATATGCGCCCCGCCGCGATTACCGCCGCCGCAACCGTCTGTTGAGCGAACATACCCGCCGCTTGGGCGATCCATCACCTGGCGGTGTCGCCCGCCAACCGATCATGACCGCGTACCGGCAGCGCGCGCTCGCATGTGCCGCGTTGATGGAGACGGGGCCTTGTCGTCCCAGCGACCTGCGCGCCGCGGCGCCCGATGCCGGACGTATCCTGCTGCGCAACGTCTACGGCTGGTTCGAACGCACGGGGCGTGGTGTGTATCAGCTTTCCGCCACCGGTGAGGTTGCACTGGGGCGGCGGGCGAGCCAGGCGATCGGATAAAGAAACAGGGTTGGCGTCACGGCCAAACTCGCCGAATATTGGCCAGTCGCATTGGTGCCTCACCAGGAGCACAGCATGAGGGTCGGCAATCATGTACCGCGCCTGCTCGCAGGTATTCTTCTCACCGCCTGTTTGTTGGGCCTCGGGGAACCGCGCGCTGATGCAGACGATCTGGCCACGATCAAGCAGCGTGGCACGCTGATCGTCGGCGTGAAGGCGGACTATCCTCCGTTCGGATTCCGCTCGCCGTCCGGCGAGATCATCGGCATCGAACCGTCGCTGGCCGCGGACGTGGCCGACAGCATGGGCGTGAAGCTCGATCTTGTCCCGGTGCTTGCTTCGAACCGCATCGAGTTGTTGGAGCAGGACAAGATCGACCTGATCATCGCCACGATGAACGACACGAGAGTGCGCGGGCAGACCATAGACATCGTAAAGCCGTACTACTACGCCGCCGGCTTCAACGTCATGGTACCGAAAGCGATGCACCTGACATCGTGGAACGAGCTGAAAGGCAGGACGGTGTGCGGCATCAAGGGCGCTTATTACAACTATGAAGCGACAATGAACTTCAAGCTTCAGGTCACTGCTTTCGCCGGCTCTCCCGAGGCCCTGACGGCTTTCAAACAAGGGCATTGCGCGGGGCTGCTGTATGACGACACCTCGATCGCGGGCGACATGCTGCAGCCTGAGTGGAGCGAATACGACATGCCGCTCGAGTCACAAGAAGTGCAGCCCTGGGCCCTTGGCATCCGGCGGGGACAGCCGGAATGGGACGCCTACCTGTCCGCCACGGTCAAGAAGTGGCACAAAGACGGCACAATCCTCGACCTCGAGACCAAGTATCACATCAAGCATTCGAAATTCGCCGAGGATGCGCACCAGAAGGCGTCCACGTCGTCCGGCGATTAATGACGCGACAGCGTAGGATGCGATTGAGCGCAGCGAAACCCATCAATTCCGGTTTACCTGAATGTCTGCTTATGCAGAACTCCTTGGCTCGCGATCTGCCGTTTCGCGAACAAAACCGCGGGGCCGCAGTCAGCCCTTCGCCAGTTTCCGCTCCACGAACTCCAGCCGATCCTGTCCCCAGAAAATCTCGTCCCCAATGACGTAGCTTGGCGCGCCAAACACCCCACGCTCCAGCGCCGCCCGCGTATCGGCCTCCCGCCTCTCGGTCCAACGCGGTTCAGCCCCCAGCTTCATCACCGCCTCAGCATCCAGCCCCACCTCCCCGATCAGCTTCGCCAGCGTCGCCGGATCTGCCGGACTGAGCTCGTCCTGCCAAACTGCCTTCAGCACGCGATGCGCCAGCTTGAGTGCCGGCGCATCCCCCTGGATCTCGCGCACCGCGATAACGCAAGGCCCAGTCAACGCCTCGCTGGAGGGAAAGAACTTCGGCTCGATGTTGATCGGCACGCCGAGATACTCGCGCCAACGGCGCAGCTCCATCAGCCGATACGCCTGACGCTGCGGCGCGCGTTTCGGCAGCGGCAGGCCGCCCGACCCAGCGAAGATGGTGCCGAAATCCACTGGATAGACCCGCAGCGTCGCATTGTAGTTCGCCGCCAGCGCCTCGATCCGCGCCGCCCCAAGATGCGTCCAAGGCGAATTCAGCGAGGCGTAGTAATCGATATGGGTCACAGCGCGATCCTCCTCCCAAGCGTCGGCGGATCGTGATACGGCCCACAGCAACGCACAAGGAGGACGCGATGCAGTGGCGTATCGGCGACGTGACGGTGACCAAGATCGTCGAACTCGAAGTGACCGGCGGCAGCCGCTTCATCCTGCCGCAGGCGACGCGCGAGGCCATTCAGCCGATTACCTGGCTGCAGCCGCACTTCGCGGATGCGGATGGGCGGCTGCGCATGAGCATCCACAGCTTCGTGGTGCAAACGCCGTCGCGGCGGATCGTGGTGGACACCTGCCTCGGCAACGACAAGCAGGGGCGGCGGATTCCGACGTGGAACGATCTGCACGGACCGTTCCTGGAGGACCTGGCCGCTGCGGGACATCCGCGGGAGTTCGATCGATGCCGTGCTGTGCACGCATCTCCACGTGGACCACGTTGGTTGGAACACGATGCTGGTGGACGGCAAATGGCTGCCAACATTCCCCAACGCACGCTACCTGATGGGCCGCATCGAGTACGAGCACTGGTCGAAGCCGCAAGGCCGCGAAGACATGGTGATCGTGTTCGGCGACTCAGTGCAGCCGGTGTTCGACGCCGGCCTGGTCGATCTGGTGGAAATGAATGCCCGCATCTGCGACGAGATCGACCTTGTCGGTACAACTGGCCATACACCCGGCCACGTCAGCGTCCGCATCCGCTCACGCGGCGAGGAAGCGCTGATCACTGGCGACTTCCTGCACCATCCCTGCCAGATCGCGCATCCCGAATGGGCCTCAACCGCCGATTCCGATCCCGAGATGGGCATTCGCACGCGCGAGCGGATGTTCGGCGAACTCGCGGGCAAGCCCGTGCTGGTCATTGGCACGCACTTCGCGGGCGCCACGGCGGGCCGGATCGTGCGGGATGGCGAGACCTACCGGCTGGACGTGTGAGCTCGCGCAGCCTCCCACACGACCTCGACGCGAAAAATTCACCAGATCCTGGCCAGGCGGTGCTAAAGTGAGTATAAATTGACTATACGCAAGCGATGGGGGAACGCGCCATGAGGTCAACGATCAGGGCCGCACATTGCGTCAGCTACATTGCGGCAAGCCTGGCGATCGGACTTGCAACAGCGGGTTCGGCGCACGCATCCGTTATTTCGGCTACGCCGACGCTGCCGCTCTTCGGTGTCCCCTACTCGTCACCCGGCTCCGGTTGCTTTCCTGCTGTCGGGCTGTGCGTGGAGAACGTCACGTTGACGCTGATTTCCAGGCCCGGACTTCGCGAAAAGCTTTTCGGGCAGCGACGAGTTCATCACGACCGATGTCACCGCGACGAGTGTGCTGGTGGACGCGGCGCACAATACACATACCGTCCCGGTGACTGGCACCCTGACGCAGGAGATCATAGGACGGACGTCGGACATGGAGCTTGGTTCGTGGATCACGGTCCTCACCGCGATGTCGCTCACTGGCACGTTTATGGGGCATACGTTGGATGCGGTGCTGGACCCCGATCCATCTGATGAGTTCCAGCAGCCTGACATCGATCGTAGCAAGTGGTGGAAGCCAGCGAGAGTTCCTGATCAACAGCTTCTTCGACGTGTTCGTCGATATCACGCTCGAGGGCACCGGGCTCACGACGGGACGAGGTCCGATCCTGGTAACGGCTGGTGTGCCGGAGCCTGCGAGCCTGGCACTGCTCGGATTCCCGCTGCTGGCACTCGGTGCCTTGCGCCGCCGCGTGTAGCAGGTCGAGCGACCACAGTGTCGCCCGACCAAGATCAGAACGCGCCTACTTTATCTTGCCCATCTTGCGCAGGCTCTGCTCGACCGTGCCCATCAACCCGGTATACGGCCTCGCCTTCGACAGATCGCGGATCGTGTCCATCTGTTCCGCGACCATCTCCAGCGTCACCGGCTGGTCGGGATCGAACTGCACGCCCTCGCTCTGGAAGTACTGCACCCGCGCGTAGTTGCCTGCGGTGGCGGCGATGATCTCGCCGTTGGCGTCGCATTCCTCGCTGCACAGCCAGGCCACCGCCGGCGAGACAAACTCTGGCCGCATGAACTGTACCATGTCCGGCGGCAGTAGCCCTTCCGTCATCCGCGTATGCGCCGACGGCGAGATCGCGTTGCACAGGATGTTGTACTTGGCTCCCTCGAACCGCAGTACGTTGATCAGCCCGTTCACCGCCATCTTCGCCGCGCCATAGTTGCTCTGGCCGAAGTTGCCGACGGTGCCGGAACCGGATGTCGTCACGACAATCCGCCCATACTGCTGCTTGCGCATGGTCGGCCAGGCAGCCTTGGTGCAATACACGGTGCCGAAGAAGTGCACCTGCACGGCGAAGGTGAAATCCTCCATCGTCATGTTGTTGAACGCCTTGTCGCGCAGGACGCCGGCGTTGTTCACCAGGATGTCCAACCGGCCCCATGTATTGACAGCCGTATCGATAATGTTCTGCGCGCTCTTCTCATCGGCAACCGAGTCGTAATTCGCCACCGCCTGGCCGCCGGCAGACTTGATCTCCGCCACCACCTTGTCGGCAACCGCATGCTCGCCGCCGCGGCCATCGACCGCTCCGCCCGGATCGTTCACCACCACCCTGGCACCACGGCTGGCCAGCAGCATGGCGTGGGAGCGGCCAAGGCCGGCACCCGCGCCAGTCACAATGGCGACGCGGTCATCGAAACGGATGGGCATGAGGGTTTCTCCTCGGATGGTTACCGGCGTATCCTACTCGCCAGTAATCCAAAGAGGCCACCCATGAGCTATCTGCGCAGCGGCATCTTCCTCGCGCCGTTCCACAACCTGACAGAGAACCCCACGCTCGCCATGGAACGCGACATGGAACTCCTGCAGCACATCGATAAGTTGAACTACCACGAGGCCTGGATCGGCGAGCATCACTCAGGCGGCTTCGAGATCATTGCGTCACCGGAGATGTTCATTGCTGCCGCGGCCGAGCGCACGCGGCATATCCGGCTGGGCACGGGCGTGGCTTCGCTGCCCTACCATAATCCGTTCATGCTGGCCGATCGCATGGTGCAGCTCGACCACATGACACGCGGGCGCGCGATGTTGGGCGTAGGGCCGGGCGCACTGGTGCACGATGCGCTGAAGATCGGCATCAAGGCAGCCGATCAGCGCCGCATGATGAATGAGTCGCTCGACGTGATCATGCGATTGCTGCGCGGCGAAGTGGTGACCGAGAAGACTGACTGGTTCGATCTGGTGGACGCGCAGTTGCAGCTTCCCTGCTACACGCAGCCGATCATGGAGACGGCGGTGGCAGCATCACGCTCCCCATCGGGTGCGCTGGCGTCAGGCCGGCACGGGATCGGCATGCTGTCGATCGGGGGTACCTCGCCCGAGGCAATGGCCAAGCACACGCTGAACTGGAGCCTGTATGAAGAACAGGCGCGGCTGAACGGCCACGTTCCTGATCGCAACAAGTGGCGCGTCGTGACGCTGATGCATATCGCGGAAACACGCGAGAAGGCGAAGGAGAACGTCAAGTTCGGGCTGCATGCGTTCCGGGACTACTTCGCCGACGTGGCGACGTTCCCGATCGTACCGCCGGACATCAAGGATCCCTATAGCTTCCTGGTGGAGAGCCAGTCAGCCTGCATCGGCACGCCGGATGACGCGATCGCCTACATCGAGAATCTGTTGAAGGGCTCTGGCGGTTTCGGCGCCATCATGGAGCTGGCACACAATTGGGCTGACTGGGAGGCGACGAAGCGACACTACGAACTGATGGCTCGTTACGTCCATCCGCACTTCCAGAGGTCACGCGAACTGCGGCGCGTTTCCTACGCCTATGCACGCGACCATCATGACGAGTTCATCGGCCAATCGAGCGCGGCGGTGCAGGCGGAGATCGACAGGCTCGCGGCGCGCAAGGCAGCAGAGTAGCAGGCTGATGGGCTTCGCTGCACTCAACCGCATCCTACGCCGTCATACCAACCGCGCGTGATGTCATTGCGAGCGAAGCGAAGCAATCCCGTCGAGATTGCTTCGCTTCGCTCGCAATGACACGTGCTCTTTTGTCAGTGAACCCGATAACGGTCTAATCGTAGGATGGGTTGAGCGACTGGCGAAACCCATCAATTCCAGTCTGTGTGAGCGCGCGGCAGGGCATCAACCTACCAATTCCGCCGCGAGATCCTCGTGGAACCTGTTCCCCGCTGTCGTCGCGCGGACATGGCCGGCGCGGATCACATAGTCCCCGAACCGCTCGCCATCCGCGCGCCGTTCTGCGTACTCGCCGGAACAACGGCGCCAGCGCTGCGATGATCGCATCGTGTCCAACGTCGCGGCGATACAGCTTGTTCATGCGCGCGCCGTCGAATGCGCCGCCAAGATACAGATTGTAGATACCTGGCGTGCGCCCGACCAAGCCGATCTCCGCGAGATAAGGCCGCGCGCAGCCATTCGGGCAGCCGGTCATGCGGATCGTGATATCGTCCTGCATCAAGCCGGCTTGCTCCAACTCCTCTTCCAACCGCGTGATCAGGCCGGGCAGGTACCGTTCGCTCTCCGCCAGCGCGAGGCCGCACGTCGGCAATGCCACGCACGCCAGTGCATTGCGTCTCAGACCGCTGATCGAGCCTTCCAGACCATGCGCCCGCAGCAACTCTTCGACCGTGGCCTTTCGATCCGCCGGAATGTCAGCCAACACCAGATTCTGGTTCGGGGTTATGATGAAGCTGCCGATATCCAGCTCGGCGATCGCATGCAACCCAGCAAGCTGCTGTCCCACGCGCCCATTCTCAACAAACAGCGTGTAGTGCCAGGCACCATTGTCGCCCTGCGTCCAGCCAAGCCGGTCACCGTTGCCGGTAAAGGCAAAAGGCCGAGGGTCCGACAGCACGTAGCCAAGCCGCCGTTCCACCTCCTCGCGGAAAGCGGCAATCCCCATCCGCTCCATCGTGTATTTCAGCCTGGCATGCTTGCGGTCAGAGCGGTCGCCGAAGTCACGCTGCACCGTCACGACCTTTTCCGCGACATCCACAGCCTGCTCCGGCGGGCAGAAGCCAATCACGTCGCCAGTGCGAGGAAACGTGTCCGGTTCGCCATGCGTCATGCCCATGCCGCCACCGGCAACGACGTTGTATCCGACGATACGCCCGTCCTGCTTGATGGCAATGAAGCCGAGGTCCTGCGCGAACACGTCAACATCGTTATCCGGCGGCAGCGCCACGCCGATCTTGAATTTGCGCGGCATGTAGGTGCGGCCGTAGATCGGCTCTTCCTCCTCCTCGCCGCCTGTCTGCTTTTCGCCGTCGATCCAGATCTCGTGCCATGCGCGGCTCTTCGGCAGCAGATGCTCGCCGATTGCGCGCGCCAGTCCTGCGACCGCTTCATGCGACGCGCTCTGCCACGGATTGACGCGCGCGACGACGTTGCGGTTCACGTCGCCACAGGCGGCAATCGTGTCCAGCAACGCGTCGTTCAGACCCTGAATGGCTATGCGCAGATTGCTCTTGATGATGCCGTGGAACTGGATGGTCTGCCGTGTGGTCAGCCGCAACGTGCCGTTGCCGCGTTCGCGTGCAACGCGCTCCGCCGCCAGCCATTGACGCGGTGTCAGCACACCGCCCGGCACGCGCAGACGCGCCATGAAGATGAAGGCCTTCTCCATCTTCTGGCGCCCACGCTCGGCACGCAGGTCGCGATCATCCTGCACATAGATGCCGTGGAACTTGGTCAGTTGCTGGTCGTCATCCACCAGCGAGCCGGTTTCGACGCGCGTCAGCCCATCGGCGATCGTGCCGCGCAAGAAGTCGGCTCTCTGCCTTGATCCTCTCGTTGGCAGACGGCGGACGGACATCAGTAGACATCGCGCAAATACCTTCCCTCGCGCCGCAGCGTATCGAGCTTCGCCTCGCCCAGGATCTGCTGCAGCATCGCGTGCACGTCCTTCGCCATCGCGTTGGCATCGCCGCACACATAGATCACGGCGCCATCCTGCACCCATCCGGACAGCTCGCCGCGCGCATCCCACAGAGCATGCTGCACGTAGCGCTTCTCCGGCTGATCGCGCGAGAACGCGACATCCAGCCGCGTCAGCACGCCGCGCTTCAGCAGGTCCTGCCATTCCAACTGATACAGGAAGTCGTGCGTGTAATTGCGATGGCCAAACACCAGCCAGTTGCGGCCACGCGCGCCCACCGCATCGCGCTCCTGCATGAACGCGCGGAACGGTGCGACGCCAGTGCCGGGCCCGATCATGATGATCGGCCGATCAGCATCGTCTGGCAGGCGGAAATGCATGTTTGGCTTCAGGAACAGCCGCAGCCGATCGCCTGCCTTGCGACGCTCGGCGATATCGACCGAGGCGACGCCCTTGCGCGCACGCCCTTGGGCCTCGTAGCGCAACGCGGCGACCAGCAGATGCGCCTCGTCTGGCATCGCCTTACGGCTGGACGCGATCGAGTAATAGCGCGGCGCCAATGGACGCAGCACCGACAGCAGTTCTTCCTCGGACCATTGGCGCGCTTCGGCTTCCAGCATGTCGATCACCTGCCAGCCGTCGCGACGCGGCTCGCGCGTCAGCGTGGTGATGTCGTACTGATCCAGCAGTTTCGGCGCGCAGCTGCGCATTGCCTGAAGGCCTGCGGCATGCAGCACCGCGTCTACCAGTGCCGGATCATTCGTCGGCATGATGCCGAGCGAGTCGCCTGGTTCATATTCGATGCCAGAGCCAGCCAGCGACAGTTCCACATGCCACGTATCCGAAGTGGAACGGCTGCCGGAAAGACGCACGCGCTCGCTGATCTCCGCCTCGAACGGCCGGGTTCGTGTCCAGGCGGCCCGCCCGCGGCAGGTCGCGCGAAATCGACGTGGATGACGGCGCCCGCTTCCGGCTCGCCCACCTCCGCTTGCAGCACGCCGAGCGTGCCGTCGATCCATGCGCTGGCCGGTGCCTCGTAGTCGAGGTCGCACTCGATCCGTTCCGCCACCCGCGTCGCGCCGAGGGCTGCGAACCGTTCATCGAACACGCGTCCGGTCTCGCAGAACCTGGCATAGGCGCGATCGCCGAGCGCAAGCACCGCATAGCGCAGGCCCTCCAGGCGCGGCGCATCATCCGCCATCAGTGCTGCGTAGAAATCGATCGCGCGTTGCGGCGGATCGCCCTCACCCCACGTGCTGGCAATCATCAGCACGTTCTGTGCACCGGCGACCTGGGCCGGTGTAGCGTCCGCCATATCCAGCACCCGGGCGGCAAAGCCGAGCTTGCCGGCAGCCTTGCGCGCTGCGTCGGCCAATGCCTCGGCGTTGCCGGACTCGGTGGCGAACAGGATCGTCAGCGGGGCCTGCCGTGCCGGGGGCGCCAACGCGGCCGGCTGCGGCGTGCTCGCCGCCTGATACCCCGCGAGGAAGCCGCTCAGCCAGGTTCGCTGTTCCGCACTCGTGCCCGACGATGATGCGGTTCAGCGCGACGATCTGATCCTCCGGAAACGGCGCGGTCTCAGGCAGCATGGCGTTCTTCCTCCGGCTGCGGGTTGGCGTCCTGGCATGCAAGGAGCGTCCGCAAAGCGACGACGGGTCCGACGACGATCAGCGTCGGCGCATGCCGTGGAATGGTAGCGGCGACTGTTTCGGCGTCCGCCAGGGTGGTGATCGCGACACGCTGGCGCGGTGTGGTTGCCTCGGTGATGAAGGCGACCGGTTCAGTGGCATCGCGCCCTGCCGCACGCAGATGCGCGGCGATCGCGGCGATGTGGCGCAGCGCCATGTAAAGCACCAGCACGTTGGCGCCGCGTGCCAGCGCTGACCAGTCGATGTCCGGCAGTCCGCCGGAAGCATCGTGGCCGGTCACGAAGGCGACGCTGTGCGCCAGTCCGCGATGCGTCACTGGGATGCCGGCCGCGGCTGATGCGCCAATGCCAGCACTTATCCCGGGCACGATACGGAAACGTATGCCCGCCGCCGCAAGCGCCAGTGCTTCCTCGGCGCCGCGCCCAAATACCATCGGATCGCCGCCCTTCAGCCGCACCACGCGATGGCCGGCGCGCGCCAGTTCGATCAGGCGTTCGTTGATGCGCATCTGCGGTGTGCTTTCTCCGCCAGCGCGCTTGCCGACCGGTTCCAGCCGGGCCTGCGGCGCCATCGCCAGGACCTCCGGCGAGACCAGCGCGTCGTGCAGCACGATATCGGCCTGCGCCAAGGCCTGAGCACCATTCAATGTCAGCAGGCCAGGGTCGCCGGGACCCGCGCCCACCAGCCAGACCACGCCTCGCTCGAGCGTCACACCAGCCATCCGTTCGCCTCCAGCAGCGCGTCGGTCAGGGCCGCCACATCGCGCCCCTGCTGGCGCCAGACCTTCCGCCATGAACGCAGGATGGCGAGGCGCTCACTCCAATCGGCGGCATATTCGGCCTCCAGCCGCGCGCGGATCCGAGCGGCGAGCCGTGGACTGCTGCCATTGGTGGACACAGTCAGGAGCAGATCGCCGCGGTGGACCTCTGCCACGCTGTGGAAGTCGCACAGCGCCGGGCGGTCCTCCACATTGACCAGCACACGCATCGACCGCGCCAGTGCGGCAAGCTCGCTCGCCTCTTCATCGGGGAGCCCGGCGATCCAGAGCACTTGCAGCCCGGCAAGATCGTTCGCGTCCGGCAGCCTGTCGGAAAACAGCAGCACCCTGCCGGCACCCCCGGCTTGCAACGCCTGATATCGCCGCAAAGCAGCGGGTCCGCGCCCAGCGAGCCCGACGGATACCACCATCGGATCGAGGGCCAAGGCGATCGCCATCGTTAGTTCCTTAGCCGCAGTTTCAGCAGCTAAGTGAGAAGGATTTCCTCATAGGCGCAAGATCAAGGCCGAAAAAACAAAAATCTTCCAAACTCTATGGAAGCAATGGCCGGATCATGTTGTCATCCAGGGGCTGGAGGGGGCGCTATACCCGCCAGGCCAGCGCCCCCTGCTCGGTGAACCCGCACACCCGCGTCTCGCCCGGCTCCCGCCCTAGCACGCGCAGCAGATGCGGCCGCCGCTCCGGAGCGACCATGAAGAACAGGAACCCGCCGCCGCCGGCACCCGAGACCTTGCCGGACCACGCGCCCGCCTCCATCGCCAGTGCATGGACACGCTCGATCTCCCCGTTGGATATCGCGCCAGCAGTCCGCTTCTTCGCTTCCCAGCTCTGGCCTAAGGTCGCCGCGAACGCCCGCAGGTCGTTGTGCAACAGCGCGCGCTTCATCGCATACGCATCGCGCTTGATCTGATGCATCGCCTCCAGCGACCCCTCACGCCCGCTGCGCAGGCTGGCCGATTGTTCCGCGATGATCTTCGCCAACTCACGTGAGATCCCCGTCGAGTACAGCACCAGCATCGCTTCGAGTTCCGTCAGCGTGGCCGAGCGGATGCGCAGCGGGTTCACAATGGTTTGCTCCCCAGCGAACTCCATGAAGTTGATGCCGCCGAACGCAGCCGCGTACTGGTCCTGGCGTCCCCCCGCCTGCCCGATATCGATGCGCTCGATCTGATACGCGAGGTTCGCCACGTCATATTCGCCCAGTGGCAGGGCCAGCAATTCACGATACGCCTCGACCATGGCCACAACCAATGTGGACGAGGAACCCAACCCCGATCCTGGGAGTGCCTCCGAGTTGGTCATCACCGTTACGGGCAGGCACTGTCCGCGGAGGAACTGCCGCACGATCCGCCGATGCACCGCCGCGTGCAGCGCCAACATGCCCGCTGGTGTGACATCAGCGTCGGCTTCCGCTTCGATCTCCTGCTCGTGGTCCAGCGCGACGAAACGCACCTTGCAATCGTCGCGTACCTCGATGAAGCAATAGGCGAACATCCGATCGTCGCGTTCAGCACGCAGCCACCGAACGTGTCGGCATAAAACGGCAGATCAGTCCCACCGCCGGCAAAGCTGATGCGCAGCGGCGCCCGCGCGCGCACCCGCGTCACGCATGCCGATTGATCAAGCAGCGCTCGCACATTCACCGGCTCGCGGAGCTGCCATCATAACACCTGGGCGTGCGGTATCGGCACGACAAACTTCCCGCCCCAGGTGCGCACGCCTGCATCTGCCCGACGATTTCGTCGCGCAGGTTCCATGGCAGGATCAGCACATAATCCGGCTTCACCGCGAAGATCCGTTCCGGCGGAAAGACAGGGATCTGCACGCCAGGCAGATATCGCCCTTGCTTGTGCGGACTGCGATCAACGGTGAATGCCAGCAGTTCCGGTCCAATGCCGCAGTAATTCAGCAGCGTGTTGCCCTTCGCTGGCGCGCCATAGCCGACGACCGTCTTTCCTTCGCGCCGCGCTGTGATAAGAAAATCCAGCAGCGCGCATTTCGCATCGATGACTGTATCAGCAAAACGTTCATAAGTCCGCGGCTGGTCGAGGCCGGCGGCGCGTTCCTCCGTCAGTACCTGCGTGGACTTGCTCGCTGCGCGGCCGGTCAGCGGCGGCATGACAGGCGTGAATGCGCAGCGATCCGCCATGTGTCGGCAAACGATCCACGTCGAACACTCGCAGCCCATGACGCGCGAACACTCGGTCCACCACCAGGACGGAAAAATACGAGAAATGCTCGTGGTAGATCGTGTCGAACTGGCACTCCGAGATCAGCCGCAGCAGGTGGGGGAATTCGACGGTGATCGTACCCGACGGCTTCAGCATCACTGCGAGGCCGGCCACGAAGTCGTTAAGATCAGGTACATGCGCCAACACGTTATTGGCGCAGATCAGATCCGCCTGCCGCTGCGCCGCAAGCTGTTGCGCTGTCGCCACGCCAAAGAACGCCAGTTCGGTGGGAATGCCCTTCGCCATCGCGACTTCGGCAACGTTTGCCGCCGGCTCCACGCCCAGCACGTCGACGCCACGCCTCTGGAAATACTGCAACAAATAGCCATCGTTGCTCGCGACCTCGACGACGAGCGACTGTGGCCCAAGCCGAAGCTGCTGCGTCATGCGTGCGGCGTAAGCTTCCGCATGCCGCAGCCACGCATCCGAATATGATGAGAAATACAGGTAATCGCTGAAGATCTGCTCGGCCGGTGCGAACTCCTCTAGCTGCACCAGCAGGCACTCGTCGCAAACATGGACATGTAACGGATAATGCGGCTCGGGAAGACGAAGCTGCTCCGCGGTCAAGAACGCATTGGACAACGGTGCCCGGCCGAGATCGACGAACGTCCGCGTCAGCGGCGCTCCGCAGAAGCGGCACTTCATGCCGCACCCATCGCGGAATAGCGGGCAAGCTGTTCGTCCACGAGCACCAGTGCCGCCTCCCCGGCAGCCAGGCGCTGATGCCATTCGATCGTCCAGCGCAGCGCGTCAGCCAGCTTCAGTCGCGGCGCCCAGCCAAGCTTCGCTCTCGCCCGCGACGCATCAACCTTCAACGCCGCCGCTTCGTGCACGCCATCGCACGATGCTCCGCGCCAGCTCGCCCGCTCACCCCATTCGCTCACCACGAACGATGCAAGCCATCCGACGGATCGTGCGTCATCGTCCGAGGGACCGAAATTCCAGGCGTCGCCGAACTGATCCACATCGGCGCGAAGCCGCTCCGCCAACAGCAGGTAGCCGCACAGTGGTTCCAGCACATGCTGCCACGGCCGCACAGCGTGCGCATTGCGGACCTCAATTGGCTTGCCAGCGGACAGTGCCCGAATGCAATCGGGCAGCAGCCGATCGTCGGCCCAATCGCCGCCGCCGATGACGTTGCCCGCACGCGCGGTTGCAATCGCCGGGAAGAACGAGCGCCGATACGCCGCGGCCACCAGCTCCGCGCAGCCCTTCGAGCCGCTGTATGGATCGTTGCCGCCGAGTGGATCGATCTCGCGATACGCCCACGGCCATTCGCGGTTCTCGTAACATTTGTCGCTGGTCACCACGACCAGGCAGCGAACCGAAGGCGCACTGCGGACGGCCTCCAGGACATGCACCGTGCCCATGACATTCGTCGCGAACGTTTCCACCGGCTCGCGATAGCCACGGCGGACCAGCGCCTGTGCCGCGAGGTGGAATACGACCTCTGGTTCCCACCGGCCTATCGTCGCGCACACGGTTGGCAGGTCGCGAACATCGCCAATGTCGGTCGGCACCAGCGCGCCAAGACCGGCGAGGTCGAACAGACTTGGCTCCGTTGGCGGTGGCAGTGCCAACCCAGCAACCTGGGCTCCCATCCGATGCAGCCACAGGCTCAGCCACGCGCCCTTGAAGCCGGTGTTACCGACGACCAGAACGCGCCTGCCGCGCCAGAACGCCTCGCTCGGATTTAGGAAGCACTGCGATTGCACAACCGCAGTGGAAACTGTCGGCGTAAATAGACGGTTAACACCAAAGGTCACTGACCCTAAATCGTCTGCCGCTCTGACGTCATGGCCGGGCCGAAGTCCCAGGGTTTGTCACCATAGGCGCTAACATGAGAGCGAAATGCATTCCTGAGCGTTCAAACCGCCGTCGCCCCTATCTTAGCGCCTATGGGGTCAAGATGCTATGGGGGTGGACGGTCGCAGCAGCATGTATCCTTGCGGTTGTCCAAACCTCATAAGGAACGATGCGATGCCAAAGCAATCGACTGCGACCGCCTTTGATCACGATAGCACGCTGGTGCTGGCCCTGGAATTGAGTGGCAAGGGCTGGGAAGTTGGAGCGGTGGTGCCTGGTGTGACGCGCCGGCCGCGTCGCAGTCTGGCGGCGCGCGACATGGCGGGGTTGCTGCAGCAGATTGAGCGATGGAAGGCGGAAGCCGGGCGGGCTGGCCGAACCGTGCGCCGGATCGTGCTGACCTACGAAGCAGGCCGTGACGGGTTCTGGATCGCGCGATACCTGCGGGCGCACGACATCGAGGTGCAGATCATGCACCCTGCCAGTATCCCGGTGGAGCGACGGGGGCGGCGCGCCAAGACCGACCGGATTGACCTCGACATGCTGCTGCGGACGCTGCTGGCCTGGTTGCGGGGTGAGCCACGCGTGTGCTCGATGGTGCGCATCCCGAGCGAAACCGAGGAGGACATGCGCCGCCCGGAGCGGGAACGCGAGCGGCTGGTGAGCGAGCGGATCGCATTGGAGAACCGCATTGAGAACCTGTTGTGCCTGCAAGGGATCACCGGCTTCAAGCCACGTCTGAAGAAGGCCGCGGAACAGCTCGATGAATTGCGCAGCTTCGCCGGCGCTCCACTGCCGCCACGGCTGCTGGAAGAGCTGAAGCGGCTGATGACGCGTCATCGCCTGTTGAGTGAGCAACTCAGGGACATAGAGACGGCCCGCGAACAGACGGCGATGGCGGTGGAACCGGACCACGCGGTGGAGCAGATCCAGATGCTGGCACGCCTGGTGGGGCTTGGCCTTGCGACAGCGACGGGGCTGACGCGGGAGGTGTTCTGCCGCTCGTTCGCCGATCGCCGCGCGATTGCCGGATTTGTCGGGCTCACCGGCACACCGTTCAACAGCGGCGGCAGTGAACGCGAGCAGGGGATCAGTAAGAACGGCAATCCACGGGTGCGCCGTATCCTGTTGCAGTTGGCGTGGCGCTGGCTGCGCTTTCAGCCGGACAGCGCATTGAGTTGCTGGTTCGTCGAGCGCACCGGCGGCGCCAAGGGACGCATCCGCAAGATCATGGTGGTTGCACTCGCCCGCAAGCTGCTGGTGGCGCTGTGGCGCTACGTCGAGTGCGGCGAAGTGCCGCCCGGTGCGCGCCTCGTGGCCGCATGAGGGCCGACGGTGACAGCCATGGATGTGGACAGGCAGAAGATTGAACCCAGACCGAGCAGCAGGCAGACGGTGATCGGCACCTGACACCTGACAACCATCTGGGTGGGCGGTGCACCGTGCCGGGCTATGGCTGCAACATGCCGCCGTCAAGATTGGTCCCGCCCTCCAGACCCCTCCGGCCCCGCGAATGGGGCAACATGGTACGGAACAACGAGTTCCACCGGATACGAGCTTGCAGGCCGACAGGTCTGACCCAAGGGGTCGCCCAGGATGGTGAACGCAGCGACGAATGTGACAAACACTCAGATCAGGAAAGGAAACGCCATCACACACATGCCGCTTGACAAGAAAGCCCCCATACGAGCCCGGCCATGACGAACGGAACGATGCATTTCCTGCATCATCCTGGCGCGGCACCCTGCACGTTCACCCGCACCATATAGATCGACTGGCTCGCCGCCATGAACAGATAGTCCCGCTTCGGTCCGGCAAAGCACAGATTGGCACACACCTCCGGCAACCTGATCCGCCCGATCAGTTTCCCCGCAGGATTCCAAACCGTCACTCCCGCATATCCCAGCGGTGCATTCGACCCCACCCACAGATTTCCAGCGCGATCGGCTCGCATGCCATCCGGCCCGCAATGCACGCCGTCCACCATGGAGTCGGTGAACTGCCGCATATTCGCGAGCTGCGTTCCCTGCACGTCGAAAGCGTAAATGTTGCCCTTGCCGCCCTTGCCATTGTCGCCCGGCCCGGGCCCGGTGCTGATCAAATAGAGCGTCTTGTAATCGGGTGAGAAGCAGATCCCGTTCGGATCAGGCACCTGATCGCCTGCCACGACCACCTGCAATCCACCATTTGGATTCCAGCGATAGGTGTTCGTCGGCAATGCACGCTTCGCGCCACCCACCAACCCCACGCCGCTGTTGCCGACATCGGGATTGTAGAGCCCATTGGGATTGGCACTGCCTCCGGCGACGTCCGGGTGCCCCTCGGAGATCGAGTCACCATACGGTGGATCGGTGAACCACACGCTGCCATCCGGATGTGGCGCGATGTCATTCGGCGAGTTCAGCGGCTCGCCCTGATACTGGTCCGCCAGGACCGTCATGGATCCGTCCGGCTCCCACCGCACCAGCCGCCGGAAGAAATCCTGGCAGGAGAGCTGCCGGCCCTGAAAATCGAACGCATTGCCATTGCTGTTCCACGAGGGCTTGCGGAACGGCGCCACCTCGCCGGTTTCCCAGATGTAGCGAAACTGCGTATTCCCCTTCACGTCGCTGAATACGACGTATTGGCCCTCGCCCGACCATGCCGGACCCTCCGCCCAGTCGAATCCCGTAGCCAGCCGGCGGATTGCAGTCAGTCCGACAAGATACGGTTTGAAGCTCGGGTCGATCACCAGGATGTCGGGATCCGGATAGATCTCCGGTGGCGCCCGGTATCCCCATTGCCGCGGCGGCTGCGTGATCACGCTCGGGGGTGTTCCGAGCTGTTGCTTCGTCTCCTGACCGAAGGCCAATACTGGAGTGCACGCGGCGGCACCCGCGATCACCGCACGGCGCGTGAGCTGGTTTTGCATGGACGCTTTCCTCCGTTGTCCTTGTCCGGACAGTCACGGAGCTTCGCCGCACGCGGTCAACCGCGATCGCGACGGTTCACCGGGTATTGCTCAGCGCGACGAGCGCGCCAGTTCCGACGCCTGTTCGCGCGCCCGCGCCATTCCCTGCAAAATCACATCGGCATCCCGCGTCGCCTGCTGCGCGCGCCAATTGTCGTCATGCGCTGCGAGATCGTTCTCCGATTGTGACGGAATCATACCGCAGGCGGAAAGGCAAGCGAAGGTTAACAAAGCGACAGCAAGGCGCATCACGGGCAATTAACTCCCTCTATCTTGCGGTTCTACCCGCCTCGCCGCCGGGACGCCAGAACAAAACGCACGATCCTGCGATCAGGTGCCGACCGGCGCAGGAGGACGCCGCAGCAGCCAGAATGCCACGCTGCCGCAGACATAAAAGAAGATCGAAAGCCCGAACGCCACCTGATAGCTGCCGGTCTGATCAAAGGTCCACCCCGCCAGCCACGACCCCAATGCGGAGCCAACCCCTGTGCCAATGGTGATTCCGCCCAGGATGGTACCCAGACGTGGCCCCGGAAACAGATCAGCCGTCTTGGCCGTGATTGCCGGCCCTCGTGCTCCCCAGGTCAGGCCGAAGAAGCAGGCGTGCAGCCAGAGCAGCAGATGCTGATCTGGCGACGAGATCAGCATCGCGCAGGCCACACCGATGATCGACGTGCCGTAGGTTATGATCGCCGACAGTTCGCGACCGATATAATCGGACACCCAGCCGGTCAGGATGACCCCAGGCAGCGACAGGAAAGCACCAAGCCCGAGGACCTCGGCCGCATACAATTTCTCGAAGCCGATGGTGACCGCAAAAGCAAGCTGGTGCAGCGCCACCAGGAAGCTGCCCAGTCCGGTGAACACATAGACCAGGAACAGCAGCCAGAAATGCGGGGTCCGCATCGCCAGACGCAATGTCCAGCCGTTGGGCAGTCCGGCATGCGTCATCGACGGACGATCCGGCTCCCCTTGGCGGAACATCGCCGCCAAGGGCAGGAACGCCACCGCCATGAAGCCGCCTTGCGCCAGATAGGCTCCGCGCCAGCCCAGGCCTGCTATCAGCATTTGTGACAACGGTGCCGAGAACGCGCGGGCGAACCCGTTGGCCGACTGCACGATGGCGACTGCCGTGCCCCGATGACGCACGAAGCGTCGTGACAGGATCGGCACGAACACCACCAGTCCGAGGCAATTCGCACCCAGCGTCATCACCACGCCGTAGAGCAGGATCACCTGCCACAGCGCATTGGCATGCGCGCTGGCCAGCAACCCGATTGCCAGCAGGAGGCCGCCAATGAGCACCAGACGCTTCGGGCCGAGCCGATCGACCAGGACACCGACCAAAGGCGACGTCGCGCCGGTGACCATCTGCGATACGGAATAGGCAATCGAGCTCTCCGCGCGGGTCCAGCCAAACGCTTCGATGAAGGCGATCAGGAACACGGTATAGGAATGCATGCAGGCCGCGCCAACGCTGAACGTGACGAAGCAGGCAGCCAGCAGCAGCCAAGCCTGACGTTGCGACGCGCTTAACAACCGCTGTGCCTCACCGAAGGGTCCACACACAGACCACGGGGAGCCACGGAGGTCCACTGAGAAGATATCTTCACCGTGTATCGCCGTGGTGGACCCTTGTTACTCTGGATAGATCATCTTCCGCGTCACGCCGCCATCGACGATGAATTCCGCACCGGTGATGAACCCGCTCTCTGGACCCGCGAGGAACGCCACCAGCGCGGCCACATCTTCTGGCGTTCCCACGCGACCGGATGGATGAAACGCATCGTCCTCGTCGCCTGGCGGCTCGCCTTTGGTGAAGATCCATCCAGGACTGACGCAGTTCACCCGCACATCCGGAGCAAGGCTGATCGACAACGCGTGCGTCAGCGCCACCAGCCCCCCCTTCGACGCAGAATACGCTTCCGTGTTCGCCTCGGACATATGCGCGCGCGTAGATGCAATCGTCACGACAGCGCCATGTGCTGCGCGCAACCTCCGTTCCGCGGCGCGCACCAGCAGGAATGTGCTGGTCAGGTTGGTGGCAATCACACGCGACCATTCCGCCAGTGTCAGCTCGGCGATTGGTTTGCCGATGCCGATGCCGGCGTTGCAAACCAGCGTATCGAGCCGCGGCCCAATGCCGCTAATCAGCGTGTTCACGGCGGCCTCGTCTGACACATCGCACTGGACGTGCGGCCCAGGCCGGACGTCGGCGACCACTACCTGGAATCCATCGCGCGCCAGGCGGGCGGCGATCGCGGCGCCGATGCCGTGTGCGCCACCGGTGACCAGCGCTACAGGTCGATCCATGACAAATGGCCTCCCTTGCCGGCGCCGGTGTCGAGGAACACCGCGGTCCCGCCGGCGCTGCCTCGGCGGATGTAGGGGCGCCCGTCCGTACTGCGACGATCATGGCCGCAATAGACCGTGATGCCGGCGGGGATCCGATCCACCCAGCGCAGGCTGCGCTCGGGGTAGCCGTCGGGCTGGATGCGGCCGGTCGGCTCGCCATACAGCGCGCGGGCCAGCGGACCATGCACGCGATCCAGGCCGTGATCCGGTGATTGTTCCTCAAGCATTATGGTATGGAAGCCGCCATGCACAAACAGATCTCCGTTGCGACGCAGCCAGGCAGGCGCCGCCGCGACCTCCGCCACCACCCGCTCGCGTAGCGATGCATCGAGCTGGGCCAAGGTTGCGTCGAGCGTGCCCTCATTTCGTACGGGTTGCCCGGCAAGGAAGCGGGCAAGTTTCAGGTCGTGGTTGCCCAGCAGGAACAGCCCCCGTCCCTCGTCGATCAGACGGAACATGATGCGGAGAGCGCCGGCGTTGTCCGGCCCGTAGTCGGTCAGATCGCCGAGTTGAACCACGAAGCGGTCGGTGGCTGCGGCGTAGGCGAAAGCGGTCGCGTCGCCATGCACGTCGCCCACCACCCGTATGGGCGCGTCGCGGGGAAGGGTTCGGGTCGTCATGTCTGCCGCAGCCTAGGCGCGCACGGCGCCCAGTGTGAAGCTGAACAGGCGTTCCTTGCCCAACAGGAACACACGACCGCCGCGCGGGAACAGCCGTGCGATGGCAGACTCCCGCACGTCCATGCCGCCGGTGTAGGCACCGAATGCTGGCATCACGATGCGCCGCGCATCCGTCACGAAGCACGGGCGGCTGACGCTGGTGCCGCGCGCCGGAATGGCAGCCTTGGGGTGGTGGTGGCCGGAGATCTCGGCGTTTGCGCCGGCGATGGCTTGATGGCGGAACACCAGGGTGGTGGTGGCGAAGGTCTCGACCCACTCGCCCCCCACTCCGTTCGGCGGCGTCGGGTCGTGGTTGCCTTGGATCCAGATGAACCGGTGCGCCTCGGTCATGCCGCGCAGGCGCGCCAGTTCACCCGCGGGGAGGCGGGCGGAGCCGTCTGCATCGTGGAAGCTGTCGCCTAGGGCGATTACCAGGCGTGGCTGGTAGCGGCGCAGCAGGTTGGTCAGGCGATCCAGCGTGGCGTGCGTGTCCCAGGGCGGGAGGAGCTGGCCACGCCGGGCGTAGGATGAGCCTTTCTCCAGGTGCAGGTCGGAAACTGCGAGCAGCGCCGTGGCCGGCCAGTATAGGGCGCCGGCGGGGTCGAGCATCAATCGCTCACCGGCGAGGTGGATGGGAGCTGCGGTCATCACCCCCTCCCCCTAGCCCCCTCCCGCAAGGGGAGGGGGAAGTCTGTACTCGCAGTCACTCCCCCTCCCCTTGCGGGAGGGGGTTGAGGGAGGGGGTCATTCTCACGCTTCGAACAGCGCGCCCTGTGCGGCGCGCCTGCGAGACGTATTCGGCCGGTGGATCGTCTTCACCCCCGACCGGTCCGGCACGCCACGATGCGGCGGCTCCTTCTCCCCCGTCGCTTCGGCGATGATCGCTTCAGCCTCGGCCAACAGCTTCTCCTCGTCGTCCCGGGTCCGCACGCTTTCGCGGCCAATCTCCAGCAGCACCGGCACCGCCAGAGGCGATACGCGCGATAACACCATATGCGTGATACGCCCCCTCACCCGCTCCAGCATCCCGGCAATCCGCGACAGATCCGTCAGCCCGCCCGCCGCATCGGCCCGCGTCGCGCGCAACAGGATGTGGTCCGGCTGGTGCCGCCGCAGCACGTCGTAGATCAGATCGGAGTTCACCGTCACCTGCTTGCGCGTCTTCTCCGCGCCCGGATGGTGGCGCTCGATCAGCCCCGCGATCACCGCCACGTTGCGGAACGTCCGCCGCAGCATCGAGCTCTCTGCGAGCCACGTCTCCAAATCGTCCCCCAGCATGTCCTGGTCGAACAGCTTCGCCACATCGCGCGGCTGCTCAGCCGACCAGATGCCCAGCACATAGTCGGTCGCGACAAAACCAAGCGGCGCGTAGCCCGCGCGCTCCATCCGGCGGGTCAGCAGCATGCCCAGCGTCTGATGCGCGTTGCGGCCCTCGAAGCAATACGCCACGAGATACCAGCGATCGGCGCGGGGAAACGTCTCCACCAGCAGATCGCTGCGGCCCGGCATACGCGACCGCGCCTTCTGCAATTTCAGCCAGCCCTGCACGCCTTCGGGAAACAGTGCCCAACTCGATGGGTTCTGCAGCAGCCCTCGCACGCGGTTTGCAAGGTTCGTGGTCAGTGGCATGCGGCCACCTTCGTACGCTGGCACCATCGGCTCGCCGGTGCCGCCCTCGGCGCACTCCACCACGTTCTCATGCAACCGCAGGAACCGCAGCAGCCGGCCGGCGAACATGAACGTATCGCCAGGGCGCAGCAGGTTGACGAAGTACTCTTCGATCTCGCCGAGCATCGGGCCGAAGCGTCTCTTGCCGACCAGCCGCACCTTCACCAGCGGTGCCTCGACGATCGTGCCGATATTCATGCGATGCTGCCGCGCGATGCGCTCGGACCGCACATGCACGCGGCCCTCACTGTCGCGGAACAGTTTGCGCCAACGTTCATAGGCCGCGAGCGCATAACCACCGTTCTCCACGAAGGTCAGCACGTCATCGAAGTCCTTGCGCGACAGGCCCGCATAGGGCGCCGCACGGCATACCTCCGCATATACATCGTCAGTGCGGAACGGCGCCGAGCACGCCAGTCCCAACAGATGCTGGGCCAGCACGTCCAACCCTCCGGGCCGTGGCGGATCGCCATCCAGCTCGCGCGCGGCAACGCCCAGCATGGCCGCCTCGCATTCCAGCACCTCGAACCGGTTCGCGGGCACCAGGATCGCTCGCGATGCCTCATCCATCCGGTGGTTTGCGCGACCGACACGTTGCAGCAGCCGTGACACGCCTTTCGGTGCGCCGACCTGGATAACCTGATCGACACCGCCCCAGTCGATACCCAGATCAAGCGACGACGTCGCAACCACCGCCCGCAGCTTGCCGGAGGCCATCGCCGCCTCGACCCGCCACCGCTGTTCCACCTCCAGCGAGCCGTGATGCAGAGCGATCGGCAGCGTCGGTTCGTTGAGGCGCCACAGCGCCTGGAACATCAGCTCCGCCTGCGCCCGCGTGTTGACGAACACGATCGTCATGCCCGCTTGGCGGATCCGCTCCATGACCCGTGGGGCGGCTTCCAGGCCCATGTGCCCAGACCAGGACAATTCGCCCTCTGGGAGCATCATGGTCAGCTCGGGCGGCGCGCCATCTGGTTCCTCGACCACTCGCTCCGCCCCGACATAGGCGCGGATCGCCGCCGGATGCGCCACCGTCGCCGACAGCCCGACGCGACGGCATCCGGGCGCCAGCGTCATCAGCCGCGAAACGCACAATGCCAACTGATCACCACGCTTGGTGCCGGCCAGCGCATGGACCTCATCCATTACAACACCGGACAGCCCGGCGAACATTGCCGGCGCGTCGGGCAGAGACAGCAGGACCGCGAGGCTCTCCGGCGTCGTCAGCAGGATATTCGGCGGCGCCGCGCGCTGGCGGGCACGCCGGTTAGCTGGCGTATCGCCGGTGCGGGTCTCGATCGAGACCGGCAGGTGCATTTCCTCCACGGGCCGGATCAGGTTGCGCGCGATGTCTGTCGCGAGGGCCTTCAGTGGGCTGACATACAATGTGTGCAGCCCGGTCCGTGGCGCTTCAGCCAGAGCGACCAGTGTCGGGAGGAAGCCGGCCAGCGTTTTGCCACCGCCAGTCGGCGCGATCAGCAGCACACTTTCGCCGGCGCGTGCCGCATCGAGCATGGCAAGCTGATGCCGCCGCGGCGCCCAGCCTTGCGCCGCGAACCAAGCCGTGAAGAGTTCCGGTAATGTTCCCGTCATCGGGCCAAATAAGCACATCGTCCGGGCGAAGTCACCGCGTGATCGGCTGAGTATCCAATGCGCGTGCAACCTGCTGCAGGACAGACGGCCAGTCGCCCCGGCGCTGTTGGCGGAACAGCCTGACCGTTGGATACCAGGGGCTGTCACTGCGATCGAGCAGCCAACGCCAGTCCGACGCCCAGGCCAGCATCACCCAGGTCGGCACACCCAATCCGCCACCAACATGCGCCAGCGCGGTGTCCACGGTGATCAGCAATTCCATCTGCAACGCCAACGCCGCGGTATCCATGAAATTTCGCAGCACCGCGCTGTGATCGTGAAGGCCGAGCCGCGCCACCTCGTCACGATCCTGCTCACGGATATCGGCCTGCAGCACGTGAAACTCGATATCGGTGCGCGACAGCAGCCGTGCCATCACGCCGAGCGGCATCGAGCGGTTACGGTCGTTGGCATGTGCGCGGCTACCCGACCACGCAATGCCGATGCGCATACGACGCCGTGGTTCCAATCGCTCACGCCACTCCGTTGCACGCGTGGGATCGACGGCAAGGTACGGCACCGCTGCCGGTATCGTATTCAGCTCATGGCGCAACGCGTAAGGCAGGCTCATCAATGAGCACTGCAGATCGATCGGTGGCAGCTCGGCATCCGAACTGAATATGCTCGCGATCCCAAGTAAACCAGCGAACAGCGACTTCAGGTTGGCACTGACCTGAAGCAGCACAACCGCACCCTTCGCCGCGACATAGGGCACGTAGCGAACGAACTGGATCGCATCACCATGACCCTGCTCGGCGTGCAGCAGGATCGTCTTGCCAGCGATGTTCGGCTCGCCGTGCCACGCCGGTTCGGGCGACGCGCGTCGCACATGCGCATGCGTCATGTCACGCAGCCGGGCTTCGTGTTTCAGCCAGCCTTCCTCGAAGCGGCCCAGGCTCAGCAGCGACAAACTCTCCGAATATTCCGCACGGGCAAAGTCTGGCTGGATCTGTTGCGCTACACGATAGTGTTCGATCGCCTCCTCGTGCCGGTTGAGCCAGGCCAACGTCGCACCGAGGTCGCAATGCGCGATGGCGCGATCGCCCGCGAGTTGCAGCGACTGCTGAAGCCAATCGAGCGCCTCGTCGTCGCGGTTCAGCGCATGCAGCACCGCGCCGAGGTTCCCGTAGGGATAGGCCAGTGTCGGCTCGAGTTCGATCGCCCGCTTCAGGATTAGTTCCGCCTCTTCGCACCGGCCCAGCACGCGCAATGCCTCGCCCAGGTCGTTGTGCGCGCGCGCGTGGTTGGGATCCATCTCGACGGCAGCCTGCAAATAGCCGACGGCGGTCTCGACGTTGTTCAGCAGGAATTCCAGATGGCCGATGAAGTAGCTGACATACGCGTCGCGCCAGCCAATTCCCATCAGCGGCTTCAGAAATTTCTTGGCTTCGGCACTGCGGCCTTGCAGATACGCCTGATGCGCGATCTCAAATACAACGTCTGGATAGCAGACATCGAGTGCATGCGTGACCGCAACCACCACTGATGCCCAATCATGCAGCGCAGACTGACGGAACAGCCGCATCGTGGGGTACCAGGGGTTATCCGGCCGGTGCAGCATCCAGCGGTAATCGGGCCCGAGCGGCAACATCGTCCAAACTGGCTTACCGAGCGCACCCGCGAGATGCGCGGTCGCGGTATCGATGCTGATCACCAAATCCATCAACGACACCACCGCCGCGGTGTCGGCGAAATCCGCCAGCATATGGCTATGATCGCGAACCTGCGGCATGCCATCGAGCGTGACGCGATCGGCGGGCAAGATGTCCGTTTGCAGCACATGGAATTCGCAACCCTCCCGCTCCATCAGTGGCGCCAGAAGGGCGAGCGAGATCGCACGGTTCCATGGCTCGGGCGTGCCAGACCAGGCAATGCCGATACGCATCCCGATGGGTGGACCGAGACGCTCACGCCACATCGCCACACGATCGGACGGCGGCGTCAGATAGGGCATGTCGTTTGGCACAGTGTCGATCGTGGTGCGGAAGGCGCGCGGCATGCTCATCAGCGAGCTTTGCCAATCGAACGATGGCAGCGCGTCACCACGCACGTATAGCCGTGCAACGCCAGGTACGTTGTGCAGCAGCGGCGCCACCTCGGGCTGCACTTCCAGCAGCACGCGCGCACCACGTGCGGCGACCAGCGGCGCATAACGCACGAATTGCAGGGTATCACCCAGCCCTTGCTCCGCATGCAACAGGATCGTCTGTCCCGGCGCAAACTGCTGACCCAGCCAGTAGGGTTGGGGAAAGACCCGCCTGCGATTGGCCCCGAGCTCCGAGCGCCAACGGACCTCGTGCGCCTCCCAGCCGCCTTCGAAGTCGCCCAGCGCCAGCAGGGCCAGCGCTTCCAGGTAGCGTGCCGTCGCATTGTCCGGCTCGATCGCCAATCCGGCGCGGTAATGCACCAGCGCGTCCTCGTATCGGCCCAGCGAGCACAGCACCGGGCAGATTTCGCTGCGCGTCAGGATGATGTCGCGGCGCAACGCAATGGAACGTTCCAGGCTGACCACCGCCTCGTCCATGCGGTGCAGCCTTTGCAGGAGCGCGCCCAAATTGAAATGGATCGCGGCCTCGTCTGGCGCCAGGTCCACCGCACGCCGATAGCTGGCAATGGCCGCCTCGTTGTCGCCGAGTGCCTGGCAGGCGTCGCCAAGGTTGTTGTGAAGCTGCGCGTTCTCCGGGTCGAGTGCGACCGCCGCGGCATAGCTTTCCACCGCAGCGGCCGGTCTGCCCTGCTGACGTGCAATGTAACCCAACACGTGCAGCACGTGCACATCGTCGCCGCTGACGCCCAGGACCCGGCGGAACAGTGGCTCCGCCTCGGCCAAGCGGCCAGCGGCGAAATGTTGCTCGGCCAGGTCGAGTATGGCGGAAGGAGACATCGCACCCATGGCATCCACTGGTAGCGCGAAGCCGTACTCAGGCCCAGATTTGTTGCATGCCACACCCTTCGACCTGGCTGCGGACGACCCCCCACGGCCTGTGCTGCGAGCCTGGCGGGTTCTTCATCGACCCGATGCGCGCGGTGGATCGTGCTGTGATCACCCACGCCCACTCGGATCACGCGCGGCCAGGCCACCGCGCCGTGCTGGCCACGGCCGACACGCTGGCGCTGATGCGCGCGCGGCTCGGTGAGGGGCGCGCCGGCGAGACACAACAGGCGCTGGGATGGAGCGAGACTGTGGAACTGGGGAGCGTCCGCGTTTCGCTGGAGCCTGCGGGACACGTGCTCGGTAGCGCCCAGGTCGTGATGGAATACGAGGGGACCCGCGTCGTGGTCAGCGGCGACTACAAGCGCACCGCCGACCCGACCTGCGCCGGCTTCGTTCCCGTGCCGTGCGACGTGTTTGTGACCGAGGCGACGTTCGCACTTCCGGTCTTCCGCCATCCGCCGCCGGAGCAGGAAATCGACAAACTTCTGGCGAGCGTCGCGTTATTTCAGGACCGCACGCACGTCGTCGGCTGCTACGCGCTCGGCAAGTGCCAGCGCCTGATCGCACTGCTTCGACTGGCAGGTTGGGATAAGCCGATCTGGCTGCATGGCGCGCTTGGATCGATGTGTGAAGTGTACCAGGCGCGCGGCGTGGTGCTGGGCGACCTGCGTCCCGCGACGTCAGCAACCAAGGGCGAGCTGGTTGGTGCCATCGTCCTGGCGCCTCCAGGTGCGGTGACGGATCGCTGGGCACGGCGGATGGCCGATCCCGTGGTGGCGATGGCATCCGGATGGATGCGCGTCCGCCAGCGCGCCAAGTCCCACGGCGTGGAGCTGCCCCTGATTATTTCCGACCACGCCGACTGGGACGAACTGAATGCCACCCTGGACGATGTCGGTGCCCCGGAAGTCTGGGTCACGCACGGCCGCGAGGAAGCCCTGATCCACGCCGCGGGCACTCGCGGCATCAAAGGCCGCGCCCTGCGCCTCGTCGGCTACGGCGAGGAGGACGAGACCGAGGATGCGGTTGAAGAGCAGGCTGCCGGTTGCTAAATTGCTCTGAAATGGAGGCGCTTTGGAGCAGGAGCATGCCAGTCAACCTGTCAATCAAGAACGCGCCTGATGATGTGGTGCAAAGACTTCGCGAGCGCGCCACCCGTAATCATCGGTCGCTCCAAGGTGAGCTGATGGCGATCATCGAAGAGGCAGTGATGCCAGGAAAGCCGCCCTATTTGACGGTGGACGAGGTGCTTGGCCGAGCACGCAGCCTCAATCTGCAACAGCCAAGCGAAGGAGCTGAGATTATTCGGGCAAGTCGTGATGGCGGCCATCGGGACCAAGGTCGTTGATGCCTCGGCGATCGTGGCCTTGCTGTTTGCCGAACCATCGGCTCAGTCGGTGGCCGACCGGATTCGCGGCCGTGGCCTGATTGCGCCAGGACGCTCGCAGTCGAACTCGTGACACTTGACCGGCAATTGGCCGAAGCAACGGAGAAATTGCAATGACCGAACCCCTGACGTTCACGTTTACCGACGACGGCGCGATTCCCAATTCCACGCTGCCGTTGCTGGTCTATCGCAATGCCGTGCCGGCCGATCCGGCAACCATCGAGCGCATCTTCACCGAAAATCGCTGGCCCGCGGCGTGGCGCGATTCCGTGCATCCGTTCCACCACTTCCACAGCGACGCCCACGAGGTGCTCGGTGTTGCAGCCGGCCACGCCAAGGTGCGCTTCGGCGGACCGCACGGCGATGTGCTGGAGGTGAAGGCTGGCGACGTTGTCGTCGTCCCAGCGGGCGTGGGACACTGCAACGAAGGCAAGAGCGCCGACCTGTTGATCGTCGGGGCCTACCCGGACAACACGGCACGGCGTGATCTCCGCCGCGGCAATCCCACCGAGCACGACGAGGTCGTGCGCAATGTCGCGGCCGTGGCGATGCCGAACGCGGATCCGGTGAGCGGAGCCAGTGGCCCGCTGATGAAGATTTGGGGCGGATAGTATTCCCGTCCCCTGACCCCTCCTCCGCTTAAGCGGATTGTGCGCGATCCGAAACGTCACGCGCTGACGGCGCGCTCGGTTTTACCGCCAATGTGGAGCAGTGCCTGATCGACCCGCCTTGTTGTCGCCGCCCGGCAGAGTGGCCACGGCGACCGCGCCGTCACCGGGGATCCGTTCGAACTGCCGGCGATCGTCCTCGTTGGCGTTGGACATGGCTTCCAGAAACTGCGTCACCTCGCCGCGCAACGTGTCGGCGTCGCGTCCCACATCACCTGCGCCGCTCAGCACCTTGGCGCTCGCTTGATCAGTCTGCTCATGGCGCCGCAAGACGATCCTCCTCCGCTGATCGGGGAGAGTTGCACCGAGGTGACTAAATTTCAGTCAAAGGGCTGCGCGCGCCTGCGCCGTCTGGGGAGACGGGCGCAAGAGCGAGGACGCCATCCGTGACAAGCCTATCGCGAGGGCCGCGTTGCAGCCTGCCGGCCCATGGGTGAGGTCAGAACCTAATCAACAGCCGCTGTGAAGCGGAGTGCTCGGCAAGCCCTCAGTGTGGGCGGAGATCGTTGTTGACCCGATGATCCCCGGCCACCCAGCGCGCCAGTTCAGAATGCGCATCGGCCCGGCGTATTGCATCGATCTTCTCTACTCCAGGCGGATCGACGGTGAACTCGACGATCAGGCCATCGGGTGACGAGGCGTAGACCGACTTGCAGTAGCCGTGGTCGTTCTCGCGGAACTTTTCGCCCGCGCGACGCAGGCGATCGACGATCTCGTTGTAGGTGCGGTCGGACACCTTGAACGCGACGTGATCGAAGCTGCCGACGACGGGTGGCTTTTCCGCGATCACCAGCTTGTAGATTTCCGCATCGGCGAAACCGAAGAACGCGAGAGCGCCGCCATCGCCCATGGCGAAGAAGGTATGGCACATCGCGACATCGCGGTCGAGCCAAGCACTGTGGTAGTTCTCGCACCATGTGGCGACGAGCGGAATGCCCAGCAGATCCTCGAAGAACTGCCGGTTCTTTTCATGATCGCGCACCACATACGCGTGGTGATGCAGCCGCTGCGGCAACTCACCCAACAGCTTCGCCTTGTCCTGAACGGCTTCGGTTACCGACATCGCCATTTCCTCCTGTTACTGCCGCCAGCTTGCACATCCGGTGGGGCGCTCGCAAGCCGATCGGAGGACGAAGCCGGGGCAATCGGGTGAACCGGGCCGCATTGCCGCGCGCGCGGCAAAGCAAGGTTTCACACGGAGGCCACGGAGGAACGAAATTACGGAGGGCACCGAGAAGGAATTCAATGCGCTTCGCGCGAAGCGCATAACCGTTTCTCGGTGGTTCTCGGTGGCTTTGCTTCTCCGCGGCTTCCGTGTGAAACCTTGCTTTGCCGCTGCGCACACCGGGTTCGGGATCGTTCACCCGATTGCCCTCGGGAGGAAGCCATAATGAACCGCCGCAGGCTCTGGATCTGCGTCTTTCTGTTTACGCTGACGATGATCAATTATACCGACCGCGTGGCGCTGTCGGTCGCGGTCACGCCAATCTCTGCCGAGTTCCATCTGACCAAGGTGGAGATGGGCTATCTGCTGTCGTCATTCCTGTGGATGTATCTGATCTGTCTGTTGCCGGTTGGCCTGCTGGTGGATCGCTTCGGCGCCAAGGTGGTGAATGCAACGGGCATCGGCATCTGGTCAGCGGCCACTGTGCTGACGGGGTTCACTACTGGGTTCGTCTCGATGGCAGGGACGCGCATCGTGATGGGCATGGGTGAGTCGACAAGCTGGCCCGCGTGCAATCGGGTGATCCGCGAATGGTTCCCCGCCTCGGAACGTGGCTTCGCTAATGCCGTATTCGGTGCCGGAGCGGCAGCGGGCCCGGCAATCGGCGCTGTGGTTGTATCTGCCATTGTAGCATGGCTTGGCTGGCGCGCAGGGTTCTTCGTCGCTGGCGCTATCGGCTTCATCTGGCTGGCCGCATGGCTGCTGATGTTCGACAAGCCGGAACGCGTCGGCTGGCTGCAAGCCGCCGAGCGTAATCGCATCCTGAGCGAACGCGATGGCGCGGCGCGATCGGCGGCAGCGCAACCGGCCTCACCGTTGTTGCATCTGCTGACCCTGCGCAGCGTGTGGGGGCTATTCCTGACGCAAGGCTGCGAAGTCTATGGCGGCTACATGCTGCTGACATGGCTGCCCAATTATCTGCAAAGCGCGAAGGGTTTGTCGGTGCTGAATGCCGGCATGCTGACCGCGGTACCGTTCGGTGCGGCCACTGTGATGGCGGTGGCGCTCGGGTTCCTCAGCGATCGGCTGTTGTCGCGCGATGCGGTACATGCAGGGCGGCGGCGCGGAATGCTGGCTGTGATGATGGTGAGCGCGGCCAGCATCCTGCTGATCCCGTTTATCGACAGTCTCTGGTTGATTGTGCTGGTCCTGGCTGTGGCACGCTCGACGGGAGCGGCTGGCAGCGCGCTGAACTTTGCGCTGGTGACCGACCTGGTGCGCAACCCAGCGGACATCGGCAAGGTGACCAGCATCACCGTGCTCGGCGGCAATTCGTTCGGCATGATGGGACCGATTGTGACGGGCTACGTCGTCGGATTGACCGGCAGCTTCAATGGGACGTTCGCGGTGGCGGGCGTCCTGGCACTGATCGGGGCCGCTGTGACACTGACGATGACACGCCGGCCGATCGAGGCGTACGGGGTGTCGCTACCGGCGGCGGCACAGCCAGCGTAGACGGCTGGGAAGCTGATGGGTTGAGCGGCTTGCGAAACCGATCGTTCAAGGCTGTCTGAACGCGCCCTAACCGCGAGGTCCGTGACGCACCGGTTCAGCCGCGCTGCTCGATCCGGCATAGCGCGGCAGGTCGTCGACGATCTCGAACCAGGGCAACTGCTCGGCGGCGTGGACGTGCGATTGCACGGCTATGGCCGAGGGATCGCTCAGCGTCCCGGCATAGAGGTCGATAACATCCGGCCGCCGCTCGGTCCGATAGTAGATCGGCGAGCCACACGTATCGCAGAAGCTGCGATGCACACCGGGAGACGAAGCGAATTCCTTTGGCTGACCGTGCGTAAAGCGCAACGCGATCTTCGGCACGATAACGAACGTCGCAACGGGCGATGCCGTTTGCCGCCGGCAGCTATCGCAATGGCAATGGATGGTGCGGGTGGGCTCGCCGTCGTACTGGTACTGGATAGCCCCGCAGAGGCAATGTCCTGTGGTGGCCATGATCAGCGGCTCCTGACTGACAAGTGGGCGCGTTGAAACATCGTCGGCGTTATACCGTATATACGCCGGAACGTCCGCACAAGATGGCTCTGATCGGCAAACCCCGCCGCACCCGCGGCTTCCGCCGCGGCCATGCCCTGCCGCATCAGATCGCCTGCCTGGCGCAGCCGCCGGTTTCGCAGCCACGCGCCAGGCGTCAATCCCGTCAGCCGCTTGAAATCGCGGATCACCTGGAACCTGGTAACGCCCGCGACATCGGCAAGCTGTTGCAGGTCCAATGACGCTGTCAGATCGGCACCGATCATGTCGGTGTAATTGGCAAATCGATGCGCCGCGCCCGCATGCCAAACAGCTTCCGCAGGTCCGCCGTCCGCATGCCGCTCGATCAGATACCGCAACGCGACAACGAGCGACGCTTCCGCATCTTCCGCATCGTCGCACTCGGCAATGCGATGCGCGGCGGCAATCGCCTGGGCCGTCACCACATCGCTGATGACGCAATGCGAGAACACCGGCGCTCCGTCACGCCCAAGCTCGCGTGCAACACCCGTCATCAACTCGACCGACGGATACAGTGTGCGATAGGCCCAACCGTCAGCGGTGCCCGCTTCGCCGTCATGGCATTCTTCCGGATGCACGATCAGGATAGTCCCGGCCGGTGCTGCGACCTGATGCGCGCCGATATGCAGCCGTTCGCAGCCCGCCGTGATCAGTGCAATGACATAAGTGGGGTGCGTGTGCAGCTCGTAGCGATGCCGCGTGAACCGCGCCTTCAGCAGGCAGAGATCGGCAAAGCGCGGATGTCGCCAATACCTGGCCGAGTCAATCTGGTTCAAGACACTACGTCCCGTGTCGTCATATCCTCTCCAGACCTATACCAAAGCTCGCTGACGGCGACTTATGCTACTGCAGCCCTGGCATCCACGTGCCGTTGGGCTGATGGCCGGATCGAGGCCGGCCATGACGGTGGCCGTATGGGTCCTTGTCAGCAAGCAATAGTATTACCGCCAATGGGGACCTGCCACAAATGCTGCCCAACGATCCGATCTCTGCCATCACACCCGAGGTAATCGGCTGGCGCCATCTGGTCCATGCCAATCCGGAACTCGGCTTTCACGAGACTGCCACAGCGCGTTTTGTCGCCGAACAGCTTCGTTCCTTCGGCCTGGAAGTGCACGAGGGGATCGCCGGCACGGGCGTTGTCGGGGTGCTGCGCAGCGGCTCGGGTCAGCGCGCCATCGGCTTGCGCGCGGAACTCGATGCCCTGCCGATCGTCGAGCGCACCGGCAAGCCGCACGTGTCGCGCAATACCGGTGTCATGCATGCCTGCGGCCATGACGGTCACACTGCCTGTCTGCTCGGTGCGGCAAAGCTGCTGAGCCAGCAGCGTGACTTCGACGGCAGCGTGCATTTCATCTTCCAGCCGGCGGAGGAAAACGAGGGTGGCGGCATCCGCATGATCGACGACGCGCTGTTCGAGCGTTTCGAGGTGGAAGCGGTCTACGCGGTGCACAATTGGCCAGGATTGCCGCTCGGCAAGATTGCGTGCCGCGCTGGTGCGATGATGGCCGCGGTGGACAATTTCGAACTGCGCTTCACCGGGACCGGTGCACATGCGGCGATGCCGCATCTTGGCGACGATCCCATCCTGGCTGCAGGGGCATTCATCGTCTCGGTGCAGCGCATCGTCAGTCGGGCAGTAGATCCGCAGACGCCGCTGGTGGTCAGCCTCACGCAGGTCCACGGCGGCAATGTCGGTAACGTCGTGCCAGGAGAAGTATGGCTGCAAGGCACGTGCCGCTTCTTCGATGCTGCGCTCTCGGACAAATGCGAGGGTCTGCTCGCCGAGATTGCCAGCGGGATGGCCATTGCCCACGGCGTCACCGCAAAGCTGGACTACCGGCATGGTTATCCGCCCGTGATCAATACGCCGGAACCAGTTGCCCATGCCGTTGCGGCAGCGCGCGCAACCGTCAGTGAAGATGACGTCATGACCGAGTTCTCACCCAGCCTCGGATGTGAGGACTTCGCCTACATGGTCCGCGCCGCAGGCGGCGCTTACGCGTGGATCGGTGCGGGTGAAGCCGGTCCCGGCGAGGGCCTGCACGGCGACCGCTACGACTTCAACGATGCGATCGTCCCGACCATACTAAGCTACTGGGTTAACCTCGTGGGGGAAGTGCTTCATAAACCCGGCTAACGGAGGAGATCGCCATGGAAAACCGCCTGAAGCGCAAGCTTGCCGATGACGCGCTGACCTTCTGCCTCGGCGTCAATCAGGCGCGCACGGCCAACATAGTGATGATTGCGGCCGCTGCCGGCTTCGACGCCATCTATGTCGATCTGGAACACAATCCCACATCGCTGGAAACCTGCTCGATGCTGTGCATTGCCGCGATCGGTGCCGGCGTCACGCCGATCGTGCGTATTGGCTCGCAGGACGGATATCTCGCGGCGCGCGTGCTGGATGGCGGCGCGCAAGGCCTGATGGTGCCGCACATCAACTCCGCCGCCGAGGCAGAGGCCATCGTGACCGCCTGCCGGTTTCCGCCGATCGGCCATCGCTCGTCCGGTGGCTCTGGCCCAGCGCACGGCTATCAATCAATGTCGCAGGGCGAGGTCAGCGATTTTCTCAACCGTGAGACGCTGCTGCTGGCATTGTTGGAAACGCCGGAAGCTATTGAAGTCGCGGAAGCAATCGCGGCGGTCCCTGGGATTGACGGGCTGCATATCGGCTCGAACGACCTGTGCAGCGAAATGGGGATTCCTGGCCAGTATCGCGATCCGCGTTATTTGCGTGCGGTGGAACGCGCCGGACGCGCCGCACGCGACCAGGGCAAATGCCTCGGCATCGGCGGCATCCTGTTCGACCACGAGCTGCAAACCGAGATCGTGCGCCTCGGCGCACGCTATCTCACCGCAGGCAACGATGTGCAGTATCTGCTGCGCGGTGCATGCGCGGATGTGGAGCGCATGCGAACGATACCGGTGCCAAAGCGATAGAGCGGTATCGGGGGTCGCAATGACAGTGATTGATTTCGCCGGTTAGTAAACGGGTGCCGGTTCGTTCACGTTTTGGCAGCTTTTCTTTCGTAGTCTCACTTCGACAGATCCCGCGGGCGCGATGACCCGCCGGACCAACGCATGGCGAGAAAACTCGCAATCGAAGCAGCGAGGTCGCCATGGCTATCCGGGCACACGGGCTCCGTTTCCAACTCGATGACTCCACGTCCTTTCCCAACTCGCCTTTCGACGACGGAGATCCGCCGCTCTTTGCCCTGAGCCTGCGACCTGCATTCGCCTGCGCCTTACCAACGGCCACCACCTCTGCACCGCCATCTACCCCCACAGCGTCTGCAACAGCGCTTTACCTGCTGGAGCCGGGCGACACCTCAGCAATCAGCATCAACGACATTCACCAGGGTCAGATCGGCGACTGCTTCCTGCTGTCATCCATCGGCGAAATCGCGCTTTGGCACCCAAGCGCGATCATGAACATGATTTCCGCCAATGCCGATGGCACGGAGACGGTAACGTTGCATCTCACCGCCAACGGCCAGCTACCGACCTACGGAACGACATCCTTCGAAACGACAACAGTCACAGTGAACAACACGTTCCCGAGCAACGCCGTGAACAATGGCGCCACCCAGGACGTGGTCAACGGCGTAAAGGAGATTTGGGTCCAGGTCCTGGAGAAGGCCGTCGCAACGCTGGGCGGTGGCTACAACTACATCGCCAATGGCGGCAACCCGATGATCGCCATGGAGGAGCTTACCGGACAGTCGACGAGCTATATGTCGCCCAGTTCCCTGACGCTCCAGATCCTACAGACCGACAACACGGCCGGCGACCTGATCGTGATGGATACGGCTTCGTCTGGCAGCTTACCGTATGGCCTGTACAACGACCATGCCTACATGTTTCAGAGCGTCACCGTGGTCAATGGCACGCCCATGGTTCAACTGGCCAATCCTTGGGGGTTCGACGAGCCGCAAGCGATTCCGCTGTCGCAGCTTTCCAGTGGCATCGTCGAAGTCGATGTCGGCCAGTTCGTTAACAGCAACCTGATCACTGGTACTCCGGGCAATGACAACATCACTCTCAGCACACCAGTCACCAACGCCTCGGTCGATCTGGGCGCGGGCAATGACACGTTGGCTCTCGCAAATGGAACCAATTCCGCAACCGTTGCCAACACCGAGACAATCATTGGCGGAACCGGCAACGACACCGTCGTTCTTTCAACAGCCCCCAGCAATTACAGTATCGACCTGGGTGCAGGCAGCGACAAGCTAACGTTCGGCAACTGTGGCTAGCTCGTGGTTTGTCCGGTGTTTGTAGCTCGTGAAGTGTCCGGTCCACTGGGCCTCCAGAAATGGGGGTTTGAATGGACCGGGCGCGCCTTCACGAGGGGGTACGCCAGATGCGGTTTTTGGATGTGCTTGGGCGAACGGAGCGATCTGAACTGAGCCATATGGAGGCGGCGGAACTGCTGGGTGTGTGCGAACGAACGTTCCGTCGCTGGCGTGATCGGCATCGCGAGGAAGGCGAGAGCGGGTTGCTGGACCTTCGCCTGCAACCGTCACCGCGGCGCGCGCCAGTGATGGAGATCGAGCGGATGCTGGGTCTGTATCGCGAGCTCTACCGCGGGTTCACGGTGAAGCATTTCCACGAGCAGTTGGGCAAGCGGCACAACTACACGCTGGGCTACACGGTGACGAAGCTGCATCTGCATCGAGCGGGTCTGGTGACGCCGGCGAAGACGCGCTCGGCGCATCGCAAGAAGCGGCCACGGCGTCCGATGGTGGGAATGATGCTGCATCAGGACGCCTCGACGCACGCCTGGCTGCCGGGGACCACCGGCAAGCAGGATCTGGTGGTGACGATGGAGGATGCCACCAGCGAGCTGTATTCGGCCTTCCTGGTGGATGAGGAAGGCACGGCCTCGAGCCTGCGCGGGGTGCGGGAGGTGGTGGAGGAGCATGGGCTGTTCTGCTCGCTCTACACGGACCGCGGCAGCCACTACTTCGAGACTGCCGAGGCGGGAGCTCGTGTATCGAAGACGGTGCTGACGCAATTCGGCCGCGCCCTGAAGCAGCTCGGCATCGAGCACATCGCGGCCTACTCACCCCAGGCTCGCGGCCGGTCGGAGCGCGCGTTCGGCACGCTGCAGGATCGGCTGCCGAAGGAGTTTGCACTGGCAGGGATCAGCACGGTCGAGGCCGCCAACCGGTGGCTCCGCGAGGTCTACATCGCGGAGCACAACGAACGGTTCGCGATCGATGCGGAGCAGGAAGGCTCAGCGTTTGTGGCCGATGCGACGGAAGCCTGGCGGGAGATCCTGTGCATTCAGGAGGAACGGACGGTGGGCAACGACAACACGGTGAAGTGGCGCAGGCTGAGCCTGCAACTGCCGCCCTCCCGGTTACGGCCGCACTTCGTGAAGGCAAAGGTGCGGGTGCATGCGTATCCGGACGGCCGCCTGGCGGTGTTCTGGGGGCCGCATCGACTGGCTGACTATGACGCCGATGGCTCGACCATTCAGCAGCAAAGACAGGCCGCATGACACGCTTCCAGCGCGGCGGCTCTGTGCCGGGGCATGCCCCGGCACAGAGCAAGAACGAAGCGGACAGATCACGAGCTACATAAACCGGACAGATTGACTAGCTAGCGACAGCTAACGTTCGGCAACTTCACCAACGTGGCGTCCGTTGCCAACGTCGAGGCGCTGACCGGCGGCTCTGGCAACGACACGATCACGCTCGGCAGCGCGCTGACCGCGGTGATGTCGGTCGACCTGGGCGCCGGGGCCAACAAACTGACGCTGGCAGCCGGTGGCAACACTGGCACGCTCAGCAACGTCAATACCCTGATCGGTGGCTCCAGCGCTGACGCCGTTACTTTTGCCACGGCATTGGTCAATGGCAGCGTCGATCTCGGTGCTGGCAACGACACGTTGACGCTCGCGAACGCCACCAACACCGCCACCGTCGGCAATGTCGAGACCATCATCGGTGGTACGGGCAGTGACACCCTGACACTGGCCACTGTTTTGACGGCGGGCACGTCAGTAAACCTTGGTGCTGGCAGCAACAAACTTACCTTGGCCGCCAGCGGCGGCACTGGCACCGTCAGCAACGTCAACACGCTGATCGGAGGTGCCGGCATCGACACGGTGACACTCGGCACGAGTGTCACCAACGGCAGCGTCGATCTGGGCGCCGGCAACGACACGCTTACGCTCGCCAATGGCGGGAATTTGGGGACAGTCAGCAATACCGAGACGGTGTTCGGCGGATCTGGTGCAGACATAGTCACGCTGGGTACCGCCGCGAACAATGCCAGTATCAATCTGGGAGCTGGCAACGACAAGCTGACCTTCGGCAATTACACGAACAGTGCAACTGTTGCAAATACCGAAACGATTATCGGCGGCTCAGGTGCCGACACCGTTACTCTCGCCTCGGCCCTGACCGCAGGGACGCAGGTCGATCTTGGAGGCGGCGCCAACAAGCTAACGCTCGCCGCCGGTGGCAACACTGGTACCGTCAGCGACATCAACACGTTGATTGGTGGTTCTGGCGCCGATGCCATCACGTTCGCCACCGCTTTGGCCGGCGGCAGCGTTGATCTTGGGGCCGGCAATGACACACTGACCCTGGCCAACGCAACAAACAGCGCGACCGTCAGCAACGTCGAGACGCTGACCGGCGGTTCCGGCAATGACTCGATTACGCTTGGTGCGGCCGCGGCCAATGCCAGCATCAATCTCGGAGCCGGCAACAACGTTCTAACGCTCGGCGGTATCGCCAACAGTGCGACTGTCAACAACGTTGGGACGCTTATCGGAGGTGCCGGAAACGACGCCATCACCCTCGCCAATGCCTTGACCACAGGGATGCGGATCGATCTCGGAGCTGGCTCGAACTCGCTGTCACTTGCCAATGGCGCGAATACCGGCACCGTCAGCGATATCGGCACACTGCTTGACGGCTCCAGCGCGGACACCATCACGCTTGGCACCGCGGCGCTGAATACCAGCATCGATCTGGGTGCTGGCAACGATAAGCTGACCTTCGGCAACTTCACCAACACCGCGACTGTGGCAAATACCGAGACGATTATCGGCGGCAGTGGCAATGATACTGTCATCCTCGCGAATTTGTTGACCAACAGCCTGTCGGTCGATCTCGGAGCGGGGAACAACAAGCTCACGCTTGCCGATGGCGTCAACACCGGCACTGTCACGGATGTCGGCACCTTGATTGGTGGTTCGGGGAACGACGCGGTCACGCTTGGTAGCGCCTTGGTGAACGGCTCGGTCGATCTTGGCGGTGGCAGCGACACTCTGACGCTTGCCAACTTGACCAACCGGCTGTCTGTGGCGAATACCGAGACGATCTTTGGCGGCAGCCGCAACGACGCGATAGTTCTGACAGGTTCGGCGGCGGAATCCGTGGTTGGTGGTGCAGGCATGAACTTCATCACCGGCAACAGTGCTGGCGATCAGTTCGTGTTCAACCAGAACAGCTATGGCAACGTCACCACGCTGATGAATTTCAATGCGGCGAAGGGCGATAAGATCGCGCTCGACACGACAGGCAGCAATACATTCCTGGGCAACACTTACAACCTCGGTGGTGCGGCTCTGGCGCTTGGCACTGACTTGGCCGATGTCGGCAATGTGGCGGCACGCCTCGCGACTACTTTGTCCAACGGCGGCAAGGGCGGCTTCGTCTTCGAGCAGGACACTGGGCAGCTATTCTATAGCGGCAACGGCTCCTTCGCTGGCGGCGGCACTCAGATCGGTGTCATCACCAGTAACGGCGTCACACCCTGGACGTTCAACGCCAACGCCTTTGCTCAGGTCTGAACAACGACATCGAGCCAGCCGTGCGGCGTGACGGTCGCACGGTTGCCGGGTCGCAGCAGCACGGTTGTCATTGAGGACTCGACAATAGCCGGTCCGGCGATCGTTTGCATCGGCGCCAGCATATCGAAGTCGAATACCGGCACCTGCGCCCACCCACGCAGCCAGATGCGGCGCTCGCCGATCGGCGCTGCATGTTTTGCTGCCGCGCGTATCGGTTCTTGCGGCACGCCTGGCAGCATGCCAATCACCGCCGCACGTGCATTCACCAGCACGGCATCCTGTTCACGCAGCGCGTAGGTGTAGAGCGCCTCGTGGCGGTCGTGGAAGCGCTGCACGATCTGCGGCAATGGATCATCGACATCCCAGTCGATGTCGTCCAGCGGCACGGTGATTTCGAAAATCTGCTCGCCATAGCGCATTTCCACTGTCCTCTGCACACGCACAGGTCCGGCGAACGATGCGCGTAACCGCGCCAACCCGTCTTCCTCCATTTCGGCGAACAGGCGCTTGATGCCGGCACCGTCCAGCCGCGCGGTGTCGCCGATATGTGTGCGCGAGACCTCGAAGCGCAGATCAGTGGCCAGCATGCCCCAGGCCGACAGCACCGCGGCCACACGCGGCACCACGACGCGCGTCAGATCGAGCTGGCGCGCGACATCCGTTACATGCAGGCCGGCAGCGCCGCCAAATGACAGCAGTGCGAACCTCCGCGGATCGACACCGCGACGCACGGATACCAAGCGGATGCCCTCCGCCATATTGGTGTTGACGACGCGATGCACGCCTTCTGCCGCGGCGATCCGATCCACCTTCAGCTTTGCCGCCAGCCGATCGAGCGCCGCGTCTGCCGCGTCCGTGTCGAGCTTACTGGCACCGCCGAGAAAATGCGCCGGATCGAGATAGCCAAGCACCAGGTTGGCGTCCGTCACTGTCGGCTCCGTGCCACCGCGGCCATAGCACGCTGGCCCTGGCATCGCTCCAGCACTTTGCGGACCGACATGCAGGATGCCTCCAGTATCGACGCGCCCGATCGAACCACCGCCCGCACCGAGGCTGACAATGTCGAGGCTGCTCAGCGCCAGCCGATGGCCGCCGATACCGCGCCCACTCACCAATGCCGGCTCGCCATCCACGATCAGGCAAATGTCTGTGCTAGTGCCTCCCATATCGAACGGGATCAGGTTGTCACTGTCCAACAGGCGAGTGGCATAGCGGCTTCCGGCCACACCGCCGGCTGGGCCAGAAAGCACGCCACCGGCCGCCAGCCTTGCCGCCTCGGCGATCGGCGCAACGCCGCCATGCGACTGGATGATCAGCGTCGGTCCGCGATAGCCAGCCTCCAGCAGCCGCTCCTCAAGCCGATGCAAATAACGCGACAGAGCCGGGCCGACATACGCATTCACTACGGCCGTAGAGACGCGGTCGAACTCCTTGATTTGCGGGAATACATCCGACGACAGCGACAGGTAGGCATCAGGCATGGCCTCGGCCAACGCTGCGGCGGTTTCGCGCTCATGGCGCGGATCACGATAGGCATGCAAATAGCACACCGCGACTGCTTCAACGTTGGCGCGTTTCAGCTCGGCAATGGCTGCGTCGAGTGACGCCCGGTCCAGCGGCGTCTCGATCCGCCCGTCGGCGCGCATACGCTCCTTCACACCAAATCGAAGCGCGCGTGGCACAAGCTGTACCGGCGGAGGCATGCGCAGGTTGTAGCGGTCGTCTTTCAGGCCCTCGCGCATTTCGATGACGTCGCGATGACCTTCGGTAGTCAGTAAGCCCACCTTGGAGCCCTTGTGTTCGAGCAGCGCGTTGGTCGCGACGGTAGTGCCGTGGACGATGCGCTCTGTCTGTGCGAGCAGGTTACCGCGCGGCAGGCGAAGGATTTCCGCGAGACGTTCGAGTCCGGCCATCACGCCAATGGACGGATCTTCCGGTGTAGATGCTACCTTTGCCAGCGTGGAGTGCCCCGCATCGTCCACTGCCACAAGGTCGGTGAACGTGCCGCCGACGTCGATGCCGATTTTCAGCATGAGTAATCAGCGGTGGAGACACCCCCTCCCTGACCCTCCCCCGCTTTGCGGGAGAGGGGGTGGTGGTTAAAATGCCTATACAAATCCATTGAGCTTGTCCTGCTGCCTGGCTTCCGGATCCCGCTTTGCCGGATCGCCCCAACCGCCGCCGCCGCCAGACTGGACGCGAAATACGTCGTGGGGGCGCACGTCGATGCCGACCTCCTTCGTCTTCAGCACGCGCTGCTGCCGCCCCTCCGAATGCAAGACATACCGATGCGGCAACCCGTCATTGCCGCCGAGTATCCCGCACGCTCCGTATTTCACCCCATCGCCGGCCGTATTGGCCCGCGCTGGCTCGTCGATCTCGGCCACCATCTCCAGCACGCATCCGGGCCCACCACGATACTGCCCGTCGCCGCCTGATCCCGGCCTGAACTCATGCTGGCGGAAGAACAGTGGAAACCGCACCTCCGTCACTTCGAGGCTGCCGAACTTGATTCCGCCGGCCGCTTGCCATTCGCCGCCACCTGGCCAGCCATCGCCGACTGGCGACGCACCGCCACCCGGACGCGCCTGGAACATGTGCCAGATGAACGGCTTCTGCGTACGCGGATCGCGGCCTTGGATCGCAATACGGAACCGCCTTCCCCACCCCGCCATCGCGCGATCCGGACAGGCGGGCGCCAGAGCCTTGATGATCGCCTCCAGGATCTCCTGCGAACAGTGATTGGTGCACAGCGTGACTGGTGCGCCCTCGTTCGCCCAAACCACGGTGCCAGGCTTGGCGATTACCTCCACTGGCCGGAACGCGCCGTCGTTCTTTGGCGTGTGCGGATCGATCAGATAGGCAAGCGCCACCACCACCGCCGAACGCATGTTCGGATAGGACGAGTTGACGAACCCCACCACCTGCTCATGCGAATCCGAGAGATCAACCGTCAGGTCACTGCCACGTTTGGTCACGGTGGCGCGAATGTGGATGTCGGTGTAGCCATGACCATCATCGTCCAGGAATGCCTCGCCGTGATAAACGCCGTCCTTCCACGTCACGATCACTGCGCGCGCCTGACGTTCCGCGCCATCGAGCACCGCCTCGATCGCCGCCAGCGTGGTGTCCCAACCGAACTCGCCGGCCAGCGCCAGCATCCGCCGCTGCCCGGCATGCGCCGAGCCGATCATCGCCGCCAGATCACCGCGGAAGTCGTGCGGATGACGCACATTGGTGACCAGCATCTCCAGCACATCACGCCGCACTGCGCCGCGGTCGTACAGCCGCAGCGGTGTGACGCGAATGCCCTCCTGCCAGATCTCGGTGGCTGCCGCGTTATACGCGCCATGCGTCGAACCGCCGATGTCGCTCTGATGCGCACGATTGATGGCCCAGAACAGCGGCTTGTCATCGCGGAAGATCGGCACGAAGGCAGTCAGATCGGGCAGGTGGTTGCCACCGTGATACGGATCGTTCAGCAGGAACACGTCGCCCGGATGGATATCGTCGCCGAAGAACTCCGCCACCGACTTCGCCGCCCACGGCAGCGCGCCGACATGGATGGGCACGTGCTCGGCCTGAGCGATCAGTCGTCCGGTCAGATCGCAGATCGCGGTGGAAAAATCTCGGCTGGAATTGAGGATCTGCGAGTACGAGGTGCGCAGCATCGCCTCGCCCATTTCTTCGACGATGGCGTGCAGCCGGTGCTGCACCACCGAAACCGTCACCGGATCGACATCGGCCAAGCTGTTCTCCTGTTGCGATCGCCGTCAGGGTAACAGCATGGCCGAGCCGGTCCAGGTCCATGTTATCGGCGCAACAGGACGCAGCGGACGCGCGCTCTGCCGTTCGCTGCTGGCCGATGGGATTTTGGTCGTTCCGATCGTGCGCAACGCGAACAACTGCCCCGATGCGCGCATTGCCGATCTGACCGATGCACCCCGACTGCGCGATGCATTGCACGATGCCACGCACATCGTATCCACTGCCCATGCACGCTATGCGAGCGCGGTGATCGATGCGGCGCCGCCATCGGCGCAACTGCTGTTCCTCGGTAGCACTCGCAAGTTCACACGATGGCCGGATGCGCATGGCAATGGCGTAATCGAGGGGGAAACAGCTTTCGTCGCCTCCGGCCGTGACGGCGTCATGCTGCACCCCACGATGATCTACGGCGCGCAGGGCGAGGACAATGTGCAACGCCTTTCGACCCTGCTGCGCCGCCTGCCGTTCGTGCCATTGCCAGGCGGCGGGCGGGTGCTGGTGCAACCGATCCACCAGGACGACGTGACGCGCGCCATGCGCGCCGCGCTGGCGCACGCCTGGCACGGTCCCCATTCGCTGGTCATCGCTGGTCCGCGCCCGCTGTCCTACGCCGACTTTGTACGTGCGATCGCCGCCGCGTCTGGCCAGCGAATGCCGCTGATCATACCCATGCCGGCCGGGCCACTGATGGCGCTCGCGACACTTCTGGGATACATCCCGCTCATTCCCAAGGTACGCCCGGAAGAGATCCGCCGTCTGATGGAAGACAAAAATTTCGAAGTGCAGCCGATGATCGATAGGCTCGGGATCACACCCATGCCGCTCGACGAAGGCTTGACGCGCACGTTCACCAACAGGAGCTGACCATGCCGATCATCAACCGAATTGCCGAGTTCCATCGCGAGATGACGGAGTGGCGCCAGGACCTGCATGCGCATCCTGAACTTGCGCTTCAGGAGACCCGCACCAGTGGCGTCGTGCAGCAAAAGCTGCGGGAATTCGGCGTTGACGAGATCATCACCGGCATCGCGCGCACTGGCGTGGTCGGTGTGATCCGCGGCCAAGGTTCGTCGAACCAGGCGATTGGCTTGCGCGCCGATATGGATGCATTGCCGATCCTGGAGGAAACCGGCGTTCCCTATGCCTCAAAAAATCCTGGCGTGATGCATGCCTGCGGACACGACGGGCACACGACCATGCTGCTCGGCGCGGCGAAGTACCTCGCGGAGACGCGCAACTTCGACGGCACGGTCTATGTGATCTTCCAGCCAGCGGAGGAGAACTATGCCGGCGGCGACATCATGGTGAAGGAGGGGCTTTTCGAGCGCTGCCCGATGGACATGGTGTTTGGCATGCACAACTTGCCGCAGATGCCGGCGGGCAAATTCGCCTGGCGCAACGGCCCGATCATGGCGGCTGTGGCGAATATCGAAATCACCATCACTGGCAAGGGCGCGCATGGCGCGATGCCGCATTTCGGCATCGACCCGATTGTGATCGCCAGCCACATCGTCACTTCACTTCAGACGATCGTGGCGCGCTCGATCGAACCGATCGAGGGCGGCGTCGTGACGATCGGCCATATCAGTGGGGGCCACACCTACAATGTGATCCCCGAGACGGTGCGTATGCTTGGCACCGCGCGTTGGTTCGATGCTCGCGTTGGAGACCAGTTGGAGGATGGCGTGCGGCGGCTCGCCACTGGCATCGCCGAAAGCTTCGGCGCGAAGGCCGAGGTAGTATTCAGCCGAGATTATCCGGCGACCGTGAACGACGCCGACGCGACCGCGCTGACTGTCCGTGCCGCGACCGCGGTGGCCGGCGAGTCCCGCGTTGTGCATATGCAAAAGCCGACGATGGGCGGCGAAGATTTCGCATTCATGCTGAACGCCAAGCAAGGCAGCTACATCATGATTGGCGGCGGCCGTGGCAAGGACGACGCGATGGTCCATCACCCCCAGTACGACTTCAACGACGAGGTCTTGCCGATCGGCGCGTCCTATTGGGCGACGCTGACGGAGCAGTTGCTGCCGAGGAAGGGATAGGGTGTGCGGCAATGGCATTCTCTTCCCCCTCCCCTTGCGGGAGGGGGTTAGGGGGAGGGGGCGTTGGACCATGCGCCGCCCCCTTCCCCTAGCCCCCTCCCGCAAGGGGGAGGGGGAAGCAATAGTTATCGCCCCTTCGCCAGATGTCGCTCGTACGCCTGTGCCAGCAGGGTGCTGGGAAACAACATGGCGAAATAGATCAGCGCGACCACTGTATAGACTTCCAGCGGCCGATAGGTGTCCGCCGTGATCAGTGTCCCTTGGTACAGCAAATCGGGCACCGCAATCGTGGACACCAGCGACGTATTCTTAAGCTGCGTGATCGACTGGTTCACGAATGGGGGGATCATGCGCTTGATCGCCTGCGGCAGAATCACCTTGCGCATCATCGGCCATGGCCGCAGCCCAAGCGCGCGCGCCGCATCCCACTGCCCTTGCTCGATGGATATGATTCCGCCGCGGAAGATCTCCGCGTAGAACGCGCCGGTGTAGCACGACAGCACCATGGTGGCCGCGACCGGCGCTGGTATCTGCACGTGCACCAGGACCGGCAGCGCATAGTAGAACCAGACAATCTGCACCAGGAGCGGGGTGCAGCGGAACGCCTCGATGAAGCCAATCAGCGGGATGTTCAGCAGCTTGGAGCGTGATAACCGGCCCATACCGATGATCAGCCCGATGATCAGACCAATGAAAATGCTGCCCGCTGTATAGGCAAGCGTGACCAGCACGCCGGTCCAGAACAGCGGAATATAGCGCACCAGAAAGGCGAAGTCCCACTGATAGAGCATCGCCCTTCCCCGCGTGCTCAGAAGCTCAGCGACGCCGGAATCTGGTCGCGCGATACGCCGAACTTGCCGAGCCCATCGAGCAGCCACTCGCGGATCTGCGCGGTGCCGCGATTGAAATCGATCCAGGCGTTGATCACGTCCATGAACCGGGTATCCGGCTCGCGTTGGATCGCGATGCAACTCGGCAGCGCGACCAGCGGATTGGTCAGCATGGCATAATGCCCAAGCTGCGGATTCTTGCCGAGCGCCGCCAATCCCAGAATCGCCGCGAGCACATGCACGTCTGCGCGTCCGGACGACATCGCCAGCGTGCACTGGTCACGCGTCTGATAACCCGTGAGCTGCGCCTTCGGGCAATAACGCTTGGCCACCACCTCATGCAGCGAGCCGATATCGTAGACGATACGGATGTCCGGCTTGTTGATGTCGTCCCATGTCGTCGGGTTCAGACCATTGCGCACAACCGCGCCGATCGGATGCACGATGGCCGCGTGCGCGAACCCGATGGACAGCGCCCGCTGCGGTGTGGGGTTGAGTGCGAAGGCCAGATCCACCTTGTTCGATTGCAGATCAAGCACCGACGTGCCGTAGGTCGCCTCGACATACTCCAGCTTTGCGTCGAACACCTTGGCGATGTCCTTCGCCATGTCGATACAGGCGCCACCCCATTCGCCGGTGGTGAGGTCCTTCTGGAAATAGGGCAACTCACCCGGCAGGGCAGCGATACGCAGCGTACTGGTGCGGCGGATGCGATCGAAGGTGACTTCGTTGGCAGGCTGCGCCTGCGCCGAGCCGATCATGGCGCCGGCGGGCAGCAGCGCGGCAGCGGCCCCGGTGAGCGACCGGCGGCCAAAGGAAGTGGTCATTGTTGTGCGTCTCCCAGAGCTAGCGAGGCCAATCCTTGCATGATGGCGCAGCGGCTTCCAGCGGCTATCATCGCCGGGAGAAATGAAGGAGCACGCCATGTCCCCGCCCTCCCCGATGACCGCCGGCGTCACGCAGAAAGGCAGCAGCGTGGACGGCATCGTCTGGCACATCCTCGGCCAGACCTACACCCCGCTCCAGGTGAGCGAGAGTAGCTTCTCCTGGCATGCGCTGCTGCCGCCCGGCACGTTCGTCCCGCCACACATCCACCCAACGCAGGAAGAATTCATCTACGTGTTCGAGGGCAGGTTCGATCTGGTGCTTGACGGTCAGGGCTCGAATGCCTCGGCTGGCGATCTGATCCGGCTGCCACGCGGCATTCCGCACGGGCTGTTCAATCACTCGCAAGCGAACATCACCTGCCTGTTCTGGGTGTCGCCGACGCGCATGCTGTGGGACTTGTTCAAGGCGATCGACAACGTGCCCGACCCGGCCGAGGTGGTCCGGCTGGCAGGCCTGCACGAAGTCAATTTCCTGCCACCGCCGAAATAATCCCCTCTCCCGCAACGCGGGGGAGGGTTAGGGAGGGGGTGTTGCGTTCACCTGCTCTCGCGCGAACCCCGCCATCGAGGCGTAGCCACGCACGATGACTTCGCGCTCGGCATATGACGCGACTGAATCCACATCGGTAAACCCGTCCGGCGCGCGTTCCTCGAGCACATCGATCACCCGCTCCGGCCCGCCTTTGCGGTTGTTCAGCACGATCTCCGAGGTCATCGGCCGACGTTCCGCATCATAAGCGGCAAGTGCCGCCACAGCATCGCCGCCTGCCAGATGACGGGCCAGCGCGCGCGCATCCAGCACCGCCTGGCTCGCGCCGTTCGATCCGACCGGATACATCGGATGCGCCGAATCACCGAGCAGCGTCGCTCGACCAAATGACCAGCGCGGCAGCGGATCGCGGTCGCACATCGGGTACTCGTAGAACGTGCCCGACGCGCGGATCAGCGCCAGCGGATCGACGAAGTCCAACCGGAAGCGGTCGCGCACAAAAGGTTCGACTTCCTCCAGCCGCCCTTCGCGGTTCCAGTCCTCGCGCCTTGGCGGCAAACCCGTGCCGTCGCCGATACGCGCCATCACTGCCCAATTGGTCAGTCGCCGCTCGGGTGTCGCGGAGTCAGCATGGATCGGATAGTAAACGAATTTCTGGCCCATGCCGCCGGAGATCACCATGGTGCGGCCATCGACATACACTGGCCAGTCCGCGGCGCCGCGCCAGAGCATCATGCCGTTCCACACTGGCGGTCCTTCGTCGGGATAAAACGCTGCGCGCACCACAGAGTGGATTCCGTCAGCACCCACCAGCACATCGCCATCTGCCTCGAAGGTGCTGCCAGCTTCGCGCTGTTCGAACCGTGCCACCACGCGGTCGCCGCCATCTTCGAATGACGCGAGGCGGCAGCCGGTGCGCACCACATCCGCACCGAGGCGTTCGCGGACAGCATCCAGCAGCACGGTATGCAGCTTGCCGCGATGAATAGAGAACTGCGGTGTATCGAAACCCGCATCGGTGCCGCGCAGTTCGCGCCACACCACCTGGCCAAAGCGATTGGCGTAAATCAGCTCGCGCGTGCGGATGCCTGCGCGGTCGAGCGCGGGCAACAGGCCCAATGCGGCCAGCTCCTTGATCGCATGCGGCAAGGTGTTGATGCCGACGCCAAGCTCGCGCAGTTCCCGAACCTGTTCGAAGACGGTGCAGGTGATGCCGACCTCGTGCAACGACAGCGCCGTCGCCAGTCCGCCAATCCCGCCGCCGATGATCAAGACGTGCATCGTGCCTTTCCTTCGTTCTTGGACTCCACCAAGGCTATTCGACCACACAGTGCCTCTCAATCGCGCACCTGCACACGCAGCGTCCGTTCGCTCTGACGCCCCAAAATGCCCTGACGGAGCTGCTCGAACAGTGGCTGTGGCAACATCCCATAATCCCACCGCCTGCGGCGCCCTGGTGGCGGACGAAGGTCGAAGCCAGGCCACGTGAACCGATTGAGCTCATCGAAGCACAACCACTGGCGCTCCGCGTCCAGACCCAGCATGTGCTTCACATCGTCCGGCAGCTCTATGGACGCGGTGGGATCCGACGGAGCCAGATGCGTGATCGGTGCCACGATCACGCGGACCTCATCCAAGCCCTCGCGCCGCGTCGCGATCACAATGGCGCACGGTCGATCCTTGCGCGCTTCGGGTGCACCGCGGGCGGCTTCGTGGCTCCAGAGAAAGGCATAGCGTATGACCAGACCGACCCGCGGCGGCGGGAGGTTCACTGCGGGCTAGAACCGGTACTCGGCAACCTCGATCTCTGCCACGACATCCGGCGGCAACTCGCCAACACGCAAGACCTCGGCCTCGCGCCGCTTCAATGCCTCGTAGTGCGCGAGTTCGCGGGCGGACAGATACCCACCAACGACCGAGCCATCGCGCACGATCTTCACCACATCGGTAGCGGCGGCAGCTTCTGCCTCGTAGCGGGCGAAGTTGGCGGAGAATTCCGTCGCGGATATCAGTAGCGCATCGGGCATCAGCAGGTTTCCTAGGATATCGACAGGATGGGGGTCGCGAGGGGCCGTTGCAAGCGCGGCGGCAGCTATTGTGGCTAGCTCGTGGTTTGTCCGGTGTTTGTAGCTCGTGAAGTGTCCGGTCCACTGGGCCTCCAGAAATGGGGGTTTGAATGGACCGGGCGCGCCTTCACGAGGGGGTACGCCAGATGCGGTTTTTGGATGTGCTTGGGCGAACGGAGCGATCTGAACTGAGCCATATGGAGGCGGCGGAACTGCTGGGTGTGTGCGAACGAACGTTCCGTCGCTGGCGTGATCGGCATCGCGAGGAAGGCGAGAGCGGGTTGCTGGACCTTCGCCTGCAACCGTCACCGCGGCGCGCGCCAGTGATGGAGATCGAGCGGATGCTGGGTCTGTATCGCGAGCTCTACCGCGGGTTCACGGTGAAGCATTTCCACGAGCAGTTGGGCAAGCGGCACAACTACACGCTGGGCTACACGGTGACGAAGCTGCATCTGCATCGAGCGGGTCTGGTGACGCCGGCGAAGACGCGCTCGGCGCATCGCAAGAAGCGGCCACGGCGTCCGATGGTGGGAATGATGCTGCATCAGGACGCCTCGACGCACGCCTGGCTGCCGGGGACCACCGGCAAGCAGGATCTGGTGGTGACGATGGAGGATGCCACCAGCGAGCTGTATTCGGCCTTCCTGGTGGATGAGGAAGGCACGGCCTCGAGCCTGCGCGGGGTGCGGGAGGTGGTGGAGGAGCATGGGCTGTTCTGCTCGCTCTACACGGACCGCGGCAGCCACTACTTCGAGACTGCCGAGGCGGGAGCTCGTGTATCGAAGACGGTGCTGACGCAATTCGGCCGCGCCCTGAAGCAGCTCGGCATCGAGCACATCGCGGCCTACTCACCCCAGGCTCGCGGCCGGTCGGAGCGCGCGTTCGGCACGCTGCAGGATCGGCTGCCGAAGGAGTTTGCACTGGCAGGGATCAGCACGGTCGAGGCCGCCAACCGGTGGCTCCGCGAGGTCTACATCGCGGAGCACAACGAACGGTTCGCGATCGATGCGGAGCAGGAAGGCTCAGCGTTTGTGGCCGATGCGACGGAAGCCTGGCGGGAGATCCTGTGCATTCAGGAGGAACGGACGGTGGGCAACGACAACACGGTGAAGTGGCGCAGGCTGAGCCTGCAACTGCCGCCCTCCCGGTTACGGCCGCACTTCGTGAAGGCAAAGGTGCGGGTGCATGCGTATCCGGACGGCCGCCTGGCGGTGTTCTGGGGGCCGCATCGACTGGCTGACTATGACGCCGATGGCTCGACCATTCAGCAGCAAAGACAGGCCGCATGACACGCTTCCAGCGCGGCGGCTCTGTGCCGGGGCATGCCCCGGCACAGAGCAAGAACGAAGCGGACAGATCACGAGCTACATAAACCGGACAGATTGACTAGCTAGCGACAGCGCGGCGGCAGCTATATCCCCAGATACGCCCGCCGCACCGCGGCATCCCCCGCGATCTGCGTCGCCGGCCCCGACATCACGATCCGCCCTGTCTGCAGCACATACGCGCGGTCGGCGATCGCCAGCGCCTCCACCAGCCGCTGCTCCACCAGCAACACCGTCACTCCCAGCTCGCGGATCCGCATCACCGCCGCCAGGATATCGTCCACCAGCCGAGGCATGATCCCCTGACTTGGCTCGTCCAGCATCAGGAACCGAGGCTGTGTCATCAGTGCGCGGCCGATCGCCAGCATCTGCTGCTCGCCACCCGACAGCGTTTCCGCCCGCTGCGGCAGCCGCTCCTGCAAGCGCGGAAACAGCGAGAACACCAGCTCCAGCGGCTTGAACCGGTCCGCCCCGCGCTTCGAATACGCGCCCAGCCGCAAATTGTCCTCGACCGACAGCCGAGGAAACAGCCGCCGCCCTTCCGGCACCATCGACACGCCCAGCCGCGTGATCCGGTGCGCCGGCATCCTGCGCAGCGACTGGCCCTCGAATTCGATCATCCCTTCGGTCGCCACCTGACCCGCGATCGATTTCAGCAGCGTGCTCTTGCCTGCACCGTTGGCCCCCACCACAGCGACGATCTCGCCGCGCGCCACGTCCAGCGACACGCCCTGCAGGGCGCGCAAGCCGCGATATGATGCGGAAACGCCCTCAAGCCGCAGCATAGCGATCACCGAGATAGGCGCGGATCACGTCGGGATTGCGCACCACCTCCTGCGGCGCGCCGATCGTCAGCACGCGCCCGAGGTCCAGCACCACCGCGCGATCGATCAGCGGCAGCAGCACTTCCATGACGTGCTCCACCATCATCACCGTAATACCGCGCGCCCGCACATCACGAATGAGCTGCACACCGGATTGCGCCTCCACCGGCGTCAGACCGGTCAGCATCTCGTCCAACAGCAGCAGCTTCGGCTCGGTGGCGAGCGCGCGCGCCACCTCCAGCCTCCGCTTCTCAGCAGGAGTCAGTGAATGCGCCAGCACATCGGCACGCTCTGCAAGGCCAGTGAACGCCAGCGTCTCCATCGCCCGCGCCATGGCGACACGGGCACGCGACGAACGAGCAAACGCGCCCACCATGACGTTCTCCAGCACGGTCATGGAATCGAAGCTGCGCACCACCTGGAAGGTACGCGCGATGCCCAGCATCGAGCACTGTTCGGGCGGCAGGCCAGAGATCCGGCGGCCATTCAGTCGGACCTCGCCCGCGTCGGGAACCACTTCGCCGGAGATCGAATTGAATAGCGAGGTCTTGCCCGCGCCATTCGGCCCGATCAGCCCAAGGATTTCGCCTTCATTGACGTCGAAGCTGATCTCGACATTGGCAGCGACGCCGCCGAAGGATTTGCTGACGTTATCGACTTCAAGCAGCGGCGGCATCGTCCGCTCCGGCGGGAGCACGCACGCGGACGCCAATCAGGCTCACCAGTCCTTGCGGCCGTGCCAGCGCCACCACAACGATCAACGCGCCGTAGATCATCAGATCGATGCCGCTACCGGACCCGCCGAGATAGGAGCGCGTCAACTCGGACAGCGGGATCAGCACCGCGGCGCCGACCAACGGTCCCCACAGCGTGCCAACACCACCCAACACAGCGGGCAACGGGATAAGTATGGATAATTGCCCATACAGCACGCTGTCCGGATCTATGTAGCCGACATACTGCGCATAGATCGCACCACCGATACCGGTCAGCGCGCCACTGATTGCTGCCGCCGCCATCTTCGATGGAAAGATCCGCACCGCAAGGCTGCGCGCGGCGATGGGGTCGTCCTTGACGGCGCGCCAGACAAAGCCCCAGCGAGAGCCCTCGATGAGCCAGGCGACCAGCCACGCCACCGAGGCAAACGCCAGAGCCGTGTAATGATATGGCAGTTTATCCGTTCGGAATTGCAGCCACAGCCACGAATCACCGATCGAGCGCACATAGGGAATGTTGATCCCGCTCGCGCCGCCGACCCAGTCCCAGTTCAGCACCAGCAGGTAACCGATCTCCCCCACTACGATCGTGGCAATCGCGTAGTAATGGCCGGACAGCCGAAAGCACGGCCAACCGACCAGCAACGCCATCAGTCCACCCAGCGCGCCTCCGGCGTACATTCCAAGCGTCGGCGGAATGCCGGCGCGCGTCAGCAGCAGCGTGGAAACATAGGCACCCGCGCCAAAGTACAGCGCATGGCTGAGCGAAATCTGGCCGCAATAGCCACCCAGAATGTTCCATGCCTGCGCCAGACCGGCGAACATGATGGTGATGATGATCAGGTTGCGCGTATACACGTCGTGTATTGGCAGCGGCAGCACTGCCAGCGCGGCCAGCAACAGCGCGCCGATCATCAGTTCCTTGCGGCGTCGGCGCGTGATCGAGGTGTCCATCACAGCGTACCGAACAAACCGCGTGGCCGGAACATGAGAACAGCGAGGTAGATCGCGAACATGCCGACCTGCTTCAACGATGGCTCAACCAGTAGTGCGGTCAGCGCCTCGACCTCGCCGATCAGCAGGCCGGCGACCAGAGCGCCAAACATGCTGCCGAAGCCGCCCAGCGCCACCGTGACATAGGCGATCAGCGCGAAGTTGGCACCGACCGTAGGCGACACATAGTAGAATGTGGCGAGCATCGCCCCCGCAATGCCGACGGCCGCGGCCCCCAGTCCCCAACCGAGCGCAAAAATTCGGTCACGATCGATGCCGATGAGTGCGACAGCCTCGCGATCCTCCCGTGTCGCCTCCAGGGCGCGGCCAAATTCGGTTCGGTTGATGGCAAGCAATGCACCGAATGCCAGTAGACTGACCAGGCCGGCGGCAAGTTGCGGCAGTGGAATATAAATGCCGGCGAGGTCGATCGTCCGATTGGCCAGCCACGATCGGCTGACGCTCTTGAAGTCACTGCCGAAGGCGAACTGCGCCGCGCCGCGCAGGAAGATCGCCAGGCCAAACGTGACGAAGATCTGCACCATGCCGCGGTTGAAGCGCACCGACAGAGCGCGCGCCATGAGCAGTCGGTAGATCGCCATCCCCAGCGCGAACAGGATCAGTGCGACTGGGAACACCGCCAGCAACGGGTCAAGACCGGTGAACAGCCACAACATGAAGGTCGCGTACATGGCGAGCATAAGCAGCTCACCATGCGCGAAATTCACTACATCCATCAGGCCGAATATCAGCGACAGGCCAGCGGCGACGAGCGCATAGATCAGGCCCATCAGCAATCCGCCGACGGCCACCTGAAGGACGACGGTTGCGGTCACCTGTCGAACAGATCAGTGCCCGACGTTCCACACCGCCGGCTCGGAGGCGACGTCGAACGGATAGATGGTGTGGTACTTGCCATCCTTGATCTGCTGGATCACCGGCGAGGCTTCCACATTCTGTCCCGTGTCGTCGAACTTGATGCCCTTCCACGGCATGATCGTCTGATCGCCTGGAATGTTCGTCGCCACCAGTGCGGCACGGATCTTGTCCTCATCGAGCGACCCGGCTCGATTTATCGCGTCGGCAAGCACCATCAGCCCCGTCAGCTCGCGGCCGGTGTTGTCGTTCAGGTCCTTGTTGTTGCGCGCATGATATAGCGCGTTCACGGCGGGTATCGCCGGTCGCGCCTTCGCAGCATCCAGCGCGAACGCCGAACGGCTCATCACACCTTCCGCCAACGGTCCTACACCATCGATGAACGCCTGCTCCGCAAACCCCGCGGACTGCGCCATGATCGCCTTCGGCGTGTAGCCGACGTCATGCATCCCACGCAGCATCAGGATCGCGTCGGAGGTATAGGACGACGGCATGATCACGTCGGCGTCCGCAGCCTTGAGCTCCTGCACCTCGGCGGACAGCGACGGCGAATTGCCCCGATAGCGGATATCTGCGACGACCTTGATGCCCGCCGCCTCCGCCATCTGCTTCTGCGCGTTCGAACTGTCCGTGCCGAAAATCGTGTCCTCATGGATCAGCGCGACCGACGTCACCTTGTGGCCAGTTTTCGCCCCGATATCGCGGAAGAAGTCGAACATCGCCTGAGTGAACATGACGTCGTGTGGCGACGTACGGAAGAACCACTTCAGCCCACGCTGATTTCAGGCTCGGCGACGAATTGTCCGCCGACATGTAGGGCACCTGATAGCGATCCGCCACCTGGGAAATAGTCGCCGCTGTTGCACTCTGGTACGAGCCGATCAGCGCCACCGCGTGTTCCTGAGTGATCAGCCGTTCGGCTTCGGCTCGCGCTTTTTGCGGATCACCCTGATGATCGGCGAAGATCAGCTTGATGTGTGCGCCGCCAAGGTTCGGCAGTCCGCCGCCCTTGCCCAACAGCAAATTCGCAATGTCGTGGTTGCCGTTGATGATGTCGGCTGCGGTTTCCATTGCCGCCTTGGCATCTGCGCCCACCTGAGCGTTCGGTCCGGTCATCGGATATAGCGCGCCAATGATCACATCATCGGCGGCGCGTACAGCGCCACCGCCGATCGCCAGCATAAATGCTACGATCGCCAATATCACTCGTTGCATGAGATTCCCCTTCACCCTACTCGATGCACTTCATGTGCCAACCTTGAGCGTCGCCACAAGCCCGCGCAGACAGGCAAGCATTGATAGCGCGGTAATCTGTCCCGTGCGCGGATTATCCACGCTTGGGACATTCTCGATCGTCATGGTCAGCCGCGCCGCCTGAGCCTCCACGCGGATCGTATGGATGTTGCGATCGATCCCCGGATCAGCCCAGATCTCCACACGCGTGCGCACCGGACCGATGCCGGCCAGCGCCAGTGCCGCGGCGACGTTGACGTTCGCCGGGAAGCCGGCTGCCGCATCGAAGGCATTGCCCTCGAATACGCGCTGCGGCGCAATGATGCCGCTTACATCGATGCCGTGCTTCATCAGGTACGGGGCGCCCTCCAGCCCCCGCGGTGGCTTGCGGCTTTCGATGGTGACGCTGTCCACCGGCCCCTCGGCCGCAGCACGCACCGCGTCCAATCCCAACAACGCGCCCGTCGGCACCACGATGCGCGCGCCGGTCTCTTGCGCACGGTGCACAAGATGCATGCGAGGCAACAGCGCCCCAACCGAAGCCGGCACGAAGATTCGCCCCGCCTCGATGGCAGCGGTGGCGATCTGCTCGAATATCGCAGCCGGAGCAGCTTCGACGACAATGTCCGCTTCCGCCAAACCGGCAAGCGGAACCAGTCGCGGTTGCGCATGGAACGCAGCTAAATTGGCCTCGGCCTTGGCCTGATCGCGCGCCGCCACCGCGACAAGTTGTAGACCATCGACACCGGCGTCCAGCGCACGCGCGAGCTTCAGGCCGATGGCGCCAAGGCCTGCGATGGCTACCGTCTTCATGTGTGTGCTTCCGCGATGGCGCGCGCCACTGCCAAATCCTCCGGCGTATTGACGTTCATGAACGGGTCCCATTTCGCAACAGGAAAATCAACCCGGCGCATGCCGATTTGGCTGGCGAAATGGCTGACATCGCGGCGTCCCGGTGTGGCGAGCAGGCTGCGAAGGTCGTTGCGGCACGCGACGGGCCACAGCGCGACAAGCGGATGCACACGGTCATTGCTCGCCGCGCAGGACGGTGGCGGCAAAAGCACCGCGACCAATCCTGAAGGAATGAACGGCGTATCTCCAGGCACCGTCAGCAGCGTGCTGACGCCAAGCCCCGCCGCCCAGTCGAGGCCGGCCAACACACCAGCAAGAGGACCTTCGCCCTCGAGTGCGTCATCTGGCAGCACCGGTAGGCCGAATTGCGCGAAGCGATTCGGATCGCCATTGGCGCTGATGGCGACTGCAGCCACTTCTTCCCGCAGCGTCGCGACGATGCGCTCCAGCATTGACTTGCCGCCAACCCCGAGAAGCAGCTTGTCTACACCACCCATGCGGCTGGCCTCGCCGCCCCCCAGGACCAGCGCAGCCTTGTCGTCGTGGCCGGGCTTGAGCTCGCGATCGGCATGCGCTGGCACCCCATTGCCGTTGGGGCTGATAGCTGGCTCAGGGCCCATAGACGCTAACGTATGGGCAACGGCGTCCAAATCATCGTCATGGCCGGGCGTGTCCCGGCCACCCATAGCGGCACGAACGTGCGATTGCTGGCACATCAGCCTGGAGCCCACGGATGTTGGCCGTGGTTGGCAGCAAGGTGCCGCTAAGGGTGGCCGGGACATGCCCGGCCATGACGATGGTTGTGGCGGCTCACCAATGCGTTCCGACCTTATGTTAGCGCCAATGCGCTCAGGGCCGGCCATGACGCCCGGTACGAAGCGCATGGAAGGCCGGATGGGGCGAACAACGGGACTCGAACCCGTGACATCCAGGACCACAACCTGGCGCTCTACCAACTGAGCTATGTCCGCCATCCGGGGGGCCGCGTTTAGGCCCTTCACCCGGCTCTCGTCAACGCACAGCACCGAAATGCCGGCGTAGCCGGGCGATCGCTTCGTCCAGCACTTCGTCGCGCTTGCAGAACGCAAACCGGGCGTAGTGGCTGGGCGCATTGGGGCCGTCGTAGAAGGCCGAGACCGGGATCGCGGTGACCTTCGCGTGCTCGGTGATATGGCGGCAGAACGCCACGTCGTCCCCGTTGAACCCCAACGGCCGGAAGTCGGTGGAGATGAAGTAGCTGCCCTTGGCCGGCAGCACGGTCAGCCCAAGGCTTGCCAGCCCGGCGGCCAGGCGATCGCGCTTCGCCTGCAAGGCTCCGGACAAGGAGGCGAAATAGGCATCATCCTTGGCCAACCCGGTCGCCACCGCCCGTTGCAGGTTCGGCGGCGTGGTGAAGGTCAGGTTCTGGTGCGCCTTGGCCACGTTGGTCGCAACCTCGGCCGAGGCGGTCACGTAGCCCACCTTCCAGCCGGTCAGCGAGAACGTCTTGCCGGCGCTACCAACCCGCATACACCGATCGCGCATGCCCGGCAGTGTCATCAGCGGGATGTGCCGCTCCCCGTCGAACACGAGGTGCTCGTAGACCTCGTCGCAGATCGCGTAGGCATCGTGGCGCAATACCAGTTCGGCGATGAACCCAAGCTCCTCCGTGGAAAACACCTTACTGGCCGGGTTCATCGGCGAATTCAGCAGGATTGCCTTGGTCCGTGGTCCGAACGCATCGGCCAACTCGGCGCGCGGCAGCTCCCAACCCGGCGGCTCCAGCCGGACCAGCCGTGGCGTGCAGCCGAGCATCCGGACCACCGGCAGATAGGTGTCGTACAGTGGCTCGATCAGCACCACCTCATCGCCGGGATTGAGCACCGCCATCAGACAGGCGGTGATCGCCTCGGTGGCGCCAGAGGTCACCACCACCTCACTCGCCCAATCCACCTCCAGTCCGTAAAAGCGACGGTTGGCCGCGGCGACGGCCTGGCGCAGTTCCGGCACGCCGGGCATCGGCGGATACTGGTTGCGCCCGTCTATCAGAGCGTCTGCCGCGGCGCGGACCACATCGGCTGGACCTTCGGTGTCCGGGAAGCCTTGCCCCAGATTGATCGAGCCATGCTCGACGGCCAGCGCCGACATCACGGTAAACACCGTGGTGCCGATACCGGAAAGAAGGGTATTGGCGGGCTTCACTTTGTGGCGGCTCCCTTGGACGCGGGCTGATTATGAGTTCGGCAGCTCGGGCCTTCAACTGCGGCAACAGATGCGTCGGGTAAGTGCCCAAAATCCGGGCACTTGCACAGTCGCAGGCAAGGAAGGGTCCACACGGAGCGCACGGGGAACCACGGAGAGCCACAGAGCAAGGATCTGGCGCTTCGCACGAAGCGGTTTCTGCTGCTCCGTGATGCTCCGTGGCTCCCTGTGTCCTCCGTGTGGACCCTTCCGCTAGCGCATTGCCGCTTGGCACGCCGCGTGCAAACCTGCGGCGCTGCCGTTCCATCCGATGGTGACCAGGCAGCTAGACAAGGAGGCCCGGTCAAACGGGATGTGGGCGCGCATGAAAAAGATCGAGGCTGTCATCAAGCCGTTCAAACTGGATGAGGTGAAAGAAGCGCTGCACGAAGTCGGCCTGCAAGGCATCACCGTGGTTGAGGCAAAGGGATTTGGCCGCCAGAAAGGCCATACCGAGCTGTACCGTGGCGCCGAGTACGTGGTCGATTTCCTCCCCAAGGTGAAGATCGAGGTCGTCTGCGACGATGCCGTGCTGGAGCGTGCCGTGGAGGCGATCATCAATTCCGCCCGCACCGGACGCATCGGCGACGGCAAGATTTTCGTGTCATCGGTTGAGGATGTCATTCGCATCCGCACCGGCGAACGCGGCGAGGACGCGATCTAGCGCGACAAGAGATAATGCACGAATCCCGCTTTCGGCCCTCGGCGGAAACCAGTAGAGGGGCGGCTTCCTGAGGGTCGCATGGTGCGGCCCGCACCAACTGTGACCAATGACGGGGAAACCTTACATGGCGAGAAAGCCTTCGGGCGCGGCTAGCGGCGTCGGAAAAGTGCTGGAGATGCTCACCGAGCACTCTGTGGAATATGTGGACCTGCGGTTCACCGATCCGCGCGGCAAGTGGCAGCACACAGCGCAACACGTTTCGACCATCGAGGAGGAAACCTTCCGCGATGGCATCATGTTCGACGGCTCCTCGATCGCGGGCTGGAAGGCGATCAACGAGTCCGACATGATCCTGATGCCGGATCCAGACACCGCGGTGATGGATCCGTTCTCGGCCAAGCCGAGCCTTGTGGTGATCTGCGATATCGTCGAGCCGTCCACTGGGCAGCCGTACAACCGCGATCCGCGCTCCACCGCGAAGAAGGCCGAGGCGTATCTGAAGTCCAGCGGCCTTGGCGACACCGCGTTCTTCGGGCCGGAAGCGGAATTCTTCGTGTTCGACAGCGTAAAGTACGGCACCGGCGGTAACTATGGCATGTATCAGCTTGACAGCCAGGAAGGTCCGCAGGCGAGCGTCAAGGACTATCCGGAAGGCAACATGGGTCATCGCCCATCGGTAAAGGGCGGCTATTTCCCGGTGCCACCGGTCGACAGTGAGAGCGACCTGCGCGCCGAGATGCTGTCCACCATGGGTGAGATGGGCGTGGTGATCGAGAAGCACCACCACGAAGTTGGCCAGAGCCAGCACGAACTTGGCATGAAGTTCAATCCGCTCGTGAACATGGCCGACAGCATGCAGATCTATAAATACTGCATCCACAACGTCGCACACAGCTATGGCAAGACGGCCACGTTCATGCCGAAGCCGATTTTTGGCGATAACGGTTCGGGCATGCACGTGCACCAGTCGATCTGGAAATCGGGCAAGCCCTTGTTCGCCGGCAACGGCTATGCTGATTTGTCGGAGATGGCGCTCTACTACATCGGCGGCATCATCAAGCACGCCAAGGCACTGAACGCGATCACCAACCCGCTGACCAACAGCTACAAGCGGCTGATCCCTGGCTTCGAGGCTCCGGTGTTGCTGGCCTATTCCGCACGCAATCGCTCGGCCTCATGCCGCATCCCGTATGCGACCAACCCAAAGGCGAAGCGCGTTGAGGTGCGCTTTCCGGATCCGGGCGCGAACCCCTACCTGGCGTTCGCGGCGATGCTGATGGCGGGCTTGGACGGCATCCGCAACAAGATCCATCCGGGCGATCCGATGGACAAGGATCTGTATGATCTTCCGCCGGAAGAGCTGAAGGGAATTCCGACGGTGTGCGGTAGTCTTCGGGAAGCCATCGGCGCGCTGGAAGCCGACCACGAATTCCTGCTGGCCGGCGACGTGTTCAGCACGGACCAGATCGAGAGCTACATCGAGCTGAAGTGGGCTGAGGTGTATCGCTTTGAGCATACGCCTCACCCGGTCGAGTTCGAGATGTATTACTCGGTCTGATTTTCCCAGTCTGCGACAGACCGGCGCCCCCGCCTTTCGAGAGGAAGGCGGGGGCGCTGCGCTTTTGGCACACGATTGCTCGTTTCTTGGGCAATGCCATCCATGGGCAGAACCGAAGTCCCCGGGCTTGGCCCCAATGGCGCTATCATAAAATCGGAAGGCATTTGTGAGCCGTCCCACCCATCGTCATGGCCTTGCCGTGACGATGGGTGGGACGCCGTCGCCCATATGGTTAGCGCCTCAGGGGCTTGGCCCGGGGGTCGAACCCGACCATCGGTACGCATTGGCACCTGTGTGCCACCGAGGCTGATGGCCGACTCGAGGCCGGCCATGACTGTTAAGCGAATGCGGCGCGGGCGAGAGGGATTTCGCGGCATGATTCTTGATAGGCGCACGAGACGAGGAACTTAGGGGCACGACATGAAGCTGATTATGGCCATCATAAAGCCCTTCAAACTCGATGACGTGCGGGAGGCACTGACGCCGCTTGGCGTGCAAGGACTCACGGTGTCGGAGGTGAAGGGATTCGGCCGACAGAAAGGCCAGACAGAGATTTATCGCGGCGCGGAGTACCACGTGAACTTCCTGCCCAAAGTGAAGATCGAAGTCGTTGTGCCAGCCGATCTGACCGACCAGGTGGTGGAAGCAATCACGAAATCCGCCCACACGGGGAAGATCGGCGACGGCAAGATCTTCGTTATCGACATCGAACGCGCCGTGCGAATCCGCACCGGCGAGGTGGATGTCGCTGCTCTCTAAAACGACCGAACAGGGGAACCAATCACGATGCTTCGACGCCGACTTGCCTTTGGGCTGGCCGCTGTGCTGCCGTTGCTGTTGCTGGCGATGCCAGCGATGGCCGACGACGCGCCACCCAAGCTAGACTCAGGTGACACCGCATGGATGCTGGCCAGCACCGCACTCGTCCTTATGATGACGGTTCCCGGGCTTGCATTGTTCTACGGCGGCATGGTCCGGAAGAAGAATATTCTCGCAACGCTGATGCAGTCGTTTGCGATCACCTGCATCGTGACCATCGTATGGTGCGTCGCCGGCTATAGCCTCGCCTTTACGCCGGGCAACGAATATGTCGGTGACCTGTCGCGCTTCATGCTGAATGGCATCGCCGAGCACATCAAGAACGGTAACGATACGCAGGCCTTCGTGCTGCAATCCGGCATCAAGGGCGTCGCGCCGATGGTCACGACGATACCCGAGACCGTCTACATGATGTTCCAGATGACCTTCGCGATCATCACGCCGGCACTGATTGTCGGGGCCTTCGCCGATCGCATGAAATTCTCGGCGCTGTGCATCTTCATGACGCTCTGGTCGCTGCTGATTTACTCGCCGGTCGCGCACTGGATGTGGGCGCCGAGTGGCTGGAGCGCGCAGAACGGCCAGCTCGATTTCGCCGGCGGCACCGTCGTGCATATCAACGCCGGCATTGCCGGACTGGTCTGTGCTTTGGTGCTGGGCAAGCGCGTCGGCTACGGCACCGACAACATGGCGCCGTACAACCTGGCCTACTCGGTGATTGGTGCGTCGCTACTCTGGGTGGGCTGGTTCGGTTTCAATGCCGGATCTGCCGTGGCGTCGAATGGCCGCGCCGGCATGGCGATGGCGGCGACACAGATCGCCACTGCCGCGGCGGCCCTCGCCTGGATGTTCGCCGAGTGGATCGCGAAAGGAAAACCCTCCGTGCTGGGCTGCATCTCAGGCGCGGTCGCGGGCTTGGTGGCGATTACGCCGGCATCTGGTTTTGTGCTGCCGGGGTCCTCGATCATCATCGGCATCGCCGCGGGCGTGATCTGCTTCTGGTGCGCCACGTCGCTGAAGCACCTGCTGGGCTACGACGACAGCCTGGACGTGTTCGGCGTACACTGCATGGGTGGAATCGTCGGTGCCCTGCTGACCGGCGTGTTCTCATACGGGCCCTTGTCTGCCACCGACGCCTCGCCCGACGGCAGTCCTGGCGGACTGGCGCAGCTATGGATTCAGTGCCAGGGCGTGGCAGCTACACTCGTGTATAGCGGTGTGGGGACGTTGATCCTGCTGATGGTGACAAAGGCACTGGTCGGGCTGCGTGTGAACGAGGAGGAGGAGCGCGAAGGCCTCGACCTGGTGTTGCACGGAGAACAGGTGTTCTGAAAATCGTTACAAACGATAGGATGCCGGATTGCCGGCATCCTACATTCGTGCCTACAAAACGACACGGGAAACGAAGAAGGTAACAAACGCAACCATGGAGCACAGTCCACTCAAAGGCGCCGCACTCTGGCTCGCGGCAGCCAGCATCGTTGCCGCCGCACCGGCGGCACTTGCCCAGACCACACCGCCTGCCGCCGCACCGGCCGCACCCGCTGCGCCGCCGGCTGCTGCTGCACCCGCCGCGCCCGGCGCACCGGCTCCTGCTGCTGCGCCCGCCGCAGCGGATCAGCCGCCGCCCGGTCTGTGGGTCAACGGCATCCACTTCTACGCGCAGCTCGACGCCGGCCTGATGGGGAATCCGTCCGGGCCGTCCGACGGACTGAACTTCGGCCGCCTGTTCGACGACCACGCCAACCAGTTCCAGCTCAATCAGCTCCTGCTGACGGCCAACAAGCCGCTGGATCCGAAGAACTCCGACTACCAATGGGGTTTCAAGGTCCAGTTCATGTATGGCTCGGACGCGCGCTACACGCAGTTCCTCGGTGAACTGAATCGCGTCGATCCCAACCAGCGCTACCAGCTTGATGTCGTCGAGGCGAACGTCCTCGCGCATCTGCCCTGGCTTGGCGCAAACGGCATGGATATCAAGGCCGGCCAGTACCCGACGCCGCTCGGCTACGAAACGATCGATCCCTCGACCAATCCGTTCTACTCGCACTCCTACATCTTCAACTTCGCCGCGCCATTCAAGCACACCGGCTTGCTGGCGGTGACGCATGTCAATGACATGCTGGACATCTACAGCGACATCGACACCGGCACCAACACGACGTTCGGTCCGCTTGGCGACAACAACGGCGCGATCGGCGGCATCGGTGGTTTCAACCTCACCCTGATGGGCGGCAACCTCACCATACTGGCGTTGACGCATTTCGGGCCGGATCAGGCGACCCGCCTGCTGTCGCCGCTTGGAGTCAACGCCAATGGCCAGTGGCGCTTCTACAACGACCTGGTTGTGACCTATAAGGCAACCGATGCGCTGACGTTGGCCACTGAAGCCGCCTGGGCGCGCGACGACTTCGGCGTAGTGGGCAGGCCTGCGAACGGCGTCGGCATCGCGCAATATGCATCGTATACGCTGACGGACACGCTCACGCTGAACGGGCGAATCGAGTACTTCCGCGACGACAACAACTTCTTTGTCGCCTCATTCCCGAGCAACAACGCGCCCGTCCAGGCGCAGCAAGGGTTCGCACCGTTCGTCCACGTGGCGCCGGGATCCAATACAACCTACGGCGCGATGACGATTGGCGTCACCTGGAAGCCAGCATTGCCGGCGCCGATCACTGGGCTGGCAATACGCCCCGAGATACGGTGGGACCACGCCTTCACCGACAACCACCCGTTCAATGGGCAGATGGACAACAATGCCGTCACTCTGGGTGTAGATGCGGTGCTGACGGTGTTCTGAGGGGGCGATGGGTTTCGCTAACCGCTCAACCACATCCTACGATTGACGCGAAGTTGGCCGCGGCAACGTAGGATATGGTTGAGCGCAGCGAAACCCATCAGCTTCCCACAGCCTACAGCGTCAGCCCCCCATCTACCGTGATCGTCTGCCCCGTCACCATTGCCGCGCCAAAGCCGAGGAACAGCACCACTTCAGCCAAGTCCTCCGGCTGACAGCGCCGCTTCAGCAGCGACCGCTCGATCGATTGCTGCCGCTCTTCGTTGGTCCATTCCACCATCCAGGAACTGTCCACTGCGCCCGGCGCAATCGCGTTGACCCGCACCTCTGGCGCGAGCGCACGTGCCAGGTTCTGTGTCAGGCTGACCACGCCAGCTTTGGTCGCGCTATAGGCGAGGCTGCTGCCCGCACGCCCCAATCCAGCGATCGAAGCGGTGGACACAATCGCACCGTGCGACGCCTTCAACGCGGGCGCGGCGGCCTTCGAGCCGCGGAACACGCCAAGCAGGTTGGTTTGCAGCAATTGCGACCAAAGCTCTTCGGTGATCAGGTCGAGTTCCGCTGGCGTGATCCGACGGCGCGTCCCGGGTGTACCCGCGTTGTTGAACAGAAAATCGAGCCGCCCGAGATCGTCGATCGCCTTCAGCACCATGCGCTCGGCCACACCAGCCTCGCCGACGCTGCCCGGCGCCATGATCGCCTTGCCGCCCTCTGCATTGATCTTATCGACCGCTTCAGGCCCGCGCGGATCGTCAACCAGGAAATTCACCGCCACCGTTGCGCCGAACTTCGCCAGCATGCGCGCCGTGGCGAAACCGATACCGGATGCGCCGCCGGTCACCAGTGCGGTCTTGCCCTTCAGGTCGTAGCTGATCATGTGTCCTCCGTTGGATAGCCGGCAAATCGATTGCCGAGGTCGTCGTATAGCGCCACTACGCGCCCTCGCCAGTCGCGCAACGCGTCGACGCCGGCGCCTTCCGGCAACACGTCCCGTGGGCTACCAACTCGTGCCCACTGGAACACCGAGAAAATGACGTAATCCACGTATGCCGGCGCGTCACCCGCAAGAAACGGCTGTTCCGATAGGGTGCGCTGCAAGGGCGCGCAGATCGCCAAAAATGCCGGCGACATCGCATCACGGTCGGCCGAAAAGTGTTCCAGCGTCATGCCAAGCTGCGCCTCGCGCGAACGCCTGAAGTAATCGCGGTCGCCCGAATCGACGCACTTGATGAAGTCCGCGTAGATCTGCTGCCGCATCGCTGGGCCGAGCACAGTGTCCGACCAGACATTCGCCAGGCGCGTGACGCCACGACCGACGGCGCCGCCGAATAGCGATGGCGTATCGGGAAAGTGGCCCTCAAGGTAACAGGCAATTGCCCAGCTATCATGCACCACCGTCTCGTCGTGCTCGATGATCGGCACGAAGTGCTGGCCGCTCAAGCCGCGGATGCGCTCGACATCGGCAAAGCGCGTCGGCACCACCGTCGGCTGCAAGCCCTTGTGCGCGAACGCGTAGCGAATACGCCAGGAGAACGGGCTGATCCGACGTCCGTCCAGCCCCACTCGCTCGTGGAAGATCAGTGCCATCGCATCACGCTCCTGCCGGCAACCACGGTTCTGGCGCGCGCGCATCGATGTCCGTGGCGACATCGACTACCACCGTCTCGTCCGACGCCAGCGCTTCGCGCAACGCGGGGGCGATCTGATCCGGCTCCTCGACGCGGATACCTCGCAGTCCGAACACGCGCGCCACTTCGGTAAAATTCGTCGGACCGAAGCGGACCAGCTCGCGCACGTCACCAGGCTTGTTGCCTTGCTGGCGCTGAATGTTCGGCCAACCCTGGCCAAAGCCCGAGTTGTTGTTGATCACCAGCACAACGGCGATGCCGCGCCGGCGCGCGGTCTCCAGCTCGGTCAGATGATAGTAGATTGCGCCATCGCCAGACCAGCAGATCACTTTGCGCTTTCCCGCGGCACATTTGGCGCCGAGCGCCGCCGGAAAGGACCAGCCCAGCGACCCGGCCGCGCGTAGATACGTCTGTGTCGTGCCGTTCAGGTCGATCAGGGTCGAGGTCCAGATGCCCGAATACCCGGTATCAGCGACCAGGATGCCATCCTCGGGCAGCGCGCGTGTGATCTCGGCGCACAGCCGATCGGGCAAAATCGCTGCGGCATTGCTGGCAAGCAGCGGCGCGCGGGCTTCGCGCCAAGCTGCAACAATGCCCGCCGCACGGTCAGCAAATGCCGTGTCGCGCGACGGTTTGCCGACCGCCAACAATAGCTTCGCCAATGTCGCTTTCGGATCACCCATCAGGCCCAGCGTGCGCGGATACGTTCGCCCCAATTCCGCCGGATCGACATCGATCTGTACCACTTCAGTATCCAGCGGCGGAATTCGCCAGGTGTGCGTTACCTGGTCACCGGTATGGCAACCAACAAATACGACCAGATCGGCCTCATGCACGATCTGGTTCGCTGGTGGCGCGGCATAATTGCCGGGGCAACCAATCGACAACCGATGTCCCGTCGGAACGATTCCGCGCCCTCCAAGCGACGTGCCGATCGGGGCGGCGAGAGCTTCACCAAGAGCAAGCAGCTCTGGCCCGGCACCCGATGCCGCGGCGCCAGCTCCAGCAACTATGACAATGCGCTTGGCGGCCATCAGCTTTGCCGCTGCGCGTTCGATTTCGTCATCCGAAGGCATTGGACGATACGGCGGCATGGTCAATTGCAAGGCCGGATCGGCCGCCGCCGTTTCGTTGACCATGCCCGTCTCCACCAGAGCAGCGGAGCGTCCATACAGATCGAGATGCGCTGGCCGTGGGGAGCCCGTCATTGCCTCCCGCCATGCCTGGCGCAGCAGCCGCGGCAAATCGGCAGCCTCGGTTACGTCAGCAGAGAACTTCGTGACCGACGCATAGGGCGGCCCGTGCGGCAGTTCCTGATACGTGTTGCGGTGGTGGTAGAATGGGGGTTCGCGCCCAGTCAGCGCGATCACCGGGCTGCGCCCCAGATACGCATCCTGCAAACCTGCCGCGAGATTCGCTGCACCGACGGATTGCGCGAAGCAGATGCCAGGGCGGCCGGCAATCCGTGCGTAGCCGTCCGCCATATAAGCTGCGGATTTCTCGGCATGCGCCAGCACACGCGTGACGCCCAGCGTGCCAAGCTCAATCAGCGTGCGGCGAAGCACCGAGTCCATGAAGAACACGTGCGTCGTGCCGTTCACCGCAAGTGTGCGCGCCAGCCACTCGGCGCCGGTCATCGGGTCGGTTGCGTTCATGGGCGTCCCCTCGTCGATTGACCGCCGATGTTAGGCATCGCCCGAGGCATGGCAATCGTTGACCGGCAAGACTGGTTCGTTACCATGACACGCGTGGGGGAACTGGCATGGGTTTTGGCGAGGCGATCAACACCTGCTTTGAGCTGGATCTTCAACATCGCAACCGTCATCCCGTCGGTTGCGGTCGCCGCGCGCCGCCTGCACGACACCGATCGCAGCGGCTGGTGGCAGTTGCTGGCATTTGTGCCGATCATAGGCTGGATCCTGCTGCTCATCTGGATGTGCCAGCGCGGCACGTCCGGCAGCAATCGCTTCGGCTGGCCCACGTAGATCAGCGAACGCGACCCAGGAACGCTTCCAGCATCCGCTGTGGTTCATCGCTGGCCCATGCATCGACGAAGCCATCAATACCGTGCTGGATCGCCGCATCCACCGCCATCGCTTGCCAGTCGTCGATCAGCACCTTCTGTAGCCGGACAGCGCGCGGCCCAGACGACAAAATCGCTTCCACCATTCGCTCTACCGCAGCGTCGAGTTGATCGGCCGGCACGACCTCCTCCACCAACCCCCAAGCGAGCGCGGTTGCCGCATCGACCGTTTCCCCGGTCAGCAGCAGCCGGCGCGTGCGGCCCCAGCCGATCAGGCCGGGCAGCAACGCCGCCTCGACGACAGACGGCAGGCCGACGCGCACTTCGGGCATGCCGAATCGCGCGCCGGTCGCCGCGACACGCATGTCGCACGCGGAAGCCACCTCCAGTCCTGCGCCAAGCGTCCAGCCTTCAATCCGCGCGATCACCGGCACCGGCATTCGGCGAAACACATCGCAACTGCGGTGAACCATCGTGATGAAGCTCCGCGCCGACGCCGCATCCAGCCCGGCCATCTCGCGAATGTCCGCGCCGCCGATGAAGGACCGATCCCCAGCGCCTCGCAGCACCACGACGCGGAGGTCGCGGTCCTTGGCAAGCTCCTCGGCCGCGGCAATCAGATCGGTCATCACCGGCGTATTCAACGTGTTCAGCTTGGTGGGATTGTTGATCGTCAGTACCGCAACACCCCGCACGTCACGCCGCACCTCGACCCAGGTTCGCGCCGCCATTGCCACCTCCTTGCCGTTTGCCTCACCCCTAGGGCCATCCCATACTGAACCGCACAGCGCAACGAGGGGAGGATGGCGATCGCACCGCAGCAGCCGCATCGATCCTGGTACAAGCAGTTCTGGTACGCCGAGCGATCGCCGCGAGATACACTGACCGATCGCACTCTGCTGTTCGGCGTAGGCGCGCTGGGACTGATTGTGGCCGGGATGCTTCTGGTCCATCACAATGCCATCCCGCACGCGGAACGAGGGTTCACAACCGCCCAAGCCGCACGCTAGAATCAAAACAAAACCAAGGGGGACGTCCTGATGGCTCTGACACGGGCACAATTTCTCACGCTCGGCGCCGCGACTGCGGCCGCCGGTTTGGCAAGCCGCCGCGCCCGCGCGGACGCGAAGCACTACAGCTTCGGCTATGACCAGCCGCATACGACTGGCTACGGCGTGGGCGCGGATTTGTTCGCCGCCAGGCTCGCTGATCTGTCCAAGGGCACGATGATCATCGATCAGTTTCCTGGTGCGCAGCTCGGCCAGGAACCGCAGATGCTGCAAAAGATCCGAACCGGCGATATCGACTTCATCTTCAGTGCGTCGGCCAATGCCGCGACGCTATCGCCGCAGTCGGGCGTGCTATCGATCCATTTCCTGTTCAAGTCCGAGGCGCATCTGGTGCGCGCCGTGTCCACGCCGGCGCTGGTGGACGCGATCCGCGCGATGTTCGCCGACACAGTGACGGACGCGCGCTGCCTGACGCTGATCACCATCGGGCTGCGCAATCTGTACGGCAAGAAAGAGGTTCACAAGATGGATGACATCAAGAACCTCAAGATCCGCGTGCAGGCGACGCCGACCGAGGACACGATGTTCCCGGCCTATGGCGCGCAGATCGTGCACATGCCATTCGGCTCGGTTTACACCAGTCTGCAAACCGGCGTCGTGGACATGGCGGAGAATGGCGTCAACGTCTACGAGAGCAACAAGCACTACGAAGTTGCGCCGATCATGTCGATGACAGAACATGAGGCAAATTGCAATCTGCTATGGTGCAGCGGCAAAGCCTGGCAGTCGTTCACGCCGGAACAACAGGACTGGGTCACGCGAGCGGCCACGGAGGTCAACGCGAAGGTGCCGGCGGCGGCGATCGAACTTGAGCACACGTCGCGTGCGAAGCTGGAGAAGATCGGCGTAAAGTTCGTCGATGGCGTGGACAAGTCGGCCTTCGTCAAGACGGCCGAACCGCTGCAGGACAAGATTGCGGCGGACCTGGGCCCGCACGCGACGAAGATCCTGTCGATCTGCCGGTCCGTGACGTAGGCTGCATGCCAACAAATTCCTCCCCCTCCCCTCGCGGGAGGGGGCTGGGGGGAGGGGGTGGCGCCGACGATCCCACGGCCCCCTTCTCGCCGCCAAGCATTGTCCTACAGACTGACCGCCATCTGAAATGGCGCGCGTTCGATGCGATCGAGCGCGCGCTGATGATCCTGTGCGGCGTCTGCCTGACCGGATTTACGCTATCCACGCTGATCGATGTGGTGACGCGTGAAAGCGGCTATCCGCTGCTCTTCCTCCAGGAAATGACGTCGGCCTTCTTCATCTACGGCATTTTCGTCGGCACCGCCGCGGCGACCCGGCGGAACGACCATCTGTTCCTGTCGGCGATCACCGAGCGCATGACCGGCCGCACGCGCCGCTTCTTCGAAGTGTTCAACCGCGCCGTGGTCCTCGCCGTGGGTATCTGCATGGTCATCTTCGGCTGGGAGAATTTCCTGACCGGCTTTGGCAGCTTTCGCATGCCCTCGATGTGGCCGATCGCCTATCTCTACATCGTCATCCCGCTGTGCGGCGCATTGGTGGCGCTGTTCTCGTTGGAGCAGATCGTCAACGGTCTGCGCAACGGATTTGCCACGCCAGTTGGTGAAGGCGTGCTGCGAGACACCGGCATATGATCCTGCCGAACGCCGTCCTGCTCGGCATCATGACGGTGCTGTTTCTGATCCTGGGCTATCTCGGCGTGCCGGTCGCGTTCGCGCTGATCGCCGGTGTGCTCGTTGGCACCATGTTCACGCCGATCACACTGCAATCGATGATCGCGCAGCTTTTCAACGGTGTGGATTTGGAAGCGCTGATGGCAATTCCGTTTTTCCTGTTGGTCGGTGAGCTGATGACCTCCGCCAACGTCGTGATCCGTATCGCCGAACTGTCACAAGCGCTGGTCGGTCACATTCGCGGAGGACTGGCCCAGGTCACCACCGTCTTCTCCATGTTCTTCTCCGGCATGTCCGGATCTTCGTCAGCCGATGTGGCGGTTCTGTCACGTACGATGGCGCGGCCGATGGCGAACGAAGGCTACCGTCCGGAGTTCACCGCGGCACTGATCGCCGCTGCATCCACAATTGCTGCGCTGGTGCCACCTTCGATCATGGCGGTGGTGTACGGCGCCATTGGCAATGTCTCGATCGCCGGCCTGTTCCTGGGCGGCATCGTGCCTGGTCTGTTCATCGGCTTCGGACTGATGATCTATTGCTACTTCTTTGGCCCGGCTGGCTTCCGCCGCCCCCGATCGACCTTCGGCAACCTGCTGGGCGCAACGAAGGCGGCCGCCTTGCCTCTGTTCATCCCGGTCATCCTGCTGGGCGGCATCATGACCGGCTGGTTCACGCCGACCGAGGCCGGCGTCATCGCCATCACCTATATCCTGCTGATCGTCATCCCATGCCTTAATCCGTCGCATCTGCGCAACGTGCCGCGCGATTTCGTGCTGGCGGGCATGGTGTATTCGCTGCCGATGATCACCATTGCCGCAGCCTCGGCATTCGGCTGGCTGCTCGCCTATCTGCGCGGACCCATGGTCGTATCTGGCTGGATCGGCGGGATCGCCGGCAATGATCCACACAAGATCATGTTCCTGCTCGTGCTGGTGTTCGTCATCGTCGGTGACTTCATCGAGCCGGTGCCGGCAATCATCATCTTCATGCCGGTGGTGAACGCACTGACCGATGCAGCCAACATCAACTCGGTACATATGGGCGTCGTGCTCATCGTCACCCTGGCATTTGGCCTGATCACACCGCCCTATGGGCTGGCGCTGCTGATGGCATCGAAGTTCCTCGATGTGAGATTCTCAGGGGCATTGCGCGCCAGCCTGCCAATTTACATCGTATTTTTCGCCGCGATCGCATTCACTATATTCTTGCCTGAAGCGATCCTGTGGCTGCCGAAGCACGTCTTTCCCGAGTCTGTCGGCTGCTTCAAGTCACCTGCGGGGACCGGCTACATCTGTCCCTGACGCTAACGATCTATTCATAATCCCTGCTGCTATATCGCCCTCCCCGCTGGGCGCGGACACATCAGCGGCGAGCTCGGAGGACCGGAACGTGCCAGATGGCGCTATCGCCAGGGTTTGTCTGGTGACCGAGGAACTGTCATCTGGCAAAGGTGCCGGCGGGATTGGCGGAGCTTTTCATGAGCTCGCACTGGCGCTGCGGCGAGCGGGGCACGATGTCGACGTGGTGTATTTGCCGCCGGACTTATCCCAGGCGTCCTCTGAAGGGCTGGTAAACTACTACGCCGACCACGGCGTCCGGCTGATAGAACTGGACATGGATCGCTACGTCTGGCCGTCTTATTCACATGACAAGCGCTCTTATGCGGTGTTCCGTCATCTGATCGCGGTCGAGGAACCGTACGACTTCATCCACTTCCACGACTATAAGGGCCTCGGCTTCTGCACGCTCGCCGCCAAATCGCAGCGGCTTGGATTCGCCAGCACGACGCTGGTAGTACAGGTCCATGGTCCGACGCGTTGGACCTTGCAGGCCAACGACCATCCGTTCATCGATGAAGCCCAGCTCCAGATCGACTTCATGGAACGCGAATCGATCGCCCGCGCCGACCTGCTCGTGAGTCCCAGCCATTACATGGTCAATTGGCTCAAGCAACAGGACTGGACGACGCCACCACCCGATCGGGTGCGGGTGATCCAGAACGTCTGCACGCATCTCAGTACCATATTGGGTCTGAACCGTGGACGCCACGAACCGTTACCGTGCAACGAGATCGTCTTCTTCGGACGTCATGAAGAGCGCAAGGGCATCGTCGAGTTCTGTGATGGGCTCGACCTGATCGCCGCCGAGTTGGCAAGCAATAATGTTCTGGTGACTTTCCTCGGCGGCTTCGGCTTCGTGGGCGGCGAGGCCTCAGCGCTTTTTTTTGCTCGGCGGGCACGCGACTGGCGATTTGCCATGCGGCTACTGCCGGACTGCGACCGCATCGCCGCGTGCCGCGCCATCGCCGCCAACGATCGCTCGGTGGTCGTCATCCCCTCACGCGTGGAAAACAGCCCTTACACGGTGATGGAGGCAGCAGTTGCCGGGAAGCCGCTGATCACCTCGGCGTCGGGCGGTACCAGCGAGCTGCTCGATCCATCGCTGACCGACGCGCTGACCTGCGACATGAATCGTGAGTCCTTGGCGGCGAAGTTGCTCACCGCAGTGCGCACTGGTCTACCTGCCGCACAGCTTGCCGTGTCGCCGGCACGGACGGAGAAGCAGTGGCTTGATCTGCATGCCACGCGGCCTACGTGTCTGCCCACAGTAAGGAAAAAAGCCTCCGCGCCACCAAAGGTTGTTGCTGCCATTACCCATTTCCAGCGTCCCGCCAAGTTGCACGATGCCGTGCTGTCACTGGCGGGACAGCTCTATCCGAACCTGGAAATCGTCGTGGTCGATGACGGATCGCGCGATGCCATGTCACTGCAATTGCTGGACCGTATGAAGCCGCTGCTCGACAAGCTGAGCATAAAGCTGCTGCGCCAGCCGAACCGCTACCTCGGCGCGGCCCGCAATCATGCCATCGCCGAGACGACGTCGGAATACATTCTGTTCATGGATGATGACGACATCGCGTTCCCCAACCTGGTGCAGACGCTGGTAGCGGTGGCCGAGGCGACCGGCGCCGATATCGTCAACTGCCTGCAACTCTACATGGCAGAGGCGCGCCGCAGCGAGGCGTATCCCTTCCCGGACCGGTTCCAGGAGAGGGTCAGCTACGTGCCGACGGGAGGACCGCTGTCAATCGCGCCGCTCGACAACTGCTTTGGCGGCTCCACCGTGCTGCTGCGGCGAAGCGCCGTTGCACAACTTGGCAATTACACCGAGGACTATGGCGTCGGGCACGAGGATTTCGAATTGTATTCACGGGCGCTGCAAGCGGGATTGCGTATCGAGATCTGCCCGCTTCCGCTGGTCCTCTACGAAGTCGGCCGTCCCAGCATGCTGACTACCACCTCGCGCCTGCGCAACTGGAACCGGATCGCACGTAGCATCGATCCGGCAAGAAATCCGAATGCCTGGCGCGATCTGGTCTCGCTGACCGCAGGGCGCCGCGCGATGGAGCATGTCAGAAATCACGGCCAGTGGTGGATGGGGAACGACCCACAGTCAGATCTGCTGCGCCGCATCAACCAGTCGCCGGTACATAGCGCGGACTATGCCTATCAGTTGCAGGAGTATGCCACGTCACAAGGCGCCACCAGCTACGCAAGCGCCTTAGGCGCGCTGGCAGCCAGCCGGTCCGGCGCATCGGATGCAACCGGCGGCACTGTCATCATGCCGCCGCTGACGCACCGCCCGAGCGCAGCGCCATTGCGCCCGACCGAAACGGACGCGCTGATGCTCGGCGCGCTCATCGACCTGTCCGCCGACAATACGCGGCAGGCGACCATCAGCTTCCTTGCAAGTTGGGAACGCGAACCCGGCAGCCTTTCGAAGACGCAGCTTCGCTTACTGCGCGCGCTAGCCCGGCATGACGCGCTGGCGCCGGATGATGCCGAACGCGTGCTGCACCTGCTGAAACAGAAATCGTCCGAGCTCGACGAATTGCGCATGCTGCTCCCGATCATGTTCCGGCTGGCCTTGCGCGCACGCGAGACCCAAACCGCGATTGCCATTGTCGATCGCGCGGTAATTGTCGACGAGCAGAATTACCTGGCGGAACGGCCGACTGCAGCGGAGCAGGTCTCGTCCGGTCTCTACGTGTCCCCGTTGGACCACTTCATGCGGTCAGGCGAAGCCGACGGCGACGCAGATTTTCCCTTGCTCCGCGAACTGAAGTCGGCGTTGCAGACGCTATTGGGCGTGGAAGTCCCGATCATATCATTGCGCCCCTATTTGCGGTCGCTGGCGCAGGGCCATGCGTCACAGTCGGTCGCCATGGTGCACGGACCGAGTTCGACGCCGCTGGCGCCCGACAAGATCAACGGAAATGGCAGTGGCAACGGCAAGCATCCGCCGCGCCGGGCCTCGGCAAGCCGCCCCGTCGCTGTAAGTGCCTGAGGACGTTATGCAGGACCAGCGGCCGGAGGTTTTGCAACAGCACGCCTTGGCGAAGCTCGCCGAACTCCGTGCCGCGGTTGCCGCTTATACCCGAGCGACCGGGCAGGCGGCACAGTTCATGGTCGGACCCGACGTACCGCAAATTGCGATCCCCTCCGCGAGGCTGGCGCGCTGCCGCGTGCTGTCAAGCAGAGAGGATCTGATCCGCGACATGCCAGACCACGGCAACGTAGTGGAAGTCGGCACCCAGACGGGGCGATTCGCGCATTTCATTCTGTTGCAGCGTCCCAACGTGCGGCTGTTCACCATCGACATCGACTACTCCCAGTTCGCGCGCGAGCGGCTGGGGCCATTCATCCAGGCCGGACGTCTGCGGACGATTGAAGGTTCCTCATGGGACGAACTGGCAAGGTTCCCTGACGGCTTCTTCAGTTGGATCTATGTCGATGGCAGCCATTATCTGGAGAACGTCCGCCGCGATCTGGCCGTCGCCCGAACACGCCTGACCGTCGGCGGCTATCTGGTGTGCAACGACTACACAATCTGGTCGCCGTTCGAAGCGACGCCATACGGGGTTCTGCCGGTCGTCAATGAACTGGTGGCGCAACACGATTTCGACGTTACGCACCTGGCACTGCACCCGTTCGGCTATCACGATATCGCGTTGCGCCGCCGTTCCTGAGAGGACCGATTGATCATGCCGAATCCGACCAATGTCATGGCGCCGATCAATATACATGGCAGCGGGCGATCGGGGACGACGCTGTTGCAGAACATCCTGGGCACCAGCGGTTTCATCCAAATATGCAACGAAACCAATGATTTCGTGTGCGGCTGCTGGCGGGCAGGCGAGTTACTGAACCCGACGCATGACCGGCAGGCCAATGGCGGAGTGGTTGCATGGACTACCCGTGCCCTGCACGCCGCACTATGTGCCGCACTGCCGAGCGACAAGCCGAGCTGGTGCCAGAAGCTGGCTGGTCTACCGAAGGATATCGCCTGGGACAGGCTGATATCAGAGGAAGACCTCGCCTATGCGCCGGAGCACCCCTTTCCGTATGCCTGGTACTGGCGCGCTCTCTCGCAGGCATTTCCGCACAGCAGCGACGTGCTGATCTTGCGCGATTATCGTGACGTGGTGGTGTCGCGGAATTTGCTGTCACAGTGGGATCCCGTTGAGATCGGCAAGGACATCGCGATCCTCTATAACCTCATGGCGCATCCGGCCAACCGGATCGGGCACGTCATCCGACTGGAACATCTTGTTGCTGCACCACAAGATGTGATCTGCATCTTGTGCAATTACCTTGGCGTCGCTTATCACGACAGATACGTAGATGCAATGAGCTGGTACGCCGTGCCGTCCGGCGGCCGCCGGCTGGAGGAGGCCCGTGATATCGGTTTCTCATGGCGCTCGCATCATCAGAGCGTGGTTACCGACGAAGTCCATGCAGTGATCGCTCCGGCACTCGAACGCCTGTGCACACGGTTTGGGCTGGACGATTTCGGCACCGGGGGGAAGTGCATTCGGCAAGCAGCATAGCTGCCGCTGGGCTTGACGCTTATCCGCATGGTGTCGCCAATACGGTTCATGCGGATCGTGATCATGGGGGCCGGTGGCCTCGGCGGCTATTTCGGCGCGCGGCTAGCTGCGGCGGGGAACGACGTTGCCTTTGTTGCCAGAGGCAAACATCTGGCGGCGATCCGGGAGACCGGCCTTCAGGTCACCAGTGCGCTCGGCGATCTGCATCTGCGCGACGTGGCAGCGACCGACCAGCCATCGACACTCGCGCCGGCCGATGTGGTCATGGTTGCGGTAAAGCTGTGGGACACCGAGAGCGCGGCGGAAGCGATCAAGCCGCTGGTACGGCCCGGCACCGCCGTCGTGTCATTCCAGAACGGGGTCAGCAAGGACGAAGTCCTGACCCGCATTCTTGGCCGCGGCGCTGTCATAGGCGGCGTGGGGCAGATTGGCGTGGTGATCGCCAGCCCTGGTGTCATAGCCCACACCGGCACGATGGCCAAATTGATCTTTGGCGAATTCGATAACCGGCGCAGCGCGCGCGTCGAGGCGCTGCTCAGCTCAATGCCTGCATCTCGGCGGGCATCGACGCGGAGGTCCCACCCGACATCAACCTCGCCATCTGGGAGAAGTTCGCGTTCCTGGTGCCGATGGCGGCATGCACCGCGAGCATGCGCTCGCCGATCGGACCAATTCGCGCCAATCCGCAGGCGCGCGGCTTTCTGTTGGACGTGATGCGGGAAGTCGTTACGGTGGGACGCGCGCTAGGCGTCGCGCTGCCTGACGACTTCGCGGACAGGCGGATGGCGTTCGTCGAGACGCTGCCGCCACAGATGACTGCCTCGATGGCGGGCGACCTTGCTCGCGGTAACCGGCTGGAGCTGCCTTGGCTCAGTGGCGCAGTTGTGGAATTGGGACGAAAGTTTGGCGTGCCGACGCCACTCAATCGCGCGGTTGCCGATATCCTGGCGCTTTACGTGAATGGAGCCTCGGGCTGACCCTCACAGGGTCATGCAGGCGATCGCGAACGCGGTCCAGAACAGGCCACAGACCATTGTTCCAATGACAAAGCCGGTGGCAGTGTGCAGCGGCCGCAGCTCGCCGCGAAGCACTTCCAGCTCGCCCGTCCGCCCCTCGGACGGGGCCAGCGCCACTGGCAGGCTCATGAACGCGTTCTCCCTAAGAACGCATTTCCAGTAACGCTCCGGCGATCCGCGAACAAGTGGTTACTACAAACACTGGGCGATCAAACATTAGGACAATTTCATTCAGCAGATACTTTATCACGCAGTCGTCTCAATCCTGTCCCGGTAGCGTAAGCACAATCGTTCCGATTGTTCAGTAAATTAGATGAAGAACCTAGCTGCAAATTCAAATGGTTAACGCCACAACTTCCGACAGAGACTTGGATCACTGTCGCACTGATCTGATAATCGTCAGAATCTAAATTTCAATACTTGATTTCACGGGAACGTGAGGCGATAGATCACAGGCGCGTGATCTAGATCGCCTCGCAGGAGCCGCCCAATGGATATGCCCCTCATTACGCCGAACCTGCCAATGGGATTTGCCTTTGAAATCTCCGATCTCATGCTTCTGCAAGGATGGGCGGAATTCCATGACGTGCAGATGGTGGTTGAGCTCGACCACTGCGTCGAAGGCGAAGAATACGAGGAAGTCATCGCCTTTTACGCCAGGGATAGTCAACTCCGCCGCTGGATCCTTTGGCGTGCGTCCGGCGACATCGTCGTGCAACCGCTGATTGGCCGAAGCTGCCGGTTCACGACCGTCGCCGACGCATTGGAAAGCCTGATCGCCGCCCGCTCATAGCTACGGAATGCCGAGCAGCCGTGCTGCCGTCCCACCAAGGATGGCGATCCGCTGCTCATCGGTGAGCCCCGGCGTGTTGAGGACCAGATCTACCTCAGTGCTGGTCCAAGGGAACGGGTAATCGGTGCCGATCATGATCTGGCCTGGGCCAGTCTCGGCGATCAGGTGGCGCAATGCCTCAGGCGTGAAGATAATAGTGTCGAAGAAGAGCTGGCCGTCGCGTAGGTAGGCGGTCGGGTTCTTCTTCGGCAGCGGCCCGACCCGATCGGGGAAGCAACGTATTACCGCGTCCGAGCGATTGGCATAGCTCGGCAAGAAGCCACCGCCATGCGCCGCACAGATCTTCAGCCCGGAGAAGCGATCCAGCGTGCCCTCGAAGATCAGGTGAGACAGCGCGATCGTGGTCTCCAGAGGATTGCCGATGGTGTTGGTCAACAGACCGCTGCCGGCGAGCCGACCCGAAGGCTCCAGCTCGCGCGTTCCTAGCGGATGCATGAACACGAGGACGCCAAGCTCCTCGCACTTCGCCCAGAACGGGTGAAAGCGGGGGTTGGCGAGTTCCTCTCCCGCAACGCTGCCGCCCACACCGACACCACGGAAGCCCAGCTTCTTCACCGCGTACTCAACCTGCTCGGCGGCAAGCTCGGGATGCTGGAGCGACGCGGTGGAAAACGCCGTGAACCGGTCGGGCTTTGCCGCGACAAACTCCATCAAGGTCTCGTTCTGGAGCTTGATCAGTTCGGCAGCGGCATCGCGTGGCGCGCGATACCAATAGGGGTTGATGCTGAGCGCCTCGACATCAATCCCTTGCGCATCCATGGCGGCAATGCGGACCGAGGTGTCGTTCATCAGCAGACCTGGCGCCTCAAGCGGATGATTGATCAGCGCCGCGGCGGCCGGAACAATGCAATGCGCGTGCACATCTATCGTCTTCACCCGCTTGCCATTGATGACGGTTTCGCGTCGGCGGATCTGCGGTGCGGATGTCGGTGCCACGCTCGCGATTGCGCAGGGAATGAAGGCGATGGCGGACAGGGCGCTGGTTAGCAGGTCGGCTGGGACAGACACGTTCTTCCTCCTTCGGGGGCGCGTTGGGGTCGCTGACGTATTTTTCTCCGTCTATCGTCGCACTTCCAGCCACCGCTTACCATGGGCTGCGCTGTCCGCTGCGATTTTCGCAATCGGCCGGAACCGGCTGACTATCGCCGTGTTCTCCTCAACGTGCGGTACGTTTTCGCGTGACCGCCAATCCAGTCAAGCGGGAGATGTCAATGTCTGAAAATACCAGTGGATCAGATCGGAGCCGTCGCAAGGCGCAGGCCGAGCGGAACGCAGCACGAGACTCGGAGACTGCCGCCGCAGAGACAGCAGATTCGGCATTCGGGGAAAGCGACGAACTCGTGGAGAACATGGCAGAAACCGTCAGCCACACCGCCGGCGCGGCTGTGGATATCACTCAGCGTGTTGCAGATCAGGGACGCGAAGTCATTTGGCTCGGCATGCGCGCTGCCGCCGGCATGAACGGACGGTTAGCCGACGTCGGCTATGGCAGCAGCCACCGATTGCTGCAGCAAGCCGCCAGGATGATGGAGATTTATGGCAACGCCAGCGAAGCGACCGCGGCAAACTGGCAAACGATGTTCGCCTCGTGCCTGGCGATAGGCCGAGGCATGCAGCAGATGCAACGCGCCTGGTTCGGCCTGCTCGACAGCGCGGTCAACGACAGCGTCCATCGGCCGCAGGAGCTGTTGCGTAGCAAGTCCCTGGTTGAAGCGGCAACGGCTCAGCGCGACCTCTACATCGAGGCGGTCGAGCGTACGGTCGAGGCGAACGTAACGTTGTTGCAGATCGCGGAACGTGTGGCGCAGGATGCCATCGGCACCCTTCAAGGCGGCGAGCGCACCAGACGCCACGGCTGATCAGGCAGTAGAGCCGCCGCTGGTTATCCCGGCGCCAAAGGCACGTGCGGGCGCGTATCTCTGCAAATGATGCCCCCGCGATCGCCGGGCGTGATCCCGCCGTAGCACTCGGCAAAAACCGGCGGCAAAGGGCGCGCATTGGATGGCGCCAACCAAAGGCGCAGCAGGTGTCGCTTGCGCTCGGGTTCCAGCCAATCCTCATAGCCGGTGCGTGCGTGCAGGATCGTGTGGTTGTGCAGGAACTGGATGTCGCCCGGCATGAACGTCATGTCGAGCCGGAGTTCGTCGTCGCCGGCAAGTGCGGCAAGCATGTCGAGTGCCTCGATATCCTCCGGCGTCAGCCGGCGCGCATCTGGGAAGCGCTGCGACGAGCCGATATGCAGCCGTGAATACAGGACCGAAACCTTGCCGCCGTGTTCGTTGAACACTGGCGCATCGTAAAATGGCAGCTTGCCTTCCGGGACTTCGCCTCGCCGATCAACCGCGAACGGTTGATAGAGACGCTCGAGAAGATCGGGACGCCGCTCCAACATGACGTTGTGCAGCGCCATCGAACTGGCAATCGCCGACAGCCCGCCCGATTTCGCGCGGCGCAGACACAGCAGCGCGACGACATCGCAGCGATCGATATGGAAATTCTGCCGTTCGGCGGTGGCGTAGCTGCGGATGTTCGGGTTCGTCGCGCTGCTGCCACCGAGATCATAGACGTGGCCGAGCAGATGGCCCTGCGCATTCTGCGATCGCGCGCTGCCGAAATAGGTGCCGAGGCCCCAATAGAGAGTGGCGCATTCCTCGATCGGCCGGTTCTCGACCGGAACACCGCGCAACAGGACGAAGCCGCGTCCATCGCGCACGTCCGCGCGAAGACGATCGAGCACGGGACCAAGCGACGGAAGTGGAAAGTCCTCGCGGCGAATGGCCGCAATGTCGAGATTACGGGAACGCACATGTGCCAGCGCTGCTTCGAGCTCGGCGACTTCCGAAGGCGATAGACAGTAGCTCCATTCCGCTTCGCGTCCACGCATGTCGGCAGCGAACCAGACTGAGGGTCCCTTGATCGGACTGTGCATGAGCGTCGCAACATTGTTGTCCGGCATTGCCTTCATCCTCGTATGTTCGTGACCCGATCGGTGCGCGGAAACGTTCTTGCCATCCGCTTGACCACATCCAGGAGGCGGCGGACGACGGCTCCAGTATCGCCCCGGCGCGTCGCGAGCAAAAGTGGGGCGCGCGGCTGCGGCGTGCCTCGCAGCGATCGATAGGCCACGCCATCCATTTGCATCCTGGCAAGCGAGGCGGGGACAATGGCGATGCCAAGACCGGCCGCCACGAGATTCAGCGTTGAGACGATGCGCGGTGCTTCCTGTCCGACGACAGGGCTGAATCCAGCAGCGTGGCATGCGGCGAAGATCGAATCGTACAGGCCCGGCCCGCTGCGGCGGCGATAGACTATGAAGGTCTCAGCAGCGAGCGCGCTCAACGGCAGCCCCTTATCGTCTGCCGCGAGAGGATGCGAGCTCGGCAAGGCAACCAGCATGGACTCCTCCAACAGCGGGTTCACCGCAATGCCTGCGAGATCGACAATCGGCGTGCGGACGAACGCCGCGTCCATGCGCTCGTGCCGGATATCGTCGATCAGTTCGATCGTGCCGCCTTCATCGAGAGTTCAAAGAGACGAGTGGATAGGCCTCACGGAACGCGCGGATGACGCGGGGCACGAATGGATGGAACGGCGCGGAACTGGTGAAACCGATGGCGATGCGGCCTTGCTCTCCTCGCGCTGTCCGCCGCGTCGTGGCAAACGCATGATCGATGTGGGTGAGGATGGCGCGCGCATCGGCAAGCAGTGCCCGGCCAGAATTGGTGAGTTCGACGCCGCGCGGCTTGCGGCGAAACAGTTGCACCCCGAGCTCGCGCTCAAGAGCCTGGATTTGCTGGCTCAGCGGAGGCTGCTGCATGCCAAGCCGCTCCGCGGCACGGGTGATGTGGCCCTCCTCAGCGACAGCGACGAAATAGCGAAGGTGGCGTAGCTCCATCTGCCATATCCAATGGATATGGAAATTGCCCTTCGCATATTATCGATCGAAGGTCCAGACAGGCGTAGATGCGGCGCCATTGATCAGCGGAAGGCACCTGACAATGGCCACTATCGAGCCCACACCGGAAAGCGTCGCCTCACTGTATAGCCGCATGGAACAGAATTTTGCGGTCGTCCGCCGCCGCCTCGGAAAGCCAATGACGCTTGCCGATAAGGTAGTGCTCGGACACCTGGATGATCCCGCGAGCGCGGAGCTCGAACCCGGACGCAGTTATTTGCAACTGCGGCCAGATCGCGTCGTGTTCCAGGACGTCCTGGGGCAGACCGGCTTGTTGCAATTCATGCAGACCGGCCGCGAGCGCGTGGCGGTGCCGACGACACTCCATTGTGATCATCTGATCCAGGCGAATGCGGGCGGCGAAGCCGACTTGCAGGCCTCGCTGACGGACAGCAAGGAAATCTACGATTTCCTGTGCAGCGCCGCCGCAAAATACGGCTGCGGCTTCTGGCCGCCCGGTGCGGGCATCATCCACCAGGTCGTCCTGGAGAATTACGCGTTTCCTGGCGCGATGATCATCGGCACGGACTTCATACACCGAATGCGGGCGGACTAGGCGCATGCGCCGTCGGCGTGGGCGGAGCCGACGCCGTGGAAGTGATCGCGGGCCTGCCATGGGAGTTGCTTTACCCCAGGCACATTGCCGTGCATCTGACCGGCGAACTTGGGGGTGGACCGCACCCAAGGATATCATCCTGTATATTGCGGGTCAGTTGACCGTGGCAGGCGGGACCAACGCGATTATCGAGTACATCGGGCCGGGCGCGCGGACGCTCAGCGCTACCGGCAAGGCGACCATTGCCAACATGGGCGCCGAGCTAGGTGCAACCACGTCGATCTTCCCCGCAGACGACAGAATGATGCGGTATCTGCGCGCGACAGGCCGCGCCGAACTGGTACCGGTGATCGATCGGTACCGCGACTTGCTGGCGCCGGATGCAGCGGTGGAGGCACACCCCGAACGCTACTACGACCGCGTCATCGAGCTCGATCTGTCACGGTTGGAGCCGCATATCGTCGGCCCGCATACACCCGATCGTGCCCGACAGATCTCACGGCTAGCCGCTGAAGTTGCCGAGCCAGGAAACGGCTTCGTAGATACGATCGCCACTGCGCTGATCGGTAGCTGCACCAATTCGTCCTACGAAGACATGAGCCGCGCGGCCGACGTTGCCGCGCAGGTGAAATGGCATGGGGTCTCGACAGCCGTGCCGCTTCTGGTGACGCCTGGCTCGGACCAGATCCGGGCAACGATCGAACGCGACGGCCGGATGGAGGCCCTCCGCGATTTCGGCGCGACGGTGCTGGCGAACGCGTGTGGCCCATGCATTGGTCAGTGGAACCGCGCTGCCGGGATCGCGGAGCCAAACACCATCGTGACATCGTTCAATCGCAACTTCCCGCGGCGGAACGACGGGTCTGCGGCGACGATGAACTTCATCGCCAGCCCGGAGCTGGTGGTCGCGCTCGCCGCAGCGGGCCGACTCTCCTTCAATCCTCTGACGGACACGCTGACAGGGGCCGACGGTACAGCATTCAAGCTGGAACCGCCGCAACCGGCGGCGGACGTGCCTGCGGACGGTTTCCGCCAAGGTATCGTCGCATGCGTCCCTCCGCCGGATGATGGACGGGACGTTGTGCTGGCGATCGAACCCGGCAGCCAACGTCTGCAACGAATGGAACCCTGGCCAGCCTGGGATGGAGCCGACCGCCTGGACATGCCGGTGCTGGTGAAAACCAAGGGCAAGACAACAACGGACCACATTTCACCCGCGGGTCCGTGGCTACGGTACCGCGGCCACCTGGACAGGTTCAGCGACAACATGTTCATGGGCGCTGTGAACGCGTTCTCTGGCGCGACAGGCAAAGGAACGGACGTGTTGACCGGCGAGCGCGATCGGCCGTTCGCCGATATCGCACGCGCCTATAAGGCGGCGGACGTGAAGTGGCTGGTTGTTGGCGATAGTAACTATGGCGAAGGCAGCAGCCGCGAACATGCTGCGCTGTCGCCGAGGCTGCTTGGCGGAGCAGCGGTCATCGCCCGCAGCTTTGCGCGCATCCACGAGACCAATTTGAAAAAGCAAGGACTGCTTGCACTGACATTCCGCGACGTCGCGGACTATGAGCGCATCCGCGAGGATGATCGCATCAGCCTGATGAATTTGGCGAACCTGGCACCACGCCGCGACGTGGAGTGCCGGATCAAGCACGCCGATGGAACCGTCGAGGCCATTCCGCTCAGGCACTCATACAGCGCTGCGCAACTGGATTGGTTCCGGAAGGGAAGCGTTCTCAACTGCATTACCCGAACCTCATGATTGATGGTTGAACGATCATATTCAATGGTGTTATGCTGAATGTTGATGTATGAGCCATCATCCAGACAGTGATCACATCGGGCCAGATGCGAGCCGCCCGTGCGATGCTGGGCATCGACCAGCGGGAACTGGCGAGCCTCTCCGGCCTGTCGCTGCCGACCATCCAGCGGATGGAGGCAAGCGGCGGCGTCGTGCGAGGCAATGTCGACTCGCTGATGAAGTTGGTGGAGGCGCTGAATAAAGCTGGGATCGAACTGATCACGGAAGGCGCCACCAGCAGCCAGGGTGGCCGAGGCGTACGACTTCTCGCGTCGCAGCAACGATGATCACGCCGGTCCTTGGCTGCATCGTACTGTTGCTTTGCCTTGGCGTGGCCGGGACATGGAAGCCGTCCTCGTATGGCGTCGTTTACGGCGGATGCATCGCCATTTCGCTCATATCGCTGCTGATCGCACTACTTTCTCTATCCGCGGCACCAACTGAAATCACCTTGCCGCTCGGGCTGCCGTGGATCGGTGCGCATTTCCGCATCGACCCGCTGGCGGCGTTCTTTCTCGCCGTCGTCGCCATCGGCAGCGGCGGCGCCAGCCTCTACGCGTTAGGCTATGGCCGGCACGAACACGAACCGCAGCGCGTGCTGCCCTTCTATCCGCTGTTTCTCGCCGGATTGAACCTGGTCGTCGTCGCCGACGATGCGTTCAGCTTCCTGTTCGCATGGGAGCTGATGTCGCTTGCCTCCTGGGCGCTGGTGATGTCGCACCATCGCGAAAGCGGCAATGCGCTCGCGGGCTTGGTCTACATCATCATGGCCAGCTTTTCCGGCCTGGCGCTGCTGCTGTGCTTCGGCCTGCTTGCCGGCTCGTCCGGCAGTTACGCGTTTGACGCGATACGTGCAGCGCATCCCACGGCAGGCATCGCCGCATTAGCGCTGGTGCTGGCCCTGATTGGTGCCGGATCAAAGGCCGGCGTTGTGCCACTGCATGCCTGGCTGCCACTCGCGCATCCCGCCGCGCCAAGCCACGTCTCCGCGCTGATGAGCGGCGTGATGACCAAGGTCGCGGTGTACGGTTTCATCCGCATCGCCTTCGATCTGCTCGGCATGCCAAGCTGGTGGTCGGCCACGCTGGTGTTGGCGGTGGGCGGCATCACCGCGGTGCTCGGTGTGCTGTATGCGCTGATGGAGCACGACCTGAAACGCCTGCTCGCCTACCACACGGTAGAAAACATCGGCATCATCTTCATCGGCCTGGGACTGGCGATGGCGTTCGGCGCCAATCACCTTCCTGCCGCGGCGGCACTGGGACTCACAGCAGCGCTGTTCCACGTGTTCAACCACTCGGTCTTCAAGAGCCTGCTGTTCTTCGGCTCCGGCGCGGTGCAAAGCGCGACCGGCGAGCGCGATATGGATCACCTCGGCGGATTGATCCATCGCATGCCGAAAACCGCCTTTGCCTTTCTGATCGGCTGCATCGCCATCTCCGCTCTGCCGCCACTGAATGGCTTCGTCTCTGAGTGGCTTACTTTCCAAGCAATCCTGCTGCATCCCGATTTGCCGCAATGGGGATTGAAGTTGGCCATTCCCGCCGACGGCGCATTACTGGCGCTATCCGCCGCACTCGCTGCGGCATGCTTCGTCAAGGCATTCGGCGTAACCTTCCTCGGGCGGCCACGCACACGCGCCGCAGCCGACGCGCGCGAGACAGACCGATTCTCGCTCCAGGCGATGCTTGGATTCGCCGCGCTATGTCTGCTGGCAGGGATCTTCCCAGGCGTGGTGATCGATTTGCTGGCACCAGTGACACAGTCGATGACCGGCGCGCACATACCGACGCAGCTTGGCGTGGCGTGGCTATCCATCGTGCCTGTTGCGAGCGCACGAAGCTCCTATAACGGATTGCTGGTATTCCTGTTCATCGCAGCATCGGCGTCATTGGCGGCCATCGTCATCCATCGCCTGGCGTCCCACACAGTACGTCGCGGTCCAGCATGGGACTGCGGATTTCCCGATCCTCGACCCGAAACGCAATACACTGGCGGCAGCTTCGCCCAACCAATCCGACGTGTATACGGCGCCGTGGTGTTCCGCACGCATGAGACGGTAACCATGCCGCCACCCGGCGACACGGCGCCGGCACGCATCGAGAAGCACATCAGCGACGTGGTCTGGGACGCACTCTATGCGCCCGTTGCCGACACAGTCTGGCGCCTTTCGCAGACACTGAACGTGCTGCAATTCCTGACCATTCGCCGTTACCTCGGCTTCGTGTTCGCAGCCCTGGTGATCCTGCTGCTGGCATTGGCGCTATGGCAGTGATCCAGGGCCTGCTGGTCCAGGGCGCGCAGATGGCGCTGGTCTTGCTGCTGGCGCCGCTGCTCACCGGCCTGGTTCGCAAGGTAAAGGCGCGGTTCCAACGCCGCCGCGGTCCATCGCTGATCCAGCCATATCGCGACCTGCGCCGCCTGCTGTGCAAGGACGTAGTGCTGGCCGAGAACGCGTCGTGGCTGTTCCGCGTCGCACCCTACGTGATCTTCGCAACAACCTGGGTCGCCGCGGCACTGGTGCCGACATTCGCCACCGGCTTGCTGTTCAGTTGGTCCGGCGATCTGATCGCGATCACCGCATTGCTCGGTTCTGCACGATTCGCACAGGCCCTGGCAGCCATGGACATTGGCACCAGCTTCGGCGGCATCGGAGCGTCACGCGAGGTGATGATCGCGTCCCTCTCAGAGCCCGCCATGCTGATGATCGTGCTGTCGGTCGCGCTGGTCGCCGGTTCGACGCAGCTTTCGACCATCGCGGATTACATGGCGTTCTCCAACGTGGGATTGCGCGTCTCGCTGGCATTTGGGCTGGTGGCATTCATCGTCGTGGCCCTGGCCGAGAACGCGCGCATCCCGGTGGACAATCCAGCGACGCATTTGGAACTGACGATGGTGCACGAAGCCATGGTGCTGGAATACTCCGGACGCCATCTGGCGATGATCGATCTCGCCGCATCGCTGAAGCTGCTGCTCTACATATCGGTTATCGGCTGCATCTTCTTTCCATTCGGCCTGGCGGAAGGCTATGTGGTTGGCCTGCTCTGCTATCTGGTGAAGCTCACTGTGGCCGGCGTGATGCTCGGCGTTCTTGAAATGTCGATCGCCAAGATGCGCGTGTTCCGCGTGCCGAATTTCCTCGGCGCGGCGCTGATGCTGGGCCTGCTTGGAGTGTTATTGCTATTCGTATCGGAAGGCATGTGATGCACGGATACGCATTCGACATCGCTCACATGTTGGCCGGCAGTCTTGTACTGATCAGCTTCGCCTTGCTGTATCAGGATCGGCTGTACGCACTGATCAACGTGCTGGCGCTGCACGCTCTGGTTCTGGTCGCGGCCATCGGATGGCAGGCGCACATTCAGAACGCCCCGCAGCTTTATGTCACGGCAGCGATCGCACTCGGCTTCAAGGCGATCGTCATCCCGATGGCGCTGCGGCGCATGGTGTTCCGCCTCGGCGTTCACCGAGAAATCGAGACGGTCGTCAGTATCGGCCTGACCATGTTGGCTGGTATCGCCCTGGTCGCCTTGTCGATGATGGTGATGCTGCCCGTCACGGCACATGCCCAACCGGTGGCCCGCGAGGACATCGCGCTGGCGTTGTCAGTAGTTCTGATCGGCTTGCTGATCATGGTGACACGCCGCAATGCCGTCAGCCAGGTCGTCGGATTTCTGTCGCTGGACAACGGCATCGACCTCGCCGCGACTGGCGCGCAAGGCATGCCGCTCGTGGTTGAGATCAGTATCGCCTTCTCCGTGCTGATCGCGTTCATCGTCATCGGCATTTTCCTGTTCCGCATTCGCGAGCGCTTCAACTCGGTCGACTTGCAGGCGCTGGATCAATTCAGGGGAGAGAGACGCTAATGACGACGACGCGGCCAGAATCAGAACCAAAATCAAATTCAAAATCCCCTCCCCCCTTGCGGTGGAGGGTTAGGGTGGGGGGGCGCTACCCACATTGGAGTGCCCCCCTCCCCCTAACCCCTTCCCGCAAGGGGAGGGGGCAGTCATTGCCATTGTCATTGCCATTGCTCTTGGCATTTTCATGATCGAACTCCCTCTCCTCCTACTCCCGCTGATCACCGCAGCCATATTGTCGTCGGTCGCCAATTACCGGCTCTCGGCACGCATCAACGTCGTGGCCAGCGGCCTTGCCTTCCTGCTCGCGTTGCTCGTGCTCTGGCAGCGCCCCTCACCCGGCCGCTACATCGCGATCGACGACCTGAACATCGTCTTCATCCTGCTCAACACTTTCGTGGGCTTCACCACGAGTGCCTTCAGCGCAAGCTATATCGGCCATGAACTGGAAACCGGCCGGTTGACCCCAAATTATCTGCAATTCTACCACGTGATGTTCCAGCTCATGCTGTTCGGCATGAACCTCGCGCTGCTTGCCAATAATATCGGCCTGATGTGGGTGGCAGTGGAGCTCGCCACACTGACCACCGTGATGATGGTCGGCATCTACCGCACCCACGAGGCGATCGAGGCCGCGTGGAAATACTTCATCCTCGGCAGCGTCGGTATTGCCCTGGCACTGTTCGGCACGATCCTGATCTACCTCGCAGCGCTTCCTGTCGTCGGTGAGGGCCTCAACGCCATGGTCTGGACCACGTTGCTGGCTCACGCGCGCAACTTTGATCCTGCACTGATGAACATCGCTTTTGTCTTCCTTTTGCTGGGCTATGGCACCAAGGTTGGCCTGGCACCGATGCACGCCTGGCTGCCGGACGCGCATGCCGAAGGTCCCACACCAATCTCCGCAGTCCTCTCCGGCCTGCTACTGAACGTCGCGCTCTACGCGCTGCTGCGCTTCAAGCTGCTGATGGCGGCAAATCCAGGCGCGATCGCACCGGGCCCACTGATGATCGGGCTAGGCCTGATCTCGTTGATCTTCGCCGCGTTCATGTTGTACCGCCGCCGCGACATCAAGCGCATGTTTGCCTATTCGTCGATCGAGCATATGGGCATCACGGTGTTCGCCTTTGGCATGGCGGGACCACTAGGGAATTTCGCCGGCCTGCTGCAGATGACAATGCACAGCCTGACCAAGTCCGCGATCTTCTTCTCGGTCGGTCACGTAGCGCAGGTGAAAGGCACGCAGCGCATCGCCGACATGGGCGGCCTGACCGTAACTCATCCGCTGCTCGGCTGGGGCCTCATCGCAGGCGTTGCTGCGATCGCCGGCTTGCCGCCATTTGGTGTGTTCACCAGCGAATTCCTGGTGATCAGCTCCACTTTCGCGCGCGAGCCAGTGTTGGCGATCCTGTTGGTATTCGGACTGCTGATCTCATTCGGTGCCCTATTTCTGCGCGTCACATCGGTAGCGTTTGGCGAGCCGCGTGGCCCAACAGGGCCTGTCACCGCATCCTATGTGCCGATGTTCGCACACCTCGCACTGGTGCTGATTGCCGGCATCTGGCTACCGGGACCGCTGGTTGCGTGGTTTCAGCACGTGGCGGCGTTGCTTGGATGATCGACGATTGGCACGAAGCGACGCGGGCTCTTGCGGCGGGTGAGCTGACGCTGCTGAGCCTGTGGGGCGAACCACACCGTGTGCACATGGCGTTGCTGAACAGCGGCGTCTCGGTGCAGAGCCTCGACTGCCCGGATGGTCGCTTTCCTTCGGTCGGCGCGCACCATCCGCCTGCCATTCGCCTGGAGCGAACAGCGCGCGATCTATTTGGGCTCGAGCCTGTCGGCTTACCTGATCTCCGTCCCTGGCTGGACCACGGCGCCACTCCCACCGCTTATCCGTTCCTTCCGGTGGAGGGTGAAAGTCTGCACCAAATACCCGTTGGGCCAGTACATGCCGGCATCATAGAGCCAGGCCACTTCCGCTTTACCGCCGATGGCGAAACCGTGGTGCGGCTGGAAGAGCGTCTCGGCTATGTCCACAAGGGCATCGACCACCTCATGCACGGCGCCACTCTCGAACAAGCGGCAAAACTCGCTGGCCGTACCTCAGGCGACAGCACGGTCGCCTACGCCTTCGCTTTCGCGCGCTCGATTGAGCTAGCGCTTGGCATCGAGCCTCCGCCGCGCGCGGTGTGGTTACGTGGCGTGATGGCAGAGCTGGAACGCATCGCCAATCACCTCGGCGATTTCGGCGCGATCTGCAACGACGCCTCGTTCAGCATCATGCTCGCGCATTGCGGCATGCTGCGCGAGCGCGTGTTGCGCACCGCTGCATCGTGCTTTGGCCACCGGCTCATGATGGATTGCATCGTGCCGGGTGGCGTCGCGGCCGATCTGCGTCCGGATGGAGCGAGCGGCATTCGCATGTTGATCGACGAAATCCGTGCGCGGTTTCCATCGCTGGTGGAACTATACGACAAGACCGCATCGCTCCAGGATCGGACCGTCACCACAGGCATTCTATCAGTCGACCTTGCGCAACAATTTGGTGCCGGCGGCTATGTAGGACGCGCGTCCGGGCGCGATTTCGACGCACGAAAGTCGATCGGATATGCGCCGTATGATCGGCTATATTTCGAGGTACCGGTGCTGACCGAAGGCGATGTCAACGCACGCGTCTGGATCCGCATCAAGGAGATCAACGCCAGCCTGTCGTTGATCGAGCAGATGCTCGATCAACTGCCGCCAGGCCACGTGCGGGTGGATGTCGAACCGGCTGGCCCCACCGAGGGTATCGCGCTTGCCGAAGCTTTTCGTGGCGATGTGCTGGTCTGGCTGCGTCTGGACTCGGCGGGACGGATCGATCGCTGCCACTTGCGCGACGCATCCTGGTTCCAATGGCCGCTATTGGAAGCCGCCATCAAGGGCAACATCGTCGCGGACTTCCCGCTCTGCAACAAGTCATTCAATTGTTCGTATTCGGGGCATGACCTCTGATGTTGCGCACCCTCCTCCAAGGCCTGCGCTCGCCCGTCACTGAAGCCGCACCGCTTGCCGCGCTGGGCGCCGAGCTGGATCGCGCGGTGCAACGGCGGCTCGGCCGCAGCCTGGCGATCCGCGAAGTGGATGCCGGCTCCTGCAACGGCTGTGAGCTGGAAATCCACGCACTGAACAATGCCTACTACGACCTGGAACGCTTCGGCTTGCGCTTCGTCGCATCGCCGCGCCACGCCGACGTGCTGCTGGTCACTGGCCCCGTCACACGCAACATGCGCGAAGGTCTGGAACGCACGTGGCGCGCGACGCCTGATCCGAAGTGGGTGGTTGCTGCCGGCGATTGTGCCGCGGGCTGCGGCGTCTTCGCCAACAGTCCAGCATGCATCGGTGCAGTCAACAGCGTGGTACCGGTTGATGTGGTGATCCACGGCTGCCCACCCACGCCGATACAACTTCTCCAAGGTCTGCTATCGCTGTTCGGCACTCGCTGAACGGAGATTGCGGATGGAGATCATGCCGGGCTTCACGGTCACCGACATCGAAACGTCGGGGGCACGCATTCGCTTGCGTCATGGCGGCAGCGGCCCGCCGTTGCTGCTGTTGCACGGCAATCCCCTGACGCATGTGGCGTGGCACGCCGTGGCGCCGCGGTTGGCCGAGCGCTTCCACATCGTGGCAGCCGATCTGCGCGGCTACGGCGATAGTTCCGCCCCGCCGGAAGAGCCGGGAAGCGTCAACTACTCATTCCGCGCCATGGCGCAGGATAAGGTGGAGGTGATGCAAGCGCTCGGCTACCAGCGCTTCTTCGTCGCCGGTCACGATCGAGGCGGACGCACCACGCATCGCATGTGCCTCGATCATCCGGACAAGGTGATCAAGGCGGCGATCATCGACATAGTGCCGACGTTGGACATGTGGGCGGCGATGGACAAGGAGGCCGCGATCAGCGGCTGGCATTGGCCGTTCATGGCGCAGCCCGCTGACTTTCCGGAGCGCATGCTTGGCGGTGTCGATCCCGACTGGTTCATGCGCAAGAAGCTGCTGAAGCTGACCGCCAACCTGAACCACATCCCGCCGGAAATCTGGGCCGAGTATGTCCGCTGCTTCAACGAGAAGACGATACGTGGGTCATGTGGGGATTATCGTGCCGCGGCAACGATCGATTGCGAGCTGGATACGGCGGATTTAGGGCGAAAGCTGGCGATGCCGATATTGGTTATTTGGGGCAAGAACAGCAGCGTCGGCAAACGCTTTGCCGATCCAATCGGGATTTGGCGGCAGCGGGCCGAGGACGTGCGCGGCGAAGCGCTGCCAACCGGACACTATGTGAATGAAGAAGCACCGGATCAGATGTTGGATTGGTTCCTGCGCTTCTTCGCCGATTAAATCTGCACCTCGCCCACGAAGTGGGAGAGGTCGGCGCTTGCCCTCGGACTTGTTCCGAGGGCGAAGCGCCGGGTGAGGGTGCATCCTTCGCAATTACCTCAAGCAGCCTCCGCCATCGCCGCCGCGGGCCGTCGCTTGCGCGAACCGATCGCCTTTTCGAACGTGTGCGCGGCCTGGAACAACGTGGGTTCCTGGAACGGCCTGGCGACAAGCTGCATGCCGACAGGCAATCCGCCGGCACCAAAACCCGTCGGAACCGTCATCGCCGGATAGCCGGTCAGATTGAACGGCATGGTAAGCGATGGCTTCTCCATCGAGCCCCATTTCGGCACTTCGGTGATGCGCGGCGCCTCCGTCGGCTGCGACGCAGAAACCAAAATATCCAGGCCAGCCATCGCCGCCTTCACCTCCACGCAAAGCGTGCGGCGGCGGCGCATCGCCTGCACGTAATCGGTGCCACGAATGAACCCACCCAGTGCAAGGCGATCGCGGAACAGCTCGCCATAGTCGTTGAACCGCGTCTTCAGCCATGGCTCGTGTATCGCATAGGCTTCCGACGTCAGGATGATCGAGCCGCACGCATGGTAATCGGCAAGCGGCGAGAGCTTCACCTCGCTGATCTCGGCCCCAAGATGCTCGAACACGTCGAGCGCATGGTTTATGCCTTGTAGCGTGGCCGGGCTAACGGGATGGTCGGCTTCAAAGAAGTGCCGCACCACTCCGATGCGGAGACCTTTCACGCCCTTGCCGATGTCAGTGACGAAATCAGCAACAGGGCGCTGGGCGCAAGCCGGATCTTCCGGGTCGTAGCCAGCCATTGCCCGCAACAGCAGGGCGCAATCCTCGACCGTCCACGCCATCGGGCCGGCATGATCCATGGAAAAGGACAGCGGCAGTATCCCGGCACGGCTGACAAGACCATACGTCGGCTTGATCCCGGTAATGCCGCACAATGCCGAGGGACCGCGAATTGAACCACCCGTGTCGGACCCAGTCCCACCGAGCACCATGCCCGCCGCAACCGCCGCACCGGTGCCGGACGACGAACCGGACGTAAAGTGATCCGCATTCCAAGGATTGCGCGCCGGCGGCCAGGGCAAATCGAATGAAGGGCCGCCCATCGCAAACTCGTGCGTGGACAGCTTGCCCATCATCACCGTGCCGGCTTCGGCCCACTTGCGCACCACAGTGCCGTCGCGCGACGGCACATTGTGCTCCAGCACCTTGGAATGACCAGTCGTGCTAATACCGGCCGTGTTGTAAATGTCCTTGTGCCCGATCGGAATGCCGTCCAGCGGACCAAGCGATTTGCCGGCCATGATGCGCGCCTCCGACGCGCGCGCGTCAGCCATGGCGCGCTCCGGTGTCAACAGGATGAAGGCATGCAACGTGTCATCAAGCTGTTCGACGCGCTCGAGGCACGCCTGCGTCAGCTCAACAGGCGATAGCTGCTTCTCAGCGATCAGCCGCGAAGCCTCAGCGATGGTTGGAATGGCATCCATCAGCGCACCTCCGGGACGAAGATATGGGCCGGCTCGACATCCACCGGCATCGGCGTGTTCACCCGCGCGATCATCGCTTCCAGCATGCCGTAAGCGTCGTATAGCGTGCGCTTCTGTTCGGCGCTCAATGGCAGGCCAGTTTGCGCGACCATCACCTCGAAATCGGCTTCGTTGACGCTGGTTTTCATGCCGACACCTCGTTTGCTGTTCTTGTGCGTGCTTCGGCGGGGCGCACGCAGCGGACCATCGCTCCAGTTGGCGAGTACATCACCGGCACCTCACCCTGTGTGCATTCGTCCATGACGTAACCGCAGCGTGGCGCGAAGGCGCAGCCAGGCGGCATGCGCGCCAGATTGGGTGGTGCTCCTGGGATCGTCTCCAGCGTCTTGCCCCGTAGGCCGCCATGGACGGTGGAAGCGAGCAGCCCCTGTGTATATGGATGTCGCGACGAGCGCATGATCTCGCGTGTGGTCCCGGTTTCCACGAAACGGCCGCCATACATCACCGCGATCCGGTCGGAAATCTCCGCCGCCGCCCCCACATCGTGGGTGACGAACACGACCGCCATCCCCAGTTCCTGCTGCAACTGACGCAACAGCAACAGGATCTGGATTTGCACCGATACATCGAGCGCCGTCGTCGGTTCGTCAGCCAGCAGCACACTCGGCGAACACGCCAACGCCAGCGCGATCATCGCGCGTTGCCGCATCCCACCAGACATTTCGTGCGGATAGTTCTTCAGCCGCCGCGCCGGCGAAGGGATCTTCACGCGATCCAACAAATCCAGCGCACGTTGGTTTGCTGTGCCCCTGGTGACGCCTTCATGCTGCACGATCGTCTCGGCAATCTGCTCGCCGATGGTGTAGACGGGATCCAGTGCCGACATCGGCTCCTGGAAGATCATCGAAATCGCACCGCCGCGCAGCTTCGTAAGTTCCGCCGGCGGCAGGGTCAGCACTTCCTTGCCTTCCAGCCACACCTCGCCTCTGGTCTCGGCGTACTCGGGCAACAATCGTATCAACGCCTTCAGACTGACGCTCTTGCCCGAACCAGACTCTCCCAGGATGGTCAGTGTCTCTCCGCGCGCCAGCGAGAACGACACCCCATTGACCGCGGCCACCTCCCCTCCCCTGCGGCGGAAGCACACCGTGAGATCATCCACGCGCAGGACCGGCCGCTCGGGCGGCATGATGTCAGGCATGCAGCACCTGCTGCGCCTGTGGCAGATGGCAGGCGACACGGTGCATCCCAGTGTCATCCGCCCCATCCAGCGGCGCCGCAAGCGTCGGCACCAGCTCCGCGCAAATCGCCTGCGCAAACGCACAGCGCGTCCGGAAGCGGCAACCAGAGGGCGGATTGATCGGGTTCGGCGGATCGCCCGTCAGCGGCATCTCTGTCGTGCGGCGATCGGGATCGAGCGTCGGCTTGGATGCAAACAGCGCACGTGTGTAAGGATGGCGTGGACGCGTATAGATCGCCTCCACCGGCCCGGTTTCCACCACCCGACCGAGATACATCACCAGCACGCGATCGCTGACGTATTCCACAACGTTCAGATCGTGGCTGATGAACAGATAGGTGAGATTGAACTGCTCCTTCAGGTCCGAAAGCAGGTTCAGCACCTGGGCTTCCACCGACTTGTCCAGTGCTGACACCGCCTCGTCGAGAATCACCAGGCGCGGCTCCAGCGCCAATGCGCGTGCAACATTCACCCGCTGACGCTGGCCGCCGGACAGTTCGTGTGGATACCGGCGTGCATACTGGCGCGGATTAAGCCCGACCTGCGTAAGCAGTTCGTGCGCACGGTCCAGCGCTTCCTGCGCGCCAAGGCCGTGCATGCGCGGGGCATAAGCGATGCTTTCCGCCATCGTCATGCGCGGGTTAAGCGACGAATAGCTGTCCTGGAACACCATCTGCATCTGACGGCGCATGGCATTCACTGTGATGCCGTGCCGCTCGCCGACTGGATCGCCATCGAACACCACCTCGCCGGCATCCGGCTCGATCAGGCGCATCAACAGCCGCGCGGTGGTGGACTTGCCGCAGCCGAACTCCCCGACGATGCCGAGAGTTTCGCCCTTGCGCACAGTGAAGGAGACGTCATCCACTGCCTGCACAGTTGCGACCTGCCGGTTCAACAATCCGCCGCGCACAGGAAAATGTTTGCGCAGACTTTCTACCAGCAGCAGCGGCTGTGCCGGCCCGCCGCGATCGCGAGGATCCAGTTCCGCCGTCATGCGAGCCTCGCCACAATTGTCATTGTGAGCGAAGCGAAGCAATCTCGTCGGGATTGCTTCGCTTCGCTCGCAATGACAGGAGGATGCCGGCCCGTCACTTGTTCAGCCTCACATCCATGGCGCTTCGGAATCCATCGCTCATCAGGTTGAAACACATCGACGTAATGAAGATCATCACGCCGGGCAGCGCCGCGACGTAGGGCTGCACGTAAATCGCCTGGCGCAGCGAGTTCAGCATCAGCCCCCATTCCGCCTGCGGCGGCGTCACACCCAATCCCAGGAACGACAGCCCAGCAGACAGAATAATCGATACGCTGATCAGGCTGGTCGCGTACACCAGGATCGGCCCGAGCACATTCGCCAGCACATGATGACGGATGATCTGCATCGTCGTTGTGCCGGACGCTCGCGCCGCCTCGACAAAGTCCAGTTGCCGCGCCTGCGTCGTAACGGTCTCCGAGATGCGAACCATTGGCGGAATAAAGACCAGCGCCAGCGCGATAACCGAATTTGACAGGCCATTGCCAAGCAGACCACAAATCGCGATCGCCAGCAGGATGGACGGGAACGCGTAGAACACATCCATCGTGCGCATGATCAGCGTGCCGACCAACCCGCTGACATAACCCGCCAGAATGCCGAGAAACCCACCAACGACCAGCGAGATCATCACCGGCAGAATGCCCGCGAGCAGCGACAACCGCCCGCCATAACAAAGCCGCGCCCAGAGATCCCGCCCGGTCTCGTCGGTTCCCAACCAATGACCCGGCGTGCCAATCGGCTTCAGACGCATCAGAACGCTGCCGGCATAGGGATCAGACCCAGCCACCAGCGGCGCGCCAATCGAGATAAATACAATGAGCAGCAATATGACCGTGACAGCGATCGTGACCGGATCACGCGCCAGACGCTGAGCGACCGCGCGCCAATAACCGGGCGCCGGGGGCGCCTGCGCGACATCATCGGAAATCGTCAGTTGTCGCCTGATGAAATCGACGGTGGTTTGCGACATCGCGTTGCCCCTCAGCGCCGGATGCGTGGATCGATCGCCGCCTGGGCGATGTCCACCAACAGGTTCAGCAGGACAAAGAAGGTGGCGAGGACCAGAATGGTCGCCTGCAACACCGGAATATCGCGCCGGAAGATGGCAAGGTTCAGCAGGTTGCCGGAGCCGGGCCAGTTGAACACCGTCTCCACCAGGATCGATCCGCCCAGCAGGTAGCCGAACTGCAATCCCATCAGCGCGAGCACGGGCGGTGCAGCGTTCTTGCAGATGTGGCGGATCACTGGCCGTCGCGTCAGGCCCTTCGCCGTAAGCGCGCCAACAAATTCCTGGCCGAGGATCTCCAGCACGGTCGCCCGGACCAGACGACCGATGACGCCCATCGGGATCAGCGACAGCGTGAACACTGGCATGATGAGGTATTGCAGCCGATCGTAAAGCGGCAGCGAATCATCGCCCATGCCTTGGGCAGGCAACCAATCGTGCAGCACCGCGCAGACCATCACCATCACGATGGCAAACCAGTAGTGCGGTAAGCTGACGCCTGTGGTCGCGATGGCAGAGAACACCTTGTCGGGCCAACGGCCATGGAACAGCGCTGCGATCAGCCCGAACACGACGCCAAGCGTGAAGCCAAGAATGGCAGCGGGGATCGCCAGCACGAACGTATTGCCGAGTGCCGTGATGAGCTGGCCCCAAACTGGCGTTGCATTGAACACCGACAGCCCGAAGTCACCACGCAGCGCACGGGCGAGCCACAGCAGGTATTGCATATACAACGGCTTATCGAAGCCGAAGGCCGCCTTCATCTGTGCGATGACTTCGGGCGATGCCTCGGGCGGCATTAGAAGATCGATCGGATTTCCAGGCACGATATGGACCAGCCCGAACACAACGAGCGACACTCCCAGCAGGATCGGGATAGCCTGAAGAATGCGGCGGGCGATGAAGATCAGCACGTTGGGGGCTCCGCGGCAGCCTCGTCTCTTTGCTGCACCGCAGCAAATTCTGCCCATGATTAGCGCAGCCAGCAGGCTTGTCCAGCGAAAATTTAGCTCTCTAAGCGGGCATATGCGACGAAAGTAGCCTCTTGCGCCCTATGCTGCATTGCAGCATGATCGGGAAAACAGCAAACAGGGGCTGCTCATGCACAAACCACTCATCCATCCGGACGTGGTTCGGCGGGCGCAGGAAAGGCGAGGCCAACTGCGAGTATTCGATACCCTGGTGCCCGAACGGACAGCGCATGTCGTCGTGGACCTGCAAAACGGGTTCATGGCACCCGGTGCCGTCGCGGAAATCGGCAACGCACGCGAGATCGTGCCCAACGTGAACCGGATCAGTGCCGCATTGCGCGCGGCAGGCGGGCTGGTGGTCTACATCCAAAACACGTTCGACGACGTCGCGGTCCGCACCTGGTCAACGTTCTTCGAGCACTTCTGCAGTCCGCAGCGCCGGCAGCAAATGATCGAGGCATTCAGCCCTGGTGCATTTGGTCACGCGATCTGGCCTGGTCTCGACGTTTTGCCGCAGGACCTGAAAGTGCAGAAGCGGCGCTTCGGCGCGTTTGCACCTGGTTCGTCGGTCCTGCACGCGATCCTGCAGGAACGCGACATCGACACGCTGATCATCACCGGCACCGCCACGCAGGTGTGCTGCGAAAGCACGGCGCGCGACGCAATGATGCTGAACTATAAGGTCTTCTTCATCGCCGACGGCAACGCGACGTTCAACGACGACGAGCACAACAGCACGCTATCGGCGATGGCACATGCGTTCTGCGACGTGATCGATACCGACACGATGGTTGGCATGATTGAGCACGTCCGCGCCGAAGCCGTGATGGCGTAGCCCCTTCAGAATCACACAGCGGAGTAATCGATGTTCACCAGGCGTGGTTTCATCTCGGCCGCGGCAGGCGCCGCGGTTATTCCCGGGCTGCCGAGCGTAGCCACGGCCGCACCGGCGCAAATCCTGCGTGTCGGCATGACCGCAGCCGACCTGCCAACCACACATGGCATTCCCAACAACGGTGGCGAGGGTTTCCGATTCCTCGGCTATCCGGCTTACGATTTCATCGTCAACTGGGACTTCACCCATACCGACAAGCTCGCGGACATCACGCCAGGCCTGTTCACCGCCTGGCACGCGGACGAGACCAACCCGCTGCGCTGGGTCTGCACTGTACGGGAAGGCGTGAAGTTCCACGACGGGTCGGAGTTCAATGCCGATGCGGTGATTTGGAACCTACGGCGTATCTACGATGACAAGTCGCCGCAATACGATGCGCCGGCCGCGCCGATCGTGCGCGCCACCGTGTCGATGGTCACCAAGTTCGAGAAGGCGGACGACAGGACCATCGTCCTCACCACGAAGTATCCGTTCAGCTTCCTGCCCTACCTGCTGACCCGCATCCTGATCGCCAGTCCCACGCAGTGGGAGAAGGTCGGCAAGACCTGGGCCGCATTCTCGAAGGAGCCGTCGGGCACCGGGCCATTCAAGATCACCAAGGTCGTGCTGGGCCAGTACGCCGAGATGTCGCGCAATGAGGACTACTGGGACAAAAACCGCATTCCAAAGCTCGACAAGATGATCGTCTATCCGATGCCAGAGGCAACCACGCGGGTCGCCGCGTTACGCTCCGGTCAGGTGGACTGGATCGAGGTGCCGCCGCCGGACGCCATCCCATCATTGAAGGAGGCCGGTATCCAGATCAGCCTCTGGCCGTATCCACACACGTATCCCTATGCACTGAGCTGCCTGGACAACTCGCCCTTCAAGGATGTGCGCGTGCGGCAGGCCATCAACTACGCGGTGGACCGCGACGGGCTGTGCAAGCTGATCAATGGCACCGGCAAGCCGGCGTACGGGCTGTATCCGCCGGATAGCCCCTATTTCGGCAAACCGAAGAACCGCTACACTTACGATCCAGACAAGGCGAAGGCCCTGCTGAAGGAAGCTGGATACGGGCCGAACAACCCGATGAAGGCGAAGATCATGATCTCAACCTCAGGGTCGGGCCAGATGGTACCCCTGCCGATGAACGAGTTCATGCAGGAGAACTTCAAGGCCGTCGGCATGAACATCGACTTCGACGTGGTCGAATGGGGCACCATGCTGGTGGCGATACGCAACGCGCCCGACGCACCGCAGTCGCACGGCGACCAGGGTGTCAACATCAGCCTGAGCTTTACCGACCCATCGTCGATGTTCCGCTACTATGCGATCGATAGCTTCTCGCCGATCAACTACAACTGGGGCCACTGGAGCAACCAGCCCTGCACCGATTTGCTGAAGAAGGCACAGGCGACCTTCGATCCCGCTGAACAGATGAAACTGCTGGTCGCGGCACACGAGATCGTCGTCGATGAGGCGCCCTGGCTGTTCATCGTGCACGACCTGAACCCACGCGCGTTGTCCAAGCACGTGACCGGGTTCCACCCAGCGCAGTCCTGGTACCAGGACTTTACCCAAATCAGCATGACTTGAGGGCCACGCGATGATCTCCCGACGCGAGCTGCTGATCGCAGCCGGTGCCGCTGCCGTGCCCGCTCTGCCGGCCGCGGCGGCTGGACAAAAGGTCCTTCGAATTGCCATGACCGCAGCGGATCTGCCGTCAACGCACGGCATTCCGAACAACGGATTCGAGGGATATCGCTTCCTCGGCTATCCGCCATACGACGCGTTGGTGAACTGGGACCTGCGGCACAACAAGGACAAGGCCGCGGTGATCGAACCCGGCCTGGCAACCGAGTGGCACGCCGACGAGAGCAATCCGCTGCGCTGGATCTTCACGCTGCGCCAGGGCGTTACCTTCCATGACGGCAGCGAGTTCAACGCCGATGCGGTCATCTGGAATTTCCGTCGCATCTACGACGACAAGTCGCCGCAATACGATGCGCCGGCCGCACCGATCGTGAAGGCGTCTGTCTCGATGATAAGCGGATTTGAGAAGGTAGACGACAAGACGATTGTATTGACGACAAAATATCCGTTCAGCTTCCTGCCCTGGCTGTTGACTCGCGTGCTGATGGTCAGCCCGACGCAATGGGAGAAAGTCGGCAAGAAATGGGCCGACTTCGCGAAGCAACCCATGGGCACTGGGCCATTCCAGATCACCAAGGTCGAACTCGGCCAATATGCCGAGATGTCGCGCAACGACCACTACTGGGACAAGGAGCGCATCCCTCGCGTCGACAAGATGATTGTCTATCCGATGTCGGAAGCGACCACGCGTGTCGCCGCGCTGCGTTCCGGCCAGGTGGACTGGATCGAAGTTCCCGCCCCCGATGCGATCCCATCGCTCAAGGAAGCCGGGTTCACGATCAGCCTATGGCCGTATCCACACACGTATCCCTACGTGCTCAACTGCGTGGATAGTTCGCCGTTCAAGGACGTTCGCGTCCGTCAGGCGATCAACTACGCGATCGACCGCGAGGGGCTGTGCAAGCTGATCAACGGCACGGGCAAACCAGCTGTCGGCTTGTATCCGCCGGACCACCCGTTCTTCGGCTCGCCGACGCAGCACTACACGTATGATCCGGCGAAGGCCACGGCGCTGCTGGAGGATTCCGGTTACGGGCCTGATAAGCCATTGAAGGCGAAGATCATGATCTCGACTTCCGGATCGGGGCAGATGCTGCCGATCCAGATGAACGAATTCCTCCAGCAGAATTTCAAGGCAGTGAACGCCGAGATCGACTTCGACGTGGTGGAATGGGGCACCATGCTGGTGGCGATGCGCAGTCCACCCGGTTCGACGCCCTCGCATGGCGTGGACGGCGTGAACATCAGCCTGAGCTGGGTCGATCCCGCCACGATGTTCCGTTATTACTGCACGGACAGTTTTTCGCCGACCAATTTCAACTGGGGTCATTTCAGTGATCCCCGATCCGACGAGGCACTGCGCGGCGCGCAGGCCACCCTGGACCCAGCCGAGCAGACCAAGAAGCTGGCTGCCGCCCACAGCGTCATTGTTGACCAGGCGGCGTGGTTGTTTATCGTTCACGACCTCAATCCGCGTGCCTTGTCGAAGAAGGTGCTGGACTTCCATCCGGCACAAAGCTGGTTCCAGGACTTTACACAGATATCCATGGCGTGAACGATGCGATTATTGCACCTGGCGGCGGCCGCGATGGCAATGTCCCTCGCGGCAGGGGCCGTCTTCGCGTAC
>CAVTEC010000033.1:0-106909 GCA_963733475.1 uncultured Alphaproteobacteria bacterium | reverse complement strand
GCTGGACTTTGGCCGTTTACGCGGCATAGCAGGCGAGGTTAATCAAGCGATCGATCGTGGGCAGGGAAATTTTCGTATCATCTTGTGTGTGACTCGATGTTTCGAAATTGCCCTGTGTCCATAGCTCGCGACGCACTGTGGCCAGAGCATCACTGAATGTGAGCAATGGCTTTGGGTACCAGCTGGCGGTGCGTGGCGCAGGTGCACCAGTGGCATAGAGGTCGTTGGCCCACAAGGTGATCAGAGAGAACAGGCCAAGGAGGGCGGGCGTGGTACGCGCGATGGCAGGGTCGGACCATTGCCGTTGGGTCTCGACGCCGAGGTGACGGCGGACTTCGGCGAAGGTGACTTCGATGGACCAGCGGCGGACGAACCAGCGAAGGATATCGAGCGGGTTGGCATCGAGATCAGTGCACAGAAAAGCCTGTGGTTTGAATTCACCGGCGACGTCGCGAACCAGCACATAGCGGATCGGCACGAGACGGCCGGGATGGTGCCAGATGGCGGTACCGGAAACGATCTGTAGCAGCCGTTCACTGCGGCCATACCATCCATTCACCTTGAAGCGTCGCCAGCGCGTCCGCGAATTGGCGAGACGCTGAGCCAGCGTTGGCTGACGCCTGCCGACGACGCGTGGGCGACCGATTGTGCCGGCTCGGCGGTGCGCCGGCGGGTCGAACAGCCGGGCATCGAGACGCAGGCGGGTGATCATGCTGATCCGATGTCTCACGGCGTTGAGCAGTTCGATGGCAGCGAAGCCGCTATCGGTCACGGCGACGATCTTCCGCTCCGGAAGCCAGCGTGCGACCTGCAGCATGACCTGCCGGCCCCAGTCGGTGAGCTTCTTATGCCGCTGCTTGTGTTTGCGCGCATATCGCTCAGACGGTGCCAGGACGGTCAAGAACGGCAGTGCCCAGATGCGCCCGGCCCAGGGGATCTCGGGCAGCAGCATGACCGAGAGCCACCGCAAGCCACTGGCTTTAACGAAGTGGCTATCTGACGAGCGAACTGGATCGCGGTAGATACCGCGAGCCTTGATCTTGGCGCCCCAGCGCCGTTCGAGTGTGTCATCGAGACCGATGACGACTGGGCCGGCCGGGACAAGGGTGTCGATCAGCAGCCGCAGCAGACAACGCGCAATCCCACGACTGGACCAGCGGTTGCGGTTCAGCACCCGGTGGTAATTGGTGAAATGTGGGTCCTGTGCGAGTCCGGTGACGCGCAAGGCGGCGGCGACGGTGCGTCGTCCCGGGGTCAGGATGGCGCCGACAATCAGCACCAGCATGTGCTGCCAGGTCGGTGCGGTGAAGCCTTTCTGGAATGGCTGCATCCACGCAGCCAGTCTTATTGGCACGAGCCGGCTTAAACCTGCACCCGCCATATATTCCCCCGAATCGGTGCCCGGGGAGAGACTCGCCGGGGCCGAGGCGGCTGCGAATCCACCGATCGATCACGTTCGATTCAACGTCGCCGAAGCCCGCGTGACGGACTCGAGGCCATCACGGCAGGTTCTTCGCGGTCGATGGAGAACAAGGCGAAGCAAAGGAGGCAGAACGATGCAACGGGAGGACGTACTGCGCCGGTATCGCCATCTGCGTGCGATTGGCACAGACCACCACAGTGCAGCCCTGAAATTCCTTGCTCGGCCTGCCTTCGAGGAACATGCGAGACGCCTTGGATTGATGATGGGCCGGACGCTGATTGCCAACAATGAGGAAGAGATGGCGCTGGTCTTCGACCTGGCTATCTACACGGCAAAAGACGACCGGAGCCGAGCCATCGATCGCTATGCGAAAGTAGCGCAACTGCCGCCCGACTCCGATGAGAGATCAATCCTCGACGCGATGTGCCATGCCCAGTTCTCGATCTGGCGGATCGCACGCCTACATGACACATGTGGTCTCGTGGTCAATGACGTGCTCCGTCAAGCGGAAGCCTGGCTAGTCGATGAGGGCCTGGAGCTGAGCGGCACGAGCGGCATGTGCTTCGCCGGTCGGCTGTGCGACGCCGATTTATTTGCTATCACCAGCGGCGTTGTCGTACCCGTCGATCTCCCAATGCTCGAGGATGTTCTGACCGACGTCCTCGCCTGCCGACATGCCGATCCAGAGCGTGTTGGCGACGATCCACGCTTTGCAACCGCCATCTATCGTGCCGCCCTCGACGACGTCGTATTCAACTGACCAAATCTCCGCCTTCCCGGAAATGGCCAAAGTCAAGCTGAGATGTAAAGTTAGAAAATTGGCGATTATCGATTTCGCATCGCGCCGGCTTGCCAGCCTCTCTCGCGTACCGCAAATCTGACGCAACCTGAGGGCCAACGATGTCAGACACAGTCGCCACCGTGATCACCGCCGCCCGCGACTTCCTGGGCGAGCGCGTCACCACCAACGCCACACTGCGCGAGCACCACTCGCACGGCCAGGACACCCACCCGCCGGTGCTGCCGGACGCCGTCGCGTTCATCGAAACGTCGGACGAGGCCGCCCGCCTGCTGGCACTGTGCAACACCAACCGTGTGCCCGCCGTCGCATGGGGCGCCGGCACGTCGCTGGAGGGTCATGTGACGCCGGTGCGCGGCGGCATCACGCTCGACCTCTCGCGCATGACGCGCATCCTCGACGTGAGCCAGCCGGACATGGATTGCCGCATCGAGGCCGGTGTCACGCGCGAACAGCTCAACGAGCATCTGCGCGATCAGGGGTTGTTCTTCCCGGTCGATCCCGGCACCCCGGCCTGCACGATTGGCGGCATGTGCGCGACGCGCGCCTCCGGTACCAATGCCGTGCGCTACGGCACCATCCGCGAGAACGTGATGGGCCTGACGGTGGCGTTGGCCGACGGCCGGCTGATCCACACCGGCGGGCGCGTGCGCAAGTCCGCGGCCGGCTATGACCTGACGCGGCTGTTCATCGGCTCGGAGGGCACGCTCGGCGTCATCACGGAAATCCAGTTGCGTCTGCACGGGATTCCCGAAGCGATGTCAGCCGCCACCTGCCAGTTCCCCACGCTGCGAGGCGCGGTGGAGACGGTCATCGCGATCCTGCAGATCGGCATTCCGGTCGCTCGCATGGAGCTGCTGGATGACGTTCAAATGGACGCCTGCATTCGGTACTCAAAGCTCGAAGGCCTGGAGCAGTTGCCGACTCTGTTCTTCGAGTTCCACGGCACGACAGCCGCGGTGGCGGAGCAGGCGCAGCAGGCGGAGGAGATCGCGACAGGGTATGACGGCCAGGGCTTCCGCTGGGCCACCGACACGGCGGAGCGCGGCAAGCTGTGGAAGGCGCGGCACGATGCTTACTGGGCGTGCCTCGCGTTGCAGCCGGGGCATCAGGGCATTGCCACCGATGCGATCGTGCCGATCTCGCGGCTGGACGAGGCGATCCTTGGCGCGAAGGACGATATCGCCGCGTCGGGACTGACCGCACCAATCGTGGGGCATGTTGGCGATGGGAATTTCCACACCGTGATTCTGGTGCCGCCTGAACCAGACGGGCTGCAACGCGCGTGGGATCTGGACAAGAAGATCGTCGCGCGTGCGCTTTCGCTTGGCGGGTCATGCAGCGGCGAGCACGGCGTTGGTATCGGCAAACGCGAGTTTCTGGAACAGGAACACGGCACGGAAGCATTGGCGGTGATGCGCTCGGTGAAGCAGGCGCTGGATCCAAGGGGGATAATGAACCCGGGGAAGATCTTTCTGAACTGAGACGGTCGCCTGGTTTAAGCAACCCCTCTCCGCCCCCTGGGGGCGGAGAGGATGGGTGAGGTGGGGCGTGCGGGTCGCGGTCAGCGAGTTGGGCTACTAGTCGCCCGCGTCATTGAACCTGACGGCAGTTTGTGACTCACTCGCAACGTCGTCAACGTTGCCAGGATTTGGGACATGTCATACCAGCCGCCCTAAGTACCAACACATGCCCAAAGGCGGGTTCCGATTGACTTGATCCGGTCTGGATCGTTGACCAGGAAGTCCCAAGCCTGCTTGCAGGCGGCAACGATGGCCTCATAACTGTCCCACACCAGCAAACTGAGCTTGTTGGCACGCAGGTAGTGCCAGACATTCTCCATTGAATTGAGTTCGGGTGAATAGGCCGGCAAGGATATCAGCGTGATGTTGTCGGGGACGTCGAGCCGCTTGCCGCGCTGATGCCATCCAGCGCCGTCACAGATCACGACGGCATGCGCGCCTGGCTGCACCTGGGTACTGATCTCCTTCAGATGCTCGTTCATGGCCTCGGTGTTGGCGACTGGCATGATGATGGCGGCACCGACCCCACGAGCTGGGCAGATCGCGCCAAACAGATAGACTGAATCATGACGGTTATCCCGCACCGCGGGTGGCCGTGAACCAACCGGTGCCCATTGGTATGGGATCCATCCCTTCTGGCCCACGCGGGCTTCATCCTGGAACCAGATTTCGATCGCCGCGCCGGCGGTGGAACCGAGCAGCGTGTTCTTCACCAGGCTGGCGAAGTTTTTTTAAAAGCCTCCTGCGCCGCGGCATCCTTCTTCGGATGGTAGGGGCGTGGCTGCAGCCGGGTCAGCTTGAGCTTGCGCAGCCACTTTCCTACCGTCCGCTCGTCCACGGTCACCGAATAATTCCGCGCGATCGCCTGGCACAGATCAACGCAGCGCCAGCGCACAACCCCATCGTTCGCAGGGTCGGGGCCTCTGATCACCAGGTCTTTCAGCTCGGACATCTGGTCTTCGCTCAGAGCCGGCGGACGGCCAGAACGCGGTCGCGTCGCCAACCCGGCAACACCCTCGGCGTTGTATCGATGCACCCAGTCGCACAGCAGCTGGCGATCCATGCCGATCGCCGTTGCGGCCTCGCCGCGCGGCCAGCCTTCCAGCAGCAGGGCTATGCCCAGCAAGCGACGAACCACGGCGCCGTCCTGGGTCCTCGATGCCAACTCGCGCAGCTCTGCCGCCGAGTGGTCCTGATGGGTCAGTTCAATTGCCTTGACCATGCTACGCATCCCCTCGCCAGGCTGGCGCCTCGCAGGGAATCAGACCCCAGCCGATTCGGGAATCGCTGCGGATGAGTTAAAACTATCGGGGGCTGGTATCAGAGGTCGTCGTGAAGAAGTATGTGGTTCGGCTGGACGCGGAGGAACGCGCGCGGCTGGAAGCGCTTATCGGCAAGGGCAAACATTCGGCCAGCGCGATCCTCAGGGCACGCATCTTGCTCAAGGCAGACATTTCCGAGGTCGGCGAAGCCTGGAGCGACGGCCGTATCGTGAAGGCCCTCGACACCAGCCTCGCGACCGTCCACAGGGTTCGCCAGTGTCTGGTTGAGGAGGGGCTCGACGTAGCGCTCGCCCGTAAGCCCCGCGCGAGACCGTCGATCCTGCGGATCTTCGACGGCGAAAAGGAAGCCAGACTGATCACGCTGGCCTGCTCCAAGCCTCCGGCCGGGCACGCGAAATGGTCGCTGCGCCTGCTGGAACAGCAGGTCGTGGAACTGGGGATCGTCGCCAAGGCCAGTGACAACACGATCGGGCGGACGCTAAAAAAAACCTTCTCAAACCGCACCTGAAGCAACGGTGGGTCATTCCGCCGTCGGCCAACGCGGCGTTCGTGGCCGCGATGGAAGAGGTGCTGGAGGTTTACACGAGGCCGCGTGATACAGCCCGGCCCTTGGTTTGTCTTGACGAGACCTCGAAACAACTGATCCGGGAAACTCGCGCGCCGTTGCCGATGAAGCGTGGTCAGCCGAGGCGCGTCGATTATGAGTACGAACGCAACGGCACCGCCAATCTGTTCATGCTGTTCGCGCCGCTGGAAGGTTGGCGGCATGTCGAGGTGACGGATCGCCATGCCGCCGCCGATTATGCCGCCATGCTTCGCGACCTGTCGGACCGATATTTCCCCTCAGCAAACAAGATCGTTCTGGTGCAGGACAATCTCAGCACCCATACCGCGGCGTCGCTGTACGCCGCCTTCGCACCGGCCGAGGCGCGCCGTCTCGCCGAGCGGTTCGAGTGGCACTACACGCCGAAGCACGGCAGTTGGCTGAACATGGCGGAGTCAGAACTCGGCGTTCTGTCATCGCAATGTCTGGATCGACGGATCGAGGACAAAGGCAGCCTTGTCGAGGAAGTCGCCGCCTGGCGTGAACATCGAAACAAACATCACGCCAAGGCCAACTGGCAGTTCACCAATGAGCATGCCCGGATAAAACTCAGACGACTCTACCCGTCACTTTGAATGACTCGGGCGACTAGTCCTCCTCCTATCCTAAAAGAGGGCGCCTCTTGCCTCTCTCAAAGAGGCCCTCCACCTTGCCCGCCTTCCGGGCCGCCTTCAGTTTCTGGGCCTCCATTTGCAGGGCGGCAGCCGAACGATCGTCGGCGTCTGGGTCATCGCCCGCGCCGCGCTCGAAATCACCGTACCGAAGGAAGATGTAGCGAGAGCGGCCGCACGGTTGGTCCCTCACAATCGTGTAGCAGTCCGCTATTTTTCCAGCACGACCCGGGAACTGCTTCGATCATAATATCTTATCAATACCGTCAACCAGCTCACCGAGTTGTTTGGCATCCTCTGGATAGATTGTGATGAACTTACGGCACTGATTATTGTTCTTTGCTTTGTCAATGTACTCGATGTTTACCAATACCTTGTGCAGCACGCGCTTTTCGATCAGATAGGGCAGGATCGCCTCACCCAGATACGCCTTTGAGGACCACGTCCCGGAGATGTGAATTTTGACTCCCCGTATCACTGCCCCCATATCGCCGCCGACGTAGTATTGGTTCTTTTCCAGTGTATAGACAGGCTCATCCACATTCTGAGACTTGCCCATCAGCTTCGCGAACCGACCCGGGGTTTCCAGTAAGGCTATGAAAAATGTCCTGCTGTCGTCTTGTTGGAAGCAGTATTCCTGCATGCTTCTATCGTAAGCATACCCTTTCGCCCAAGTTACAACGGGCGCTCAGCCAGTGCCGTCCGTATGCCGGTGCGCCACCAGGCGCCGGTTAAGCCAGGGACGGATTGCGAGCATCGCGATAGTAGTGTTGCCGGTGCCGGCGGAGGTCGCCATGCCGACGCCCGGCTGACTGACGCCACTGCCTAATCGACCGACGACGTGAAACGCGGTGATCACCGCCAGTGTACCGAAGATGACCGATCCCGAGGCCTGGCCGATCAGCAGACCAGCCGGCCCAAACCGCGCGCCGTAGGTCACAAACGGAATCGTGCCGAGCGTGGCACGGCCCCAATTGAACACCGTCGCAAGCACCGGGTAGCCAAGATTGTTGAAGGCTGCATTGGCGACGAACAGCGCACCGGTGAACAGAAATCCAGCGGCAAGCCAGGAGCAGAACAGATGCACCAATTCCGCCGTCACGCCACTGGCGGAGAAGGCGAGCACCACCAGCTCCTGCGCCAATGCAAGTAGCGCCCAGGCGGCAAGCACGGTCGCCAGCACGAAGGTGAAGCTGTCGCGCAAGGTCAGTCGCACCCGGTCAAACCGCCCGGCACCGGCATTCTGTGCAAGGATCGGTCCGACCGCGCCGCTCAACGCATAGACCAAACCAAATGCGACCGGCGAGATGCGGTCGATCGTCGCCTGGCCGGCCACCGCGTCGGGACCGAAGGCCGCCATGCTGCGCGTCACATAGGCGGCACCGATCGGCGTCGCGAGGTTGGTAAGCACGGCCGCAAAGGCGACGTGACAAATGACGGCCATGTCGCCAGCCAGCGCCCGGAGCGAGGGACGCGCCAACAGATCGTGCCGCCGCGCCGCCCCGAGCCAGCCCAATGTCGCCAGCACGCAGCGGGACAACACCGTACTGATCGCTGCCCCCGGCAAGCCGAGATGCAGGCCGAAAATCAGGATCGGATCCATCACCGCAGTGGCGAGGGCGGCAAACAGCGTGACATTCATCGCTCGCCTGGCATCACCGATGCAGCGCAGCAGCCCCGAGCAGCACATCCCAGCCGCGAGCAGTGGCAGAGACGGCGAGGAAATCATCAGGAAATCCTCGGCCAGGCTCCGCGTCTCGCCGCTGGCGCCGAGTGTATCCAGGATTGGCGTGAGCAAGGCCACGATACCGAGGCCGATGACGAGACCGGTCAGCACCATCAGCACAAGGCCGCTGCCGGCGATGTGCCGCGCGGCACGCACCTCGCCGGCACCGATGCTGTGCGCGACCACAGCACCTACGCCGATCGCCAGCCCGATCATCACCGAGGTCTGGAAGAAGCCAACCACGCCCGCGAAGCCAATCGCCGCGGCGATCGATCGCTGGCCAAGCAGGGAGATGTAGAACAGGTTCAGCAGATCGACCGCGAACACCGCAATGAGCCCGATCGCCCCGGTCCCGGCCATGACGACCACGTGACGCATGATAGTGCCGGTAACGAACCGTGCCTCACCAGCCGACGGCATCCCTGGCACCGCTACTCCCTCCGATCCCGCACCGTCAGGCCCCGGAGGCAACAGTCCGTGCGAGGGGCGGCCGAACTGTTGTCAGCCAACCTCTGCCATTCGGCTCTGCGCCGATATCGGTCGTACCGCGGCTTCACCGGTCCGCCCGAATGTCGTCTTTTGACTGAGTACCGATGCGACAGATAATACCACTACCCGCTGACCGCCACGCATTCGCTCTAACCGTCATGGCCGGCCCCCGAGCCGGCCATCGGTCTCGGCGGCACAACGCCGATGGCCGGGGCTCAGTTTCATACGAGCGTCCGAGAAATTTGCCTCCCCCTATCGCGTGTGCTTTGCTACCCGTGGATGTGGTGTTGTCAGCCGGCCTTTCTGCAATGGAGGTCACTTGCTGATGTGGAACGGCCTCTCCTTGTATCGCTGGTTCAGGAACATTTCTATCGCTCGCAAACTGTATTTCACAGTTGGCGCCATGGCGATGCTGATCGGGGTTGAGCTGTTCGTTCTGTTTTTCTCTCTACATACACTCTCGTCCTTGCGGGCTTATGTCGGCGGCGAAGGTCTCTGGTCCAAAGCGCAGAAGGATGCCGTATTCCATCTGCATCGATACGGAGTGTCGCACTCCGACACTGACTATCAGCTCTTCGAGCAGTTCATGCGGGTTCCCATCGGCGACGCCAAGGCGCGGCGGGAGCTACTGAAGAGCGATCGCAATATCTCCGCGGCGCGGCAGGGTTTCCTGGAAGGACGAAACCACCCTGACGATATCGGCGGAATGATCAGCCTGTTCGTCGATTTCAGCAATGTCTCCTACATCAGCAAAGCGATCAAAATATGGGGCGACGCTCAATCGATAGCCATGCAACTTCTGCCGATTGGAGAGGAACTGCATGCAGAGATAGTTTCCCCTGATCCCTCTCAAAATCGCATCAATGCCCTGCTCGCGTCAGTCAATGACATCAACCAAAAGCTCACCGCATTTGAGGATGATTTTTCCTTTACCCTCGGCGAAGGCTCGCGCTGGCTGGAACGAGTCGTGCTCAGGCTGCTGTTTGCCACCGCGCTCACGGTCGAAATTACCGGCCTGCTGCTGGCGATATCCGTCAGTAGGGGAATACACAAGGGACTGACTGACGTCATTCGGGCGGCCAATGCATTTTCCGCCGGAGAACTAGGCGCGCGTGCCAGAGTATTGTCTCGCGACGAAATCGGGCTGGTCGGTGATTCATTCAATGAAATGGCGAACAATCTGCAAGCGCGGGTGAAAGAACTCGCTGAACTCAACAAGAATTTGCGCCACGAGATCAGTGAGCGACAGCGTGCCGAAGCAAAGATCCAGGGAACGTTCGCCCAGTTGGAGACCACGCTTCGCGAATTGCAGAGTGAGACCAATGAGCGCCTGCGTGCCGAAGAAATGCTCCGCCAGTCGGAGAAGATGCGAGCGCTGGGACAGCTCACCGCAGGTATTGCGCACGATTTCAACAACCTGCTCGGAGTGATCATCGGCGGTGTCGAATTCCTGGAGGACGCCGTGCGGGATGTGCCGGAACATTCGGCATTGACGCGCGAAATTCTCCACAGCGCATTGAGCGGATCATTGCTGACCCGTCGCCTGCTCGCGGTCGGACGCAATCAGCCACTGCAACCAGAGCGCGTCGACATGGACGCGTTGCTGTCGGACATGGTGGATATGCTGCGTCGGACACTGGGTGAAGCAATCAAGATCGAAGCCGTCCATGCGCCCGACCTGTGGTTCACCACCGCTGATCTTTCTCAGGTCCGCGATGCCCTGCTCAACCTGGCACTCAACGCACGCGACGCGATGCCGAACGGCGGTATACTCAAGATCGAGTCCGATAACCTTCATCTGAATGCACAAGTCGCGGCGGCCTATGGCGAACTGAGCGAGGGCGACTTCGTCGTGCTGACCGTGACGGACACTGGCGTCGGAATGCCTGAATCGGTGCTGCAACAGGCGATCGAGCCATTTTTCACCACCAAGCCGCCATCGCTCGGTTCTGGTCTTGGTCTCAGCACTGTCTATGGCTTCGCCAAGCAGTCCGGCGGACATTTCGATATTGAAAGCACCCTAGGCGTCGGGACCCGGGTCAGGTTATTCCTGCCGCGTGCGCGCGATCACGCCGTGACGACCGTCGAGGCGCCGTCGACGCCAATCTTCGATCCTAAGGGAACCGAGACCATCCTGCTGGTCGAGGATAACGAGAGCCTGCTGAGCGTGACGCGCCGCAACCTCACTGCATGGGGCTACAAGGTGATCGCGGCAGCGAGCGGACGAAAGGCGCTTGCGATCCTGGAGTCCGGCGAATTGGTCGATCTGTTGTTCACCGATATTGTCATGCCGGAAGGCATGAGCGGTCCCGAACTGGCGGGCGCGGCACGGCGCATGAAACCCCATCTGAAGGTATTATTCACGACTGGCTATGCGGCTGAGTCCTTGGAACATCAGGCGGAATACGTGCTTCACAAGCCGTACGACAGGCGCGACCTCACCCGGGCAATCCGGACAGTTTTGGATGGCATTGTGACGTATGGACCAATGCATCAGTCAGTGCAGCTAGTGTCCTGAGCCTGAAGTTTCGCATGTCATTGCGAGGAGCGACGCGAAGCAATCCAGTGAATTGTACGCGATTTCAACTGGATTGCTTCGCGTCGCTCGCAATGACGGTGCGTTTCAGGGTCGGACGAACTTCCGGTCCAGGATGCTAAGTTCTGGCTAATAAGATCGTGCGTAACGACGACCAAAGCATGGGCCGCGTGCGTCGACAACACGGGCCGGGCACGAAGGGTCCACCCTCCGCACCCGGCCAAGCGCTACAGGTTGGCCTGGAAATCCAGGTAGTCGCGCACCTTACGATACACTTGCAGCCGGTTGCGCTGACTGTCCGCCACGATGATCTCATCCGTCGCCGGATTGAAGTCCACCGCCGTCGGGAAGCAGAATCGCCACAACGGCTCCAGGTTCCGCACCCGTCGATACGCCTTCATCATGTCTGGGTTGGCATCAACGCTCTGCTGCCCCCACTTGGACATTACCTGCGCGTCACCGTACAGGTTGGTCAACGGGGTGCCATCAGCCTCGAAGATACTGACACGATGGTTGCCCCAATCGGTGATGTAGATATCGCCATCCGGATCCACCGCCACGTCGGTCGGATGATTGAGCAGCCCTGCCTTCGGATAGCTTGACAAAGGTAGGCTGGAGACGAACGGCCCAAGATACGTCACCGCAAATGCATCATCCGGACGCGGCAGTTCGCCATAGGTCCCAATACTCATCAGATGGTGGCCCTGTGGCGACAGCTTTTGCACACGATGGTTCTTCCAATCCGCAACGTACATGTTGCCTGCCTGGTCCAGCGTGATGCCCCATGGCTGATTGAACTCGCCGGGCCCTGACCCGGCCTTGCCGCACGAGGCGACAAGCTTGCCCTGCGGCGAGAACACCTGCAGCCGATTGTTTCCGCTATCGACGACAATGACGTTGCCGTTCTTCTCGCACGCGATGCCAGCCGGACGGAGCAGCTCGCCATCCCCGCTGCCGGTCTGGCCGAACTTGAACTGGAACTTGCCGTTCGGATCGAACACCGAAATCGTGTTGGCCCACTCATCCGAGCAGTACACGTGTCCGTTCTGACCAACGGCCACGCCAAATGGCCACGTCGACTTCCCGTCGCCCTCGCCATGCTGGAAGAATTCGGCAGCCAGCTCCTCGTCCCCGGCGCCGCCGAGTCTGATACGATTGACCCGCATGCCGAAGTTGTTTTCGTTGCCGCGATTGGCCGTATAGATGTCGCCGTCATTACCCAGGCACATCGTCTGAACGTAGTTGAATCCCGTGCCCGTCGCCGCCCCGCGCCCGATTGAATGGCTCCAGTCATAGGCCCTGCCACGGACAACTGTTGTAAGCGCCATGATCTCCTCCCGTCACATCGCATGATTGGATCCCTCCCGTTCTGCGCGAACGGGAGGGCTAGTCATCTGTGGCCTCAGTGCAGGAAGGCAGGCTTCTCGTAGGTGCCATTCACGATCGGCGCCGGATTCACCCCAAGCCACTTGTCGAGAATGGTCGAGTAAATGCCACGGAAGTCCATGCTCGGGTTCAGGTCACCCTGCACGAGCTTGCTTGCATCGAGCGACGGGTATTCACCGTAGTGACCGCCTTTGACCTTCTCGCCGAGCACAAACGTCGCACCCGCGGCCCCGTGATCGGTGCCGGAGCCATTGTCGCGCACGCGGCGGCCAAACTCCGAGAACATCAGCACGATGACATTGTCAGCCGCGTCGTGTTCGCGCAGATCGGCCATGAACGCTTCCAGACCTTCCGTAACCGCGCTCCATAGCCCGGCATGCAGCGGTGACTGGCCGGCGTGCGAGTCGAAGCTGCCATGGTCGCAGTAGAACACCCGCGTGCCAAGACCGGCGAGGTGCACCTGGGCAACGCCGCGGAGCTTCTGCGCGATCGTGGTGTTCGGATACTTCACGTTGGACTTATAGCGCTGCGGCGCGACCTTCAGGATGTCCGCGCCCTTCAGTCCATCCAGACCTGTTGTGCCGAGGTACTCCATCACGCCGCTGCCTTCGATCGGCTGATACATGTGCGAGAACGTCTCGAGCATTTTCAGCCGTTGCGCCTGATCGCGTATCGTCGGCAGGAACCCGTACTGCTCCAGTGGTCCGGCCACGCAAGCGACGGGCACGTTCGGCACCGCCAGCGCCCGGAACAGGCATGGGCCGAAGCTGACGGCGGTGACGACATTCTCCTTCTTCGGATCGAATTCGCGCACCACCCGGCCGAGCCAACCCTCGGTGCCGACTTTCTCCGCCTCGCATGTGTGCCAGATATCCATCGAGCGGAAATGCGACCGCGGCGAGTCGAGATAACCGACACCATGCATGATGGCGAGCTTGTCATCGTCCCAGAACTTCTTCAGCGGCGCCATGTAGGATGGAATGGCGTGCGCCTGGTCGAGCGTGACCATGTCATTCTCGGCGATGCCAACCGCCTTGCGATTATCGCGATAGAGCCCGTTGTTGTACGGGATCACCGTGTTGAGGTAGTCGTTGCCGCCCGTGAGCTGCAGCACGACCAGCACAGGATCCTTCTGCGCGGACTGCGTAGCCGACATTATCGTTCCTCCTATCCGTTCCGTGTCATGTTTCAGCCGAATTGATATTCCCGGGTCGCAGCAATGAGCTGCAGCATCTCGGCGGCGCGTTGTGGTGCGGTCGGATCCTCCCAGCGGATCTCGCCACGTTGCTTCGCCTGATCAGTAAGCTCCTTCTTGGTGACCGCATCGACCTGCACCGGCCCCAGAAGATCGAGACAGTGATCGACAAGCTGTTCCGGGGTCTTCGTCCCCTGCGCCTTAAGACGATTGATGATCGCCTTTACCCCTGGCAGATCGGGATTACCAAGCTGGGCGGCGATGAAGTTGATGCGCGACATCAAAGAGCCGCTGTTGATCCACTCCTTGCCGGTATGCCAGCCCTCGACCGACGGGGGGTTCAGCAGGTCCTGTCCCATATAGGACGGCTGCATCGACAGCTCGCCATAGCCCGGCCTCGGCAGCTCATAGCCACCAACCAGGCGCAGCGTTCCGACGACGACCTCCGCCGGCGATTTCAGGTGCTGGAACCGAGCATTTTTGAAGAAGTCCGAGGTAAACAGTGCATGCAGCACCGGCTTCATCTCGCACTTCACTCGCGGAATATCTTGCACAGCATGTCGACCGCAGCCGGATCGCGCGGCGCCTCGATCGACCACGCAGGCACTTGCGGCTCATCAGCGACGAAGAAGTTATACAAATGCCGGCAAATGAACTTGGCGCATGCCGGTTGCTGCACAACGATGTCGATGATGTCCTCGCCGTTGAAGTTCCCCTTATGGCCGAGGAACTCCTTCTCGCCGTCATCATGGTCTTCCGGGCGGTACTCGAACTTCCAGGGGAAGCGGCCATAGGGCAGACGTGGCAGCTTGGTTTCGAACGTCCAGCCGGTAAACGCACGCGAAGCCTCGCGCACATCCTTCTCGGTGTAGTTACCCGCGCCCAGGCTGAACAGTTCCAGCAGCTCACGCCCCCAGTTCTCATTGACCGCGGTGCCGTGATTTTGGTTGTTGTCCAACCAGAAGAGCATCGTCGGATTCTTCGCGATCCTCACCAACAGATCGCGGTAGTTGCCCATGCCATTCTTGCGGAACAGGTCGATCTGCTCCAGCAACTGGTCGTAGTTGTCCACCTTCGAATTGCCGGTGGCAAACACGCTGTGCCAGAACAGCGCCATCTTCTCTTCAAGCGGGCGCTTCGTGTTCACCAGGTAGTACATGTAGTTGACATTGCCCATCGGCGGCTGTCCGCCGGGGAGCAAGGACGCAGGCTGATGCCGAAGCAGCGTGTAAGGATCAACCGGCGGCTGCGTCTGTGGGTTCAGCAGTTCGTCCACCGTTGCGTCATAACCTTTGGCCGCGCGCGCTTCTATTTCGTCGCGACTGGCACCGAAACCCGCACGCCGCAAGAGGTGTGCCATCAGTGCGATGTCGTCCTTGTTTGCCATGTCTGATCCTCCCAACTTCGAACGATCCAATTCCCTACTCATCGCGGCGGCTCAACAGCCCGCAGCAAGACGAGATCATTCCGGGCCCGCTAAGCAGCCGCCCCTCCTTGATTTTTAGCCTTGCCGCGGACTTCCAAGTTGTCCAATCTAAAGATGCGATTTCAGCAATAGAGATCGCCTATCGGGAGGGGAACATGACCCTGGCCGAACTGCGGTATCTGGTCGCAGTCGCGGATCTGTGCCATTTCGGACGCGCCGCGGAGCGTTGTCGCATCACGCAGCCGACGCTCAGCAGCCAATTGAGAAAGCTCGAGGAAAACCTCGGCGTTCCCTTGGTTGAACGGACCACTCGTTTTGTCACCCTGACGCCGATCGGGGTCACGGTGGTCGCCCATGCACGCCGCATCCTTGAGGAAGCTGACCAGATCGAGGAGCTGGTCAGGCATCGCAATGGCACGCTCATGAGCGTTCTGCGCCTCGGCATCATCTCCACCCTCAGCCCGTACATCCTGCCTTTGATATTCAACGGGCTGCACGCGCGTTTCCCTGGGCTGCGGATGGTTCTGCGGGAGGATCTGACAGCTAATCTGCTAGCCGCCCTGGACACATATGCGCTTGATGTCCTGTTGGTCGCGCTGCCCGATCAGTGCGACGGGTATCGCAGCATGCCACTGTTCCTGGAGCCTTTCTGCTTTGCCTGCCCGCCAGGTCACAAGCTGAGCAACCGTCCGGTCGTGACCGCCGGCGAATTGAAGGAGGAACGCCTTCTGCTGCTGGACGAAGGACACTGCCTGCGCGACCAGGCGCTGGAAGTCTGCGGCGATCAGTTCAATGCGGGTAGAGGATCGGCTGACGACTTTCGTGCCACCAGCCTGGAAACCATATCTGAAATGGTTGCCGCAGGTCTCGGTTAACACTGATCCCAGCCTTGGCGGTGCCATCGCTGACGGCGCGGCATAAGCATCTGGAAGTGCGGCCACTGATCGCAGCGAATGCGCATCGGCGCATTGGCCTGCTTTGGCGCACGAGCTTTCCCAAAGGGGAAGACCTCGAGGAATTCGGCCGCTTCATACTGGGCGAATTGCCCGACAGCGTTGAGCCAATTGACTTAATTTCGACCGGGTCTCGCGCCGCCGCGCCCAAAGCGGAACGAAACGCTGCCCGGCAACCCGCCAAAGCCCACTGAGTTTGCGAAAGCAGCGCCGGGTCTCTAGATCGTCCCGGCCGCTGCTCCCGCCGCGAAACCGTGCAGACGTGTCGCGATGACCTCGCCCACCCGCTCCAACGCTACCCGCCCCGGAAAACGCGCACGCCAGACGATACGCACCGTCCGCCCCACCCGCGCCGCCAGCGGCCGTAGCACAATCCCGGTATCCTGCGCCGCCCCGGCCGCGAGCGCAGGGATCAGCGTCGTTCCGTAGCCCGCAGCCACCATGTTGAGCAGCGTCGAGAGGCTCGTTGCGCGCAGCGTGCCGTTCAGCGCCCCGTTGCCACCGCAGGCCTCCAGCGCCTGGTCGCGCAGGCAATGCCCGTCCGCCAGGACCAGGATGTCCTGCGCGAGGTCCGCCTCCGCCACCACCTCACGCGCGGCGAGTGGATGATCGGGCGGCAGCGCGGCCAAAAACGGCTCCGAGAAGAGCGGCTTGCTCTCCAGGTCCGGCCCGATCACCTCGGTCGCCAGCAAAGCGGCATCCAGCTCATGGCTGTGCAACCGCTTGAGCAGCGCCGAGGTCTGGTCCTCCCATGGCTCCACTTCAAGTGCGGGGAGTGCCTCACGCAGCGGCGCGAACACCAGCGGCAGCAGATAGGGTGCCAGCGTCGGGATGACGCCAAGCCGGATGCGCCCGGCCAGAGGGTCGCGCATGCTGCCGGCCACCGCCAGGATCGCGTCGGCCTCTGCGACCGCGGCCCGGACATGGCCGATTAGCTGCAGGCACGCGGGAGTGGGCACCACCGTCTTGCTGGTGCGCTCAAACAGCGCGACGCCGAGCAATTTCTCCAGCTTGCGGATCTGCACGGAAAGCGTGGGCTGGCTGATGGCGCAGGCTTCGGCGGCACGGCCAAAGTGCTCGTGCTCAGCGACAGCCAGCAGGTAGCGGAGGTCCCGGAGGTTCATGGAGTCTGACTTACTTGAATAATAGATGAATCCTATGGACCCAATTGAGTTGGGGGCCTTGCGTCTATCATCGTGATTCCGCTAACGGGATACAAGCCCGGTCGCTTCGCAGAGCAGAACCGGGACCCAGCGGCTGGCGAAGAGCCAGGTACGGAGATCATCATGGACGCAAGGACAGACATCAGCGCGGGCAAGTGCCCGGTCATCCACTCGAGCCGGCGAACCAATCGGGACTGGTGGCCGAACCAGCTCAACATCCAGGGTCTGAATCAGCACTCCGAGCTGTCCAATCCGATGGGCAAGGACTTCGACTATGCCAAGAAGTTCAAGAGCCTCGACCTGAATGCGCTGGTCAAGGACCTCCATTCCCTAATGACCACCTCGCAGGACTGGTGGCCGGCGGATTTCGGTCACTACGGTGGCCTGATGATCCGCATGGCATGGCATTCCGCAGGCACCTACCGGATTGCGGATGGCCGCGGCGGTGCCGGCGCTGGTCAGCAGCGTTTCGCACCACTCGGTAGCTGGCCGGACAACGCTAACCTCGACAAGGCGCGCCGGCTGCTGTGGCCGATCAAGCAGAAATACGGCCAGAAGATTTCCTGGGCCGATCTGATGGTTCTTGCCGGCAACGTCGCCCTGGAATCGATGGGCTTCAAAACCTTCGGTTTCGGCGGCGGGCGCAAGGACGTTTGGGAGCCCGAAGAGCTTTACTGGGGTTCCGAGGGGACCTGGCTGGGCGACGAGCGCTACAGCGGCGAACGCCAGCTCCAGAACCCGCTCGGGGCGGTCCAGATGGGCCTGATCTACGTCAATCCGGAGGGGCCTAATGGCAAGCCGGATCCCCTCGCCGCGGCCAAGGATATCCGCGAGACCTTCTACCGCATGGCGATGAACGACGAGGAGACCGTCGCGCTCATCGCCGGCGGCCACACCTTTGGCAAGACCCACGGTGCCGGCGACCCGTCTTTCATTGGCCCAGAGCCGGAAGGCGGCGCCATTGAGGATCAAGGCCTCGGCTGGAAGAGCCAGTACGGCACCGGCTTTGGCGCCGACGCCATCACCGGCGGCCCCGAAGTCACCTGGTCGCAGACGCCGACGAAGTGGAGCAACCACTTCTTCGACAACCTGTTCAAATTCGAATGGGAGCTGACGAAGAGTCCGGCCGGCGCCTATCAGTGGCAGGCGAAAGGCGCCGAACCCTCGATCCCGGATGCCTTCGATCCGTCGAAGAAGCGTGTGCCGACCATGTTGACCACGGACCTGTCTCTGCGGGTCGACCCGATCTACGAGAAAATTTCCCGCCGTTTCTACGAGCATCCGGATCAGTTCGCCGACGCGTTCGCCCGGGCGTGGTTCAAGCTGACGCACCGCGACATGGGGCCGGTCATCCGCTACCTCGGCCCGCTGGTTCCGAAGGAGACGCTGATCTGGCAGGACCCGATCCCCGCTGTGGATCATCCGCTGGTCGGGGAGCAGGACATTGCCGCTCTGAAGGCGAAGATCCTCGCCTCCGGCCTGTCGGTTTCGCAGCTTGTTTCGACTGCTTGGGCGTCGGCCTCGACGTTCCGCGGTTCCGACAAGCGTGGTGGAGCCAACGGCGCACGCATCCGCCTCGCACCGCAGAATGATTGGGCGGTGAACCAACCGCAGCAGCTCGCGACGGTGCTGCAGAAGCTTGAGGCGATCCAGAAGGAGTTCAATGCCTCGGCATCCGGCGGCAAGAAGGTCTCGCTCGCGGACCTTATCGTGCTCGGCGGCTGCGCCGGGGTAGAGAAGGCCGCGAAGGCCGCCGGACACGACGTGAAGATTCCCTTCGCGCCGGGGCGCATGGACGCTTCGCGGGAGCAGACCGATGTCGAATCGTTCGGTGTGCTCGAACCCGCCGCGGACGGCTTCCGCAACTATCTCAGCGGCAAGCAGCTCATGGCGGCCGAGGAGGAGTTGGTGAACAAGGCGCAGTTGCTGACCCTGACGGCGCCTGAAATGACCGTCCTCGTCGGCGGCCTGCGTGTGCTGGGCGCCAATTCCGGAGGGTCCAGGCACGGCGTCTTCACCAAGCGTTCGGAGACGCTGACGAACGACTTCTTCGTCAACCTGCTCGACATGCGGACGGAGTGGCAGCCGGCCGGCGGGGACGGCGTGTTCGAGGGGCGTGACCGGAAGACCAACGAGCTCAAGTGGACCGGCACGCGTGTCGACCTGATCTTTGGTTCACATTCGCAGCTCCGTGCGTTCGCCGAGGTTTATGGCCAAGCCGATTCGCCAGGGAAGTTTGTGCATGACTTCGTAGCGGCCTGGAACAAGGTCATGAACCTGGATCGCTTCGACCTCGCCTGACGTTGACGGAACGGCGCTGGGTGGGAGCTGAAGCGCAGCTTCCACCCTCGGGACACTGAGCACGGGGCCAGTCTGCGGCTGGCCCCGTCGTTCTGATTCTGTTGGAACCACAGATACACACAGATAGCGCGAGTGCGGTGCCACTCCATCTGTGTATATCTGTGGTTCCATTCCTTTTCCCTCTCCCGCAATCAACCCTCCCGGAGGGCCCAGAATCTACCTAACGCTCGACCGTCCGCGGATCGTCCACATCGAGATCGATATGCTCTCCGGGGATCGTCGCACTCAGCACCGTCATGCCATCGCCGGAGCGAACGCGATGCCAGGCGCCCGGTGGAACGATACCCACCATTCCAGCGCCGAGTGTGACCGACTGCACCCTGTCCTGTTCGACGATGTCCACGGTCATCGCTCCATCGAGAACGTAAAGCAGTTCGTCTTCGGGATGCGTCTCCCAATGCCCTGTTCCGGCTGACTTGCTGAGCAGCAACATCCCGTCGCGGTAATTCGCCAACAGCGCGGCGCTGCCTTTGCGCTCCGCGAAGGTGGTTCGCGGCGTGCGTCCGCGGAACATGCGGAGTTTCGTGGTCTCCGCGTCGAGATCGATGATTATCGGCACAGTCGCCCCAACGGCAGATTTCGCCTCCGCCTTCCGCGGATCATCGACATCCAGCTCGACGTGCTCGCCGGGGAACGGCGTCACGGCCAATTCCGTCACGCCCTCGACAGACTGAAACCGGTGCCATGCACCCTGCGGGACGACAGCGATCATTCCGGCGCGCAGTTCAAAAGACCTGGGCGGTCCGTCGTCGCACACGATTTCCAGCGTCGTCGCGCCATTGAGGGCGTAAATCAGCTCGTCGCCCGTGAGATGGCGTTCCCAATGATCCGTTCCCCCGGCCTTGATAGCCAACAGCAGGCCATCGCGATACGTGGCCAATTGCGCGACGCTTCCCTTGCACTCCTCCCTTGTCGAGTTTGGAGTTCGTCGAAACATCGTGAGCTTCGCGAGTTCCGCGTTGAGATCGATGCTCTCCATGTGTCCCTCCACTGCGAGCAGCGATCCCAAATCTAGCGCCACAATCCAATGACCGTGATCTTCGTCTTTGCGAACCGCTGCCACGTTTTCGTGGCACCCCATTCGATGGTACCGTCCGCAAGCGCCATCCAGAGGAACGTGTCATGGCTGCACTCAACGGTGCGATGGATTGGGACGACGTCCGCGTGTTCCTCGCGGTCGCCCGGTAGGGTTCGATGCGTGCCGCCGGCCGGGCACTCGGGTTGAGCCAACCGACGATTGCCCGCCGACTGGCGACGTTCGAGGCCAGTTTTGGCGGACCGAGCTTGTTCGATCGTCTGCCCGAAGGACTGCGCCTCAATGCTGCCGGCGAACGACTGGTCCCGGCAGCAGAGAGCATCGAGGATGCTGTACCTGACCTTGGAACGCCGGCGCGCTGCGGCCTCGCAGGGCCTAAGCGGCACCGTTCGGATATCGGCCGGCGAATGTGCCGCCGGATTCCTGGCGCGCTGCCTATCGGGACCGGCCATAATGCCGCTGCCGCCCGGCATCACCCTGGAACTGGTTGACGAATTGCGGCAGGCGGCAAACCTCACACGGCACCAAGCCGGTTTGGCGCTGCGCCACGAGCCGCCAGAAGGCGGCGACTTCTACATCTCCAAGGCGGGCACTTTTGCCTGTGCTGTCTACGGGCGTCGCGGTGCAAATACCGATGCTTGGGTCACCTACACCGAAGAGCAAGCACATTACGCGCCGGCCCGCTGGGTCCTGCAGCGAGCAGAAGAGACGGGAACGCCGGTGGCGCTGCGTGCGTCATCGATGCTGATGCATCTTGAGGCGATCCGCGCCGGCACCGGTCGTGGCGTGCTGCCGTGCTATGTCGGCGACGGCCATCCCCTGCTCGAGCGCCTCACGCCGCCGATATCGGAAATCGCTGCCGAATATTGGATCATCGTGCATCGTGATCTGCGCCGCGCCGCTTGCGTACGTGCTGTCATCGATTGGGTAAAGGCGGTGTTTGCCGAACAGCGGGATCTGCTCGCGGGCGCCAGGGATACCCAGCCCGCGATCAACGATTAGAATCGTCAAGACCACAGGTTCGCATCCACTATATGTCCTGAACGCAGTTGCAGTTCGTCCTCTCGCCAGACCATGGAACACGACATCGGCCGCGCTAACCAGGATGGACGCAAACAAGTCGTCGTTATCGGTGCCGGCTTTGCCGGACTGAGCGCCGCCAAAGAGCTGTCGCACCTGCCGATCGCACTTACCATCATCGACCAGCGCAACCATCACCTGTTTCAGCCGCTGCTGTATCAGGTGGCCACGGCCGGGCTGTCACCCGCCGACATCGCCACGCCTATCCGCAGCATGTTCAGCGGGCTGCGCAACGTTCGCGTGCTGCTGGGTGAGGTGACCGGCATCGATATGCAGACGCACAAGGTACTGCTGGCGGACCGGACGGTTTCTTACGACTTGCTCATCGTCGCCACCGGCGCACGGGACTCCTATTTCGGCCATGACGACTGGGAACCATTCGCTCCGGGACTGAAGACGATCGAGGACGCGACTGCCATCCGTCGCCGCATTCTGATTGCGTTCGAGCACGCCGAGTCGGAAGAGGATACCGACGAGCGGCGCCGTCTCCTCACTTTTGCCGTCGTAGGCGGCGGCCCGACGGGCGTTGAGCTTGCCGGCGCCATCGCTGAGTTGGCCAAGGTGGCGCTGGCGAAGGACTTCCGGACCATCGATCCGCGCGATGCACGCATTATGCTGATCGAGGCAGGCGACCGCGTGCTGTCGAACTTCCCGCCATCGTTGTCGCAAGCGGCGCATGACTCGTTGGTGGCCCTCGGCGTCGAGGTGCGCACGGGCGCTCCGGTCACTGAGTGTACGGCAAGGGATGTGACCGTCGGCAGCGAACGTATTGCTGCCGGGACGATACTTTGGGCGGCCGGTGTGACGGCCTCGCCCGCAGCCCAATGGTTGAACGCAGCGCACGACCGCGCCGGGCGCGTCCTCGTTGAACCGGACCTGACCCTGCCTGATCATCCCGAGATCTTTGTCCTCGGTGACACCGCCGGCGTGAGCGGTCCAGACGGCAAGCCATTGCCCGGCCTGGCGCCTGTCGCGAAGCAGCAGGGGCTCTATGTCGCGCAGGCGATCCGCGCTCGTCGGGCGGGCGCGTCAGTCGCGCCGTTCCGCTATCGCGATCTCGGCACCTTGGCCACGATCGGACGAGGTCACGCCGTCGCCAACTTCGGCTGGCTGCGATTATCGGGCCGGCTGGCGTGGCTGTTATGGGGCCTCGTCCACATTGCTTTCCTGATCGGATTCCGCAACCGCATCGTGGTGCTAATGGACTGGCTGTGGGCGTACGTGACGTTCAAGCGCGGCGCCCGGCTTATCACCGGGCCGACGCGATAATCACGAGCCTTACGCCCCCGCCTTGAACGTCCGCGGAATGCCTGCCTTCGGCACCTGGCCGTGCATTGGCTCGGCCGGCAGGCCCTCATGCAGGAGCCGGCGCGCATCAATCAGCTTCTGCAAATCGATGCCAGTATCGAAGCCCATGCTCTCCAGCATGAACACGAGGTCCTCGGTGACGACATTGCCTGAGGCACCCGGTGCATAAGGACAGCCACCCAGTCCGGCCAGGCAGGAATCGAAGGCGCGAATGCCTTCCTCCAGTCCCACCAGCGCATTGGCGATGCCAAGCCCGCAGGTGTCATGCAGGTGCAGGCTATGCAGCGTGTCGCCAATAGCCTCGCGCGTGGCACGCACGACTTCCCTGATCTGCGCCGGATGCGCGTAGCCGACTGTGTCTGCCAGCATGATCTGATCGGCGCCGGCATCCGCCAAACCCTTCGCCATCGCCACCGTCTGCGCCGTCGTCACGATGCCATCGATCGAGCAGCCGAATGCGGTCGAACACCCCGCTACGACCAGTACCTTGCGCGGTTGCGCCTTCAGCCAGTCCATCACCTCCTGCATCATGATGATGGACTGCTCCGGCCTGCGGTTCAGGTTTGCCATGCTGTGGCCTTCGCTGACCGACACAGGAATGCTGATCTTGTGCACGCCCGCGTGATAGGCGTTCTGCACGCCGCGCAGATTGGGCGCCAGCGCCTGCACAACCAAGCCGGGATCTTCAGGCACTCGGCCACCACTTCCGGGGTGTCCGAGAGCTGCGGGATCACGCGCGGCGGAACGAAGCTGCCGACTTCGATCTCCTCCATGCCGGCCGCCGCAATCGCCTTGATCCAGCGCACCTTCGCCTCGGTCGTCATGCGGGTCTTGGCGATTTGCAGCCCGTCGCGCGGGCCGACTTCGCAGATGGAAACGTGTTCAGTCATGGCTTCACCGTATCGCATTCTGGGTTGGTGACCTTGCGCGATCCGCAAGGAAGATTCAACACGGAGAACACCGAGGACACACGGAGGACCACTGAGACAGCCATATTTCTAACTCCGTGCTGCTCCGTGTATCCTCGGTGTTCTCCGTGTGAAACCTTCCTACCAGGAACCTCAATCCATGACCGTCGTCACCACAGAACAGCACGGCCAAGTGTCGATCATTCGGATCAATCGCCCGGAGAAGCTGAACGCCATCTCCGGCGCGGTGGCAGTCGAGCTACAACAAGCCTTCCACGCATTCGATGCATCTGACCAGCGCGTCGCGATCCTAAGTGCCGCCGGCGATCGGGCCTTTACGTCCGGCGCCGACGTGACCGATCTACCGGAGTTGTGGCGTTGCATCCCCGGCGTCGGCTTCAAGACCGACAAACCGATCATTGCCGCGACGTCAGGTTGGTGCGTTGGCGGCGGCATTGTCATGGTGATGATGTGCGATCTGATGGTTTCAACTGAAAGCACTATATTCTATTACCCCGAAGCAAAGCTTGGGGTCACTGGCGGCATGATCAGCTCGCTGGCGTCGCGCATGCCGCATAAGCTTGCGATGGAGATGATGCTGTTGTGCAGCAAGGTGAGCGCGCAGCGCGCCTACGAGGTTGGTTTCGTCAACCGCGTCGTACCGAATGGCCAGCACGAAGCTGAAGCACTGGCGATGGCAAACGAGATGCTCGACTCCGCACCGCTGGTGATTGCTGCACTGAAGCGCCTGGTCAGCGAGGTGATGCCGGTGGGTCCGGTCGAACGGATGGTCGATGTCAGCCAGACGCTGGCACGCGTGCGAACCAGCGAGGACATGCAGGAAGGCATCCGCGCCCATCGCGAACGGCGCAAGCCGAATTTCCGCGGACGTTGAGGAGGAACCGAGCATGCATCCCGATGACCTTGCCGGTGTGAAGACATGGTTCGAGACACTGGCGTCGCATGTGCGCGAGGTGGATTTCACTGGCGCCCGCCCGATCTTCGCCGCTGACATGATCGCGTTCGGCACCTTCACCGACTTCATGACCGGCCGCGACGTCGCCGAGCAGCAGCAGTGGCGCAACGTGTGGCAGCACATCGACGAGTTCCGCTTCCGCCCCGACATCCGCGCCATCGTTTCGCCTGATCGGCTGCAGGCGGTGGGCATGGCGATCTTCGATTCGACCGGTTATCGCCAGGATGGCACGCCCTATGATCGGCCAGGTCGCGCGACCGTTGTGTTCGTGCGAGCCGCTGTCGGTCAGCCATGGATCGCGCAACACACGCATCTGTCGCTGTTCCGCGACGTGCCAACGCGCAGCTTCAAGAACAAACCGGAGAAGTGTTGAATGTCCGACAATACTGCAAAGCCACTCACGGGCCGTACCGCGCTGATCACCGGCTCCGGCCAGAACATTGGCAAGGCCATCGCGCTGGCTTTCGCACGTCAGGGAGCGAACGTGGTAGTGAATGGCCATCGCAACCAGCCAGCGATCGATGCGGTGGCCGCGGAGGCCCGTGAGCTTGGCGTTGGCGCGCTCGCAGTGCTGGCCGATATCGCAGATCCGGCGGCCGTGCAATCGATGGTCGATCAAGCCACCAAGACATTCGGCGGTGTCGATATCTCGGTATCCAACGCTTCGCTGCGCCTGCACACGCCGTTTCTCGACATATCGCTGGAGGAATGGCAGCGCATCATCAACTCCAACCTCAACGCTTCGTTCTATCTGGCACGCGCGGTCATCCCCGGCATGAAGCAAAAGGGCTGGGGACGCATCATCCACATCTCCGGCCGCGACGGGTTCATGCCGATCCCCAATCGCGTGCACAACATCACCTGCAAGGCGGGCGTCTACGCCATGGCGAAGGCACTGGCACTCGAGTTCGGGCCATATCGGCATCACCGCGAACACCGTCTCACCCGGCCTGATCGATACCACGCGCGACTGGACGCAATACCCGCAGTTCCGCAACGGCTACGGCGAAAGGATCAAGGAAATCCCGGTTCGCCGTGCTGGCCACGTCGATGAGATCGCCGCCGCCTGTGCCTATCTGGCCAGCGATGCCGCAGGCTTCGTCACCGGCCAGGTGATCCACGTCAATGGCGGCGACGTTATGTGATCCGCATCCTTAGGTGCGCGACAGCCACCCACTCGCGGCCACGCCAAGCTGCAGCGCCGCCAGGATCAGAAAGGCGGTGGACAGGCTGGAGATGTGTGCGATCAGCCCGATCAGTGCCGGCCCGGTCAGGATGCCCGAATAGCCCAACGTGCTGATGGCCGAGACTGCAATGTGCTCCGGCATCAGCGTCTGCCGGCCGATCCGCGTGAACAACACCGGCACGATGTTGGAGCAGCCGATGCCGATCAGCGCGAAGCCGAGCAGCGCGGGCTGCCAGCTCGACACCAGGCTGGTGAGCACGAAGCCGCTCGCTGAGCACAACCCGCCCAGCAGGATGACCACCGTGCCGCCGAACCGCTCGACGATGCGATCGCCGGTCAGCCGGCCGATCGTCATGGTCACCGTGAAGGCGACATAGCCGAGACCGGCATAGGCGGTGGCCACACCCTGTGTGCCGCTGAGATACACGCCGCTCCAGTCCAGCACGGCACCCTCCGCCTGGAAGGCAACGAAGCACAACGCGCCGATGAACAGCACGATGCCGCGCGGCACCGCAAACACTGTTGGTCTGTACTCGCTGGCAGAAGCCAGCAGATGCGGCGCCGCGCATGCCAGCGCCACGATGATAACAGCCACCACGCCCAGCGTCGCAGTGATCGGAGATGCTCCGGCAGCCGAGCGCTCCGGTCATGCTGACCGAACCGGCGATGCCGCCGACACTGAACAAGCCGTGGAAGCCGGACATCATCGCCCGGCCACTGTCGCGCTCGACGATGATGGCCTGGATGTTCATCGTGACATCGATCGATCCGATCGCCCCACCGAACACCAGCAACGCCACGCCCAGCACCAACGGATCAGAGAGGCTCGCCAGTAGCGGCAGGCTCAGGCAGAGCGGCACCGCGGACACCAGGATGATACGCTTACAGCCGAAGCGAGCCGCGAGAGCTCCGGCCAGGAACATGGTGATCAGCGAGCCGACGCCGAGGCACAGCAGCAGCAGCCCCAGCGCACCCTCACCAAGACCGGTCCTCGCCTTGGCGAACGGCACGAGCGGCGCGAAGGAGGCCATGGCAAAGCCGGCAACGAAGAACGCAATCTGCGTCGCGGACTGCTCGCGCCCCGGGTTGGCTCGGCCAGGCGTTGCTTCGGTCAAGACGGGCAGCGAACGGTGGCTACGTCGCCAGCGCTCCCCGCACCGCGGCCAATGCGTCGTCGGCACGCGCGCCATCCGGACCGCCTGCCTGCGCCATGTCGGGGCGGCCACCGCCGCCCTTGCCGCCCACGGCCACCGATGCCGCACGCACCAGCTCCACCGCGTTGAACCGCCCCGTCAGGTCCTGCGACACGCCAACCACGATGCTCGCCTTACCTTCTGCCGTGGATACAAGCGCCACCACACCGGTCCCGAGCTGCTTGCCGATCGCGTCCGCCAGCCCCTTCAGGTCGCGCGCCGGTATCTCTCCGAGATTGCGCGCGGCAAGCTTCACGCCGTTCACTTCTTCCACCTCAGCAGCGCTGCCACCTGTCGCCAGCTTACGCTGCAACTCGGCGACCTGGCGTTCCAGCTTGCGCACGTTCTCCTGCAGCGCGGCCACGCGCTCTGGTGCTTCGGCCGGGCTAGCCCGCAGCACGCCGGCAATCTCGTTCAGCCGGTGTTGCATCTCGGCGACCACTGCTTCGGCGTAGGCGCCGGTCACCGCCTCGATACGCCGCACGCCGGCCGCGACCGCGCTCTCGGACAGGATCTTGAAGTAGCCAATATCGCCGGTGCGCGGCACATGCGTACCTCCGCACAGCTCGATCGAGTAGGCAGCCTTGTTGCCCTCGCCGGCACCCATTGAGACGACACGCACTTCCTCGCCGTACTTCTCGCCGAACAGCGCCATTGCACCGAGTTCCACGGCGGCATCCGGCGTCATCAACCGCGTCGTCACTTCAGTATTTTCGCGAATGCGCGCGTTCACCTCGGCTTCCACCCAGGCGATGTCGTCCGCCGTCATCGGCCGCGGCTGCGACACGTCGAAGCGCAAGCGATCCGGTGCGTTCAGGCTACCCTTCTGTGTGACATGCGTGCCAAGTCGCCGCCGCAGTGCCTCATGCAGCAGATGCGTCGCCGAGTGGTGCGCGCGGATCGTGGTGCGGCGTGCATGATCGACCCCAGCCAGCACTGGAGTACCGACGCGCGCCTCGCCCGCTTCAACACGACCGAGATGCACGAACAGATCGCCCAGCTTCTTCTGCGTATCAGTCACCGCAATGCGCAAGCCGTCCGCACCGGTAATCGTGCCCGTATCGCCGACCTGCCCGCCGCTCTCGCCGTAGAACGGCGTCTGGTTCAGCACCACGGCAACCTCGGTGCCGACAGATGCCTTGTCTGCCGGCGCACCGTCCACCACCAGTGCCACGATCTCCGCCTCGGCCGATTCGGTCGAATACCCGAGGAACTCGGACGCGCCGACCTTCTCCTTGATCTCGAACCATACGCGTTCGGTCGCGGCTTCACCCGAACCAGCCCACGCCGCACGTGCCCGCGTGCGCTGCTCGTCCATCGCCTCTTCGAAGCCGGCGAGGTCCACCTCGCGGCCCTCCTCGCGCAGCGCGTCCTGCGTCAGATCGAGCGGGAAGCCGAATGTGTCATACAGCCGGAATGCGACGGCGCCCGGCAGAGGCTGGCGATCGCCGAGACGCGCGGTCTCTTCGTTGAGCAGATGCAGGCCTCGCTCCAGCATCTGCCGGAACCGCGTCTCCTCCAGCAGCAGCGTCTCGATGATTAGCGGTTCAGCGCGCACGAGTTCGGAGTAGGCAGTGCCCATCTGCCGGACCAGCGCAGGCACCAGCCGATACATCAACGGCTCGCGCGCGCCCATCATGTGCGCATGGCGCATCGCGCGGCGCATGATCCGGCGCAGCACGTAGCCGCGGCCCTCGTTCGACGGCAGCACGCCGTCGGCGATCAGGAACGCCACGCTGCGCAGGTGATCGGCCACGACACGATGGCTGACGCGATGCGGGCCGTCGGGGTCCTGGCCGGTCGCCTCGGCGCTCGCCAGGATCAGCGCCCGCAGCGTGTCGGTGTCGTAGTTGTCGTGCTTGCCTTGCAGGATCGCGGCGATGCGCTCCAGCCCCATGCCGGTGTCGATCGAGGGCCGCGGCAACGCGACACGCGTGCCGGGCGGGCCTTCCTCGAACTGCATGAATACCAGGTTCCAGATCTCGACGAACCGGTCGCCGTCTTCGTCCGGTGAGCCCGGCGGACCACCAGGGATTTGCGGACCGTGGTCATAGAAGATCTCGCTGCACGGACCGCAGGGACCGGTTTCGCCCATCCGCCAGAAATTGGCGTCCGTGGGAATGCGGATGATCTTCGCGTCCGGGAAGCCGGTTACCTTCTTCCAGATCGTCGCCGCGTCGTCGTCCTCGGCGTACACCGTGACCAGGAGACGATCCTTGGACAGGCCGAAATCCTTGGTGACCAGCTCCCAGGCGTAGGGGATCGCCTTCTCCTTGAAGTAGTCGCCGAAGCTGAAATTCCCCAGCATCTCGAAGAAGGTGTGGTGCCGCGCGGTGTAGCCGACATTGTCCAGGTCGTTGTGCTTGCCGCCGGCGCGCACGCATTTCTGCGACGTGGTAGCGCGGACGTAGGGACGCTTCTCCTGGCCGGTGAACACGTTCTTGAACTGCACCATGCCGGCGTTGGTGAACATGAGCGTCGGATCGTTGCGCGGTACCAGCGGCGAGCTTTCGACCACCTGATGCCCGTTGCGGGCAAAGTAGTCGAGGAAGGCGGCGCGGATGTCGTTGCTGCTGGCCATGGCGGTTAGGTGGGGTTCCGGCGTGGTGGCGAAGAGGCATGAGGTAGCGCGCAAGGGGCCGAATGTCACCGGTCACACGCCGGAATAACTGACCTGCTGTGTACGCTTGACGTTCATAACGCGCCGCGTGTATAGGGACGGGTGATCCGCTCCTTCGCCGATCGCGATGCCGAAGCACTGTTCCATGGCCGTTTGGCGCGGCGACTGGGCGCCGATATTCAGCGGATGGCACAGCGTAAGTTGCGGCAGATCCATCAGGCGGAACGACTGACAGACTTGACGGCTCCACCGGGAAATCGTCTCGAATTGCTGAAGGGACACCGGGTTGGACAACACATCATTCGCATCAACGACCAATGGCGAATCTGCTTTGTCTGGCGAGACGGCGGAGCCGAGCAGGTCGAAATCGTCGATTATCACTAAGGACCAGACTGATGCGCGATCTTCCGCCGATCCACCCCGGCGAGCAGTTACGGGAAGAGTTCATGAAGCCGCTGGGCCTGACAGCCTATCGATTAGCCAAGGACATGGGTGTCCCGGTGACACGCATCCAGGCGATCATCGCCGAGAAGCGCGACATCACCGGCGACACAGCGTTACGGCTAGGGCGCTACTTCAACACAACGCCTGAGTTCTGGCTGAACATGCAGCGCGATTATGAACTGGAAAGGGCGGCGGAAGCACTCGGCGACCGCCTGTTGAGCGAGATCAAGCCCCGCGCAGCATAGTGCCTTCAGCGGGCTATCCTGAGCGTGTGAAGCGTTACCTCAGGGCAGCAATTGAACCGGACCGGAACACCACATGAGCCAGCGCCAACCGAGGTGTACCCAGCCATTCCACGATACTTCCACGCTCCCTTGCCAAGCGACCGAGGCAGGCTCGCTGAGAGAATGATCGGGATGCCACCGGGCAGGCAGATCTGGCCGCCATGTGTATGCCCCGCCAACAGGAAGTCGAACCCGGCGTGCGATGCCTGCCGGTAGATCTCCGGCGTGTGCGATAGCAGAATGGAGAACATGTCCTGCGGCATTGCCGCCGCGACCTTTTCGATGTTGTCGACCCGGTAGAAGTGCGCATCGTCGATGCCGGCCAGGAAAATCTGGCGGCCGTCCCGCTCGATCGTGAGGTGCTCGTTCATCAGCATCCGGATACCCATACGCTCGAGATCCGGCACCATCAGGACAGTGTCATGGTTGCCGAGTACGCCGTAAACGTCGCCGCGCAAGGCCTCACGCAGGCGCAGCATATTGCTGAGGCAAGGCTGGAATGGACCGAAGGTCCGTCCGCGGTAATCTCCCGTCAGGACGCACAGATCATATCGCAGATCGCTGACGATCCGCGCCGCTTCGGCCATGGCGGCGGCACTCATGTCAGCGTGCAGGTCGGTGAGGTGCAGAATGGTGAAGCCCTCGAATTCCGCCGGCAGCCGATGAGAGAACACCTCGTTGTTGCGCAGCTTGATGCGGGCCGCGTTGGTGCTTCCGCGCCAATAGGTCCCTGACAGACGCAGGATCGCGCCGATGATGGCATGGGATATCGACAGGTTCTCGAAATGGAAAAACGTCAGGCCCTGGCCGAATTTCTGCGCCTCGTGGTCGATTTCGATACCACGCCGCTGACGGGCATGGACGCGGCCCAGACGGCCTTCCAACGCACGTTCGATTGCATCGTCGTCAAGAAAATGCGCCGACCCCACACCGCCCCCATGCGCGATCGCGAGGACATTGCTTCGTCGCTTTACTTCCCGCAATGGAATTGGACGGTGGTTGCTTGGGGATGCGTATGCAGGCGGCCACGATCGTGCTCACGGATCGACGCAGCCGACACCAGCCTGCGCGTAATCCGTCCAGCCATGGTTCCGAGCATAAGCGACCCAGCGCCGCTGATCCGCCACCGACAACACCATGGTCGGGCACGCCACATTGAACGCCTTCAGCCCAACAATGCCGTAGAGCGCGCGCTCCGGCTTGAAGCACCCCGGCCCGGCTTGCGGGTAACGCGGCCATCCATGGTTCGCCGCGAACTCCGCCCAACGCTCCAGCTGCATGGAAGGCGCGTCCGTATCCGTGCAGGCGACGTGGAAAACGTAGATATCCGTGGGCATCGTGCCGTCGGGCACCTGCTGCGCAGCAATCTGGTCAGCCGTCATGAAGAGCCGTTGGACGCAGTAACCGATGTCATCGGCGAGGAAGGCCGGGCTGATCATGAGGCCAATCATCAGCAGCGCACGAAATTGCCGCGACAAGTAAGGCCAGCGGAATTTCGGCACCGCGACAGGCGGCAGGCTCAGGTGCGAATTAGCCGCCGTACTGGCATACGTCATAGGGACCTCCCCGCTTGTTGCGGCCGGTAGTCACCACGTATGTTTCCATTACAGCCCGCAGCGAGACGCGGCGCAAGGGTGACCCATTGCTTTGACCCGTTGTTTGCCGCGCACCCGGCCGGGCGGCTAAAATCACGGCCCGAAGGTAATGCGGGGATCCGTGGCTACAGAGGAACAAACGGATTTCACCGATCTCCGGATCAGGGAGGCTGCTCACCAGGTCCTTGAGATCGAACGCGAGGTGCCGCTCGACGGGGAATTCGACATCGATCTGGGTACCACGTTCAGCGACCCCGCAATGCGGGCTTCGTTCGCCAGACGCCCTACCGTAGGACCGATCCGCACCTACCGGCTGCGCGATGTATTGCTTGATGCATCGACGATGCTGCTGGTGCGAGGCCGCCGCCGCATTCCGGAGACGCGCAATCTGATCGGTGATGGCGCTTATGCGGACATGCTGACCAAGCCGCTGTATCCGACCCCCGCCGAGCCGGACGGACACTACGTCATTGGCTGCAACCGGGCCTGGCACAATTACTATCACTGGCTGATAGACAGTATTCCGGCGATCCATTCAGGCCTGCGATATGCTGAGGATCGCAAAGTGACGCTTATCCTGCCGCCGGATATCCAGCGGTGGCAGGAGGAATGCCTCACATTGCTCGGCTATCAGGACCTGCCCCGCCTGATGCTCGATGTTTCCATCCATTACCTGCTGCCGAGCGCCGAATTCAGCGAATTCCTGGGCGGGCGCTTGCCGGAACTGACCACCAGGGCGCGGGCCGCGGCGTATCGCCGCATGAGCCAAGCCGTGCCACGAACAGGTCCTTTCGCGGAGGAAATCTATGTCGCCCGCACCAACTCGCAAAACCGTGTCGCGGCGAACGAGGCCGAGCTGATCGCTCTTCTGGAGCGGCAGGGCGTGCGCATCATCATTCCGGGCACGCTCTCAGTCAGCGAGCAGATCGACGCGTTCCGCTCCGCCCGCCTGGTGATCGGGTTGCATGGCGCAGGCATGAGCAACATCGTGTTCTGCCGGAGCGGCAGCTTCGTCTATGAGATGTTGCCGCGGCATTATCCCAATGTCTGTTTCAACCTGATCGCGCAGAGTAACGGGTTGAACTACTGGGCCGACGTGTTTGAGGGGATCGGCTCGGGCACTGGGTTCGAGCGGCAATGGCAGATCGATCTCGAGGTCGTGGCGGCGCGACTGGACGCGATCAGAGAGAAGATCGCCGCAACGCCGCGTGTTGAATTGGCAATGGATTTCCTGCGGCGCTCCCAGGGAACACCCGCCGTAGAAGCGGTTCCAGCGAGCACGTTGCCGCCGCCACCCCCCATTCCACCACGCGTCCGTTGGCTGCGACGGTGGCTGCGGGCTCGGTAGCCGCTCGCGCATTTTGGCCGCGATCGCGTCCGCCACCTCGTGGTGGTCGCGCAGGAACTGCTTGGCGTACTCGCGTCCCTCGCCAATACGCTGGCTGTCGTAGCTGAACCAGGCGCCCGACTTCTCCACCTTGTTCGACATCGGGTACGGTGAAGGGATCAGCAAGGTCGGGCCGCCTGACGGTATTCCTCACGCCATCCGTTGCACCACAACACCCGGATGGCCCTGGGCCAGCGTGACAATATGATCATGATGGGTGAACAAGATGACCTGTGTCGTCTTCCCAAGCGTCAACAGCAGACTGATCGCCGCCCCCGCGCGGACATCGTCAAAATGAACCAGCAAATCATCGGCGATAAACGGCAAAGGTTCCGCTTGGCTGGCGTACTGTTCGATCGCCGCGATCCGGAGCGCAAGATAGAGTTGGTCGCGTGCGCCTTCACTGAGCGCCTCGACAGGGCACTCGACATCCGTATCGCGGATCGCGAGGAGCACGGCCTTGCCGGCAGCGTTATAATCAACCATCAGCCGAACATATCGTCCGTCGGTGAGCGACGCGAAATGCGTGCCCGCTGCAAGTAGCAAGGGGTCCTGCTGCTGCTTGCGGAACCGGTCGATGCCCTCACGCAGCAGCACGCGTGCCACGTGCAGCCTGGCATAGCGTTCGGCCGCGTGCCGTGCATCGGCAATGGCGTTCACGGCCTGCTGCGCCATGGCTGCCGCATCGTGACCCGCGCGCAGCTCGGCCAAGGTTGCTTCCGCCTTGGTACGCCTGGCGCTCAGCTCCTCGCGAAGATGCCCGAGCTCCGTCAGCCTGGCGCCAATCTCGGTCAGCCGCCCCACCACGGCGTCCGGCTCGACATCCGCCACCTCGCTGCGCAGCACAGCCTCGGTCAGCCCATCGCCTTGCGTTCGCAGCGCCTGGGCCGTTCGTTCCAACCGTTCGGTCAATCCATCGCGCTGCCGGGACCGTTCAATCGCCGCGGCCAAGCTGGCGTCGTCGGTCGTTCCGGCCAGCACACGCAGCGCGGCAAGCGCCTCTTCCGCCGCAACCAACTCCTTTGCCGCCGCATCCGTCGCGGCTTCATGCGCCGCAATGCGCTTCCCAAGCTCCTCGGCTTCGCTTGCGGCCTTCCGTGCTTCGGCGAGGCGACGCGCAAGCCGCGCCGCGGCGATACCCGGAGCCTCTTCCGCCAAAGGCTCGCCAAGGCGTGCACATGTTTCCCCCACCGCAGTCGCGAATGCACCAATGCTCTGGTTCATCTCGGCAATCCGACCCTCGTCGATGCGCCAGGCCGGAGCGGCCTGCGCAATCTGCGCCCATGCCTCAAGCGCCGTATCCGCAGTCTCAACACTAGCCTCTGACGGCAGCACGAGTGCCGCCAGCGCCAGCGACCATTTGCGCTGCCACTCGTCGAGCGCGGCATCCGCGTCGTGCACGGCAGTCCGCAACAATGGCAATCGCGCCCCGGCATCGGCAAGTGCCTGCTGGCGCTTCCGGTGCTCCAAAGCTGCCGCCTCGGTCGCCGCACAAGCCGTCTCCGCCCGCAACAGCCGGGCCGCAAGACTTCTCTGCCGTCACCGGTGGCAAGTGATTTGCCAGCAGCGCGAGCGCTCGGTCGCGGCGCGCCACCAGGTCGTTGCAATGCCGCTGGGCAGATGCCGCCGCCTCGGCCAGACGCAGTACATCGGCGCGGGCGCGACGCCATTCCACCATCGCCGCGGGTGCTTGCGGCTGAAGACCGGCCCGCGCCCACAGTTCCCGCCAGGCAGCTTCGGCCTGCGCCGATGCTTGCTCGGCCGCCGTTAGCGTGGCTTGCGCCACGGTCTCGCGTTGCCGCAGTCCGTCGCGGCGGCCTGTGGTGGACAGGTAATCGGCAACCCGTTGTGCCTCATCCGCGCGGCGATCCGCCAGGTCATCTGCCTGGTCCCGCAGCTTTTCGAACGCATCCGGCAGCGGCGTATCGGGCAACGGCTCGGCGGACGGCGAGGCGCCCTCATGGATCCGCCGCAACATGCGCCACACCCGATCGCGCTCCGCTCTCGCGTCGGCCACCGCGGACTGGGTTGGCACCGGCTCACCCCGAGCAAGCCGGGCCAATTCTTCCTCGACCTTGGTGATCTCATCCGCAAGCGCGCCAGCATTCACGCGAGCCTGTGCGAACGCCTGTGATGCTGCATCGAGCTGCGCTCCCGCGCGCCCCGATTCAGCCGGCAACGGCAGCTTGCAGGCCAGCAGCGCTGCCATGTCCGCTGTCCAGAGCGGCAGCGCGGCGAGGGCTTCTGCCGCGGCCGTGTCCGCTTCGGCGAGTGTGGCCCGTGCCTGGCCCAGTCCCCCATCCAACCGGCCCTCGCTACGCACGGCATCGATCGTCCTGCGCAACAGGTCGGGTGACGGCGGCTGGGGCGCGTCACCCAGCGCGACGGTCGCCATGATGAGGACTTGTTCCCCATCAGCCAGGGCGCGTGCCGCAGCCCTCTGATCCGCCACCAGCGTGGCATGCTGGGTGATCAGGCGCTGCACCGCGCGGCGTGCGTTGGCAGGGGGCAGCGCCTCCCGTGCGGCTTCCGGCGCCAGGGGCACACCGAGTTCGTCGATGGCTGCCACGACCTTCGCGCGCGACGCCGCGGCGTCCGCTGTCACCTTCTCCAGGTCGGCTGACGCTTGCAGTGCAACGGCACACTGGCCCTGCAGTGCATCGATCGTGTCCTGCATCGGCAGCACAGCATCATCCTGGTGCAGCGCAGCCAACATCGCCGCTAGCCCCTGCGCCGCCTCCGCCTCGCGTGCCTGGTTGCGTTCGGCTTCCCGCCGCAATTCCGTGTGTGAATCGAATCGGGCTTCGGCGTCGGCCGGCAGGTGCGGCGCGTCCGCAACCTGCGCGAGGGCTTCGCGCGCGTCCGCGAGATCCGACAGTAATGTCGCGACCCGCCGCACCCGCTGGAGCCTGCTACTTTCTTCCGACAGCGTCCTGGTGTCCTCTTGGACGGCAGAAAGCTGCGCCGCCATTTCGTCATGGTGTTCCAGCGTCTCCTGCCATGTGCGTGGCACGACGGAGCGTTCCTCCTTCTGCTGCTCCGCCGCGCGCCAGGCTTCCACCGCTTCCGACAGCCGCCGCCGACCACGGCCATCGCCCACCAGCGACTTCGCCTCATCCTCCAGCCGGGTCAGAGCAGCCCGCAGGTTCAGCAATCCCGCGCCAGCGAGCAGGCTTTCACCGACCTCGCCGCCGAGACGCTGCAATTCCTGCCCGCCCGCTCGAAGCCGTGCGCCATCCAGACCGAAGCTGTTCTCGAAACGATCGCGGCTGATGCCGCCGAGGAAGCGGCGCAGCGTGTCTTCATGCACAACATTGTCGTCAGCATCGCGCAACGGGTCGCGACGCCCCTTGCGGCGGGTGAAGCTGCCGAGCGAACCATCGTGCGCTGCTATGGTGAAGCCGATGCGAAGGTCCTGGTGCAGGAATCCATAGTCGGTGCGATGGCCAAAGCCGAACAAGGCGTCCGCGATCGCGGCAAGCGCCGTGGACTTACCCGCCTCGTTGGCGCCGTGCACCACATGCAGAAGCGCCGCTTCCGGGAAGTCCAGCACCGCGTCTGTCAGGTGGCCGTAACGCAGCAGATCCAGCCGCCGCAGCTTCATGACTGATCCACAACGGCCAGTGCATCGACCGCAATCTGCCAGGCATCTTCCGCCAGCGACCGCAAACCCTCGGCGTCCGTGGGGATCGCAAGGTCATCGCCGCGCGCAGGACCCGGCAGTTTTCGCCGAAGTTCCGCCAAGTCCTGCAACAGCCCGGCGACCACCTTCGCATCGTCCAGCCCCGCCGTATATGCACCGTGCAGTGACACGAGTACGTCTCCGGCAGGCTGCGCGAGCGACCTCGTGTTCACCCTGACCGACTCCACCCACAGGCCGCCGCCCGCTTCGATCGCGGCATTGCGGCATTCGGCAACGAGGTGTTCGGTGTCGTTGAGGAGTATTCCATGCAGTTCGGTGGCACCGGACAATGTCAGCCGCGCCAGGAGAGGGCGGCCATCCGCGTCGGCGATCGACGCGCGAACGGTGTCGGCCAGACAGCCTGTCAAACTGGCCACATCCAGCCCCGTGACATCCAGGTCCAGCGCCGCCCAGCGGAGCACGTCCACCACCCGGTGCTCGACGGAAATGATCGCGTTGTCTTCTATTGTGACGAGGCTGCATCCCTTGGCGCCGGTCTCTCTGGCGTGGCGTCCTTGCGGGTTGCCGGGAAATACAATCCAGGGCCGCTCGGACAGGACCCGCCGGACATGGATGTGGCCGAGCGCCCAGTACTCGTAACCCTTCAGCGCCAGTGCCGCGACTTCGCAAGGTGCGTAGGTTTCGTGTTCCCCAGGGTCCTCGGCGGAAGTGTGCAGTACGCCGATATTGACCATGCCGCGGACAGGCTCGCGATAGCCCGCCGACAAGTCCTCCGGCACGGCACGGTTAGGGAACGAATGGCCGTGCAACGCCACGCCAAGTTCGGGCAGTTGAAAGCTCTCGCAGGTACGCGCCGAGAACTCCCGCACGTTATCGGGTAGCCGCAGGTTGCGGGTGATAACCGAGCGCGCGTCATGATTGCCACGTAGCAAAAAGCAGGGGCGGCCCAGCCGCTGCATCTGCTCGGCAAAGAACAGGCCGGTGGAGAAATCCTTCCAGTCGCCGTCATAGAGGTCGCCGGCGATGACCACGAACGCCACATCCTCGGCGCGGGCGAGGTCGATCATCGCGGCGAAGGCACGGCGCGTGCAGTGACGGATCACCGTATCCGGCAGATCGTCGCGAGCGTGCAGGCCTACCAGCGGGCTGTCGAGATGGATGTCGGCAGCGTGGAGAAACTTCATCGCGGCAACGTAGCCGGATTCGTCGGCGGAAACACCGCCCGGCTACGACTGTCCAACCATCATGCGGTCGAAGGTGACAGGCGGGCGATCACTCCGCTAGAGAAATGAGCCCCACTACTCCGCCGCCGCCGCCTCGGCCTCCTCGCTCTCATCCGAAGTCGCCAGCATGGTATTCGCCACCACGCCCGACTGCTCGCGCACTTTGGCCTCGATCGCGTCCGCCACCTCGTGGTGGTCGCGCAGGAACTGCTTGGCGTTCTCGCGTCCCTGGCCAATACGCTGGCTATCGTAGCTGAACCAGGCGCCTGACTTCTCCACCACGCCCGCCTTCACGCCGAGGTCGATCAGCTCGCCAACCTTGCTGATGCCCTCGCCATACATGATGTCGAACTCCACCTGGCGGAACGGCGGCGCCAGCTTGTTCTTGACCACCTTCACCCGCGTCTGGTTGCCCGTCACCTCCTCGCGGTCCTTGATCTGGCCGATGCGCCTGATCTCCATCCGCAGCGAGGCATAGAACTTCAGCGCGTTGCCCCCGGTGGTGGTTTCCGGATTGCCGAACATCACGCCGATCTTCATGCGGATCTGGTTGAGAAAGATCAGCATCGTGTTGCTGCGCGACACGCTGCCGGTGAGCTTGCGCAGCGCCTGGCTCATCAGCCGCGCGTGCAGTCCCATGTGGCTGTCGCCCATCTCGCCTTCCAGTTCAGCGCGCGGCACCAGGGCGGCGACGCTATCGATCACCACCACGTCGACCGCGCCGGAGCGCACCAGCGTGTCGCAGATCTCCAGCGCCTGCTCGCCCGCGTCCGGCTGGCTGATCAGCAGGTTGTCCACGTCGACACCGAGCTTTCGGGCATAGCCGGGGTCCAGCGCGTGCTCGGCATCGATAAAGGCGCAGGTACCGCCGCGCTTCTGTGCCTCGGCGATGGCGTGCAGCGCGAGCGTGGTCTTGCCGGAGCTTTCCGGACCGTAGATCTCCATGACCCGCCCGCGCGGTAGCCCGCCGATGCCCAGCGCCAGGTCGAGGCCGAGCGAGCCGGATGGGATCACCTCGATATGCTCATCGACGCCACGGGAGCCCATCCGCATGATGGAGCCTTTGCCGAAGGCCCGCTCGATCTGCGCTAGGGCGGCATCCAGGGCCTTATTCTTTTCCATCAGCGGCTCCTCGTTCTGGCGGTTGCGATTTGGCAGTCGGACAACTTTGCCTCGGCTAGCGTTAATATTTTGCATACGCCGCTTATGGCGGATTTCGTTGCGCCTGACAAGAACATAATGTGAACATTCGGTCCGATGGGCAAGACTTGCCACTGGCCATACACCCCGCCCCGATTCTGGCACAACGCCGCCCGGAGGAAGCTCAGCCGGATTTAGGCCCGGCCGAGCCGCCTCCATTACTTCCTGACGAAAACCTTGACCTTAACGGTCACGGTCACGACTATCCGCAATGGAAGCCACGCATGCTTCTCCATGCTGGGTCCTCCAAGTGAGCGCCGGCCAGGCCAATCCTGGCCGGCGTTTGCATGTGAAGGACCAGATGTTTACGAACCGTGAGCGCCACGCGGGGACGGAGAGGATATGCGCTACCCCTTCGTGGCGCCTGCCGTCAGGCCCGCGACGTAGTAATCCATCAGGAACGCGTAGATCAGGATCGGCGGCAGCGATGCCAGCAGGTTCGCCGCCATGATCCGGCCCCACTCGAATACGTCGCCGCGGATCAGGTCACTGACAATGCCAACCGTCAGCACCATCTGGCTCGACGTGTAAAGATACGCCAGTGGATACAGGAAGCTTCCCCAGCTTACCGTGAACGCGAAGATCGTCGCGGCAATGATCCCCGGCATCGCCACCGGGATGAAGATCTTCCACAGCATCTGCAGATAGCCCGCACCATCGATCAGCGCCGCCTCGTCCAGCTCCTTCGGAACGGAACTGAAGTAACCGATCATGATCCACGTACAGAACGGCACCGCAAGCGTCGGATACAGCAGCACCAGGCACCAGTAGGAGTTGATCAGTCCGACCCACCCCATGATCTGGAACAGCGGCAGGAACAGCAGCGACGGCGGCACCAGGTAAGTCAGGAACACGCCAGTCGACAGCGTCTTGCTGCCGAAGAAGCCCATCCGCGCCAGGCTGAACGCCGCCAGCACCGCGATCACCATGCTGATCGCGACGGTCAGCACCGTCACGATCACCGAGTTCAGGTAGTAGCGCTGAAAATTCGAGTAGGTGATCAGATACCAGAAATTTTCCAGAGTCGGGTGATGTGGATACCAGGGACTGCCGGTCTCCGCGCCGATCTCCTGCGACGTCTTCAGGCTGGTCGCGATGGTGTAGAGCGGCGGCACCAGGAACATCAGCACGAACACCGCCAACGCGACATAACTTCCCCACAGCGCCCACGCCCGCTGGCGGTGCAGGCTATTATGGTGCCGCGCACGCGTGGCACTTGTCGCCGGCATTGTTGTCGCGCTCATGCCGCCATCTCCCTGCTGCGCCGGGTCACGCCGCGCAGGATCACAAAGGCCGCGATTGCCAGGATTGGGAACATGAACAGGCTGTCCGCCGCGCCCAGCGGAATGTCGCCTGACTGGATGCCGATCTGGAATGCGTAGGTCGCGAAGATATGGGTCATGTCCTGCGGCCCGCCCGATGTCAGGATGCGCACGATGTCGAAGTCGGCGAATGTCACGATCAGGCTGAACAGCACGGTGATCGAGATGATGTTGCGCATCATCGGCAGCGTCACGAAGAACAGCTTTTGTATCGCGCTGGCGCCATCGATCGCAGCCGCCTCATAGAGCTGCTCTGGCACTGATTTCAGCGCCGCCAGATACATGATCATGAAAAACGGTGTGCCGAACCAGACATTCACCGTGATGGTGCAGATACGCGCGATCCAGCCAACGCCGAGCCACGGTACCGACGCTATGCCGAACTGGTTCAGCACCCAGTTGAACGCCGAATAGGACGGATCGAACATCCACCACCAGGTCAGGGTGGACAAGGCGAGCGGAATCACCCACGGCACCAGTAGCAGGCCGCGCCAGATCCTTTGGTTCTTGCCGGGGATGTTGTGCATCAGGTGCGCCATGATGAAGCCGAGCAGGGCCTTGAAGACCACGGCGGTGATGGCGAACAGGCAACTTTGGAAGATCACGAGCTGGAAGGTGTTGCGCTTCAGCAGGAACGCGAAATTGCCCAGGCCGACGAAGGCCGTCATCTTCTTGTTCAGCATGCTGAGATAGATCGCGTAGAGCGCTGGGTAGATCACCAGCGTCGCGATCATCAGGATCAGCGGCAGACACATCAGGAAGGCGATGGTAGAGCGCCGCCTGGCCAGCATCTTCAGGCTACCGGTGCGCCGGATCGCCGGCACCGCACCGGTCAGTACGTCCGCGGGAACGCTGGTGCCGTCAGCCATGTCGCCCTCGCATACACAGACAAGGCGACATACGCCGTCGACTTTCCATGTCCATTCCTCCTATCAAAACGGCACTGCCTGGCATGCTTGTCCGCACGCCAGGCAAGCCAACTTCGTCAGCCGCTCTCAGCGAGCGTAGCCCTCCAGTTCATCCTGCGCCCAGGCCAGGACTTCTGGAATCTTCTGGCCCTGCTTCAGGCGCGCCATCATCTGGTTGTGGACTGCGCGGTTATAGATCTGTACCGCAACGTCTGGCGACGCCTCGGCCGCGGTCAGGCTCGGCTCCGCCTTGTGCCATGGCTGGATCGGATAGTTGTAAACCGTGCCCTTGGGCGGTTCGACTTCTTCCCAAACCTTGAAGCTGATCAACCCAGCGTAGGGCGGCAGGTCGTAGCCCTTGGTCGCGACGCAGCGCGGCTCAACCTGTTCCGGCTGCATCAGGTATTCAATCAGCTCCTTCGCCGCCGTCTTGTTCTGGCTGAACTTATAGACGCCCCAGAAGTAGCTCAGGGACGGAACGAAGCGTCCCTTGGGGCCGGTCGGCGCCGAAAACGTCCAGCAGTCCTGGGCCACCGTTGGATTATCGCGCACGGCTACCGCCCAGGCCGAGGGCGGGTTGAAGATCAGCGCGCTCTTGCCGGAGATCAATGCACGGTTGTTGGACGCATCGTCATAGCTCACCGCGTCGTCCGGATAGAACTTCACCAACTTCTGCGCGAACTCCATCACCTGCATGACTTCGTCGGACTTCAGCTTGATATTGCCGTCCTTGTCGATCAGCGTCGCGCCGAACGCCTTGAACAGGGCGCCGTGGGTATCAGTGGCATCTGTGTTGCCGCCGCCGCCCATGCCGAGACCGAAGGGCAAATTATCCTTCTGAGCCAATTCGGCGTATTTCATGAACTCGTTCCACGTCCACGCATCCTGCGCAGCCGTGTGATCCGCCTTGACCGGATATATCGCTTCCAGATCGAGACCATTCTTCTGGAACCAACTGATGCGCCCGCAGGGCGGCTTGGTCTGTGTGCCAGAACTCGTCGGCACGGCAACCCAATGTCCCTTCGCCTTGGCCAGATAGGCGCAAGTCTCACTCACCGCCCCGTTTTTGGCGACCAGCCGCTGCATGACATCGTCAATCGGTTCCAGCGCATCAGATACGTTGAACACATCCCAATTAAAAAAAGCCAAAGCGTCGTGACCGCTCTTGGCCTGTGCCTCGGCGACGCCGGTCAACTGCAACTTGTTGTTGTTGCTGGTGATGAAGTCGGAGGTGACGTCGACCTGGTTCTTCGCCGCCCAGGCATCGACCTGTTTCTTCATCACATCATTGCCGCCCGGGACCCAGTGATCCCAGAAGCCGATGGACATTTTACCAGCAGCGCGACCAGTGCGGATGTGGACCAGAGGCAGGGCGGTGGCAGCGGCCCCAATGGTCAACGCACGACGGCGCGACATGTTCCGGAAATTACTCATACTTGCGTTTTCTCCTTACGGCGTTTGCTCTTTTACCTGACAATAAGTCCACTTCTTAACCCTGCGTGAGGAAATGTCGAGAGCCGGCCGGGCGAAATGTCGCCCGGCCGCTCGGTCAATTCATCGCAGACCTTCGAGTTCGTTCTTCGCCCAATCGATCGACTGCTTGATCGTCTGGCCAGACACCAGTCGTGCCACCATCGCCGGATAGAGGTAGCGGTTCCAGATCTGTGTCGCAATTTCGGGCGGTGCCGAGGATCCCGGAATGTAGTATTCCGCGTCGTGCCACGGCCGCACGGGATAGTTGTAGATGGTGCCCTTCGGCGGCTCCACCTCGTTCCAGATCTCCAGGTCGGACATTGATTCGAATGGCGGAATGTCATAGCCGACGACGGCGCTGGCCAACGCCTCGACCTGCTCCCGCTGCGACATGTACTCAATGAATTCCTTGCCCGCGGTCTGATTCTGCGAGAACGACCAGACGCCCCAGAAATACGGCCGGTGTGGCACCAGCCGCCCCTTCGGCCCGCGCGGATTGGGGAAGGTCCAGCAATCCTCCGCCACCTGCGGCGCGTCGCGCTTCGCCACCGCCCACGCCGACGGCGGGTTCCAGATGAACGTCGCTTTGCCAGATATCAAAGCCCGGTTGTTCGAGGCATCGTCCCAGCTTATCGCGTCCGGCGGCATGAACTTCACCATGCGCTCGGCGTATTCCATCACCTGCCGCACGTTGTCCGACTCGATGACGATATTGCCCTTGGCGTCCACCAGTTCGGCACCGAACGCACCGAACGTCGCACCCCAGGTCTGGTTGGCGTCGGTGCTGTTCTGCCCGCAACCGAACCCCATCGGATAGCCGTTCTTGAACGACGCCTCGGCGATTTTCAGTTGCATGTCGTAGGTCCAGTCCTGCGACGCATCCGGCGTCGATTTCTGGGCCGGAAACCATTGCTGCACGTCAACGCCAGCGAACTTCTTCAGCAGGCTGATGCGGCCGCATGGCGGCAACGGTGCGGAGCCCCAACCCACCGGCACCGCCAGCCAATGACCATTGGAGACACCAAGATACTCATACGCGTGACCGAGCTTGCCGTATTTGGCGATCAGCCGCTTCATCACGTCGTCCATCGGCACCAGGCTGTCGCCATATTGCTGCACTGTCCAAGAGTCGAAAGCGTAGACATCGTGCCCGGTCTTGGCCTGCGCCTCGGCCGCCATGGTGATGTTGATCTTGCTGCCGATGGAGGTGAGGAAATCGAGCTGCAGCTCGACCTTGTTCTTCTCGGCCCATGCTTCGGCGATCTTGCGCAGTGCCGGGTCGCCAGTCGGGACCCAATGGTCCCACAGCGCGAGGCTTAGCTTGCCTGCCGCGCCAGCGGTCCGGATGTGAACCAGCGGCAAGGCCGTGGCGGCCGCGGCGATCTGAACCGCTTTGCGTCGTGAAATTGCGCGTCCGAGAGGCATCAACGTTTCTCCCTCTGGCCGTTTGGAATTCGGCCATTCGATGGTTTCGATCAACGTCACAATTATCTGGCAGAAATCGCGCGAACACCAGCCCGTCCGACGCCTCTCCGCCTCAATGGGGCGCAGAGGGGTTCGGCGATGTGGCGGGCCGCGCCAGGCGCCACACATAGGCGATGATCTCGGCTACCGCCTGATAATGCTCGGCCGGAATCTCAGTATCGACTTCCACCCGATAGAGCGCCCGCGCCAATGGCGCGTTACTCACCACTGGCACCCGATTTTCCGCCGCCACCTCGCGGATGCGCATTGCCAGCGTATCCACGCCCTTTGCCACCACGCGAGGGGCCGCATGCTTTGCCCTGTCATAGGCTAAGGCAATGGCATAGTGCGTCGGATTGGTGATCACCACAGTCGCTTTCGGCACTGCCGCCAACATGCGCTTACGCGCCCGGAATGTGCGGATCTGCCGCAGTCTTGCTTTGATCCGAGGATCGCCCTCGGTTTCCTTCTGCTCGTCCATGATATCGTGACGGCTCATGCGCAGTGATCGCGAATGGCGCAGCACGACCCAGAAGAAATCCATTGCGGCAATCGCGGCCTGCGCGACCAGCACCACGAGGAGGACGTGCAAGACCGGCGCCGTGGCACTGGCGAGAAGCTGGCTGGGATTGACGAATGGCAAACGCAGCAAGCCGGGGAGGTCAGCTTGAATGACGCGCCACAGCACCACGCCCAGCACAGCGACCTTGGCAACCGACTTGCCTGCTTCGACGAGACTGTCCGCGCCAAGCAATCGCCGTAGGCCAGCGCGCGGACTGACGCGTGAGAAATCCACGCGCAAGGGTGAGGCGCTCAGCAGGAAACGGGTTTGCAGCAACACCGCCGCCGAACCGGCAAGCAGCGATGCCAGCACGAATGGGGCTGCCCCGTGCAGCCACGCCAATCCCGCCGAACGAAGAGCAGTGGCCTCACCGAATTCGTGTGCACGCGACAGTAGCACGCTGAGCCGCAACGCCAGCTCGTGCACCGCGGCAGGTCCTGCCATCACGAGTGCCACCGTGACGGCTGCCAGGCCGACAAACGTGTTGAGTTCGCGCGATACCGGCACATGGCCTTCTTCGCGCGCCTTTTGCAGGCGCCGCGATGTTGCGGCTTCCGTTCTGTCGTCGTGGTCACCTTCGCCTGCCATGGGATTCAGTGTCCCGGCAACTGCGAAAAACCAATCTGCACGGCGGACAGCCAGGCGCTCAGCAGCGCCCCTGCGGTCACTACCAGCAGCGCCATGCCGCCGAGAATCTGGCCCGGCATCACCACGAAGTAGACTTGCATTCGGGGAACCAGACGCGCGAGCAAGCCTGTGGCCACGTGCCAGACGATGGAGACGAGCAGGAATGGCGAGGCCAATCGAACGGCGAGAGCGAAGGCAAAACCCACGGCATGCACCGCGGTCTGGGCGGTATCGGCTGCGGGCAGGAGTGCGCCTGGGGCCACCAGCCGATAACTACCGGCGAGGGCGGCGAGCGGCAGGGCATATAAGCCTGTGACCAGAATGGCGAGCGAAGCGGCAAGGTCGAACAGCCGTTCGATCGGCGTGGCCTGGCTGCCGAGCTCCGGGTCAGGCTGCAACACGTTCGCGACGCCAAGCATGTAGGAAATGAACTGGCCGGCTATCGGCAATGCCAGCACCAAGAGCCTCGCAAGCCAGCCCAGCCATAGCCCGGTCACGACCTCGGCGGCGACCATGAAGATGGCCTGCGCACCTGCTTCTGGCACCTTCGGCACCATAGGCGCGATGCCGGGCAGCAGCAGCGCGGTCACACCGAACGTCAGGCCGACACGCACCATGACTGGTGGCTCAGCCTCGCCCAGGCCGGGTAGCAGCGACATCGCCGCACCGATGCGCGCCGTGACAAGTATGAACGCAAACGCCCACGCCGGCAGCGCGGCAAGCAACGCGGCATCATCGCCGGTCATGATCCGCCGATGGCGACGAGCCGATCGAACAGGACATGTGTGTAGCCCGATAGCGTGGACAGCATGAATGGCCCGAGCAGCGCCAGCGCCGCACACAGCGCCAGGACCTTGGGAACGAACGCGAGCGTTGCCTCGTTGATCTGCGTGACCGCTTGCAACAACGCCACCAACAGGCCGACGACGAGGGCCACCAACAGCGGCGGCCCCCCGACTTTCAGCATCACCAGCATGCCGTCACGCAACAGAAAAGCGATGTCCGCGTCGTTCATCACGGATTCAAATCGACATCTTGATGATGTCCTGATACGCCTGGAGCACGCGGTCACGCACGGCTGTGGCAGTCTGCAAGGTGAGTTCCGCGCGCGATAGGGCGGTGACCACGTCGGTCAGATTGCCTCCGCCGGTCAGCGCTTCGGTCGTCTTGGCATCCGCCGCGTGAAATTCGTCCAGAGCGCCCTGCATAGCACGCTGCAGCGTGGCGCCGAAGCCGCCACTTGCGGAGCCACTGCCGTGATCACCGCGATCAACGCGGCTATATGCGTCAGCGGCGGTCGATGGGGTGACTACGATTGTAGGGATCGTGCTCATTTCAGCAGGCCGATAGTGCGGGTCAGCATGCCGCGCGCGCTTTGCATGACTGCGACATTCGCATTGTACGCGCGCTCGGCCTCGTGCATGTCCATGACTTCGACGAGGCTGTTGACGTTTGGCAGCTTCACATAGCCGGAAGCGTCCGCTGCCGGGTTGGATGGATCGTAGCGCAGCGGAAAGTCGCTGCTGTCCTGGCCGACTTGCTTCACGTGCACCGTGTCGGTGTCGAGCTGCCGATCGAGCTTATTCTCGAAAGTGACGGTCTTGCGGCGGTAGGGCTGCGCGCCCGGCGATGAACCGGTGGTGTCCTGGTTGGCAAGGTTCTCAGCAATGACCCGCAGTCGTGTGGTCTGAGCATCCATGCCGCTGGCAGCGATACCGAGAGCCTTGTCGAGATCCATGCGCGGCTCTCCCTTGCTTAACTCTATGAGCTACCGAGTGCGGTCTTGAACATGCCAAGATAGGTTCGATAGATCGCAGTAACCAATTCATGTGTGGACTCGGTATCCGCGACTTTTACAAGCTGTTCGTCGAGCGAGACCGCGTTTCCGTCCGGTGATTTTGTATGTGTCCGGTCAACAGTTTCGCCCGGCGACTCCGTCGGCAGCGTGCCACCAAGATGATTGGGATTGGTCCGCACGGGTGCGACGGCCTCGGCATTGGACAGCGCGTCGGCAAATGGCCGCAGGTCATGAGGCTTGTAGCCGGGCGTATTGGCATTCGCGACGTTCTGCGCCAGCACCGCCTGCCGCTGATCCGCCCAGGTCAGCCGCTGCTCTGCCAAATCGAGGAGGCTGATCCGCGTCGGGTCCATGCCTGATAGAATGCCGCACCCGGCTGAACAGTCGGTTAATACTGACCGCCTTTGAAGGTGACACACCGGCCACGCCTCACCCGTCATGCCAACGACGATCGACATCCGCGACTTTCACAGTCGTAATCAACAAAGTTGTGGATGGCTGGCCCATCTGGTCGGGCTCGACCCCATAGGCGCTAATTTAAGGGCTCAGGCCATCTCCTATCGTCACGGCCGGGCGTGTCCCGGCCATCCACGTCTTCCGTACCTCGCATGCGGATCATACTTGCATGGGCGAGTGGCTCTACATCATGACGATCAAGCGCAATGGCACGCTGTACATCGGCGTCACCAACGACCTTGTCAGCCGCGTCTGGGAACACGGGGAAGGCACAGGCAGCAGCTTTATTCGGCGATATGGTCTGACGAAACTCGTATATTTCGAACATCATGACGACACACACGGTGGCAATCCAGTGGCAATCCAGCCTGAAGCGTTGGCCTCGCGGGTGGCAGGTTCGGCTGCCGGCGGCTCAGAATCCGGAGTGGAACACTTGTGTCCGTCGTTACTGGGGTGAAGACGTGGATAGCCGGGACAGGCCCGGCCATGACGATAGTGTGGTCGGGCCTGTGCCCTTAAATTAGTGAATATGGGGCTCGAACCAACCATCGCCCGCCATGACGCTGCACACAGAGCCGACAGAGTCAGTCTTTCGATAGCTGGTATAATTCAGCAATCTCGGTGGCAATAAAGGGTTCGGTAAGGCAGTTGCGGTTTAATCGCCAGCAATGACAGACGGACATGAGCCATTCGAGGCGGTCAGCGCGCTCGCCGGAGAATTGACCAAACTGGTCGAATTGAGCCGGCGTCTGGTGGATGCCGGACGCACTGTGGACCTGACCGGACTCGAAGGCCAGATCGGTCTGTTATGCGCCAAGTCGCTTGACCTACCGCCGAATGAAGGCCGCCGCGTCCGTCCTCGGCTGATCGCACTCTCCGGTTCGATAGAAGCGTTATTGCGTGCTCTGCAAAAGGCAGTGCCATGGCCATCAGCGCCTCCACAATCCTGACCGCGATCGCCGCGCTTGCCGCGGTGCTGGCGTTGATCTGGCTGGCCGGCCGCCTTGCGCGGTTCGGTGGTATGGCACAGCGCCCCGCCAGTGGGCGACTGCTCGTGGTACAAGACGTACTCGCGCTCGGCCCGCGTCACCGGCTGTATCTGATCTCGTGTGACCAACGCCGAATCCTGCTGCTTGTCGGCGGCGCGCAGGACACCGTGGTGGGCTGGCTCGATCGCCAGGAGCCGGAGAGATGAGACTGCCTCGCCTGCTGGGCGGCGCCGCTTGCTTGTTCCTGTTGCCCATGCTTGCGCACGCGCAGTCGCTCAGCGTCGATCTTGGCGCAGGTGGTCAGGCCGGAGCGACTGGCCGACTGGTGCAGCTCACCGCGCTCGTCACTATATTGTCTCTGGCGCCGAGCCTGCTGGTGATGATCACAGCGTTCACGCGTATCGTCATCGTTCTGTCGCTGCTGCGCACCGCGCTTTCGACCCAGGGCACGCCCCCCAACATGGTCCTGGTCGGACTGGCGTTGTTCCTGACCTTCTTTGTCATGGAGCCGGTGCTGAACGACGCCTGGACCACCGGACTGCTGCCAATGACCCAAGGCCGCGTCGGCGAGTTAGAGGGGCTGCAACTGGCGATCACGCCCTTCCACCGGTTCATGACTGCCAACCTGCGTTCATCGGATCTCCAGCTTTTCCTCGACATCGCCCATTTGCCGCCACCGCCCACACCCGACGCGACCCCCTGGCGCGCGCTGGTTCCCGCCTTCCTGGTTGGCGAGCTCCGCCGTGCCTTTGAGATGGGGTTCTTGCTGTTCCTGCCGTTCATGGTGATCGACATGGTGGTGGCCAGCTTGTTGATGAGCCTCGGCATGATGATGCTGCCGCCCAGCGTCGTTTCGCTGCCGTTCAAGCTGATCTTTTTCGTGCTCGTTGACGGCTGGCGGCTGGTATCGGGCAGCCTGGTGCAGAGTTTCAGCGGAACCGGGTAATCAGAAACACGCATGTATTGGCAATGCCTTCCGAACGCGATCGGCCGACGTCACATGGCCGGGTCAAACAGGCTTCGGTCAGCACGAAGCCTCGCGCCCTGTGCTCGCGATACGAGCGCATTGTCGTCGACACAATGATCCCCAGCGACGTGCCAATGCAGAGCTGCATCTGCACTGCCTAGGGAACACCAAACAGGCGCGCTCCCCCCATCGTCATGCTATAGGTGCAACAGCAGGGACACTCGGTCCTGCTGCCGTTCAGTACCGCTTATACGGCAGGAATTTGCCCGACATGGTGAGCTTCACCCGATCCCCTTTCTGGTCCGGCTGCCGCTTGAGGCTCATGTCGAAGTCGATCGCGCTCATGATGCCGTCCCCGAACTCCTCCTGGATCAGTTCCTTCCAGGTGGTGCCATACACCATGACCAGCTCGTAGAACCGGTAGATCAGCGGATCGGTGGGCACCGCGCCGGGCAGTGAACCGCGGTAGGGGATTGCCTGCAAAAGCGCCACTTCGTCGTCATTCAGCCCGAACAATGTGCCGGCCTTGGCCGCCGTTTCGGGCGTCATCGACATTTGCCCGAGGCAGGCCGCGCAGGCCCAGGTTGGCGAATACCCGAGGCGCTCGGCGATTTCCTGCCAGTTCAGCTTCTTCTGCTGTTTGATTGCCAGGATCTTTTGGCCGAGCGCAGTCTTGCCGTCGTTCATTTCTGCCTCCGAAGCTCCGTTTCACGTGCTTCACGAGGCAACTCCCGCGCCACTCGGGACTACGCCATTCGGTAAACCGCGGTCTCGAACTCCTGGAACAGCCGCACCGCCTTGTCATCGAAGAAAGGCAGGAGCTGCGTGGCGTACACGCCCGCGACCTGCTTCACCGGGTCAATCCAGTAATACGAGTTGGCCAGTCCCGCCCAGGCCAGCGATCCCGCGGATCGTCCTGTCGGGAGCGGCTGCGGATTGATCAGGAAGCTCAGCCCCCATTGCATGCCGTCAATGAAGTCCACGTCATTGGATGATGCCGGAGACGCGGTCTTCAAAGGCCGGCAGCGCAGATCGCCCATCGCATGGGCCGACATGGTCGCCACCGTCTCGGGCGCCAGAACGCGCCTCCCTTCAAGCGTACCGCCGCGCATGATCATACAGGCGAAGCGAAGGTAATCGCCCACCGTCGAGTAAAGGCCACCGCCCCCCATTTCGAATTCGGGCTTCTGCGGCAGTTCCTGGTCGGTCGACTCGAAGCCAGCCGCCGTGCGGACGTGCACCTTGGCCAGCCGTTGGCGCTGCACTGGTCCAATGCGGAAACCGGTGTCGTTCATGCCCAGGGGTTCGAGTAGCTGCTGTTTCATATACGCACCGAGCCGGGCGCCGCTGGCTGCCTCCACCGCCTTGCCCGCCCAATCGATGCCAATGCCATAGTCCCAGCCGTCGCCGGGATCGAATAGCAACGGGAGCTTCAACGATGCATTGGTGCAGGTGGTGATGCTTGGCGTGCCGGTTGCCTCCAGGTAGCGCGTCATGGCCGAATTCCATATCTGGTAGACGAAGCCTGAACTGTGCGTCAGCAGATGCCGCAGCGTGATTGGCCGCCGCGCTGGCCGCAGGCGCGGTGAGCCGTCCGGCGCGAAACCCTCCAGCACCTGTACGTTTTCAAGCTCGGGCAACACCGCGGCGATCGGCCCATCCAGCGACAGCCGCCCTTGCTCCACCAATTGCATGGCGCAGGCGCCGGTGACCGCCTTGGTCATCGAGGCAATCCACACCACGGTGTCGGCGGTCATCGGCGTGCCCGTTCTCACATCGCGCACGCCGGCGCCGTCCGCGAAGAACGCGCCGTCCGCCGTGACGGCAGCAACGGTCACCCCGGGGACATCGCCAGCCTCGGTCGCACGTCGCAGCAATTCGGAAATCGCCTGTGTGTTGGCCATGCTCGCGTCCTCCTCCTTGTCCTGTATAGCTTATACCGCAGAACGAGGTAGGCTCACGCATCCCGTGCTGGAGTCGCGACATGGAACCCAACCTTGTCAGCTATTCGCCGATCCTGCACCGTCCGCCACTGCGTTGGCCGAACGGAGCGCGCGTTGCCGTCTGGGTGGTGCCGAATATCGAGCACTATGAGTACATGCCGAAATTCGTGCGCACGCGGGATCCGTGGCCGCGCTCGCCGCACCCGGACGTTCTTGGCTACACTCAGCGCGACTATGGCAATCGCGTCGGGCTATGGCGCCTGTTCGAGGTCACCGACGCGCTGGGCATCCGGTGCACCGTAAGCCTCAATATGACCGTGCTCGAACACTTTCCCGAAATCCTGGGCGCGATGGAGGATCGCGGCTGGGAGTATATGTCGCATGGCATATACAACACGCGTTATCACTGGAATTTCTCGCGCGAGGAAGAGCGTGCGGCAATGGAGGAGTTGAAAGAGATCCATCAGCGGCTTACCGGCCGCAGGCTGCGTGGATGGTTCAGTCCGGCGATAACCAATACGCTCGATACGTTCGATCTGGCAGCAGAATGCGGCTATGATTACACAGCCGATCTGTATCATGATGATCAACCGTTCCCGTTGAATGTGAAGACGGGAAGGCTGATCTCGATGCCGTATTCGGTGGATATCAACGATGTCATCCTGCACCGTCGCGGCCTGGAGGCCGACGACTTCGCGCGCCAGATACGCGACTACTTCGACACGGTGTACCAGGAGGGCGCTGAACAAGGCCGTGTGATGTGCATCGCGCTCCACCCTTACTGGGTTGGCATGCCGCATCGAGTTCGCGCATTCCGTTCGGCGATGGAGTATATACTGTCACATCCAGGAGTCTGGCTCACCACGGCGGGGGAGATCACAGACTGGTTCAACGAGCACCATCTGCCATTGATTGAGTCGCATCTTGCGGCGCAGGAGGCTGCGAATGGCTGACACCACTCCTCCCGTGAACGAAATCCGGCGGCCTGGCATGGACCAGCTTCACCACGCCTATCGAACATTGACCGCAGCTCCGCGTTTTGAGTGGCCGAACGATGCACGCATCGCCTTCACGGTCACGCTGGTGCTGGACTATTGGGAGGTGAACCCACCACAGGACGCGAACCCCGATCCACGCGTCGTCTCGCCATTGGGCAAATTCTTCCCTGACTGGCTGACCTGGAGCCAGCGGGAATACGGTGCACGCGTTGGGATTTTCCGCTTGCTCGACGCGCTGGATCGATTCGCGATCACGCCCAGTGTCGCGCTCGGTGCCGCTGCAGCCAAGCGCTATCCCGAACTGGTGGACGAACTTGTTCGCCGCAATGCCTGCTTCATGGCGCACGGGACGTATGCGACGCGACGGATCACCAGCCGAATGAGCGAGGCCGAGGAACGCGCCTTCATTGCGGAAAGCCGTGAGGCTGTTCGCGCGGCAGCGGGCGCCGCACCGTCGGGCTGGTGCGGGCAGGACTTCAATGAGTTGGAACGGACACCAAGGCTGCTGACGGACGCCGGCTTCACCTATACTACTGACTGGGCCAGTGATGATCGGCCGTTCCTGCTTGGCGCCAATCTGGTTGCGCTGCCGCCACAGCCGGAATGGAATGATCTCGAAGCCATGTGGTTGCGCCGGGCCCCGCCGCATGTCTGGGCCGACAACATTGCCGAGGCGTATGGCTTCCTTCACGATGAAGGTGGCGGCTGCTTCAACCTGACGCTGCATCCGTGGATCGCAGGGCAGGCGCACCGGATTCGCTACCTGCGCGACGCGCTTGCGCGGACGCTGGGCCGTCGCGGGATCTGGCGCACCACCACGGACGAAGTGGCGAAAGTAGCCAGGGAACAGCTTCAATAGTTTGCATGCGGACCCGCCACATTCACATCCTCGGAGCCACTGGGGCGGGCACCACCACGTTAGGCCGCGCGATTGCCGATCGGCTTGCGATTCCGCATCACGATACCGATGACTATTTGCACCTTCCCACAACGCCGCCGTTTCAGCAGCAGCGTGACGTTGCTCATCGGCTTCGATTGATGGAGGAAATGTTCTTGGGCCGGCAGGATTGGGTTCTCAGTGGCTCACTGTGCGGGTGGGGCAATCCGATCATTCCGATGCTGGACCTCGCCGTATTCCTGTATGTGCCGACGGAGATTCGTCTCCGCCGGTTGCGTGATCGCGAAATGCTGCGCGGATTGGTGGACGACGCCTTCATCGAGTGGGCCTCACACTATGACGACGGCACCCTGGAGGGCCGCAACCTCCCGTGCCATGAGGCTTGGCTGAAGACGCTCCCATGCCCAGTGCTGCGCCTTGATGGTAGTCTTACAGTTGTCGATCTGGCCGATAAGGTCCTGCAAGCGATGGACAGGTAGATCCGCCTTCACATCCATTACGGCAGTTTCCTCGATCCTGTTGGCAATTACGTGAGCAGCGATCAACAACCGAGGAAGTGGGTTACCAGTCGCCAGACATTAGCGACAAAGTTCGCTAGGCTCATCCGGCCCAATCCGGGCGGCAATCGATAACGGTTCGGGAAGACGTGACCTGCTCAGCCATGAAGCTGCCCGATTCCAGCGCAAACAAGGGTGCATTACCAATCACTGCTGTATTGCAACCCAATGTCCCTGCCATGATTCGGGTGACGTACGATGAGTTGACGCGCGTACCCGTGGAACGCCTCGCGCGGCTCCTGATGGATCGTGCGGCAGACGATCCAATGCTGCTGGCGCGGCTACATGCGACGATTGCGGAGCAAGGTACTGCTCCGCACCTTCCGGCGTCGAGCGCACCCACTGAAAGCCCCGCGATCATCGGCTGCAGTCCAGCGATGCGACAAGTTGCCGAGATGATCCGGCGATTCGTCCGCACCGATGAACCGATCCTGATCACAGGCGAGAGCGGCACGGGCAAGGAACTCGCTGCGCGTAGCATTCATGAGACATCGAGGCGCAGCAATGGGCCGTTCGTCGCGGTGAATTGCGCGGCGATTCCATCCAATCTGGTCGCCTCGGAGTTGTTCGGCTACGAGAAGGGTGCATTCACCGGAGCGAATGCCCGAACCAAGGGACAGATCGAGCACGCCAATGGCGGCACGCTGTTCCTGGACGAAATCGGCGACATGCCCGTCGATTTGCAGGGCCATCTGCTGCGGTTTCTGCAGGAAGGACACATTGTCCGCGTCGGCGGGCGCGAGACAGTCGCGGTCGACGTTCGCATTGTCGCCGCCACCAATGTCCGCTTGCGCCAGGCAATTGCGGAGGGGCGGTTCCGTGAGGATCTGTATTACCGGCTGAACGTGCTGGCGCTGCATCTGCCGCCATTGCGTGAGCGGCCGGAGGATATCGATCTGCTCGCTCGCCACTTCCTGCGCGAGGCGGCTGCCGACTTCGGTCGTGAGGTGCTGGACTTTTCACCGGAGGCGCTCGACGCACTGCGCTCTCACGCCTGGCCAGGCAACGTGCGTGAGCTCATGTCGATGGTTCGCCGCGCAGTCGTTATCGGCGACACACCATCGGTCACAGTCACGGATCTGGTGGGCTTGGGTGACGCAACAGCCGAACAAACGAACCACATAAAGACGATTCCGCGACCTGGGTCGGACGAAGAACGAACAGCATTGCTCGACGCGCTGACACGCAGTCAGGAGAACGTCACCGTTACGGCACAGGAACTCGGCGTTTCGCGCGTGACGCTTTACCGCATGCTGCGCAGGCACTCGATCAACCTGAGTCGCGGCCTCAAGGACGCACCGGTCACCAGCCGGAGCCGTTTCATTCAGCAGGCAGTCACGACGGAATAAGCACCGGCGCGACAGGACGCACGATCTGGAGCGCGTCCGCCAGCGTCGACACAGACGCTGACACCGCGGCATCCCGGCAGCATGCGACAGCCCATTCGCCTGCCTGTCCGACAATGAGCCAGGTCGCCAGCAGGTGATCCGCTTCAAAGACCCCGATAATCGTATCGGCATCGCATCGCGGCCAGGGCCTATGAGTCAGATCCTCTATCGAATCAATGCCCGACGCTCTAGCCGCGTCGCGCCATCCTAACAGGTATCGCCTCTGGGCTACCGTCAGTGTGCCGAATGTCTGTCCGGCGGTTTGATACGGTGCTTCGGCTTGAGCGAGCTTCATGTCCGTTTCCGTTTCAAATGCCAGCCTTGGGCGGCCGACCAGTTCCTCCCGCGACACGTTCGTGCCGACTTTCAATCGGTTGCAATCTAAGCAAGGGGTATGCCATGCAGAGTGCCCAGGGACAGGTGCGGCGGTTCGGGCGGAAATCCGGCGGAGTCGAACAGTTTCTCGTGCAATTACGAATTTAACTGCGGTGTGGCGTGCGGATTACAAAACGTATCACACCGCCGCGAAACACAAGCTTGACGTGAAGCGAGACGTGACGCGCCTAAAGTACGCGTAACGCCTGCCACGCCTCGTACAGCACCGTGAGCGCGACGATGCTGGAGGCAATCATCAACAGTAGGGCGATGAACCTTGCTTTCTGCCGAGGACGATCGGGAGTTGCGTCGGCCTCACGTGACCAAGCATATGCATTGTCACGCGATCGGCGCTTGACCTCCATTTCAGGCGGCCTTTGTTCGACCGGCGCCACGAAATTAAGCCTCCTCGCCCATATCACTCGCTCGTTACCCGCCTTCATGGCGCCGAGGCGCCCAATTTGCAACGGGGCCGCTATGGACATCGGCGCCCCCTCGGCCCGTCGCGGCACCACGTATTCGGTCAGGACGTTGGATCTGGGCGATTTTGACGCTGCTTGCGCCAGCCTGATGCGCACCGTGTTGCAGGATTACGAACCGACCTTGTTGCTAGGAATTCGCACCGGAGGTCTGGTGGTTGCCGAGGCGATGGCCCGCTCAATTGGGCAGCCGCCCCCGGTCGTGGCGCTGACCTGCCGCCGACCGAGCACGGCCACCAAGTCGCGGCTGCCCTTCCTTCACGAACTACTATCCATGCTGCCGCGACAAGCCGTCGATACCATGCGTATCCTGGAGCATCGTCTGCTGGCTTCCCGCCGCCAACGGGCGGCAGCGGTGCCCAACGTGGATCGCGCCGAGGCTGCGGCAATCGCGGCGTTTTTGAAGAGCGCCAGTTCGCCACAGCGTGTCCTGGTGGTGGACGATGCGGTCGATAGTGGCGTAACCCTGGCGACCGTGATCGAGCTGCTGCGCAATATGCGCCCCGAGCAGACCGAGTTTCGGACGGCTGTTATCACCGTAACGTTGGAGCAGCCGCGCCTACCTCCGGATTACGCGCTTTATCATGGCGTGCTGTGCCGTTTCCCATGGTCCTTCGATGCAGCGCGCTGACCCAGTCCTGGTATTTGATCTCGATGGGACCGTCTTGCGCGTGAACAGCTTTCCCATCTGGGTGCTGTTTCTATTGCTCGGCGGTGTGCGCAAGCTACGTGTTGGACGGCAACTGCGCGTTGCAGGAACAGTGATCCAATTGCTGATCCTGCGAAAGCTCGGCAGGATTTGGCACCCGGCGTTGCTGCGTAACGTGCAAGAGCTGTGGTGCACCGCGACCGGCGGTGACGATGAGGCGGCAACGGGTCGCCTCGTTGGATCGTTGTCTCGTTACGTCAGAAGCAACATTACACCGGTACTTAAGCTCGTAAGTGAAGGTGCGCTGGACGGCGTGATTGCGACTGCGGCTGCGGAAGACTACGCGGTTGCGCTGGGAGAGCGGCTTGGCATGACAAATGTCCTGGCCACGCGAACCGAACGCGCGCCGGACGTGCCGGAAAACAGTGGTGTCCATAAGCGTGACCGGCTGCTCGCCTGGTTGAGCGAGCGTGGCTGGAATGGTCGCCCGCTGATCTTCTTCAATGACCACGTGGCGGACCTGCCGCTCATGCAGGAAAGCAAGGTCGTGTGCTGGTTCGGTTCGTCGAAGTCGCTGGCAGCCGCGCGCCAGGCTGCGCCGGGTGTGCGCTTCGTGGATTGTCGGAAACTGAATGCTCGCGAAATGCACGCCACGATTGCGCACCTCTGCCAAAGCGTGATATTCGCAGGAATACAAGTTCAGCCCGCCGAACGCCGCGCCAATACGTTTGTATAGATCGAGAGCAGCGCCTCGGTGTGATGCTGCCGATCAGGCGGCGACGACCAGAAGTCATCATAGGCAGCCCGACCCACACGAGCGACCAACGCGTCGTCGTGGAGTAGGTGCAGACAGCGAGTAAGATCGTCTCCATCCCCGCTGCGAAAAGTCCAGCCGGTAACGCCCTCGCTTATGCGCTCCGCCGCGGCAGAGACGTCACTGACTATGGCTGGAACACCACGTGCCGCGGCCTCAGAGACAACAAGGCCGAAGGTTTCATACCAGTGGCTGGGGAAAATCAGGCAGCGGGCCTGTCCCAGAAGCTGCCAGACCTGCTCTTTCGAGATCCAGCCGGTGATCGTGGCGCCCAATCGTTCCAGTGCGTCCCGCTCCGGTCCTTCACCTGCGAACACGATCAGCCATCCTGCGCGCGCTGCCGTTTCTGCGGCCAACCTCACGCCCTTTTCCGCGTCCAACCTGCCAAGAACCAGAAGGTTGCGATTGGCGGCCACGTTCACGGGCGGCGCCGGTGGCACGTCAATGATATTGTCCAGCGGATACAGCGCCGCATCACGTGGCAGATACGGCCGTAATATATCGGCTGAGCGGCGCGACAGCGCGACGTAATCCAGGACAGACGATGGGAAACCCGCAACGTGACGTTGCGCGAAGCCACGTGCGACACGGTAGACTTTGTGGATTTGATGCCGCTTATCACATGCAGTGATTATGCAGCGGGATGAAAGAGCGACGAGAGAACAGGGTTCCTGCTTGCGGTAATCGTAGAACGCCCCGTTTGGGCAGGCAGAGAAGAAATCGTGCAGGGTGACGATAGGATGGAACCCCGCGCGCCTGGCCACGAGAGCTGGCCCCGTAGTAAGTGCCTTAGTGTAGCCGTGCAGATGAACGATGGTGCTTGCTGGATTGTGGGACGCAAGGAGCTCGCGCACCGCCGCATTGGCAGCACGATTTATGATTCCCTGGAGAGCTGCCGAAGGGCGTCGAGCCACGTCCAGCAATTGCGGCTGCCCCAAACAGATCGTGCGCAATGGTGCGTCCTGTAGCGCTTCGCAGATCGGACCGACCGCACCGAGGAATGTAACCGGGACGCCCGCCTCGGCGAGCGCGATCGCTTCGTCGATCGCAACTTTGCTGGCGCCGCCTTGCACATGGCAGAAGTCATTGAGCACCAGCACCTGCTCGACGGAGGAATCAGTCACGCGATCCGCGGTACGATGGGTGTGGGGTGCGCTACCCGCCGCGACAATCGGCGGCCGAATTCGTTGCCCGGACGTTCGATCAGGAGTTCCGCGAGATAGGCAAGAAGCAGCACGCAACAAACGACGATCGCGAAAAAGGATAGTGTGTCGTGGAATAAGCCCAACAGGATAGAAGTCTGGATAAGCGGGCCGTGCACCAAGTAGACGCTATATGACATGTCGGTGCGCATGCGGAGAACCGGGGTGTTCAGAGCGAAGCAGAACACGAAGGCACCGACGATCAGCGGACGAATACCTGCAGGAATGGGAGACAGCCATGTCCATGCGGCCAGGAACAGCACCGTTGCAATGAGTGATACCCAGGTCGGGACCTTCAGCTTCCCTCCGTACATGTAGAGCGCCATGCCTACGACGAAGAATTGCATCTGACCTGGCAATTGCTTGGCAAAACGGACGTCTCCCATATGCAGAGCGATCAGCTCGTAGGCCACTGAGCAAAGGAATATTGCCAACAGCACCCACCAGCCGAGGCGCCGTGTCGCGAAGTAAACCAGCGGCACGATCAGATAGAAGCCAATCTCGATCTTGAGCGTCCAGAGACTGGGATTGATGCCGGGATTGTGCAGGGGCGCGAGAACGTTGCCGATGTCGTATTGCAGGAAGTTGGCAAACAGGAGATTGACAGCCAGATAGTGCATCGTGGCTGCCGGCTCGCTGAATGGACCGCCTGGCAACAGGCACAGCATGAGCGCGGCCTGGAGCACCACGATGCACGCGTACATCGGATACAGGCGGAAAAATCGCCTGACATAGAAGGGCCAGATCCCTCTCGTGCGCTCATAGCTGCCGGCGATGAGATAGCCGCTCACCACGAAAAATGCATCCACAGCCGCATCCGCGAGATTGAACGGGAAATGCGGATAATCCGTGCCGGACAGCAGTTTGAAGTGACCGAACACCACCATCAGCGCCAGCAACAGACGGAGCAGGGTGAAGTTGTTGGTCTCTTCCTCGGGGCGCAACTTCATAGGCCAGGACATATAGAATGAATCCGGGCGCGACAGCGATCAAAGTTTCCTGAGAGCAGTAGCTGGACGGTCCGCACCCTGGCATGATGCTTGCGAAGAGACTGTGGAGAAGAGGGCACCGCTCTATGGCAAATCGCACGATCCCCGCAGTTCTGTTCGGTCTGCTTCTACCGGCGACGGCGGCGGCGGCACCTTTCTGCATCACATCACAGGCGCTACCCCCATACTGCATCTATTACGATGCGAATTCCTGCCAGCAGGAAGCCAATCGGCAAGGTGCGACGTGCTCCGTGAACAATGACGAGGTGCATCTGGCGAACAATGTCGGCCAGTACTGCATGGTGACGTCGCAAGGCGTCTCGGAGTGCATCTACTCCGACAGGACCACGTGCGCGATCGATGCTGCGCGGCAGCATGGCCTCTGCACCAATGCTCCCGTGGTAGCGCCGTCGGCAGCACCAGATCCGTTCGCGGCGATTGGCGGTGATTAGCCGCTATCGGCTCGTGGTTAGCAGGGGCACGATGCGGCCGTAGCGGCGGGCGGGGAACCCGGTAGCTGGCATTTGCCGTGTCTGCCCGTTCCGTGTGTCTTCAAGATAGGTCGTGTACCGGCTCGCCTGCTGGAACGACTCCTCGACAAACGATGCCTGCAAGGAAGCATCGGTGTTACGAAACGCCGGCACAGAGGCGTCGGCGTCATGCACGACGTAAAGCAGACCGCCGAGAATTTCGCTGCGTGCACCCGCGCGATTGTCGAGCACGATGCAGTCGCCCTCGGTCTTCAGGCCAAGGATGGCCAGAGGGCTGCCTTCATTGAGAATGCGTGTGCCGCCTCCCTCGGTATCGAGCTGCCAAGCGTAAACTGGTGCAGGACCGGCAACGCTGATCTGGCCACAGCAAACGTCCTCGATGAAGGTCCGCCCACCATCTGGCGCACGTTTGAGCAACGAGGTCCCGGCGGTGACGATGTCGCGCAGCTCAACGTCGCGGGCACCCGTCTGTTCAACTGCCAACTGATCGCCGAGATTGGTCATGTCGAATACGATGCGGTCAATTAGCAGCGGCGGACCCGGCAGCGTGATCCGAAACATGCCACTGGTACGGGCGAAGTTCGGATTACGCTGCGGCGTCACAGTTATGGCGGCGTTCATGCCGACGATGCGCCGGACAGTTGGGGGAATCTCGATCGCCTCGGTGATGGTATAGGCGCCATAGGGCAGGTAAATGGTTGCGGCGCCACTCGCCATGGCACGACGCAAAGCCTGGGTGATGTCTTGATTGCCTGATGCCGGATTGGCGAACCGCAGGACGTTGACCCATGATGCGATTGGATCATTGGGTTCGGCAGGGATGTCCGGCATGGTCACGTTTCCAGGGAACGGCTGCCAGTGGCTGCCGCTGAACGTGCCGCTTATTGGCTTTTCTTCAGTAGGGGCATGAAGCGCCGAATCAACAAGTGTGACCAGGCCCTTGGGATCGGCATTGGCAATTGGCGTCGGTGCGTCGGCGTCCAGATGGGATGCCGACACTGCGTTGCCATCGTTCCGCAGACCGACTGCACGCTGGCCTGACAAGTGCACGTGATCGAGCGTAATGCCGTATTCCGTGTTGCCGACAGCAATCCCTGTCTCGAAGCCACTTATGGCTACGTTCTGCAGCAGGGCGGGACCAGGCCATTTGCGCAGCATGGCAATGCCGATAGATCCGCTATTTTGCGGCGCCCGCACCGTCACGTCGCGGACAGCACCGATGTTGTTTGCAAGATAATCGATGCCGATGGCACCTGGATTGTCATTGCCCACGTCGATGGTCAGGTCTTCGACGAAGTTCTCGTAGGCATCGTTGCCTTCGCCCTTGTTGGTGTAATCCTTGCCCCCGCTCGTGGGGGAGCCATCCAATAGCTTGGCCGTTGTCATTACCACGCCACGCGGCTCTCGAGGATTGCCGAACCCCGTCGCATGATCGCGCAGCTTGATGGTCGTCGAGTCGCGGGATTCCCCGATCAGAATCATGCCGGAACCGAACTTGCCGTTCAAATAGTGCCGCTCGAGTGTCCCTGACACGAGGTAAGTGCCGGCAGGAAGATAGACGATGCGGGTGCGCCAGAATGCCGGCCCCGTGTCCGTGCCGGCGGCATCGATGGCGGCCGCAAGCGCCTTCGTGTCATCGGTCGACCCATCGCCTTTTGCGCCGAACTCCCGCACATTCAACACGCCGGCATCCGGCGGAAACCGCGGGGAGGCGTGTGCAGCATACGCGATTGAGACGAACGCCAGAGCGAGCAGAAAACGGCTAGGCTGCATGGCGCAACTCCTTCTGCCGCAACAAAGCGGCGTAGTGATCCAGATAGCTGTCCACCATCCGTGCAACGGTGTGACGTTCCGCAACATCACGGGCTGCAGTATCGAAATCGTGGAGTTGGAGTTCGCCTTTGGCCAACCGAAGGATCAGGTTGGATAACCCGGCTGCGTCGCCCGGTTCGAACATGAAGCCACTACAGTTCTCTTTCACGAGTTCTGGGATGCCGCCGATGCGGCTGCCGATCAAGCCAAGGCCGTAAGCTGCTGCCTCGATCACCGCGATCGGCGCGTTCTCATACCACAGGGATGGGATAAGCAGATAATCCGCGTTCGCCAGCAGTGTTTCCTTCGTGTCACCGGTCACAAAACCAGCGAAATCCACGCGAGAATCTGTCTCGGAGAAGCCGCGAACAGCCGCTTCCAACGGTCCACGTCCTGCAATTGTGAGATGGAGGTCTAGATCGCGAGGCAGGCGCGATATGGCGTCGAGAACAATGCCAACGCCTTTCTCCTCAGTCAGGCGGCACATCAGAAGCAACCTCAAAGGTCCGCAACGCTGCGGCCGCCTGGGCATTGCCGGAAGAGGAACACCGTTTCGCACCACAGCGCTGTCGGATACAGCCAGGCCAGCTTGCTGGTGCTGCGCCAAAAGGAACTGTGAGGGACTGACGAACAGGTCGATGTGTTCCGTGGTTTTCGTGTGCCATGCGCGATAGGTGCGACAGACGACACTCGGATCTTTGCATATCCGCCAATCGCGACTGAGAAGGAAGGCGCGCGGGCAGAGCAGGTGATAGTCATGTGCCGTGTGCAGTACCGGCAGACCTGCCGTATGCGCCCGATGCCAGATCGATGCAGAGAATCCATCGATGACATGTGTGTGGACGATGTCCGGCTGGGCAGCATTCATGATGGCATGAAACCGCCGCCCGGCGGCTGAATTCCAGGCATCCCGCAAATGCCAGATCGCTCTGCGGTGCCTGGGTTGGCCTTCGCGGGCAAAACTCCAGTAGACGTTGCTTGGAAAATAGCGAATTACCTCGACACCGTTGCGCTGCTCCGCTGGATACGGTTCCATATCCGGGCCGCAGGTAGACACAACCGTGACACGGTGTCCCTGTGCGACGAGCCCCTCGCTCAGATAGGCTACGACCAGTTCCGCTCCACCCGCCATGATCGGCGGATAAAGATTGTTGACCATCAGGATGTGCATACCGATAGCCGTCGCTGATCAGATCCAGCGGCGCAGGAAGCGGGGTATGTGCGACTTGTAGTGAGTGAGAACCGCACCAACCACCGTGCCACCCGACGCACTCAACGATTCACGCAACTCTATCGCGACCGGAGCACGCGTTCGGCCCGACTCCAAGACAAGAATGTTTCCATCGACGAACCGTGATAACAGTACCCCCATTGGTGCTTCGGTCGCCGCCGGCGAAGCGATGACCACGAGATCAAAGGTCTGTCGCAGCCGGGTCAGGAACGCGGGCATGCGCTGAAGTGTAGGTGCAAGGTCGAGCGCACCTCGCAGGCTCGGCATCGTCATCTGATAGAGATCCAGGCCCACGACGCGTGTTATGGAAGCCTCGATGTCAGTGAAATCGAAGCCGTTGCCGAGCAGCGGTTCGCGTCGACGTGGCATAAAGTATTGGTCTTTGGGATCCATGCGCATGCCCGTCCCATTGACAAAGAGCACACGCTTTCCCAGCCAAGCCGCGCTGATATATGCAAGGTCATAAACGACATCCTCGGTCCCTGCGCCACCCTCTGGTGCGACGAACTGGGCAACCACACCACGCTCCGTCTCGAGCGATTCGGCCAAGGAGTGATGCAGCTTCACCAGTTCGCTAGGGGCCAAACCATGCGGCCGCACGCCCACTGCAAGCCGCGGTAGCGGTTGGGATGCCGGAACCGGCAGGCGGTCCCGGGTCTCCTTGCGGACTTTTGCCATGGTTGAAATGTTAGGAATCCTTCGCGAAGGTTGCGAGGACCGGCACGCGCAGAACATGTGTGACATCGCGTGCGCTGCGCAGCCGATCGTCAAATGCCTCCAATGCAAGAACGCCGCCACAGGCGAGAATGAGAGCGGCAAGTATTGTTGCGAACGCAACAACTTTACGTCGTGGGCGCGCTGGCTGCTCCGGCATCGATGGCGCGGCAATCACAGCGGCGGCAGAAATCCGCTGCGCGTTGCGATTAGCTTCCACTCGGGCTTCCGCAAGCCGGATGGCAAGGCTGCGATATGCGGCGTCCTCGATCGATACGTTGCGGTTGAGGTCATCATATTGGTTCTTCTGCGACTCCAGGTCGCTGATTTGCTGGTTGACCTGGTTCAACTGCGTCGCCAGCAACTGCGCCGGCTGCTGGGCTCCCTGAGCTTCCGCAGTCGCCCGCAAGAGATCGGTCTTGATGTTCTCGTAGACCAGATTGGTCTGGGTCATGCCACGCGTGCGAGCATCGTGGGTGCGCGCAGCGGCGGCCGATTCCAGCGAGTCAATGCTGGCATCAAGCTGCCGGAACACCGGGCTGCCGGGCCGATACGTACTCGCCATCTGGTCGCGCTTCGCCTTCAAGGCGGCAATCTGCCCCTGGACTTCGTCGACGCCGCGGTACTGCTCACCCATGGCCGAGGTGGTCACAGTCTGTGGTACCGCGCTCAGAAGTTCCTTGAGTGCCGCCTCGCGCTGCTCGGCATCCGAGACGCGGCCTTCGGCTGTATTCAACCGGCTGGAGACATCCGCACGCTGCTTGATCAATTGCTTGATCTGCTCGGGGAAATCAGAAATCTGGTGGGTGCTCTTGAACTGGCCAAGTGCTTGCTGCGCTACTGCAAGTTTTTGACGCTGCTGATCCGTCTCTTGTTCAGTGAAGCGCAGTTGTGGATTGGCGTAGACGTTCGCTTCCTGTGCGGAGAACTGATCGAGCAAGGCCTGGACGGTATCATGCGCCACCTGTGGATCGGGGCTCAGGAACGACAGGGTGATCACATCGCTCTGTATGCCCACGTCGACCACGAGGTCGGCATTGAACGCCTTCAACGCCTCTTCCTCTTGTTTGGCTTTATCGTGGCCATCATCCGCAATCTTCGGATATAGCCGGGGCAACCCGATCTCACCGATCGTTCTGCGCAGCAAATCGGGGCTGCGAAGGATATCTGCATCGGAATAGATGATCTCGCGCCGCTCATTCGAGCCAAGGGGCTGAACTACAGGTTGCGTGTTATCGATGTTAGGAACGGTATGCTGATCGAAGCGAACGACCAGTGACGCAGCCGATAAATAGAACGGTGTGGCGACCAGCAGATAGATCGCCCCCGCAAGGCAGACAAAACCGAATATCAGCAGAAACGTGAATTTCCGCCGGAAGAAGCTGACAATCGTATCGCGTATCGACGGCTGGCTGAGCACCATTGCGCGCACTCCGGCGAGAGACCAAGGCGACTGGGAAGCGTCACAGCCACAAGCGGGTGGCTGTGACGCTATACGCTAGTGACCTGTTGGAGCAGTTACCACATTTGCGCCCGGGTTATTGTTCACAAGATAGGAGAAGCCCCAACTTACCGGCACGAATTGTTGGACGTACTGGTTGAAGAACTTGTACACTTCAGCAACGCCAGTCTTGGGCACATACACGACATCATATGGCGCCAGCCTGACATCCGCTGTCGGATCGTCGCCATGGATGACCGCACTGTAGCGAGTGGCCAGGAACTCCGGTACATCGTTGGGGCCACGACGAATGATAAATACGTCGTGCGTATCGGCACTCAGCTTATGACCGCCAGCCCGAGCAATTGCCTGAGAGAGTGTCAGGGTCGGACCAACATTGATAAACTCGCCAGGATTGTTGACCTCGCCACCGACGTAAATCCGGGTGGGTGCGAAGGATTTCACCTCGACCGTGATGCGGGGATTGCGCAGGTCTCTGCTGTAATCGTTGCGCAATGCCGCGGTCAGCTCTGGAATGGTGCGGCCGTAAGCAAGCTCGTCAGGCACGACCGTGGTGGAGATATGCCCGTCGGGACGGACCGCTACTTCCTCGTTCAGCTCCGGGTTGAGCATGAGGCGAACATCAAGAATATCGCCAACCTGGACCCGGTATGGCGGCAGGCTGGTGACATATCCAGCGTTCGGGTCAGGAACAGGGGGCGCCAAGGGCATGTCGCTGGTCGACGTACAGGCCGCGAGAGCCGCAACCGCGCCCATTGCGAGCATCCCACGTAACGAAGTTCGGCTCATCGGGAAGCCGCGATTCGCCTCCTGAACATTGGCAATCGCGGGTTCAACGATCCTGCCCGCAAGCACGGCACTTCCATGCTTAGTTTGCTCAGGACATCTTGATTGCGTATCCATTTGCTTGCCATTTCTCCCGTTTTGATCAGCCGGCTTGGCGTTACGTGACGATGATTCAGACGTGCGGCGGGGTTATTGGGCGCCGCGCTGGAGGAACACTGCGGGGATGGTCTTCAACAGGATCGCAATGTCGTGCCACAGCGTCCAATTGCGCACGTACCAAACGTCCAGGTACACGCGCCTTTCGTACGATGTGTCACTGCGTCCGCTGACCTGCCAAAGTCCAGTCAGACCAGGCTTGGTTTCGTAGTAGTAGTCGATCTGTTCGCCATACCGCGCGACTTCCGCTTGGACGATTGGTCGGGGACCAATCAGGCTCATTTCGCCACGCAATACATTGAAGAGCTGCGGCAACTCGTCGAGGCTCGACCTGCGCAAAAAGCGTCCAAGTGGTGTGATCCTAGGATCATTGCGCAACTTCTGTGTGGCCGCCCATTCCGCCGCGGCGATGGGATCTGTCGCAAGCACATTGTCGAGCACGCGCTCGGCGTCGGTCACCATCGTGCGGAACTTGATGCAGCCGAAACCGCGGCCGCCCTCACCGATTCTTCGATGCCGATAAAACGCCGGACCACCGTCACTCGCAACCAGCGCTGCCAGCACCAACAATAGCGGCGCAAGCAGCACAACGAGGATTATCGCAACGATCTGGTCGAATGCAGTCTTGAGCAACCTGCTGAACGGTCGCGCAAGGTTGTTTCGGCTAACCAACATCACAAAGTCGTGACTGAAGAAATGGTGCGGACGCAGCCCCACGACGGGGAGTCCTTCCAGTTCCGGCACCAGAGCGATCGGACGATCAGCCCGTCGTAGCGCGGCGATGACTGATCGCTCGGCGTCGCGCCCACCGCTCCCGACTGTAATCACGACAAAGTCAGCACCATGGTCGTGCAGCAGATCGTGAAGTTCTTGATCGTTCAGGCTAGCGGCTTCGTTGAGATCGACGGTTCCGACCAATTCGTAGCCGAGCCCCGGCTCCGACATCAGCGCCGCCCGCGCCTGCTGCGTGCGCCCCTGGCTGGCGATGATCAGAGTGTTGAGCGACCACACGCCACAAGTCTGCAGCACTTCGCGGACGCTACTGCGGAAAAGCAGAAGGAATGGGCAATACAGCACCCATCGGAGCAGGCCTTCAACCTGCACCGGGCGATTGTAGACAGCGATTGTGAGGAAGATGTCGCAAGCGAGCGCAACCGCCATGCCCATCATGACGTCGCCCAATTGCGTCCAGAACGGAACCCGCGAGGTGTAGTGACCGCGGCCACCGAAGTAACCCAGCAAGCTCACGAGGACGAGAAGCGTTCCCCACCCGTGCCATGCGGCACCCAATTCCGTCAGATTTTCAATCGCTCGGTTCAGCGGAGAAGGCTGAGTCGCCACATGCACTGCGAAGGCCAGGAAGACCGCGGGAATGAACGCCAGCACGTCAGAAAGAACCAGCGAAAGCTGGGAAATGCGTTCTGCGCGTTCCACCCGCATACGCCGGCTGCGCAGCGACATCATGCGCGGCTGCATGGTGGCGATCTGCTCGGGGCGTTCAATGCGCCTCATTGGATACATGGAAGGTCTTCGCACCACATAACGTTGAGTTGAGGAAACGCGAACAGTTTTCGCGCAGTGCGCAGCAAACGTTGTGCCAGTCCGAATCCCGGAATACCGTCCACCGAATCAGCGGAGTTGATGCAGCAGTGCTTACAGTGTGCGTGGCCTTAACGTAGCGGGGGCGTTAAATGCACGCTCGATCGTTCAAGTAATACGCGACAAACTATTGTGATCGCGCGGTGTTCCAGAGCGCCGAATCACACGGCGCACAATGAGCGGCCAGATTGACGGATGCATCGCCAGCAGCCCGCCAATCTTTACCAAGGAAGCACCGTCCGACCGCTGCCGATTGATCTGCTGGAGCCAATGGAGGTGATGGAACGCGCGTATTCGGTGCCGCAGCATTTTCACGAGTTCGGGACCGGCCATATCAGGAAGCGCGTTGAGCACTTCGGTGCTCGCGCGAACACCAGAGAGAAAGTCGTAACGCCACGCACCGCCACTCGACGTCGTCCAATTGCGCGACAATGTGCCGAAGGCCTGGCGCCAATAGTACAACGGTTGTGATACCAGACATCCCTCGCCGCCCGCGGCAAAGAATTCGAGCAAATAGAGGAAATCCTCGGATAACCTCGCGTTTTCACGATAGCGGAGTTTGGCGCTGCGGATAAAATCGGTCCGTACGATAGGTTTCAGCATACCGAAGTCGAATTCGGCATAAGGGTCGCACCCGGCGACGAAGCGGGACTTATCCAACCGGACGTGGCCGTCTCCCGTGGCAAATGCAGTACGAACGATCCGGTCGGCACCTTCGTCGTAGATAAACTGATTGTCAGCCACGAGCTGAGCTTCGGTATCTCGCCAGCCGCTATCAGCGTGGAAAGACGATGCGGTGCGTACCAGTCGTCGGCATCGAGGACGGCGATCCAACGTCCACGCGCCTGGTCAGTGCACAAGTTCATCGCGTGGGGCTTGCCGCGATTTTTCTTGAGTGAGATGACGGTCACGCGTGGGTCACTGGCAAATTGCTGTGCCGCCCGTGCAGTGGCATCGGTTGAGCAGTCGTCGACGATCAGCAATTCGAAATTCTGCACCTCCTGCTGCAATACAGACTGCACGGCTTGTGGCAACGTCGCAGCGCTGTTGAACGCCGGGACGATCACGGTCGCGTCATAAGACGGTGTCATCACCTGAACCCGCGCTCACGCGCGCGCTGCATGCAGCCATGGTGCCAATCATCCTCAATAAGGGGAACGCGCAATTGATGTTTGCGTAAATCCCGTCGCTCGTTAGCTAAGGACGCGGCCAACCCTCGCGATACGGTGACCGCTCCGCGTCGGTCACGGTCTGCGCCGCGCCGCTCGATTGGTGCAAAGCAAGATCGATGTATTGCAGAGCATCTCGCATATCGCCGGCGTTCAGCATGCTGAGTGCTTCCGCCACATCTCCCGCGGCCACGCTACCCGTAGATGCAATATTGCCGTCTGGAGTCACAGGACGGAATGCCAATTGCACCTGCGCCTGCTCGAGCAAGTGGCGCGCGTCGTCTATTCGTCCTGTGGTCAATGCATCGCGTGCGTCCGACAGGCGTGCCTGGGGCGACTTGGGGGGCGGTGCCGAGGCGACAGTCTGCTCGGCAGGCGCGCCGTCGGGCTCGCGACGCAATCGGTTCGGTCCTGCCTCGGCTGCACCGATAACCGGCATGATTTGCTTTGGCTGGTTCTCCGCCGATTTGATCTGTGGCGCTGGTGGTTTGGTCTGAGGCACACTCACCGGCGGCAGAGTATTGGCGGATTTGGTCGGCTGAGTCTGGGTGTCGGTCACCGGAGCGGCGGGCTGCGTGTTCCCGGGGGGCGAAGGCGCGGCAGCAGGCCTGAGATGCGCCAGTTGGGCCTGATCCGCATCGTGTTGCTGATGGAGCGCATCGACTACACGCTTTTCCGCATCGGCTTCGCTGCGCAACGCTGTTACGTCCTGCGTTGTCTCAGCCAACTTTGATTGCAAAGATTGCACCTGCTGACGCAACGTGTCGTCTTGCTGCGGCGCAGCGGCATTCGTTCTCGCTTGCGGAGCTGCCGTATCGTCCGGGGCTGCGGTCATCTGCAGCCATGTCTGGGCGTGATGCAATTCCAAGAGGGGATCGCCCATCGACGCCATGAACAGCAGCACCAAGCCGCATACCGTGACCAAGCCGGCCAGAAAAAATCGCCACATTCGAACCACCTAATCCAAGAAATATCGGGCGACGGGGCGCAACTGCTGCAGTCTGCACCAGAAGGCCGCCGGGATTCTCGGCGCAAAAATCCACAAATTCTTATCCCAGGTCTCCATGAATGTGAGGCGCGGTCATCATCTTTTTGCGAAGTACTGCTCGCGGGACGACCATCAAGCCCGTGTCATTTGTCTTGTATGCACGCTTTTCGGACACAGGTGCAATAGGCACCAGCACACTTTAAGCACCAGGAGATACGATATGCCGCAGGAGTTTCACGAACAACTTACTGACTTCCTGCCCAAAATGCGGGTGTGGGCGCTGGCATTGACCCGAAACCGTGCAGCGGCAGACGATCTGGCGCAGGATGTGGCGACAAAGGCCCTGGTCGCCAAGGATTGCTTCATTCCAGGTACTAATTTCTCCGCTTGGATCCATAGAATTATGATTAACCATTTCATCAGCGGCGTACGCAGCAAGCGTGAGTTCACTGATATGGAGACTGTTCCCGAAGTCCCGATCGAGCCGGCTCACGAAGACCGAACGGCGTTGCGCGAGCTGGGATGGGCATTGGACCGGCTACCGCGGGACCAGCGCGAAGCTCTCTTCATGATCGTGCTCCAGGAAAAATCCTATGAAGCGGCTGCCGAGATGACGGGCTGCGCGATCGGCACATTGAAGAGCCGCGTTCATCGCGCACGACTGCAGCTTCGCACTTTTCTTACTGGAGAGGATGCGCCGAAGGCCGCCTGATAGGGTTAGGGACCACGGCGCGGCTCCAGGAGATGTAGCGAAAATAGTCGCGCCGGGTCCGTCCAGAATTGTGCACAGTGCCAACCAGAGTCCTCGGCCAGTGCGGCAAAATGCTCCGAGCTATATTTGTAGCTGTTTTCGGTATGTATACTTTCGCCGCGAGCGAACTGGATTGTGTGCCCATCGAGCTGCACCGCCTGATCAACCCGGCTGACGAGGTGCATTTCGATCCGACTCTTGTCATCGTTCCAAATCACGCGATGTTCGAAGGATGATGGCGCGAAGTCCGCGCCAGCTTCACGATTGAGCCGAACAAGCAGATTGCGATTGAACGCCGCAGTAACGCCGGCGGCGTCGTCGTAAGCTGGCACCAGAATGGCTGGATCCTTCCGCATGTCCACGCCTACCAGGAATCGCGAATGCAAACCCAACGCGCGGCGTGCATTTTTCAGAAACTGCTTCGCGTCTGCCGGATCAAGATTGCCGATAGTGGAACCAGGGAAGAAGCCCAACCTCGGCATATCCGCCGGGACTGCGGGCAGCGATGCCACCGACATGAAATCGGTCCCCAGAGCATATACCTGAAGATAAGGTCGCGATTGCCGCAGACGCTCGATCATTCGCGCCAGGGCGGGTGTCGCTACATCGATAGGCACATAGGTTTGCACCGCGGGTTGCCCACCGGCACCGCGTGCCTGCAATAGGTATTCAGCCTTCGCCTCGTCACTGGCGCCGTACTCGACCAACGCAAAGGGGATTGAGAACATCGCAGCGACATGGGGCGCGACCAACTCGAGCAAGCCACGTTCCGTGCGGGTCAGATAGTATTCCGGCAGTTCGGTGATCTGCGCAAACAGGCGGCAGCCCGCTTCGTCATAGAACAGTCTGGCGGGCAACGTCTTTGGACTCGTCAGCAGACCATCGAGAGCTACGTCTGCGACGCTACTTGCCGCCTCCCGGATAAGGGCGGAGTCATCGGGCATGGATTGTTTTCCCTGTCAGACGTCGCGTGCGAGGCGCACGCCAGTGAACTGCCAGCGTTTTTCGGGGTGGAAGAAGTTTCGGTAGGTGGGACGCGTGTGATTGGCCGGAGTGGCCATTGATCCACCGCGCAGAACCATCTGATTGATCATGAACTTTCCGTTGTACTCGCCTACTGCACCCGCAGCCGGATGATAACCTGGATATGGGCTATAGGCGCTGGCCGTCCACTGCCAGACGTGGCCGGTCAGGTCATTCATGTCGGGATGCCTCGCAGCCACCTCCCACTCGGCCTCGGTTGGCAGTCGGGCCCCCGACCAACGGGCGAACGCATCGGCTTCGTACCAGCTTATGTGGCGTACGGGCAAGTCCGGATCGAGCGATGTCAGGCCTCGCAACCCGATCTGCCACCACGCGCCATGCATATGCCGCCAATACAGCGGGTTCGTCCAATCGTTGGCCTGCGCACAAGCCCAGCCGTCGGACATCCACAGTGCGGGCGTGCGATAGCCACCATCCTCGACGAAGGCCAGCCATTCGGCATTGCGCACCAGACGGGATGCGATCCGATACGGTTGTAGATACACCGTATGTGCTGGCGTCTCGTTATCGAAGCTGAAGCCGGTGTCGCCATAGCCAATCTGCCGTTCACCGCCGTCGCACGTGATGAAGCCGGACGACTTTGGCACAGGCACCGGATCGCGCCAGTCAGGGATTGCTGCCGGCATCAAGGGGTTCTGCGCGAAGGCGTGCAGGATATCGGTAAGGAGTAGCTCCTGATGCTGTTGCTCGTGCTGAAGTCCCAAGTCAACCAGGCTCACAGCTTCGTCCGGAGGTGCTTCGAGCAGGTGCAGCATTGCTGCATCCACATGGGCCCGATAGGCGGCAACCAACTCGACCGGCGGGCGCGTTAGCAGCCCACGACTTGGGCGTGGATGACGCGGTCCAACAGCTTCGTAGTAGGAATTGAACAGGTAGCTGAAGTCGCGGTCGAACACCCGGTAGCCATGAAGAAGGGACGTAAGGACGAACTGTTCGAAGAACCATGTGGTGTGCGCCCGGTGCCACTTGGTTGGGCTCGCATCGGGCATCGACTGGACGCACTGATCCTCGGCACTCAGCGACGCCGCCAGATTTTCCGTGAAATCGCGGACCGCCGTGTATCGGCGCGGCGAGATCGCTCGGTTGTCCATGGCTTCCTCCGCTCATCCAGCCGTGCCAGCGTCGCAGCGCCAGACTATGGCAGCCTTCATGCCGCACCGGAAGCCGCGTCCGGCAGCAGATGGGCGGCTGCCTCACCGCCCATCCCTGCCGCCGTGGACAGTCGGATTACGCGTTGCCGTAGTGATATTCGGGCATCCCTTCCAGGGACGCTTTAGTGGCACCAGGCATCACGATCTTGTCGTTCTCGATCTTCAATTGGTCAAAAGGCACCGAGACGAGCTTGCTGCCCATGCCCAGGAAGCCGCCGACAGAGACCACCACCGTATCCGCTTTGTGATCACTGTCGCTCATGAGAACGTCATCGATCGAGCCCACCGACTGGTCCTGATCGTTGTAGACGCTGGCTCCAACGACCTTGCTCACGCGCACTTGATGATCCGCAGTGAAATACTTCGGCGTCGCTGTCGTGCTGGATGCGGCCGTATTGCTGGAAGGCATGCCCGGAGTGGCCGAATGGCTCGGCGTCATCCCGGGCGGCGGCGGAGCCGCGGGGCTGTTACCCGTAGTGGTTTGGGCCAGGACCGGCCATGCTATCAGGGCCGTCGCAGCGATCATTGTTCCGTACGAAGCGTACCTTGCCATGGTTACCTGCCTCCTTGCAGGGTGACGAAACGAACGGACGTTTCGCTTCCCGGTTGGCCCAGTTAGTGCACAAAAGAGCGTGTGGCCAAGGGTGGCGCCGAGCACAGCGGACACCAGATAGGTTGAATGGCACAGCGACCGATCTGGCGGGGACATTTGCGGCTTGCGTTGGTAAGCTGCCCAGTGGCGATGTACAGCGTACTCCGTGCCAGTGGCGATCTACACTTCCACTACATCAATCCCGAGACTGGTCATCGCGTGCGGATGGTCACGCTGGATGCGGAAACTGATCAGGAGGTATCTCGCCGGGATCTCGTGCGCGGCTACGAATTTGAGAAGAATCGCTATGTCCTGCTCGACGATAATGACTTCGCTGCCGCCAGGATAGAAACGTCATCGACCATGACGGTGGACAAATTTGTTCCTAGAGACGCGATTCGTCCAATCTACTTCGATACCAGCTACTACATGGTTCCCGATGGTGACGCAGGGAACGATGTCTATGTCGTCCTGCGCGATGCCATCGCGAAGACTGGCCAGGCCGCGCTGTCGCGGGTGGTGATTTCGCGCCGCGAGCGCGCCGTGGCGATTCTGCCTCTCGAACGCGGCATGGTGCTGCACACGCTGCACGAGCCGCGTGACCTCTTCGAGTTCGACAAGCTTTTTGATCCGATCCCAAAGCAGCCGCCGGATCCCGAGATGGTGAAGCTCGCCACTCAGTTGATCGAACGTCAGGAGGGCAAATTCCAGCCAGCCGACGTGGAAGACCGCTACGAAGCGAAATTGCGCGAGATCATCGATGCGAAGCTGAAGGGCGAAGGCATCACGCCGCAGAAACCCGAAGAACCACGCGGCGGCAACGTAATCGATCTGATGGCAGCGCTGAAGCGCAGTCTTGGGCAGGATGCCAAACAACCCGCGAGGGCGCGGGCCGCAGCGAGCGCGGCGAGCGCGCCCGCGCGTAAGACGCAGCAGAAGAAGGCAGCGATACGAAAACGGGCCTGACTCACCGTCCCTTCGCTTCAGACAGACGCTTTTCAGCCATTGGGCGCCATGGCGCCTCGGCAGGCGCCTCAGCCAGGGCCTGCCGGAACAGCGCTACTGCCTCATCGGTTACCTTGCCGTTCACCTCGGTGATTGCCTCGCCCGCTTCCGCCGCCAAGGTAGGATCGAACCGCACCGTCAGTGCCGTGCGCCATGCCGCGGCGGCATCCTTCAGCCTGCCGCGGCTGGCCTCCGCATTGCCGAGTAAGATATATCCCTGTCTGGCCTGCTCGGTATGCGGGTCCAACTCGCCAAGGCGACGCCTCAGTTCGGCGATCAGGGCCGCATCATGCGCTTCTCTTTCCTTCGCTGCTGCAATACGCTGTGCCAGCGGCTCCGCCGGCAGATCCGGTGATCCACCAATGAGATACAAACATAGCGCGCCCGCCGGCACCAGCAGCAACGCGATCATCACCGCAGATGCTGGACCGGCGTGAAGTCCTGGCTCGCTGTCACTCGCGGCAGTCAACAAGCGGCGCTGAACTTCCAATTTCGCGTTCTCGTGCTCCGCGGCGACGATACGCCCTTCAGCAAGATCACGATCCAGTTCAGTAAGCTGCCCCCGGTGCAAAGCCACGGCTGCTTCGCGCCGACCGCGTGCGATGGATGCGCGGCGCAACGACAATCCGAGCGGCGCAAGTGACACCGCGGCCAGTATCGCTATGGCCAGCCAAATCATCGATCAGTCGTCATGAATTCAGCAGATCGGCTAACCGTTGCTGCTCTGCACCGCTGAGCGGTGCTGGTGTCGCGGGGCGCCTGCGCCGCGCGATGATGACGGCCGTCACGCCGACCAATAATGCGATAACGGGCGCGAACCAAAGGAGCAGTGTCGTCGCATCGAACGGTGGGCGCAGTCGCACAAAATTCCCGTAGCGCGCAACCATCCAGTTGATCACCTGCTGATCGCTGTCACCCGCCACCACACGCTGGCGAATGATGCGGCGCAGGTCACGCGCGAGATCGGCATCGGACTGTTCGATGCTTTCGTTCTGACAAACCAGACAGCGGAGCTGCTCACCAATCGCCTCAGCCCGCAGTTCCTGCGCCCGGTTCGGCAGTAACTCCGACGGATCACTCACCGCGTGCGCAGGCGAGACCAGCAACAAGGTCAGCAGAAGCGGAACAATATACCTCACGCCAGTCTCTGCATCAGCGGATCGAGGTATTGGCTCACTACGTCCTCGCTCAGCCCGCCCGCCCAGCGCCAACGCACGATGCCGGCGGAATCGACCAGATATGTCTCCGGCACACCATACAGACCAAAATTGATCGCGACGGTCCCGGGTTCATCGCGTGCGATCTGCGTATACGGATCGCCATTCTGTTTCAGAAAATCATCGGTATCGCTGGTCTTGTCCTTGTAGGCGATGCCCCAAATCGGAATGCCTCGCTGCTTGAGCTGCATCAGCACCGGTGCTTCCTGCACACACGGAATGCACCAGGACGCGAAGAAATTGACCAGCACTGGATGCTTGCCGGCGAGCACATCAGTAGTCGAGAACCCCGTTCCCGGCGGCTGCCCCGACAGCGAAAACTGCGGAAGAGGCTTTCCGATCAGCATACTCGGAACGCTGTGCGGATCGTAGGTGCCCTCGCTCATCCGATCGAGCAGCATCCAGAATGCCGTGCCACTGACGACGGCGGCACCGAGCGGTGCAAGCAGCAGTGCGCGGCGCTGCAACAAGGTCATGGCGCCGCTGCCACAGCCGCCGAACGGCGCGCTGGCGCGCCGATACGCAGCCTGCGATCAGCCAGCGATAACGCGCCGCCAGCAGCCATCACCAATGCACCGAACCAGATCCACGGTGCCAACGGGTTCACGTGCAGCCGTAGCACCGCGGCGCCATCGCGCTCCTCCCCGAGTACCGCATAAAGATCGCGCAAGCCGTTCGTCTGGATCGCGGTATCAGTGACCGTGGTCCGCTGAACGGTGAACAGCCGCCGCGAAGGATGGAACAGAGCAACCTCATGGCCGTCCTCGCTGACGCGTATGTCAGCCACTCGCGCCGTATAGTTTGGGCCTGCTTCGTCGCGCAGACCAAGCAGCGTCCACTGATACCCGCCGAGCTGCACTGTCTCCCCGGGATGCACCGCAACGATGGTGCTGGCAGCAAGCGCCATGCCGGCGATACCGGCAACAGTGACGCCCATGCCGGCATGCGCCACCGCTGAACCCCACACTCCCACCGGTTGCGCCGCCAGACGGGCGCGTACAGTTGCGAACGAAACTCGGAACAGCCGCACGCGTTCGATCAGTTCGGCAAATGCGCCGAAGATCAGCCACGCCGCGGCAGCGAACCCGAGTGATGCCAACCCAGCGCGGAAACCAAGCTCGGCGGCTATGCCAATCACCAGCGCGATCAACGCGGTCCACCATAGTTTTTGCAGTGCCGGCCATAGCTCAGCGCGTTTCCACGGCAGAACAGGACCGAGCGACATCGCAGCGAATAGGGGAATCGCAAGCGGAAACACCGTGGCCTGAAAATACGGCGGCCCCACGCTTAGCTTCTCACCGAACAGCTCGGCAAACAGCGGATAGACGGTGCCCGTCAACACCACGGCACAGATCGAACACAGCAGGATGTTGTTCAGCACCAGCGCGCCCTCGCGCGAGATCGGCGCGAAAAAGCCTGTAGGCGCCATCACCGGTGCGCGCAATGCGAACAACAGCAACGAGCCGCCAATCACGATCGCCAACAGCAGCAGTATAAACACACCGCGCGTTGGATCGTTGGCGAAGCTATGGACCGAATTCAGAATGCCAGAGCGGACCAGGAACGTGCCGCACAGAGATAGCGAGAACGTGCCGATCGCCAGCAGGATGGTCCAGATTTTCAGCGCCTCGCGCTTCTCCACCACGATCGCCGAATGCAGCAACGCAGTGCCTGAGAGCCACGGCAGCAGCGAGGCGTTTTCTACCGGATCCCAGAACCAGTACCCGCCCCAGCCAAGCTCATAGTACGACCACCACGAGCCGAGCGCGATGCCGCCGGTCAGCAGGCACCAAGCGCCGAGTGTCCATGGCCTCACCCAGCGGCCCCATGCGGCATCAACGCGCCCCTCGATCAGAGCTGCGACCGCAAAGGCGAATGGAATGGCAAAGCCGACGTAGCCTGCATAGAGTACCGGTGGATGGAACGCGAGGCCGGGATCCTGCAGCAGCGGGTTCATGCCACTGCCGTCCACCGGCGGTGGCCACATACGATCGAGGGGGTTCGACGTTGTCAGAGTGAACAACAAAAACCCCGCGGACGTGAAACCAAGCACGCCGATTACCCGCGCGCGCAACCCGGATGGCAGCGCCCGGCCAAATGCGGCAACCGCGCCGCCGCATAATGCGAGAATGAGGCACCACAGCAGGATGGAGCCTTCGTGGTTCCCCCAGGTGCCGGTGATCTTGTAGATCAACGGCTTGAGGCTGTTGGAGTTCTCCGCAACGTTCGCAACAGAGAAATCGTCAACGACGGCGCTCCAAATCAGACAGCCGTACGCGGCCACGAGCGAGATCATCTGTCCGATTGCCAGCGCCGGTGCGGTCTGCATTAGCCGCGCGTCACGTGCCTGTGCGCCAACCAGCGGCAGCACAGCCTGGGCACCAGCGATCACTACGGCGAGCGCAAGAGCAAAATGGCCGAGCTCCGGGATCATGACCCGCCCCTGTCAGCGGCGCCCGTCATCCGCCGACCTTCTTCAATGACATGGTGTCCCAAGTCGCCGCGGCAGGCGCGGGACCAGCAGCCGGATTCCAGTGGCCTGACTTCTTCAACGCATCGACCACTTCCTTCGGCATATACGTCTCGTCGTGCTTCGCCAGCACCTCCGACGCGCGGAACGTCCCGTTCGGCTCCAGCTTGCCGAGCGCGACGATCCCCTGGCCCTCGCGGAACAGATCAGGCAGAATCCCCACGTAACTGACCTCGACGCTGGCCTTCCCATCGGTCACGCGAAACCGCGCGGTTGGATGTCCATCGTCCGTGATGCGCTGAACACTCCCCTGCTCGACCAGCCCGCCAAGGCGGAAGTCGCGACCCAGCGCCGGCGCTTTCGTCGCGATATCCGACGGCGCCAGAAAGAAGACCAGATTGTCTCGAAAAGCCGACAACGCCAGCGCGGCGGCCGACCCAAGGCCTAGCCCACAGGCAAGCACGATCCACAGCCGGCGGCGCTTACGGGTCATCGGCTTCGACGATGGTCGAGCGCGGCCAGCCGTCGCTGCGCGGTTTTCATCCGCAGGAAAGCAGCCACACCGAACCAAGTCGGAATCAGCACACCCAACGCATACGACGCAGCGATGTACGGCAGGTGCGTCACGCTGGCACCTCCTCGGCTCGCACCATCAGCAGCGTTCGGATCCGCCTTTCCATGACCGCGGCGCGCGTGCGAACGACAACCAGCGTGGCAAACACGAACGTGTATCCCAGCGCGCAGACCAGCAGCGGCCACAGCATTCCGATATACATCGACGGGGCGCCGGTCAGCGTGATCGTGTCCGGCTGGTGCAGCGTGTTCCACCAATAGACGCTGAACTTGATGATCGGCAGGTTTACTACCCCGATCAGCGCCAGGATGGCGCCGGACCGATAGCCTCGCTGTGGATCGTCGAACGCCCGGACCAACGCCACATGGCCGAGATACAGAAAGAACAGCACGAGCACCGAGGTCAGCCTGGCGTCCCATACCCACCAGGCGCCCCACATCGGCTTACCCCACAGGCTGCCAGTGCCCAGGCACAGCGCCGTGAAACCAGCACCAACGGGCCCAATCTCAGCCGCCGCCAGGTCGGCCAGCGGATGCCGCCAGACCAGCGAGGCGAACGAACACAGCGCGAGCGCCAAGTAGCCTGCCGAGGCAAGCCACGCCGCCGGAACATGGATGTACATGATGCGCACAGCGTCGCCCTGCTGCCAGTCGGCCGGCGAGAAGAACAAGCCCCAGGTCAGGCCGACGATGGTGAGCGCCAGGCCCGGGATCGCCAGCCACGGCAATACGACGCCGGACAGGCGCAGAAAGCGCCCCGGATTGGCGAAACGATGCAAAGTACGCCCCGGATTTCGCTTGCCGGAAGGCGTGGCAACAACGGTACCGGCGTCCACCTGATCAACCTAACCCATGGGCTCCGCCGTTTGAAGGCGGCTGGTGCAACATAGCGATGGCCTTGCTACGCATGGTTGGCACGTTCCTGAACAGTTGTTCATGCACGCCGCGGTTAGCTGCCCCTTAACCCAACTCTGCTCATATGGGCGCCCCTCACATAATCCATCGGGAGGTTGCTCCATGAGACATCTCAGACTGATCGTTGCGACGGCGGCACTGTGCCTCACGTTCTGGTCTGCCTCGGCACAGGAGTTCGCCACCAAGGAGCAGGCGGTGGCGCTGGTCAACCAGGCGATCGCGCGTGTCGCCGAGGCCGGCATGGATACGGCGAGCAAGGAATTTATGGACCACAGTGGCAAATATATCGACCGTGATCTCTATCTGATTGTCGTCGATCTGCACGGCGTCCGCGTGGTCCATGGCCAGAACCCGAAGCTGATCGGCAAAAGCTATGACGACGCGGTCGATGTCAACGGCAAGGAATACGGCAAGGAGGTGATGCAGATCGCCGCCGGCACCGGCATTGGCTGGGTCTCGTTCATGTTCAAGGATCCGGTTACCGGCAAGATCCTGCCGAAGCAGAACTATGTTGAGCGGGCGGGGGACTACATCTACCTGGCCGGCGTCTATACGCGCTGATCGTCATGCGAGGCATCCGTTCGTTCCGGGACCTGCCGCTATGGGCCAAGGTCCTGATCAGTCCCGGGGTGTGCCTCGTGGCCGGTTGTGCCGTGCTTACCGCGATCTGGCTGGGCGCCACCGCGACCGAGGACGGACTGGCGGAAGTGGCCAACCGCGCCTTGCCAGCCGCAGTGGCGAGCGCGCGGCTGCTCGATGAGATTGATACGATAGAGGCCACCGCGATGCGCGCGCTGGTCTGGCAGCAAGCCGGCGTACCGGACGCGACGATTGACGGCCTGAACAAGGATGTGACGGCCAAGCTCAAGATGCTCCGGGCGGAAACCGACTCGATGGTGGCGGCGCGCGGCGAGACGGACGCGGATATGCCGCGGCTGCGTGCAATCGCGGCACGCTCCGGCGACTACGCCAAACAAATCGGCGAAGCGCTCGACCTGGTCAGCGATCCGGCGATTGCGGTGGGCTATTTCCGCCGCGCCGACGCGACGTTCGCGACACTACGGGGAGACATCGTGGCCCTTTCGGCGGCGCATCGCGACGCCGAGGCGGCCACGGTGCAGATCGCGCGCGACAGCTCACATGCCATGCTGGAACGCAGCTATTCCATCGTCGCCGGTTCCGCCGTCGCGATGTCGATCCTGCTGCCCCTCATGGTGCGAGCTATCGGCAACCCCGTGCGCTCGCTGACGAGGGCGATGACCGAGCTCGCCGCCGGCGACATGGATGCCAAGATCAGCGCGCGGGACCAGCGCGACGAGCTTGGCGACATGGCGCGCGCGGTCCTGGTGTTCAAGGAACACATGGTGCGCGCGAGCCAGGCGGAGGAGCGGCAGGAAATTGTGCGCCGCACCGCCGCGATCGAGAAGCAAGCGGCGCTCGCGACTATGGCGGAGACGGTGGAGGCGGCGACCAGCGACGCTTTGAGGCAAATCGGCGATCGTACGTCGCGAATGGCTGCGACCGCTGATGCTATGAGCGCGTCGGCGACCCGCACCGGCAATTCGGCGCAGGATGCCGCGGCGGCGGCCACCCAGGCGCGCAGCCTGGCCGAGACAGTGGCGAGTGCAGCCGAACAGCTCGCCAGCTCGATCCGCGAAATCGGGCGCCAAGTCGCCCAATCCACCGCCGTCGCTGGGCGCGCTGTGGCCGCGGGCACGGAAACCCGCGACGCGATCGTGGCCTTGAACCAGGAGGTCGAGCGCATCGGTACTGTCGCCGACATGATCGGCGAGATCGCCGCGCGCACCAATCTGCTGGCACTGAATGCGACGATTGAAGCGGCGCGCGCCGGCGAGGCAGGCAAGGGGTTCGCTGTGGTGGCGAGCGAGGTGAAGCAGCTTGCTACACAGACGGCGCGCTCGACCGAGGAGATCGCGCGCCACATCAAGCAGGTGCAGGCGGCGACAGGCATCTCTGTGGCCGCCGTGGCGCGCATCGACGAGACGATAGCCGAGATAAGCGTGATCGCCGGCTCGATCGCCGTGGCGGTGAAGCAGCAGGACGCGGCCACCGCCGAGATCGCCCGGAGCATCGCCGAGACTGCCGGCACTGCTGGCGAGATGACCAACCGCACCAGCGAGGTCTCGATCGAGGCAAAGGGTACCGGCAGCCTCGCGGTCGATCTGCGAGACAACGTGGTGGCGCTGGATCAGGCGGTCGATAAGCTCCGCCATTCCGTGATCGAGGTTATGCAGAGCGCGACCGCTCAGGTCGATCTGCGAGACCAGCACGCTGCCTAGCACGGCGACATTGCGTTTCGCTGCCGGAGCGCCTTCTACTGTGGCCGATGGGTGGTCACGGGAGGCGAGACGGCGGCGATGCAATACTGGCTTGTGAAGTCCGAGCCTGATGCGTTTTCCTGGGACCAGCAGGTGGCGAACGGCGTCGAGCCGTGGACAGGCGTGCGCAACCACACGGCAAAGCTGAACCTGAAGGCGATGAAGCATGGCGACCGGGCGTTCTTTTATCACTCGAATCAGGGCAAGGACATTGTGGGCGTGGTCGAGGTGGTGCGCGAGGCGTATCCCGATCCGACCGCCGAGGCAGGCGACTGGGTGTGCGTCGATATGAAGGCGGTGGCGCGGATGCCGAAGCCCGTGACTCTGGTGGCGATCAAGGCGGACCGCAATTTGGCTGATCTGCCTTTGGTGAAGCTATCGCGGCTGTCAGTGTCGCCTGTATCGAAACCGCATTGGGACCGGATTTGCCGGATGGGCGGATGGAAAAGCTGATCCCAAGGCAACTGCGCGCGCTCTGCAGGGCGGACGATATTGCGGACGGCGCGGCGAAAGGCTTCCCGCCACCGCCGGGCGGTTTGACCGGGCTGTTCGCCGTGCGCCAGGGCAGCGCGATTTTTGTTTATGTGAACGAATGCCCGCATATCGGCACGCCGCTGGAATGGGTTGCCCACCGCTTCCTCTCGGCCGATGGCAGCCGTATCGTCTGCGCCACCCACGGCGCCGAGTTCCGCATCGCCGACGGCGAGTGCCTGCGCGGCCCCTGCTTCGGCGAGCGACTTGAGTCCGTGATGATCGAGATCAAGGACGGCATCATCTTCGTCCCCGAGGATGCCGGACTTTAAGAAGGGAAGGAACGCGCCAATGCCAGATGTCCATGCCAACGACGGCCAGGTGTTCCCGGTAAGGCCCGAGATCGCCGCGAAGGCGCACATCACCGGCCCGCGCTATCAGGACATGTTCGAGCGTGCGGCGCGTGACCCGGACGGCTTCTGGGCCGAGCAGTCGCGCCGCATCGCGTGGATGAGAGCGCCAACGAAGATCAAGGACACCAGCTTCGCCGGCAACGTCTTGATCAAGTGGTTCGAGGATGGAACGCTGAACGCGTCCACATCATGCCTTGACCGTCATCTCGCCACCCGTGGCGACCAGACCGCGATCATCTGGGAGAGCGACGATCCGGCGGTGTCAAAGCACGTGACGTACCGTGAACTGCACGAGCAGGTGTGCCGGCTGGCAAACGTGATGAAAAACCTCGGCGCGCAGAAAGGTGATCGCGTCACGATCTATCTACCGATGGTGCCGGAGGCCGCGGTGGCGATGCTGGCCTGCGCGCGTATCGGCGCGATCCATTCCGTCGTGTTCGGCGGATTCTCGCCCGACAGCCTGGCGAATCGCATCCAGGACTGCGATTCGGCGCTGCTGATCACCGCTGATGAAGGTCGCCGCGGCGGACGCAAGGTGCCGCTGAAGGCGAACGCCGACGAGGCGCTGAAATCATGTCCTGGCGTGAAGAACGTCATCGTTGTGAAGGTGACTGGCGGTAACGTTGCTATGACCAGCCAGCGCGACCACGACTATGCCGCATTGTGCGCAGCCGCGTCACCCGATTGCCCGCCGCTGGAGGTGAATGCCGAGGATCCACTGTTCATCCTCTACACGTCCGGCAGCACGGGCAAGCCGAAGGGTGTGCTGCACACGACGGGTGGCTACATGGTGTGGGCCAGCTTCACCCATGAAAATGTATTCGATTACCATCCGGGTGACATCTACTGGTGCACTGCTGACGTTGGTTGGGTGACCGGCCACACCTACATCGTCTACGGCCCTCTGGCGAACGGTGCGACCACCGTGATGTTCGAAGGAATTCCTAACTATCCGGACAGCTCGCGCTTTTGGCAGGTTGTGGACAAGCACAAGGTCAACATCTTCTACACTGCCCCAACGGCAATCCGCGCGCTGATGCGCGACGGCGAAGGCCCGGTGCGCACGACCTCGCGAAAGTCGCTGCGCATCCTGGGCAGCGTGGGCGAGCCGATCAATCCGGAAGCATGGCTTTGGTATGATCGCGTGGTCGGCGAACACCGCTGCCCGATCGTCGATACCTGGTGGCAGACGGAAACCGGCGGCATCCTGATTTCACCCTTGCCCGGAGCAACACCAACGAAGCCAGGCTCCGCAACGCGTCCCCTGCCCGGCGTAAAGCCGATCATTGTCGATGGCGAAGGGCATGAGCTACATGGTCCATGCGAGGGCAATCTATGCTTGGCGGATTCATGGCCCGGACAGATGCGAACCGTCTTCGGCGATCACGACCGCTTCGTGCAGACCTATTTCTCCACGTTCAAGGGCTTGTACTTCACGGGCGACGGAGCGCGGCGCGATCCTGACGGTTATTATTGGATCACTGGGCGCGTCGATGACGTGATCAATGTGTCGGGACATCGCCTCGGCACGGCGGAGGTGGAAAGCGCTCTCGTGGCGCACCCCAAGGTCGCCGAAGCCGCAGTCGTCGGCTTCCCGCACGAGCTAAAAGGGCAGGGGATCTACGCTTATGTCACGCTGAAACTCGGTGAGGAACCAACCGAGGCACTGCGCAAGGAACTGGTGGCGTGGGTGCGCAAGGAGATCGGTCCAATTGCCTCACCCGACGCGATCCAGTGGGCGCCGGCACTGCCGAAGACACGAAGCGGCAAGATCATGCGTCGCATCCTGCGCAAGATCGCTGCGAACGAGACCGACAGTCTTGGCGATACGTCGACGCTTGCCGATCCGGCGGTGGTAACCGAGCTAGTGGATAATCGCGTCTCATAAACGAGGGCGCCTCTGAGGTTGAGCGCCCAGCCAGACCCATCACTATCTGTCAACCTCCACCGCCTCGCCGACATCTGACCGGCCGGTCAGTTGCAACCGCAACGTAATGACCCCATGCATGACGGGAACCCGCCAGGAAACCCTCTGCTTGCCCCTGCATCAAATCGATGCGCTGGGCATCATCGCTGGCATGGTCGCACTGTTCATATCGGACCGATTACGGTATGATCTCGTCGCGGCCATCGCGCTGTCCGCAGCAGTGCTGCTCGGTGTCGTGCCTGCAAACAAGGCGTTCTCTGGTTTCCCCAGTGCCGTGATCATCATCATTGCCTCGGTGCTGGTGATCAGCCGTGCCGTGGCAATTTCCGGCGTGATCGACAATGCCATGCGCCGCCTGCTCCGGATGCTCAACTCGACGACGCTACAGGTCGGTGCGCTCACTGCCGCCGTCACATTCATGTCGGCCTTCGTCAAAAACGTCGGCGCGTTGGGCGTGTTCATGCCTGTAGCTATACAGGCCGCCGAGCGGCGCAACCGCCCCGTATCGCGCTACCTGATGCCGCTCGCCTTCGGTTCCCTGATCGGCGGCACCATCACGCAAATCGGCACTTCGCCCAACATCCTGATTTCCCAGGTCCGTCAGGAAACCCTCGGACATCCATATCACCTGTTCGACTTCACGCCGGTTGGTTTGCCACTGGCCTGTCCGGCCATCGTCTTCCTCGCTTTCGGCTGGCGGCTACTACCCGCGAACCGTCGCGGCCAGCAGTCGCCGGAAAAGCGCTTCGCCAATTAGGACTACACCAGCGAAGCCCTGTTACCCGAGGAATCCCCATTGGTCGACAAGACGGTCGCCGAGCTTGAAGCACTGGGGGAAGGCGAGGTGACGGTGGCGGGAATTATTCGCGAGCAGTCGCACCGCTATGTCCCACGCCCAAATTGGACGCTGTATGCGAACGACATCCTGGTCCTGCAAGGCGATCCAACCGCACTCCAGCCAGTCGTGGACCAAGCCAAACTAAAGCTGCTGGGCGCCGAAGAAATCGCCGCACTGAAGCCACGCGACAAGGACGCTGTCCTTGAAACCACCGAGGCAGTGATCACGCCGGACTCGCGGCTCATCAGCCGCACCCCGCGGAACCTGCACCTGCGGCAGACATATGAGGTAAACCTTCTGGCCCTCAGCCGCAGCGGACAACAGACGATAACGCGCCTGCACCATAGCCGGTTCGAGCCAGGCGATATTATCGTCTTGCAAGGCCGCCAAAGCCAACTCGCGCGCGCGGAAAACGAGTTGCACTTGCTTCCGCTGGCTGAACGCAGTCTGGGCATCGGCCGCCCGCGATGGCGCTACCTGCCGCTGCTTGTCCTGGCGATCGCAATGCTTGTCATCGGCATTGGCCTCGTTCAGGTCGAAGTCGGCTTCTTCGTGGCTGCGACGCTGATTGTGTTGTCGCGCCAGATCACGCCGCGCGAGGCTTACGATGCGATCGATTGGCCAATCATTGTCATGCTCGGCTGCCTGATCCCAGTAGGTGAGGCGTTGCAGAGCACGGGCGCAGCCAAACTTCTAGCCGACGGCCTGACTGTTGTGGCAACATATTTGCCGCCCTACGGCGTCGTCGGCCTGCTCTTGGTCGTGTCGATGCTGGTGACTCCCATGCTGCATCACGCGGCTGCGGTATTGGTGATGGGTCCCATCGCAGCGGTGGTCGCTAAGAATCTTGGCTTGGCTCCGGATGCCTTCCTTATGGCTGTGGCGTTCGGTGCTGCATCCGACTTCCTGACACCCATCGGACACCAGAACAGCACGTTGGTTATGGGGCCAGGCGGTTACCGGTTCAGCGATTACTGGCGGTTGGGTTTGCCACTGTCGATCATGGTTGCAATATTCGGCACGGCGCTGATCGTATGGGTATGGCCGTTGAACTGACGGCGTGGCGGGAACCAACCAGCCACGCCATCAACCATCGCTCAGAACGATCCGAGGAAATCGCGCTTGCCAAGTTCCACACCGCGATGGCGCAGAACGTTGTAGGCCGTCGTGGCATGGAAAAAGAAGTTCGGCAGCCCGAAGTGCAGCAGATACGCCCGGCCCTTGAATGACATCTGCCGCTGACCCGCGGTCCAGGTGATGTCCTTGTCTTCGGTGCCGTCAATCTGCGCCGGCGTGAAGCTCTTCGCGTAATCCAGCGACTTTTCCAGCCGCGCCTTCACCTCGGAGAACGACGTAGCGTCAGTCGCAGGGAAATCCGGGAGCGTGCCGCCAGCCAGACGCCCAGGAATGTTGCGGCCAAAGTCACTGGCTTGGCGGAACTGCCGTGCCAACGTGAACATGTCGGGGAACAGCCGATCGCTCAACAGCGCCAACTCCTCGTATTTCTTGTCGGCGCAATGCGCGGCCGCCTTGTCAACGATCGCCGACAAGCTGCCAAGGATCTGCACGCACACAGGCACGGAAGCCTGGAACATCGACAACGCCATGAGAGTCCTCCTCCGATTAGACGGACGCACGCTAGCCACGCGCTTGATCTAAATCAATGACCGGAACCCCTTCCGTGGCAATGCTGCTTTAGCGGAGGCAACAGACGTTCATGGGCTATGTGTTTCAGTTCGGCCCTGACGTCTGGGCCGAACTGAAACACATAGCCCATGAACGTCTGTTGCCTCCGCTAAAGCAGCATTGCCACGGAAGGGGTTCCGGTCATTGATTCAGATCAAGCGCATCACTTTAGTTCGCTGCGTCTTTACGGAAAAAGATTTCTCATGGCGTTGTCGATGTTCCAGGCTTCCGTGCCTGTGTGCGTGCAGATCCTTGGCAGTTTTGGGCGATGGTTGACAAGGCAGCCGAGGGGTGCGCCGACAAGAAATACGAGGGAGTTGCGGCGCTGTTGAGCGATCGGCTGTTCCCCGACATGTTCACGTTGGCACGGCAGTTCCGCCAAGCCAGTGACTTTGGCCGCAACATTCCTTTCCCCGGCCAGCGGCGCGCTCCCGGATTTCCCTGCGACTGACGCTACGCGGCTCCGAGGTGAAGGCGCGGCTGCCGAAGCCGCTGGATTACGCGAAGAGCTTCACGCCGGCGCAGATTGACGGCACCGAAGACAAGGACCACGCCTGGACCGCGGGTCAGCGGCAGTGTCATTCAAGGGCCGGGCGTATCTGCTGCACTTCGGGCGCCGAACTTCTTTTTCCATGCCACGACGGCCTACAACGTTCTGCGCCATCGCGGTGTGGAACTTGGCAAGCGCGATTTCCTCGGATCGTTCTGAGCGATGGTTGATGGCGTGGCTGGTTGGTTCCCGCCACGCCGTCAGTTCAACGGCCATACCCATACGATCAGCGCCGTGCCGAATATTGCAACCATGATCGACAGTGGCAAACCCAACCGCCAGTAATCGCTGAACCGGTAACCGCCTGGCCCCGTAGCCAACGTGCTGTTCTGGTGTCCGATGGGTGTCAGGAAGTCGGATGCAGCACCGAACGCCACAGCCATAAGGAAGGCATCCGGAGCCAAGCCAAGATTCTTAGCGACCACCGCTGCGATGGGACCCATCACCAGTTGCAGCCGCGCGATGCAGCATGGGAGTCACCAGCATCGACACGACCAAGAGCAGGCCGACGACGCCGTAGGGCGGCAAATATGTTGCCACAGCGGTCAGGGCGTCGGCTAGAAGTTCGGCTGCGCCCGTGCTCTGCAACGCCTCACCTACTGGGATCAGGCAGCCGAGCATGACAATGATTGGCCAATCGATCGCATCGTAAGCCTCGCGCGGCGTGATCTGGCGCGAGAACACAATCAGCGTCCAGCCACGAAGAACCGACTTCGACCTGAACGAGGCCAATGCCGATGACAAGCATTGCGACCGCCAGGACAAGCAGCGGCAGGTAGCGCCATCGCGGGCGCCGATGCCCAGACTGCGTTCAGCCAGCGGAAGCAAGTGCAACTCGTTTTCCGCGCGCGCGAGTTGGCTTTGGCGGCCTTGCAAGAGATAGTATGCCTGGCTCGAACCGGCTATGGTGCAGGCGCGTTATCGTCTGTTGTCACTGCGGCTGAGGGCCAGAAGGTTTACCTCATATGTCTGCCGCAGGTGCAGGTTCCGCGGGTGCGGCTGATGAGCCGCGAGTCCGGCGTGATCACTGCCTCGGTGGTTTCAAGGACAGCGTCCTTGTCGCGTGGCTTCGTGCGGCGACTCTCATTCCTTGGCAGAATGGAAAGTGTCTGGCATGGGATGCAACAGTGCCAGACACTCTAGCACCATCTCATCTTCACGATACCTCAGTTACAGCTGGTGCCGCCGCTACTTCAGCAGCAAATCTCAAGTGACAAAAATATGCCATTCTAACTTCAAGTCACGTCATTGTACCCGTTGCAGTGGAAATGCGGGGTGCATGGGAGTCGCAAAGTCTCCAATTCATCAAGGAACTGGGCGAATTGAGAATTGCGTCACGCTGTCTCACGAGTATGAACGAAGACGCTGGGCGCCAGACTAAGGCTTTCCTCGACACGCGCTGGCGCCGAAGAAAAGAACTCTGTAGGCCTTTCGTCATACCACGAAGACATGGGACCTGCCGATGGAGCTCAGACATCTTCGCTATTTCGTCGCTGTCGCCGACGAAGGGAGCTTGACGGTCGCGGCCCAGAAGCGGCTGCACACGGCGCAACCTTCGCTCAGCCGCCAAATGCGCGACCTCGAAGATGAGATCGGCGTCCTGTTGATGAGGCGCAGCGTGCGCGGCGTGGAACTCACAGCCGCGGGCCACGCCTTTCTCGATCACGCGCGGCTTGCGCTCAGCCACGCCGAGGCGGCGGTCGAAGCGGCGCGCCGGGCCGCCGAGCCGCTCAAGCCGGCGTTCGCGCTTGGCTTCCTGACGGGCATGGAGATCGATTGGCTGCCAAGAGCGATGCGTATTCTCCACGACCAACTGCCCGACATGAAACTCACCATCGCCAGCCAGTACTCGCCGGACTTGGCTGCTGAGCTGATGCGGGGCAGGCTCGACGCCGCATTCATGCGCCCAGAGCGGCTCGCGGAAAATCTGGCCTATCGGCGCGTGGTGACCGAGCCGCTCGTCGTCGTGTTGCCGAGGGATCATCGGCTGGCCTCACGAAAGGCCATAGATTTGCGGGCAATGGTCGGCGAGACGTTCATAACGACGTCCAACACGGCGCACCTTGCGCTCTCTGATCGCGGGCTACCTCGAGCGATCCGGGCTCGACATCAAACCCGCGCACGAAGTCGACCATCTTGCCCACGCGGTGTCGATGGTCGCCTCGACTGGCGGGGTGATGCTGTTGCCGGCCTATGCGCTCAATTTTCTTCCCCCGGCGGTGACCAGCCGCCCGCTGCGCGGCAAAGTGCCGACAATCGATCTCGTCGTTGGCTACGACAAGGCGAACAGGTCGCCGATCCTCCAACTCTTCCTGTCGAGACTGGAGGAGATCGTGGCGGCGCCGGCGCGCGAGCCCTGAGGCCCGCGAGCGCGTGGACTACGTTCCGTCGGTAGGCTCTGCGGAATGACGCCGATGCCTTCCGTGTTTCATAGTATCGTCGCTGTGCACCGGGGTGGCGGCAGGACGCGACCCCTCGGCGCACTTCGTCTCCAGGACATTGGTTTCCTTCGCGCCGCGCAAGGTCACGTTGGTCACCGTGTCTGTCCCGACGAGCAGCGGGCTGGTGTTAGTCCACGACCCGTCCTGATTGCGCTTCCACTCTGCACAACTGAGCGTGAGCGACTTGCCGTGGACCTCGACCGTATCTTGCTTGTCGTCTTCCGCCGCCAGGCGGCGCCGTGGATTGCGATGAAGACCCATAACAGCGCTGTCACTCGAAGCATTGGATTTGCCTTCGCGCCGAGACCAGCATGAGCGTCCGCATCGAAGCACCGTGAGCCGACGAAGTTGAGTTTGGCGTCTGCGCCGCCTAGGTCCCCCGGCTCCGCATGGCCTACGACCCGGCGCGCTTCGGGAAAAGACTCCCGCACCGAGCGTTCGAGCGAATCGACGGCGTCGTGGACAGTCTCGACCGGCGTCGACGGATCGGCGCGGCAATGGAAGAGGACGAACACGCCGCCGGAGGTCTCGCGCACCCGCACATCATGGATGTCGCGCACGCGCCCTTGCTCGGCGGCTGCGGCGGCGAGCGAGGCTTCGATGCGGTGCGCTAGGCCCGGCTCGGCCAATTGTCCGCTTGCCTCCGGCTCAGCCGGCTCGATATGGGTCTCGACCTCGACGTCGTCGCCGATCTCCCGGCGATCGCGTCTTCCAGCTCGGAGGCGAGCCGATGGGCGTCGCCGAGAGTCATCGCGCCGTCGACCTCGAGATCGAGGGCGACGGTCTTGCGGCCTTCAATGTCCTGGATGGTGACATGGTGCACCGGCAGGCCGCGGCGCGCGGCGATCACCAGCACCCGCTCGAGGATCGTCTCGTCGTCGAGCGCGAGCGGATTGGCGGTGATGGTCAGTTCGGCTTCCGGCCATTTTCGCGCGATCCGGGATTGCAGATCGGCCTTGATCGCCGGCGACGCGCTCGAGCGGCAGGGTGCGCGACACCGAGACAATGACGTCGCCCACGATCTTGGCCCGCTTGGCCTCAACCGGATCGCCTCGATCGCCGCGACGCTCGTGTCGTGCATGACTAGGCTGCGGATCGCGTCGGTCAGCCCTTCGGGCGCGCGGTCGACGAGCGCGTCGATTGTCGTCCGGCCCAGGCGATAACCCGCGACGGCGATGAAGCCGGCGACGCCGATCGCCGCCAGCGCATCGGCATGGGGAACTCCCGCGCGGGTGGCGACGAGGCCTATGAGGACGAGAACGGACGAAACGAGATCGCTCGAATAGTGTAGCGCATCTGCGGCAAGCGCATGGCTCGATGTTACGCGCGCAACATGGGTCAGCGTCCGCCAGCGCACGATGTCAACGACGATCGAAAAGACGATCGCGCCGATGGCGAACGCGCCGACGTCGACTTGAGCATCGCCGCCGCGGATGCGCGCGACGGCTTGGATCCCGACGCCGATCGAAAGCGCGGCGAGGAAACCGGTCTCGGCCAACGCCGCCACCGCCTCGATCTTGGCGTGGCCGAACGGATGATCGGCGTCGGCGGGCTTGTCGGCCTCGCGTACAGCATAGAAGGTCAGCGCGCTCGCACCGATATCGATCGTGTTATGCGCGCCTTCCGATAGAAGCGCGAGCGAGCCGGACGCCGCGCCCGCCGAGAGCTTGAGCACGGCCAGGATTGTGCTCGCGACGATCGAGGCTGCCGCCGCGCGCTGCTTCAGGTCGAGTGATTTTCGGCCGAATGGCGCGGCTTTGTCGCCAAAGCGAGTTGTCCATGTGTCCGGGGGGTTCCCCTTGAGGCCGAAGGCGTTATGCTCTGAAGCCATTAACGAAGCAAACCCAACGAGGAGCCCATGGAATATTTGCATACGATGATCCGTGTGACGGACCTCAAGGCGACAATCGCATTTTTCGAGCTCATGGGCTTTGTCGAGACGCGGCGCATCGAAAACGAGAAGGGCCGCTACACGCTGGTGTTTCTCGCCGCGCCCGATGACGCCGAGCAGGCGAAGGCGAGCCGGACGCCGACTGGTCGAACTCACCTACAATTGGGACCCCGAGGAATACAAAGGCGGACGCAATTTCGGCCATCTCGCCTATGCGCGTCGACGACATCTATGCGATCTGCGCCAAGCTTCAGAAGGGCGGCGTGACCATCAACCGCCCGCCGCGCGACGGCCACATGGCCTTCATTCGCACGCCCGACAACATCTCGATCGAGCTCATCCAGAAGGGCGAGCCGAAGGCGCCGGCCGAGCCGTGGGCGTCGGCGGCGAATACGGCGTTTGGTGAGCGAACGGCGGTCACGCGATCGCGGCGCTGACCAGGTTCCGGAACAGCACGCGGAAATATTCGCGGTTCTCCGGGGTCTGAACCATGAGCACGGCGAACAGGGAGTTGCGCGGCGACACCCAGAACGCCGTGCCCATCATGCCGCCCCAGAAGAACTCGCCGACGCTGCCCGCCGTCGGCGCCTTGCCGGGATCGGTGCGCACCGCGAAGCCGAGGCCGAAGCCGTGGCCGGGCCACAGCAGATAGTGATCCTTCCTCACCCTCGCTCGAGGTGATCGCTCGTCATGAAGGCGAGGGTCCGAGGACCGAGTATGCGCGTGGCCTCGATCGTGCCGCCGAAGCTCAGCATGGCGGCGAAGCGCGTATAATCGGCGAGCGTCGACATAAGCCCGCCGCCGCCGGACTCGAATTTCGGCGGCGCCGTTGAAGCGCGCGTGTCGGCCCCGGCCGCTATCATGAAATCGAACGAGAAGGGATCGGCGCGTCGGCTGAGTTTCGACTCCGGCGTGTAGAAGGCGGTGTCGACCATGTGGAGGGGACCGAACAGGCGCTGATGCAGGATCTCGCCGAGCGAAGCGCCCTCGACGACCTCGATCACGCGCCCCAGCACGTCAGTGGAGAGACCGTACTCCCAGACCTCGCCGGGCTGATGCATGAGCGGAAGCGCCGCCATCGCCTCAACGTTTTCGGCCAACGTCCGGTTCGTATCCACGACCTTGGCCGCCTTGACCAGCTTCTGGACAGCCGACGCGCCGGTAAAGCCATAGGTCATCCCCGACGTGTGCCGCATGAGGTCCTGGACAGTGATCGGCCGCTTAAGCGGCGCGAGCTCGAGCTTGTCGCCGGTGACGACGCCAACTTGGGCGTTCGCAAAAGCAGGCACGTATTTCGACACTGGATCGGTGATGAGGAGCCGTCCCTCCTCGACCAGCATCATCGCCGCGACGGAAACGATCGGCTTGGTCATCGAATAGATGCGGAAGATCGCGTCGTCGCTCATCGGCGGTCCGCCGGGGCGCAAGGCGCCGACCGATTGGCGGTAGGCGATCTTGCCGTGTCGGGCGATCAGCATGGAGACGCCCGGCGCCTTCTTCTCCTCGACCTGACGAGCCATGATTGCGGTGATCCGCTCGAGCCTTTGCGGAATAAAGCCGACCGTCTCGGACGGGGCGTATGGCAGGGCGAAGGAACTCATGGAGGGCTCATAGGGTTGAAGAGGTGGCGAACAATGGGCCACCCGCAAGCAACGCGACAAGCGGGAGCTCGCCTGGCTGGACAGTAGGTCGTCGGCGCGGGACAAGGGGCCATGAGCCTTCTCGACGGCCTCGACCCGAAGCCTGAGCCGCCGCCGGCGCCGCTCGCCGAACGGCTGCGGCCGGTGACGCTTGCCGAAGTTTCGGGCCAGGAGCACCTGACGGGGCCCAACGGAGCGCTGACGCGCCTGCTCGCGGCGCCGTCGCTCGGCTCGATGATCTTCTGGGGGCCGCCGGGCAGCGGCAAGACGACGGTCGCGCGGCTCATCGGCGCCAGCCGCGACGACGCATTCGTGCAGGTCTCGGCGATCCATACGGGCGTCGCGGAATTGAAGAAGATCTTCGAGGCCGCCCGCGCGCGCCGCGCGCAAGGGCAGGGCACGCTCCTGTTCGTCGACGAGATCCATCGCTTCAACCGCGCCCAGCAGGATTCTTCCTGCCGGTGATGGAGAACGGATCGATCACGCTCATCGGCGCAACGACAGAAAATCCGTCGTTCGAACTCAATGCGGCTTTGTTGTCGCGGGCGCGTGTGCTCGTCTTTCGTCCTCTCGGCTCGGAGGCGCTCGAAGCGCTGCTCGAGCGCGCCGAACGCGTGATGGCCAAGCCGTTGCCGCTTGACGCCGAAGCACGGGAGGCGCTCATCGGCATGGCGGACGGAGACGGCCGCGCCGTCCTGACCCTGGCGGAAGAAGTCTGGCGCGCCGCGCGGCCGGCGAGACGCTCGATGCGGCGCGGCTCGTCGAAGTCGTGCAGCGGCGCGCGCCGATCTACGACAAAGCGCAGGACGGCCATTACAATCTGATCTCCGCCTTGCACAAATGCGTGCGCGGCTCCGATCCGGACGCGGCGCTCTATTATCTCGCGCGCATGTTCGACGCCGGCGAGGACCCTCTGTTCATTGCGAGGCGCGTCGTGCGCATGGCGTCCGAGGATATTGGGCTTGCCGATCCGCAGGCGCTCGTCGTCGCCAACGCGGCCAAGGACGCCTACGATTTTCTCGGCACTCCTGAGGGGGAACTCGCGATCGCTGAAGCCGTGGTCTATGTCGCGACCGCGCCCAAATCGAACGCGGTCTACACGGCGTTCGGCGCCGCTCAGGCGCTCGCAAAAGAGCATGGCTCGCCCGCGCCGCCGAAGACCATTCTCAACGCTCCGACGCAGCTCATGAAGCGCGAAGGCTATGGCGCAGCTTATCAATACGATCACGACGCGCCTGACGCGTTCACGGCCAGAACTACTGGCCGGAGAAGGTCGGCCGCCACACGCTCTACGAGCCGGTCGAGCGCGGCTTCGAGCGCGAGATCAAGAAGCGGCTCGAGTACTGGGCGCGGCTGCGCGAGGAGCGGGGCGAGGGGTAGGGGAATACCCTCATCCGGCCCTTCGGGCCACCTTCTCCCAGAGGGAGAAGGGGTTCCGGCGATCGAGGCGTTCTCCCTTCTCCCCCGGGAGAAGGTGGCCGCGCGCAGCGCGGACGGATGAGGGCGCTGGGCGGGGCTGTTCAGGAGGTCCTCGCGAACTTCCCCTTCAGCGCCTTGACGACATTGGGCGGCGCGAAGGGCGAGGCGTCGCCGCCCATCGAGGCGATCTGCCGGACGAGCGTCGCGGTGATCGGCCTGACCGGCGAGGAGGCGGGCAGAAAGACGGTGCGCAGTTCGGGCGCCATCGCGCCGTTCATGCCCGCCATCTGCATCTCGTAATCGAAATCCGTTCCGTCGCGCAGGCCTCGGACAATGATCGTCGCCCGCGCTTCACGCGCCGCCTCGATGGCGAGGCCGGTGAATTCGACGACGTCGAGTTCGCATCGCGCCGTCTTCATGATCGGCGCCGCCGCCTCGCGGATCAGCTTGAGCCGCTCCTCGACCGTGAACAGGGCGGCCTTGTTGGGATTGGAGCCGACGCCGACGATCAGACGGTCGCAGAGCGCCGCTGCGTGCTCGATCACGTCCAGGTGCCCGTTGGTCATGGGATCGAACGAGCCGGAGAAAAAGCCGATGCGGGTCATCGACTGAAGCGTTATCGCGGCTGGCGGGCGGCGACAAGCGGACTTGCATCGTCCCCATCCGTGGGGGCCGTCGTTGAGTTGGACGCGGGTTTTGCGCTAAGTCTTCGGCCCGCCCGCTTCCCTAGTGATTGCGGCGCGGCCCCAGTCCCGGGATTGAGCCCGCGCCAAACGGGCGCCGAACACCGAAAGTCGTCATCAGCATGTCGATCGCAACGGCCAGCGTCCCCACCGTCAACGCCGCCAAATACATGCAGCAGCTTTGCAAGCATTGGGGCCACAAGCTCGAAGTCGATCTTTCGGAGCAGCGAGGGATGGTCAAGTTTCCGGCCGCGATCGCCACCTTCGAACCACGCCCCGAGGCGCTCAAGGTCACGATCGAAGGTGAGGAGGGTGAGGCGGTCGAGCGCATGAAGGGCGTGATTGCCTCGCACCTCGACCGGTTCGCGTTCCGCGAAGCGCCGCTAAAGTTCGACTGGTCGGAACCCGAGGCTGGTTGAAGCGAGAAAATCGTCACTGCGAGGAGTGAAACGACGAAGCAATCCAGGGATCATAAGGCGCCCTACGGCCTTCTGGATCGCCGCGTCGGCCTTCGGCCTCCTCGCGATGACAAGTCCAATTTTTTCCGGAGCGGATTTAGAGGAGATAACCAAATGGACGCTGACCAATTGCGCGCCGCCCAGGCGCCGCTCAAGGAACGCTACCGCGCCGACGCGAAGGCGGGGCTCATCACGCTCAAAGCCAATGGCGCGCTCGATTCCGAAGGCATTGCCTGCAAGGTCGACACGGGACGAGCGCTCGCGGTCGCGGGGCTTCATCCGGCGACCGGCGGAAGCGGCGCGGAGCTGTGCTCCGGCGACATGCTGCTCGAGGCGCTGGTCGCCTGCGCAGGCGTGACGATGAAGGCCGTCGCGACCTCGCTTGGGATCGCGCTGCGCTCGGGCAAGGTCGCGGCGGAGGGCGACTTGGACTTTCGCGGTACGCTCGGCGTCAACAAGCAGGCGCCGGTCGGGTTCACCGACATCCGGCTCAAGTTCGAACTCGACACCGACGCGCCGCAGGACCAGATCGACACCCTGCTCAAGCTCACCGAGCGCTATTGCGTCGTCTTGCAGACATTGAGGCATTCGCCGTCAACCGAGGCGACGATCGCGCGAGTCTAAGCGAAGGCGAGGGGCTCGCCCTGTCCAAGCGCGGGCCGCCGCTAGAAATCAGATACGCCAAGCTTGGGATTATTCTCGACGGATCGCGGCGCTCTGCCCGAAGGTAAGTCCAAGCGCGCCGGCGTTTGGATTCGCCCCGGCGCGCAAGGTTCCCCGTCGAGGACGGCATCCATGGACGCGCGCAACGACATGCTGGGACGGCTCCAGAGCCGTCGCGAAGGCTTCACCCTGCCGCAGCCCTTCTACATCGACCCCGCCTACTTCCGGCTCGATATGGAGATGATCTGGCACAGGGACTGGCTGTTCGTCGGGCACGACTGCGAACTCGACAAGCCCGGCTCCTTCATGACCGTCCAGATCGGCGACTATCCAGTCATCCTGGTCCGCGACTTCAAAGGGACGATCCGCGCCTTCCACAACACCTGCCGGCATCGCGGCAGCCGGGTCTGCGCGGCCGAGAAGGGCGCGGCCGTGCGGCTCGTCTGCCCCTATCACCAATGGAGCTACGATCTCGACGGGCGCCTCCTGTTCGCGCGCCAGGTCGCCGAGGGTTTCGACAAGTCTGCCTATGGTCTCAAAGCCGTCGCTTGCGAGAGCGTGGCTGGATATTTGTTCGTCTGCCTTGCCGAGACGCCGCCCGATTTCGCTCCGTTCCGGAAGGTCATAGAGCCTTATTTTGCCCCGCACCGCCTCGCCGAGGCGAAGGTCGCGCATGAGACGACAATCGTCGAGCGGGGCAATTGGAAGCTCGTCTGGGAGAACAATCGCGAGTGCTACCATTGCCCGGCCAACCATCCGGAGCTCTGCAAGACCTTCCCGGAAGCGCCGACCGCGACTGGAATCCAGAGCGCGGAGCAGGACCCTGAGATGCTCGCGCACTGGGCGCGCCTGGAGGCGGCCGGACTACCCGCCCGCTTCCGCATTGATCCCGCCGGCCAGTTTCGGGCGACGCGAACGCCGCTTCTGCCCGATGTTGAGAGCTATACGCTGACCGGCAAGCCCGCCGTGCGAAAAACCTGTCGGATGAGGTCTCGGCGGAGCGGATCGGCTCGCTCATGCTCTATCATTATCCGACGACCTGGAACCATGTGCTGATCGACCACGCCGTCACCTTCCGCGTGCTGCCGATCAGCGCGAACGAGACGGCCGTCACGACGAAATGGCTGGTCCACAAGGATGCGGTCGAGGGCGTCGACTATGACCTCGAGGAGCTCACCCACGTCTGGACGGAGACCAACAACCAGGATCGCCGGATCGTCGAGGAGAACGCGCGCGGAATCCATTCCCCGGCCTATGAGCCCGGCCCCTATTCGACGGTTCACGAGGGCGGCGTCATCCAGTTTATCGATTGGTATGTCCGCACGATCGAATCGAGGCTTGCGGGCGAATCGCGCACGCCCTTGAGCCTTGCCTCGTGACGATCGCTTTCGCGGCGTAGGCGGCGGCGCGGCGGCTCAGCCGAAGCCGTCCGGCCACGCCCTCGCGCGGGAGCGCATAGATCATGTTGCTTCACGCTCTGTACCTTGTCGCCATTGTCGTCGAGGCCATGACGGCGGCGCTCGCCGCCGGGCGCCGCAGCATGGACTGGGTCGGCGTCTGCCTGCTCGGCAGCGTGACGGCGCTCGGCGGTGGCTCGATGCGCGACATCCTGCTCGGGCATTATCCACTCTCCTGGGTGGCGCACCCGTACTATCTCCTGGTCACCGCCGGCGCGGCGCTGTTCACGATCGCCATTGCGTGCGTCGTGCATCGGCTGCGCCTCGTCTTTCTCGTCCTCGATGCGATCGGTCTTGCGCTGTTCACGGTGATCGGCTGCAACGTCGCGCTCGATCTCGATCTGCCGCTTCTCATCGTCATCATGTCGGGCATGATCACCGGCTGCATCGGCGGCGTGTTGCGCGACGTGCTGTGCAACGACATCCCGCTGCTGTTTCGCAGCGAGCTCTACGCCAGCGTCTCCGTCGTCGCGGGCGCCCTTTACGTCGGCGGCCTTCGCGCTGGTCTGCCGCACGATCCGGTGATGGTGATCGCGATGGCGGTGGGCTTGGCGCTGCGCCTGCTCGCAATCCGCTACGGCTGGAACATGCCGAAATTCGTCTATACGCGCGACTTGCACTGAAATGGTACGCAAGCTCACGACCCGTCATTGCGAGGAGCGATAGCGACGACGCAATCCAGGAGAACGAAGGGTGTTCTATGATCCCTGGATTGCTTCGCTTCGCTCGCAAGCGAAGCGGCCTGAAAAAGCTCGCATAACATCAATTGCTTAGCTCTGGGTTTGACACTTTCGAACTGACGGGTTTGACACTTTTCACGTCTTCGTCGTCGCTGTTTCGTTCCGCTTGCGCATCGCCTCGCGGGCGTTGTGGGCGCGATCAGTCTTTTCCGTATAACGGGTCACTTCCTTCAGGGTGCGATGACCGCTGACCGCCATGATCTGATGCGGGGTCGCGTCGCGGTCGGCGAGGTCGGTCAGCGCTCGCTTGCGCAGCCATGCGGCGTGCAGCGCGGATCGAGCCCGGCCGCCTGGACCTGCCGCCTGAACCACACGGTGAAATTTTCCTCCTTGAACGGCCTTCCCCACGCGTTGACCAGCCAAGTTTTCAAGCCGGTGCCGGGCGTCGGCGGATGAGTTCGACGAGGCCGGCGGGCATCGGCGTCTCGATCGACATCGGATGCGCCACGCGCCCCTTGTGCTGCGTGTACTTGAGGACGCCGCCGTTGAGATGCGGCGGGCCGACGCGGATCACGTCGGAGCGCCTGAGCGCCAGGCCGAGCATCAGCTCCAGCGCCAGGCGGGCCTTGGCTCCGGCCGGATGAGCGGCGCGGAAGGCGGCGACCTCCTCCTCCGACCACGTGTGATGGCCGTCGGGGTTTTTCGGCCGCCGCCGCTTGATGCCGAGCGCGGGGTTGGCGGCGATCGCCTTGCGCTTGACGGCGTAGGCCATGAGATCGCGCATGGCCGCCAGCCACGTGTTGGCCTTGGCCGGAGTGTCGATCATCTGCGCCAAGCGCTGCTCGAAATGATGCGTCTCCAGGCCCGCCACCGGCCGGTCGCCGCGCCGCGCCCGGAAGTCCTCGAGCACCCGGCGCTGCTCGGTCCGAGCGCTCGGCGCGCGCCCGAGGAAGTCGAGCGAAGCGAAATACTCGCCGACCAGCCAGCCGACCGTGCCATGGGCCGCCCGGCTCTCTCCGGGCCGCCGCGACGCGGCGGCCATAGCGGCCTGGTAGGCGGCGAGGAAAGCGAGGCAGTCGTCCGGCAGCGGCTTGCCTGGGCCTTGATAGCCGGGCGGGACGGGCAGCGAGCGCAACTTTGAGCCGCGCCGGCGAGAATAGATGCGCCACTTGCCGTGGCGGTCAATGAACGGTTGCAGGTATCGCAGATCTTTCACGCTCCGTCCTTCCACAGGTCGTCGTCGTCATCGTCATCCTGGCCGGCGAGCCGTGCGAAGACCCGGTCGAGCGCGATCCTGTCCCAGAGGACGCGACCGTTGATGCGCACGGGGCGGGGCATGCGGCCGTCGGCCACCAATTTGTCGAAGGTGCGCGGCGAGACGCCGACGTAGGAAGCGGAGGCTTCGCGCGACACGCCGCGTGGCGGCAGCTTGAGCGCTTCGGGCGGGCGATCGCTCATCAGGACCTCCGAGCGGGCGTGACGTAAAGCTCCGCTAGTTCTTCCGCGGTCAGGCCGAACCGGTCGCCGATGTCGATCCCGACGGCGTCAGCGTTTTTGCGCACGAGGGCGGCGGCCATATTGATCGAGACGAAGCAGACGCGGGCCGGTTGCGGGCGCGCGGCGAGCATGCGCGCGATCGCTCCTCCGTCACGATGCTCAAGCGGGCCGCATAAAAACGCATGCTTGCCGTCCAGCCGCGTCGCGATGACGGCCACGAGGTTCTCCGCGCCGTTGTCCAGGTACGTCAACAAGTGTCGGAACTGGTCGAGATGATCGAACATGAGGCGAGCGACGATCGGGCGATCGAGCCCACCGCTCTTGGCGAACAGTTCGGCGGTGGTCGTCACGATCGCGTCGAAGGCGTGCATCGCCACCCGCCCCGGGCTGCCGAGCAGCGACGGCACAAGCCCGCGCTGGATATTGCTTGATAGCGTGCCCCTGGGGGCGGCGAGGATGCTCGCGAGGTCTTGCTGGTTGAAGATGACGACGGGCATGACGCTGCATTATGCAGCGTGGAACCGTTTTGTCAAGATGTCCAGAAGCAACGCCAAAGTTCACATAATGTGAACTCTAGAGCGTGAGGCTGTCGGCCGCGTCTCCGGAAGCAATTGCTATAGAAACAGGGTTACTACAAAGGTGTTACAGTTCAGATTATCTTGACATCCACTGTGAGCGGTGCACTTGCGGCGCACGCGGCGGCGGCGTCGGGCTCGCCAGTTCGGCGGCCCGCTGGTCGAGCTGAACGACGCAAGCTTGGCGAGCAGCAAAGCTGTAGGTGAGCGCGTCAAGCGCTTCGGCCCGCTTGCCAGGGATGCGCTCGTACCGTCGCACGGGTTGCCCTCTGTGATAGCGCACGACGCGGCGCTCGCTGCTGAGTTGCTCGAAAAACACCGGCTCCAAAGCGTCCGAAAAGCGGATCATGCGGCCGCGCTGCAGGCGATCGAAGATCGTGCTCTTGACGCCGTCGACGCCGACGATCCACAAGCGCCCGCCTTTAACCTTCGATCGGCTCGCCACGATCGCCGGCCGTGTGCCTGACGCGCCCTTGATCGCCATCACTCGCTTGCTGGCGCGCGGCTGGCAGAAGGCGAGCACGCGGTCGTAGTGCTGCCCATCACCCGCATCGATGCAGCACGCGTCGGCCTTGAGCCGGCCGCCGTGCGGATGCGTCCACTGGGTCTTGAGCAGCTCGTCGAGCTCGAACCAGGTCGTATCGTCCTCGAACGAGCCCCAAAAGACGACATGGCCGAGGACGAGGCACTCGCTCACCCGCGTCCAGCCGCAGATCACGCATTCGAGCCTGTCGTCTTGCGTGTCGACGCCAACGCTGACGAGCAAAACCTCAGGCGGGACGCGATCGAGCCCGAACGGCTCCGCGCGGCTCATGAGCGCGCTCTCCTCGATCTCCGCCCCGGCCTCGCGCCAGCCTTGCGCCAAAATGGTGTTGACAAAGGTCTGCAGCTCGCTCGGATCGTCCTTGGCGCGCAGGAATTCCACCGCCAATTTCGACCACGAGGCGTTCGCGTGCAGGCTCACCAGCGCGTTCAAACGAAAGCCCGCGTGTCCCTTCACCTCCGGCGCCGTCGCCCGCCAGCGGCCGGCTGCGACCATCGCCGGCTTGTGCCGCTCCTCGATCAGCGCCTTGCAGGCGGGGCAGCGAAGCGCCGCGGTTCCCGCGGGGTTTTCTGGCTCCCACTCGATATGCGCCCACTGGATCTCGGTGAGCGCCCCGCACTCGGGACAAGGGCATTCGAACACCCGCTGATCGCTCTCGCCATAGGCCCGCAAGACGTGGCTCGTATCTTCGAACAAGGGCGTCGAGCCTATGATAATTTTTCGGTTGGCGAAGCTCAGCGTGCGCCGCTCAGCGAGGCGAAGCGGGTTGCCTTCCGCGCCGGTCTCGCACGCGTCGGCCTCGTCGATGATGAGCACGCGTGCGGTGTGGCGGCGAAGGTTGCGCGGCGCCCGCGCGGCGATACACTTGAGCGAGCCGCCGGCGAAACGGCGGTGTAGCAGCGTGTTCCTTTCGCCTTCCTCGACGTCATCGCTGAGCGCGCCGCGCAGTGCCGGCGTGGCGGCGAAAATCGGTTCGATGTCCGAAACCACATAGTCCCTCGCGTCGGCCTCGGTTGGAAGCAGCGCGAGGATCGGCGACGGCTCATTGGCGACGAAGGCGCCGATCGCGCCGGTTAAGAGCGTGGTGAACCCGACTCGCACCGCCTTGACCAGCGTGACCCGCTCGATCGCCGGATCGCCGATCGCGTCGGCAATGCCGCGCTGATACGGCCACATCCGCACCTTGCCGGGCAGCGCCGATGTCCCTTCCGGCAGCACGAGATGGCGCTCGATCCACGCGCTGAGCGGCAGGCGCGGCGGGGGCCGGAGCGCCTCGAAGGCGGCGCGGGTCACGTCGGCGAGCGTTGTCATGGTGACAGTGGCGGCTTAGCGGTTAGACCGGAATCAGGGCCTCGGCGTAGAGGGATGTGGTTACCGGATCTGCGCGCAATAGTCGCCGGACTATCGCCAGCCCGAAGGGCACTGCCCGGCCTTGGGGACGGCTGGCGACGCGTTCTTGTTGAGCGCGGCGCAATAGCCGCCCGACTCGCGATGGCCAGACGGACATTTGTCCGTGCTTCGGAACCGGCAAACCCGACAGGGCAACAATAACCGCTAGGGCCTGCATCATGACGCCTCTTCGTGGTCGGGCTAGTGGTTAGAATCTAGCATTTGGGTACCTGAGCGGATTGGCCGTGAGATAGCCGGAATCGACCCCTTAGCCGACCTTCCTATTCGGGCTCCGGTACGGCAGGAATGCGCAAATAGCGGCCGTTCCCCGACAGCTCGGCGAGCGGGCCATATCGGACCCAAAGGCACCTTCAAGATCGGTCCGGTGAACGGGCGGGAAGGGGCGGGAAGCGGACTTCCGCTGAAGGCGCCGGTTGCGCGATGAACGGACATTTCCCCCGCGAAGAATATCGACGCCCCAAAGTTCGCCACCGACCGACGTTAATGAGCGCGCGCGCCTCGCGTTCTGCGATTTACCCGTTCTACCGAGTACCCATTCGCCGCCGAAATTCATGAGAAACGAACCGCGGCTGTCGATGGAAGCAAAATCCGCGCGCGACCAACGTCGCTGCCAGCGGCGACCAGGCCTTCGCTTTGTTCGCGACGTTTGCCGCGCGCGGGAAACTGAAGTGGCCCCGCGCAGCGGGACCGTTTTTGGCGGCGGCTAAGTTGGAAGTCCGTCTGCTGGTTGCCCTTTATCAAGCCGCCAAGGATTCTGTCTGCTGCTGATTCTGATGTGCCTGTGGGCATGTGGTCAACGCGTTTGCGTTGTCCACATGTCCATAGGCCTTGGGCGGCGCGCCTTCGCGCCAGACGGCCATCGGCACGCGATAGCCAAGCGCCTGATGAAGGCGGCGCTCGTTGTAGAAAATGATCCAATCGCTGATGCCGGCTTTCGCCTCGCGCCCGTCGGCGTAGCCCTTCAGATAGACGTCCTCGTATTTCAGCGAGCGCCAGACGCGTTCGATGAACACGTTGTCCATCCAACGGCCGCGCCCGTCCATCGAGATGCGCACGCCAGCCTCGATCAGCACGCCGGTGAAAGCCGCGCTGGTGAACTGGCTGCCTTGGTCGGTGTTGAAGATGTCCGGTTCGCCATAGCCGGCCAGCGCCTCCTCCAACGCCGCCACGCAGAACGAGGCGTCCATGGTGTTCGACAGCCGCCAGGAGAGAACCGCCCGGCTCGCCCAGTCGATGACGGCGACCAGGAAGAGAAAGCCGCGGCCGATCGGGATATAGGTGATGTCGGCCGCCCAGACCTGGTTCGGCCGCTCGATCGCCAGATCGCGCAGCAGGTAGGGATAAATCTTGTGTTCCGGAGCGGGCTTGGTCGTTCTCGGCTTCGGCCCGAGCGCCTCGATCCCCATCAACCGCATCAGCCTGCGCACGCGCTTGCGGTCGATCGGAAAGCCCTCCTCGCTCAGCGTGCGGGCGATCCGTCGCGCCCCGAAGAACGGTCGCGCGGTGAACAGCGCGTCGATGCGCCGCCTTGCCTCGAGGTCGTTGTCGTTGGCCGGTCGCGGCTTGCGATAGACGCCCGAGCGCGCCACGCCGAGCATCGCGCATTGTCGGCGCATGGATAAATCGGCATGCTCGCGATCGAGCTTGGCTCGACGGTCCGACGCGCTCATTTGCCGAACCTCTTGGCGAAAAAATCGTTCTCGATCGTCAGCTGGCCGATCTTGGCGTGAAGCTTCTCAATCTCGCGCGCCGACGCTGCTTCCGCGTCCACGCCGACCCTCGAATCGAACGCGCGCCCCGCGTTGTCCAACAGCTGCTTCTTCCACGCGTAGATCTGGTTCGGATGAACCTGATGGCGCTGCGCCAGGTCGGTTACCGTCACTTGCTCCCGCAGCGCCTCCAGCGCGATCTTCGCCTTCAGCGCCGCGTCAATCTTCCGTCTCGTCTTCGTCATCTTCCGCTCCGTCCTGTCTCATTCGGAGCAGACTTCTTCCAACCAAGCCACTGGTCCCAAAATCCGGGGCCACTTCAAAACACCGCCGGTTTGCGCGGGGGCCGAGTTACCGACCCATTTTTTCATGTGATCGCCGAGGGCGAGCCCGGAGACTTCAGATCTCCCATCATCCATCCTACGACAGATAGCCCATTGACCAATGGACGAATGCGCGAGGCTGACGTTGCGCCAACCGTTTGAGCGTTTCGGCGGCCCGCGTTTTGTGGCCCGCCAGCTTCTTATGCTTGCGCATCAGCCATCCGATCAGGGACCGGTTCACGCGACGCCAGACCGACTTGAGCGCCGAGCCGTGGAAATGGCCGTAATATTGCTGCCATCCCCTCAGGATCGGGCCAAGCATGGCCGAGAGATCGGCCACGCTCTTGTCGTTCTTCAGTTGGACCCGCCATCCTCGGATCGTCTGCCGCATCGCCTTGAGGGCGTCACGGCTGACGGCCGGCGAGAAGTTCACATAGACGCGGCCGTACTTGTCCACCGCCTTGCGGGGTCGGAACGTGTAGCCGAGAAAGGTGAACTGGATGTCGGGATTCGCTTCGGTCCGATTGATGTCCTTGCAATACACGATCCGTGTCTTGCCCGGATGCAGTTCGAGATTGCAGGCCTGGAACCGTTCTCGGATGCGCTCAAGCACGTATTCCGCCTGTCGTCGGCTCTTGCAGTGAAGCACGGCGTCGTCGGCGTACCGGGCAAACCGGACGCCGGGGAGATGCCGCATCACCCAAAGATCGAACGCATAGTGCAGGAATAGATTGGCCAGGATCGGCGACA